>JAWXTY010000018.1:0-42048 GCA_044433115.1 Opitutales bacterium
ATCAGCGTCGTCTAAGATTATACCTTGGTTCATAGATGCTAAATCTATAGCTACCATAGAGTAATCGGCAGTGTCCTCGCCTGTATATAAAGTATAAGAGTCGCTATCTGCGTCGTATGTATAGTAGTTGCTACTTAAGTAATACAAATTGTCGCCACGTGCATTCTCTAATACATAGTAGGCTACAGAGTCGTTTGAGTCATTTATACGCAAGCAAAAAGCAGTTTCGCCATTTAACTCAAGCTCACCCCACCTAAACTCACCTGCACTATAAAGCGTACCATCGCCAAGCACTACATTATTTAGCTCAGCTTTTGTGCCAGAACCACTTAAGTAAAAATCGTCTAGCCCCATCAACTCGCCATTAAATGTAGCTCCTCTAAAGTCTACATCAGACAATGAAGCCCAATTTGAAGAATTGCCAGATATACCTATATTTACAAGCACATCAGCATTCGTATCTAAATTGATAGTCATATCCCTAAAATCTACGTCAATTAGCTTAACAGAACTTAGCCAAAAAGCGTAAGCCGTTCCAGCCGAAGCAGATGTAGATGTATAAGTCAAATTATTGAAACTTATATTTTCAAAAGTAGAACTATATGAAAATAGCAAACCTGTATAGCCACCATCTAACCCAGTGTAGGCATTGATAGTCATATCGCTAAAGTCTACATTATTCAAATATGCGTGCATATCTTGAGAAGAGTAATAGCCAATCCAAAAAGCAGTTCTGCTATAAGTATCGCTAGATATATTTGCTGTGCTACCACTGAAAGTTACATTTTCTATAGTCGCTGTGTCATTAGCCAACGAAGCCGAAGCGTCTGAAGATATATAATTTGCATAAATCAACAGCTGAGTTGAATTAAAAGTAGTGTTTGAAAAATCACTATCTTTTAGAGTCGAGCCTCCTTTTAAATAAAGATTTGAAAATCCGCTATCACTTGCCTTATAGTTAGAATAGACTTCGCCATCAAGTCCTTTTAATTGCCCATTGATAATAGTCGGACTATCATCGGCATTCAAGGTTGGTATCGCACCACAAAGGAGCGATAATAAAGACAGCGTCTTTACTACGTTTAGTTTTTTCTTCATTATCTGTTTAGTTAAAGACAGCGTCTTTACTACGTTTAGTTTTTTCTTCATTATCTGTTTAGTTTAGTTAGTTTAAATTAAAAGCACAATTATACTTTAGTTTAAAGGCAAAATATAGACCCAAAATAATCATTGTCAAGCATAAATATGGATTATGACAAGGCGAAAAGGCTTTATAAAAGTCAAATATACCTATTTTAAGGAAAACTACCCCTCATTTTAGGTAAAAGCTATCCCCAATAAAAAAAATTAATAATACTTAAAAATAAATCCCCTTATTTTTTAGCTTCCACGCTTAATTTCAAAAAAAGCTTTACAAGCCTAAATTCAAATACTTTAATAAAAGTATGAAAAATCTTAGCTTATATCTATTAATTGCTCTCATTGCCTCTTCTGCTCAGGCAACTGAAAAGCCTGAAGCTCAAATACCTGTAGCAAAAACGCCAGATGTTTTTGACGCTCTATTTCCACGCTTTGAGGAAAAATCTAATATAAGTCTCGAAGAAAGAGCCGAAAATGGTGACGCTGACGCTATGTATAGCCTATCTATGCAAAGCCCTACTATCACATTAGTATCGAGAAAAGTTGATAAAAAATTTGCCTACACTTCCTTTTATTGGGCAAATGAAGCTCACAAAAAAGGCAATCTCGACGCAAGTGTAAGGCTTGGAGTTTTATATGAATATGGCGTAGGCTGTGAAATAGATATAGATAAAGCCCTTGAATTATACAATCAAGCAGCAGAGCAAAATAATCTAAACGCCCTAGCCCAGCTTGTCCTATATTACCAAGACAAAGACCTCGATAAGGCTAAGGAAATCTTTGCAAAGTTGGAAAAGATTTTAAATGAGCAAGAAAATGTAGCCACAGATATTTACCTATTTGTAGCAAATAATTACCTAAAAGGCGATTTGTGCGACAAAAACTTAGATAAATTTTCGAAAATGCTCCTCGATTTACACGAGATAAATAAAGACAGAAAAGGCTACAATTACATCTTAGACGACATTGCAAACGCCCTAGTTTTCTGTTATCTAAAAGGAATTGGAGTCGAAAAAGACGAAGAAAAGGCTAAGGAAATCTTCAATAAAGGAATTAAAGCTATAATCAGCACAAACAAAAACTTTAGAGCATACGAGCTAGGCTTAATGAAGCTTGAGACAGCTATAGACTACTTCAATTTAGCTGAGGCTTATCTAAATAGTCAAAAATATGGAACGCTTAAAGATTTATACGCAGACAACGCTCAAAAGGCTGAGCAATTCTTCCAAAAAGCTATAGATATGGGCTATGACTTTGGCTATTATGGCTTTGGGATAATTGCCGAAGACAAGGGAAATCTCGAAGAAGCCTTTGAATTTTATAAAAAAGCCTGCAAGAATATTAGCGAAGAGCCAACTCAGCTCGAAGTTAGGGTAATTCTCAAGCTCGCAAATGCCTACTATAATGGAATAGGCACTGCAAAAGATGTAGAAAAAGCCATCGAATTATACTTCCACTGCACAGATTATTTCAACGAAGCCTCTTCTATAATTGGCTTTTATTACTACGATAAAGCAGACTTTGAAAAAGCCCTAAAATATCTAAAAAAAGGTGCGAAACCTAAAATCGACAGCAAAGTTTACTCTGCAATAGCAAGCTGTTACGAAAGTGGCTTAGGCACTAAAAAAGATATAGATAAAGCTATATATTACTACAAAAAAGCAGCCGACCTTGCTGAAGAAAAGTTAGAAATTAACGAAAATATAAAATCACTTTACTGTAGCATAGGCGTCCCCTTTGATGAATATATTGCAAGCGAGCCACTCGACAAAAGAGCTATGAATGGCGATGTAGACGCTATGTATGAATTGGCTAAAAACTATTTGGCATTTCAAGGGCTATTTGCTGCAAGCTACCAAAATGCCCACAGTGGATTTTATTGGTACAAAAAGGCTTATGAAAATGGTTTTATAGAAGCTATAGACAAATTAGGCAGGTGCTACGAATGTGGTTTTGGCACTATATTAGACAAAGATAAGGCACTTGAAATCTATAAAGAAGGCTGGCAAAAAGGCAACGCCTTTGCCCTACTACGCCTAATCGAAGCTTCAAAGCCTCAATTTGCATACGCAAACAAAAAAGATGAGCCTAAAGATGACACCCCCGAATATTTAGCTCTACTCGAATTAGCAAGAACTCGAGACGACCTCGAATATGAAATCTACGAATATCTAGCAAAAATAGCCCTAGAGAAAAAAGACAAAGAGGCAATTTCTTTCTTAGAAAAAACAGTTAAGCAAGTAAAATCTCAAGAAAAAACAAACAACGCTTTATTTAACTCCTACATAGCCCTTGCCTACTGCTATGCAACAGGCACTCTTGCAGATAAAGACGTAGAAAGAGCTAAAAAATTAATCAATGAGCTAGACGAATTTGAAAATGCAAAACATCTAATTAAATACCCTTATATATTTGTAAAGAATATCTCAGGTTTATACGAACTTGAAAGTGGCGAAGATTATTATTGTGTAGCAAATATATATAACCCTAAAAGCACTGCATTTAGGATTGAGCAAGCCCTAATTCCTCAAGATTTACAAAAGGCTATTGACTTATACGAAAAATCTGCCTCACTGGGCTACACAAAGGCTAAGCAAGACTTAATTGATATATACAAAAATGGCGATGACACAGAAAGGAAAAAGGCTTTTGACCTATGCCTAGAATGCCTAAACCTAAAAACTAATCCAAAAATAAACGATTTTTACCTCAAAGATTACGCCGAATATATTGCTAAATGCTACAAGGAAGGCAAAGTTATAGAACAAAATATGCAAAAATCTATAGAATATTATAAGAAGTCTTTAGACCTTCACCCAAGCAATAACACAGAAGCCAAACTCAACTTAGCCGAGTTTTACTTTAATGGCGAATTTGTAGAGCAAGACTACACTAAAGCATTCTCATATCTCAAAGACTTTGAGGGCAAAGGATATATCCCTAATAATGTCTACCCTATGCTTGCCCTAATCTACGAAAAAGGTCTTGGAGGTGCAGAAATAAATACAGCAAAAGCAATAAAATATTACGAGATGACCTTAAACTACACTCCTGCCAACAAAAAAGAGAAAAAGCAAGAAATACAATCTATAATAAACAAACTAAAAAAAGAAATTTAATCTCAAACAGCAAGACCAATAAAAAGCACTTGAAATTACTCAAGTGCTTTTTTATGCTATTTAGAGACAAAATTTTACCAATTTGGGTGGCGTTCTGCGTAGTCGTTGGCGGCAGAAAAAGCGTCGCTGTAGCGTTCTTGTTGGGCAGAGGAAATGTTGTAATCGCCTGCGTAAATATGCCATCTATCAGAGATTAAGTTGGCGAAATCTTTTACTGTATCTTTTGCGTAACTCTTTGATATTCTAAAGTGTTTATGAACTGACATAGCTAAGTCTAAATCCAAGTCGTTGCTCTCTTCATCGATATTCAAACTCAAGCCCCTTGCGTAAGGGTTCGGGTTTATATCATAGACTGGCGATAGCTTCCACTTGTCGCCCTTTAGTAAAAATCCGTGGTTACGCAAGTGGTCGTCAGTATTTCCAATACATATATTGAAAACTATGCGTGTCCAAAGCTCCCTCAAGTCGCTTTCAATGCCATTGCGTATTATAAATTCTGCAAGCTCGAGATAGCTAGCTCCACTACCAGCATTGTCGCCATCGCTGTAGCCAAGTAAGGGTACTTTATGAAAATTAGCAATTAATTATTTTTTGAAATATTTTTAGCGTAATTTTTTTGTTTTTTAAGGATGATAATGCAATTATCTGACGTAAAAACAAGGAAATTCAAGCAAGAATAGACAAAAAAGAATAATTGCCCTTTGCTAATCTGTTCAAAAACTAATTTTAATAAAGCACCCAAGGTCATTGCAGACGCAAAATGTACTCTGCGTTCGCCTTGTCTATCGAATCGCTTTGTCAAAAATGTATGCTTTGCTCTGCCGAATTTCTTCAACTGCACTTCAGGTACATTTAATCCTAAGCAAGTCGCTAAGTCGTTCGCCACCATCTCCCAAGCCTCAACATCAGCGTCATCATTCTTGCTAGGAAACTTCGCTATCCACAAATTACCTTCTGTGTCGACGACGTTTGCCTTAGGCCTAGCCCCACCCAAAGATGAACCAGGAGCCAACAGCATATTAAGCCATTTTATGCTCTCATTTTCCTCGTCATCTTCTATATGCAAACAGGCATCTTGCAGCTCTCTAAGCGACGCAAAAGGAGGAGCAGCCAAGGCTTTGTCGGCGTTTAAAAACTTTTTGTCGCCTTCCAATTTAAACCTCAAAGCCCCCATTCTAACTTCGTCATAAACGCCTAAAAGATAGTCAGACTCGCTCAGCCTATTGCTCTTTCGCCCCTCTTCTTTTGCCAAAATAGCCTCACGCCTTTGCATCAAAATTCGCCCCCAGCCGTGACGGCACGGCTTCCAAATTTGTGTTTATCTCTGCTGCAACAAACAGATTTTGCTATGCAAAATTCTTCCAAAATAGGAAAGGTAAAATATCAAGAAAAACTTATCTTCAAACAGGTGCAGAATCTGTAAAAATGCCAAAATTTATCTTGTCATTTTCGTTATAATACTTGCCTGAATAGAGCTGCAAACTTGGGTCTATCGCAAATTTATACCTAGGGTGGCTTGTGAAAATTGGCATTTAATTATTTTCGAGTTTATTTTTAGTGCAATTTTCTTATTTTCAAAGGATAGCAACAGCGTTGCGTGACGTGAAAGGAAGGAAATTTAAGCAAAAAGAAACACGAAAGAATAAATGCAACTTGTATTCTTGCAAAAATTCATTTTTGCTTATCTAATCAAAACCAATTTTTAGAAGCCACCCCAAACCTAAGCCACTCTTTAGAATACTCAAAAGCAAAAATTTCCTTGCCACGCACAATAGTGCTTTCCAACACGCCAAGCTTCAAAGGAGCGTCGGCATAAGGGGTGTCTGCATAAACTAAAATTTTCTTATTCGTACTCATACTAAACTTTCTTTAGGGGGGCTTCTAAAAATTGGCAATTAGCTATTTTTAAGACTACAACCACAAGGGCGTAGGAGCATTGCTTTAGCAATGACCCTGAGCGTTAGCGAATGGGCGAAAAGGGCTTTAGCCTTGAGTCAATATTTTTAGCGTAACTTTCTTGTTTTTTAAGGATAATAATGCAATTATTTGACGTAAAAACAAGGAAATTCAAGCAAAAATAGGCTAAAAAGAGCAATTGCAACTTATCTTAGTGCAAAAACAAAGTTTTTGCTACCTAATCAAAACCAATTTTTAGAAGCCCCCCATTAAGTGGATTTCTTCGAACTTCGCCTTTTTACAATTAACTTTGCATCTTGGATTTTGCGACCCAACTCGTCATCCTTTGCCAAAAGAAGAAAATCTTTTTCCAGCCCCAAGACAAAGAGCACTTGCATATAATTTACAATGCTTACAGACCCTCTGCCTTTTTCTATAGACAACAAAGTGCTACGAGAAATATCAGCCCTCTGAGCCAAACTCTCAGCACTCATATCCCTCCTTAAGCGAGCCAACTTAATGTTCTCGCCCATCTGCTCTAAAATCCTCTCCAATCTCGGAAAAATTGCCTTCGCCTCACTCATAACTCTTAATATTTTACACAATACTCCCAAATCCAGCCCAATATGTCAACACTTATTTTGAACACCCCCACATGCCATAGACCCTAACACAAGACAAAACATAAAACCAACCCACGACAAAGCACAAATAACGCTTAAAATCGCCTCTAAATGGCACCCAAAATCAACCTCAAAACCAAAAATACGCCCGTTCTAGTGTCCTAAGTGCTTGATACGGCGCTAACACTTAGCCCTTTAAAAAGGGCTATTTTGGGCGATTTTTGCGAAAATTAGCGTCTCGCCCACAGCTCTTATAGCGAACCGGTGTTAGCGCCCAAACGCCCAGCCAAGTGGCTCTACGCCTAGCTTTAGACCAAAAAAAGGCGAGCCGCTAACAGCGGTTCGCCTAAATTTTTAAAAACGGAGAAAGGGGGATTTGAACCCCCGGAGGCTGTTACACCTCACTCGCTTTCCAAGCGAGCGCAATCGACCACTCTGCCATCTCTCCATTAGGCTAGATATAAAGATTATCTCTATATATTCTGCCCTTTTGAAAATTTCTTAACGCTCAGTCTTATTCTAAGTTATTTTATAAACTCAGTCTTATTCTGTTTTTTATAAACTCAGTCTTATTCTGTTTTTTTATAAACTCAGTCTTATTCTAAGTTATTTTAAAAAAATTATTAAAAACTAAGTCTTGATATAAAACAACTTTATTCGGCTCGGATTTATTGGGCTTCGACTTTGTGCATATATTTTATATAGGCATCTTTTCGGAGTTTTTCTATCCACTTTCTATATTCGACAGCTGCACTTTGATTTACTAAAGTCCATTCGATTTGCTCTCTGGCTTGTTCCATATCTTGAACGCCTTCTGCTTTCTTCTCTTGGGCTTTTAGTATATAGATAAAATCACCCATTCTTATTGGCTCGCTGATTTCGCCTATATCCAATTTAAAAGCAACTTCATCAACTTCGCTAACTAGTTCGCCTTTCTTATACCAGCCCCAGTCGCCGCCTTTTTCTGCAATTGCCTTATCTTGGCTATATTTCTTTGCTAGTTCTGCAAAATCGCCGCCAAGTCTAGCCTTTTCAATTATCTCTATTAAAAGTTCCTCCACATTTGCAGTTTCACTGGCTTTCAACATTATTTGGCTTAGCTTAACGCTATCAGGTTGTACCCACTTAGCCTTATTCGCCTCGTAATACTCCTTAATTTTCGCTGGGCTAACTTCAGATACAGACCTACGTTTTTGACCTTGCATATATTCAACAATCATAGTATCGCTCTGTTCTTGTTTAAATTGCTTAACAGTTTTGCCCTCTCTTTGTAGATATTTCAAAAAGGCGTTTCTATCTGAATTAAATTCTTTTTTCAAGTGTTCTTCGAAAGCTGAGTCTAAGTAAGACTGAGGTATTTGCATACCCTTATCAGAAAAATCCTTAACTATCAAAACCTTATTAATCAAGTTTTCGAGTACTTCTACGTGCAAATTCTTAACCCTTTGATTAAACTCAAATTCGTTCCTTGACGACCTTCTAATTTGAGCTACCAAAGGCATAATTTCCTTTTTCAAGTCTTCATTAGTAATGATTTTGCCTTCAACTATAGCAATGATTGTGTCAGAACTTACATTCTTTTGAGCAGGTGCAGACAACTGTTGCATAGGTGCATTTTTTAATTGCTGAGAAAAGAGCATAGATGTAGATACCACGCTTAAAAAGGCTATTGCCAAATATTTTTTCATAATTATTTCTTTTAAAATTCTTTAAATTTTTACGCTATAAGCCATAAAACAAAAGAAAATATGTCAAATATTAAGCCAAAGAGCAAGTTTTTTTTATTTTTTTGAAGTTATAGGCTTTTTTGCCAAGCTTTTAATTGTGTATCTCAAGAAGTTTATTATCTCTTTAAGTTTCGCATCTGGCTTAGTAGCACTAAGTTTTGGCAACATTCCAGCTACTCTAAAGTATACATTTTTAGAGCTAAAAGCCTCTTGCAACTTCATCGTATCGCCTGCCACATTAACAGTGCTAAAAGAGTTAAATTCAGCCAAGAGTCTAATCCTAGCAAGGGTGAAAAGCCTATCAGTTTCCTTAGGGATTTTGCCAAATCTGTCTGCAATTTCCACCTTAAGCTCATCTAATTCTGCCTCGCTTTCAACAAGGGCTATACGCCTGTACATATCCATTCGTATCTGACTTTGAGGTATGTAATCTTGAGATAGCATAGCAACTGCAAAATTGCGTTTAAGCTCGCCTTTAGAGTCGTAAATATTAGGGTCGTCGAACTCCAATCGCTTCCTATTGCTCATAAGCATATTTGCCTCATAGTCGCCAAGTTTAATGAAGTCTAAATCAATTTTAGCCCTTATCGCAAAGGCAACTCTATCGCCCTTAAGTCTTGCTACACTCTGCTTTAGCAAAGAGCAATACAAGTCAAAGCCAACCCCTGAAATATGCCCACTTTGCTTTGCTCCAAGTATATTTCCACAGCCTCTAAGTTGTAAATCCTTAGCTGCAATTTGAAAGCCAGAACCTGGTTTATTATACTCTCTTATTGCCGACAATCGCTCCTTAGCATTAGTCAACATCTTGTCTTTTTTATCCAAGAGTAAATAAGCATAAGCTTGTCTATTAAAACGTCCAACACGCCCTCTAAGTTGGTATAGCTGAGCTAAGCCAAACTTGTCTGCAGACTCTATAATAATCGTATTGCAATTAGGAATATCAATGCCTGACTCAATTATAGTCGTGCATACCAAAATGTCGTATTCACCCTCAATGAACCTGCACATATAAGCTTCAAGCTCCTTTTCGTCCATCTGTCCATGGGCTGCCTCTATCTTCAAATCGGGGAACATATTCCTCAAAATATTGACAGTATTATCTATAGTCTTAACCCTATTATGCAAATAGAACACCTGCCCTTTTCTATCAATTTCTTGGGCTATAGCTTTTCGAATTACCTCCAAATCATACTCTTGTATAAAGGTCTCAACAGGAAGTCTATCTCTTGGAGGCGTTTGCATAACGCTCATTTGCTTTGCTCCCATCATTGCAAAATACAAAGTTCTAGGTATTGGGGTCGCACTCATAGTCAATATATCAACATTCGCTGCAAACTTCTTTATCTTCTCCTTATTCTTGACCCCAAAGCGATGCTCTTCGTCGACAATCAATAAGCCTATGTCTCTAAAAGTTACGTCTTTGCTAAGCATTGCGTGCGTTGCAATTATTATATCTATCTTTCCAGTAGCAAGTTGTGCCTTTATCTTATTGCTCTCTGCCCTTGTATTAAATCTTGAAAGGCTCTCTATAATAATAGGGTAAGGAGCAAAACGCTCTTTGAAATTCAAAAAGTGCTGTTGGCACAATATAGTTGTAGGGCAAAGTATAGCAACTTGCTTGCCAGATGACGCTGCTTTAAAGGCTGCTCGCATTGCAATTTCTGTCTTACCGAAACCTACGTCAGCACAAATTAGCCTGTCCATAGGGTGTGGAATTTGCATATCCTTATATACCTCGCCTATAGCGTTGAGCTGGTCGGGAGTTTCTGTAAATTCAAAAGAGTCGTCAAAGCTACTTTGCCACTTGTCGTTTTCGGGGAATGCTATACCCCTTAGGCTCTCTCGCTTTGCCTGCATTTCAAGCAATTCACTAGCGTAATCCAAAGATGCCTTTTCGGCAGCAAGCCTAACTTTAGTCCAAGCTTTTGCGTCTATTTTAGATAGCTTTGGGTATTTCTTATCTAAATTCAAGTAGCGAGTTAGTAGGTATACATTGTGCAGTGGTACGTATAAAAAAGCTCCCTCGTCGAACTCCAATTTCACTGTCTCTTGCGTGCCACTTGGGGTGTTTAAAGTCGACATACCCATATATTTGCATATGCCATGAGCTAAGTGTACTAAAAAGTCGCCTTCGACTAGTTCAGAAAAGTCTAAAAGTTTGTCGATTTGAGTCTTTTGAGGCTTGGTTTTTCTATTGAAAAATACCTTATTTTTCCTACCAAAAAATTCAGAAAAGCTAAGAAAAACTACCCCACTTGCCTTCTTGGAAATTGCTTTACTATCTAAGCGAAAGTTCGACTTTTTAAAGTCTATAATAAAGCCTTCTCCATAAAAAGTAGGTACAAATTTAAGCTTCAACTTCTGCCCCAAATTATTCAGAGCATTGCCAACTAATTCCATATCTGTGTCGTTGCTCTTCTCTATAAAAATATCATAGCCTAGAGCCTCAAATTCGCCAAGTTTTTTATAGAAATTTAGCCTAGAACGCTCTTCGCTTTCAACCCTTTCACTCGCAATTAAATCACGAAAATCTACTTGCACAAAATCTTGCAAACTAGATGTATGAATTTGCGTATCTTCTCCAAATAATCCAGAAGTAGTATCTAAAGTACTCAGAGCTGAAAAAGATGCACCTCTATCTAAAATCGGAGCAAAGCCTCGAGAAGTTTTCACCTTTTCCTCTCGCATAAAAAAGCTTGAATTATCTCTATAAATAAAAGCTACATCTATAAAAACATAATGCCCATCGCTTGGTAAAAAATCTACTAAAATACTCTCCTTTTCATTCTTAGACGACGCACTATCTATCCTTATAGAGTCGACTTTATTCTTTGTAAGTTGGCTATCTATATCGAAAGTTTTTATAGACTCAATTTCATTTCCAAAAAAATCTATCCTATAAGGACTAAGGGCTGAAATTGGATAAACGTCTACTATAGAACCTCTTAGGGCGTACTGCCCTGCCCCTTCGCAAAGCACTTCGTTATAATAATCATAGGTATTTGAAAGCAAGTCGCTAAGTTGCTTTATGCTAATTTTTTCGCCAACTTCTAGTATCTTATGCGAATTTTCACTTGGCATTAAAAATCTCTCAAAGAGCGTTTCAGTTGTCGTAAGTATAATCAACTGCTCCTTCGACTTTTTATCTTGCAAAGCTCCAATTACGCTAGCTCGCATACAATAACTTTCGAAAGTATCTATATTAGAATTTGCTGGCGGAAAAATCTTTAAATTAAAATCGCCCCTTAACTCCATCTTCAAAAAGCTATTTAATTTTTCATATACGCTCTCGCAATACGCAAGGCTATCGCACAAAATGACGTTTACTTTTTTATTCTTTTTTGCCAATAATGAGGCACAAAGGGGGGCTATGGCAGGTCTTGCAATTCTGCTATAACTATCTCCTTTGAATTTTAATTTTATCATTTGCTAGTAATTTCTTTGAGCATATTAAAGGCAGCAGACGCTTCTGCCTTTCTCTTTGAAGAACAAAACTCGCCTGAAATTTCCTTATTTCTAAAAGCAACTTGGCACTTAAACATCTTTGCGTGGTCCTTGCCCTTTTGCTCTACTAAATAATAATTTAGAGGCTCGTGATGTTGAGCTGCAAGCTCTTGAAGAGTCCCCTTAGGGTTAATCTCAAGCAAAAGTTGCTCTGCATTTATATCTTCTATTTTATATATTCCAAGGATAACCCTTTTTATTTCATCAAAATTTGAATCTAAAAAAATCGCCCCCATCACAGACTCAAATGCGTCTGCAACAGAAGACTCTTCCTTCCTTATACGCTCAGCGTCGGCAGGATTATTTAAAATCAAATACTTCGACAACTCAAGCTTGTTTGCCAAGTATATCATATACTCACCACTAGTTAGAGCCGAACGCAAAGAGCTAAGTTTGCCCTCGTCCATATAAGGATTATCCTTATAAATACGCTCCGAAATCACCAAGGACGCAACAGAGTCGCCCAAAAATTCCAAGCGTTGATTTGAATATGTCAAATTATTACTTGGGTGAGTCAACGCCTCAATTAGGTAGTCGATATTCTTAAAAGTATAACCAAGCTTCTCTTCAAGGCTAGACAATCTTTTAGGAGCTTCTTGCATTAGCCCTTTAGGGAAAATCGTTTAATACACTCTTTCGCCAATTTATCATAGGCAAAAGCACCCTCGTTAAACCTAGCGTATTCAAATATAGTCTTACCAAAACTTGGGGCTTCTGCCAAACGCACTGTTCTTGGAATTAAAGTCTTAAAAGCATAATCGCTCATATGAGTATTAACTTCACTAACTACATTCTTTGCCAAATTTGTACGAGAGTCGTACATAGTTAAAATTATACCACCAAGTTCTACCCTAGATAATCCTTGTCTATTCAACTCAGCTTGCACATTCAAAATCTGCCCTAAGCCCTCCATAGCCAAATACTCACATTGTAGGCTAACTAAAAGGTAGTCAGCAGCACTCAAAGCATTCATAGACAATACACCAATGGCAGGAGGTGCGTCTATAACTATGGCATCAAAAGCGTCGCTTTGCTTTAGAGCTTCTATAGAAGATGATAGCTTTAAAAGGTGGTCGCCCTCGTCAGCAAAGCCCTTTTCGATTTCAGCCATAGCCAATTCAGATGGAATTAGGCTCAAATTCTTACGCTCAGTTTGAATTACCTTCGACTCAGCTGTAGCCCTATTACAAAAGACCTCGAACATACTAGAACCCTCAGTTTTCTCATAGCCCAATGCACTAGTAGCATTAGCCTGCTGGTCCATATCTATAAGTAAAGTCTTGATTTTCCTACGTGCTAAACCTGCAGATAAATTCACTGCAGTAGTAGTTTTACCTACTCCACCCTTTTGATTTGCTATTGTAAATACTTTTGCTGCCATTTTTTTATAAATATAATTTTCTAAATCACATTAGACCAAAACTAAGCATAAAGGGCAAGTGTATTTTTCCTAAACTTTTGAAAAACTAATTTTTATGCCTTAAAAGTTTCTAAGTGGATTTTAGCTGGAATAAATTTATCCTTAAGTTTAGGCTCAGTTGCAGGATAGCCTATAGGAATTATACAAAGAGGCTTTATATTTTCTGGCAAATTCAAAGCCTTAGAGACAAAATCCATACGCTCCTCGTAAGGATATGCAGTTGCCCAAACAGCCCCTAAGCCCAAAGCATTACAAGCTAATAAAATATTTTGAGCCGCAGCCGACGCATTTACAAACCAATAGTCCGATTTAGTTTCGTCTGCACAAACAGTGATAGCAACTGAACACGCAGGCAACATTTTCGCAAAAGGCAAAGCTTCAGCAATGCTAGAAAGAGTCTCTTTATTTTTTACAACAACAAATTCCCAGTCTCTAACATTTTTGCCAGTAGGGGCAGCCATTGCACATTTTAGTATAGTTTCTATATCAGCTTGAGATACTTCCTTTTCAAGGTATCTTCTCACGCTATTTCTACTTAGTATATTTTCTATTGCTTCCATTTTATTTCTTTCTTAAATGTTTTATTATTTGTTCTTTAATGACATTTTGCATTTTGTAAAAAGAGTCGCTATCGTCGCCCTTTGTCGCTCTATATGCAAAAGCGTAAATTGCTTTCTTATCTATATTTATAGATTTATACTCAGATTTATCTAGGCTTATAGAATATTCTTTTGTAGCCGATTTTGCATAGCTAATAGCAACGACTGTGTTTATAAAAAACATAGCGTTTCTTAAAAATTTCATCGTCAAAGTTGAGTCATAATTAACATAAGCACTAAGTTTTGGCTTAGAGAAAAATGGCAAAAAGCCCAATAATTTTCTAAAAAATCCAGCTTGCTTTACTTCAACTTCATCGTTTGCAATGCGTCTTGGCTCTATATGTATTTTCAAGCCAGAATAATTAAATAGCTCTAAAATTTTTCGTCTAAAAGCCTCTTCAAATTCTATGATTTTTGCCTTATGCGTTGCTATTAAAGAAATTTCTTGCTCTTGGCTTAGCTTAAATGTGCTTTGAATTTCTGTAGTTTGCATAGCCAAAAGTTGCTTTAAAGAATTTAATATCTCTAAAGATGCCAATTCAAGATAGCTACCCCAAAGCTTTGAGCGATTTTCCTTTAGAGAGTCTAAGGCTAAAATCAAGTCGCTATTTCCGTGCATAGTCTTAGAATTTTTCAAAGAGTCTAAGAACAATACACAATCTGCAAAGCTAGACTTAAATGCGTCGAAATTAAATACTTCTATCTTACGCAAAGCAAACTGCTCAAGCCAATCTGAAGCACAGCTCGCCTGCGATTTATTAATTATAGCCAAGACCAAAACTTCCCCTCTAATCATACACAAACTATCGAGCAACAACTTTGAAGTATTGTTAAAAATATTGTCAGCATTAGCCACAAACAACACAATATTTGCCCCTAAAAGTGCCTTCATAATTTGCAAATCGTGCAGATATTTAGAGTCAGTGTAGTCCTTTAAAAATTCTTCAGGCGGGTTTAAGCCTTCGTTTTTGTAGCCCAAAAATGCCTTATACACAGTTTCGGGGTGCTGTAGCCCTGGGGTATCAACTATATCAAAGTCAAAATCTTCTAAATTGATTTTCTTTTCTTCTAATTTTTTTGTCTCTCCAGGGATAGGCGAAACAGCTATTTTATCGTCGCCCAAAAAGTTGGCAAATATACTAGATTTACCATCATTGGGACGCCCAATCATAACCATCTTAAATTGCTTTGCCATATTAGTATATATTTATATTTTGAGTTGAAATTGCATTAAGCTTACGCTCCCACCAAGATTTTTCTACAGAAACAAGCTCATAAAAACTATTCGACGCTTTGTTATAACGCCCTAATAGCAATACATTTAGAGTCTTTTCTGGATATGTATTAATTAAATTTTGCATATTCTCAAAGACCTCGTCATTATAATCATCAGACAAAAATGCTATAGTAAAAGTTTGGTATGCACTTTGAGTGTCGTCAAAATCTTCTGTAAAAAATTCGCTCAAAAATTCATATTCAAATATATTAAATTTATCGAAGCTACTAAGCTTTATAGCCCTATCTTTAATTACATCGCTATAGGCAATTAAGTCCTTACGCAAAATTAGCAAATTCTTACAATCTTTATCATTCTTTAAGCTTTGCCAATTTGTTTTATTTGCAGAACTTAGCTTCATTCTATTTAGCAATATATTTATGTCGCTATCATTTAATATTTTGTATTTACCAAAACTATTGCGACCCTTTGCAAAGCATACAAAAAATATAATCAACCTTGGCAAAATTCCATATACAAAAAATGCAGCCAAGAAAAAGTTTGCCCACACGCCTTGTTCCCTATCTGGCTTTTCGCACAAAATTTCCATTTCTGGGCTAAATGCTAATTCTGCAAATTCAGCATCTGCAAAGCTTGGATACAATGTCTCTTCGCCAAAACTCAAGCTATAAGGCAAGGCTATATACTTGCTTAGGCTTTGCATAGTTGGTACGTCTAAACATTCGCCTGACTTAAATTGGAAGGCACTATTTTCTGCCTTAAAGCCAAAGTAGGCACTAAAGAACATAGATAAAGCAAAGCCTAAGCCAAAAAATTGAGTCAAGAATTTTGCCCTTGCCCTAAAATAATTTTTATTCTTTCTTTCAACTACGCTTAAATTTCCCCTAGAGCCAAAAATCAGCCTTATGAAAAAGCTCATCTTCCAATTTGCAATCCCTGCAAAAAAGCCAAAAAATACCCACGTAAAATCAAAGCAAAGCAAAATTCCTAAAATGCAAAGCAAAGAATTTATACTAAAAAGCCCCTCAGTGCTACTTAAATCAAAGAAGCCCCAAGCCAAGAAAGCACCAAGAGCAAACAAAAGAAGAGCTGACAGAGCATATAGCATTTGGCTAAATTTACCTATGCTAATTTTGCCCGAAAGCCCTCGCATTTTCTCTATCCAAAACGCCAACAAATTAATATCTTGAGCCTTATTAAAACTACTTGCCTTCGAGTAGAACTCAAAGTCTCTGTTTTTCTTATAGTCCTCGCTCTCTCTTTCATCTTCTGAGATAAAGAGTTCAAGGTCTATAATTTCGTCTGACTTAAGATATTTTGGCATTTTTTAGATTTATTCGCTAGAAAGCTTAGTGTGATATACCTTTACGTGGCGACCAAAAGTTTTTAATACTGCAGATTTCTCTTCCCAAACTTTAAAGTAAGGAGCGTTCATATGAGCAGCTAAAGCAGCGTCGTCAGCATATTCCTCGTATAGGAAAAATGTGTTTTCGCCCTTAAAGTCTTTCCATATATTATATTCAAGGCAACCCTCTTCTTTTTGAGTGTTTCTAGCTAATTCAAGGTATAAGTCTAAGAAAAGCTGTCTCTCTTCAGGGGAAATATCTACATATACAGTTACAACAGTAGTAGCAGAGCCATCGCCACGTTTTAGAGGCTTCGAATAAGTTTCAGATGCAGAGCAACAAGTTCCACTTTTTGCAGAATTGCTAACGCAAGCTGTGTTTAATAATAAGGCTAAAGATGTTATAATAAATAATATTTTTTTCATACAGATATATACTAAAGTAAATATACTAAAAAGAGCAAGCGTATTTTTAGAAAAATTGTATTGAAATGAGGCGAAATTTGTAAATACTATATTGTTATAAATGAAAAATAGCGAAAAATCAAAACAGGCAAGTTGGGGTGGTAGGTTCAAAGAGTCTACTAGCGACTTAATGCTAAAATTTAGTGAGTCGGTTTCATACGACAAAAAGTTGGCTCTCTTCGACATAGAAGGCTCTAAGGCACACGCTGCTATGCTTGCCAAATGCTCTATAATTACAGATGAGGAAGCTGAGTCGATAATCACTTCTCTCGACGAAGTTTTAGCAGATATTAATGCTGGCAATTTCGAGTGGAAAACTGAGCTTGAAGACGTGCATATGAACATAGAGCAACACTTGACTTCTATATGCCCTGCTGCTGCAAAGTTGCATACTGCAAGAAGTAGAAACGACCAAGTTGCCACAGATATGCGTCTATATTTCAAATTTGCCTGCTACGAGATTATAGCTCATTTAATGACTCTAATTGACACTCTTGCAAAGCTTGCAAACAAGAATAAGAATATCCTTATCCCAGGGTACACTCACCTACAAAGGGCTCAGCCTGTTAGTGTAGCTCATCATATCTTAGCTTGGGCAAACGCCATTGAAAGAGATATAGTTCGCTTTGAAAATGTATTTCACAGTGCAAACATTTCCCCTTTAGGCAGTGGAGCAATTGCAGGGACAACCCTTAAGACTGATAGAGCATACGAAGCGACTCTCCTTGGTTTTTGCGATAAAGAAGGCAACGCAATCCTTACACAAAACTCTATGGACGCAGTTTCTGATAGAGATGTATTTATGGAATTTACTAGTGCTTGTGCTATACTTGGTGTACACATTTCAAGAATTTCTGAGGATATGATTATCTTTAATTCAGCAGAATTTGGCTTTGTAAAACTATCTGATGCCTTTACTACTGGTTCATCGCTTATGCCTCAAAAGAAAAACCCAGACTCTTTTGAGTTGCTTAGAGGTAAATCTGCAAGGCTAATTGGCAATATGACTAATTTATACGTATTAGTAAAGGGCTTGCCTTTGACATATAATAGAGACCTCCAAGAGGATAAGATACCTACTTTCGACTCGCACGAACAAGTTATGCTTAGCCTAAAAGTTCTAACAGGTGCTTTAGGCTCTACAGAATTTAACGAAGAAAAGTGTGCTGCAGCAGTTTCTGACCCACTATTATTAGCTACAGACCTAGCCGACTACTTAGTAGAACGTGGCGTGCCTTTTAGAAATGCCCATCATATAGTAGGTGCATTAGTTGCCCTTGCCGAACAAAAGAATATCCCTATAAATGAGATAAACAACAAGGACGCTTTGAAAATATCTAAGGACTTAGGCAACAAGTGGAAAGATGTCTTTTGCTTAAAGAGAGCTATGAAGCTTAGAACAGGGGTTGGAATGCCTTCTATGCCTAATATAAATAAGAGAATTAAGTACTTTAAGGACTTAGTAAAAGAGGGCTTATAAAATGCCAAAGCTAGAGGCTGATTTTAAGATTAGAGTTTCAGACTTGTCGAGAAATAATAGGCTCAAAGAGTCGACTATCTTTGAGCTATTGCAAGAAGTAGCCTGCGAACACGCTAAGAATATGGGAGTTGGCTACGACGACTTAATTGTGCGTAAGCTCGCTTGGGCTTTGTCGAAGATTGATTTGCATATCTACGCTTATCCAAAGGCTAGAGAGGATATAAGAATAGAGACTTGGGCTGCTCTAAGAACTAAAATTGCAAGCGAAAGAGACTTTATTGCTTATGACAGTCAAGGCAATGTGATTTTTGAGGCTCAATCGCTCTGGGTACTTTTTGATATAGAAAAAAGGCGTTGCGAAAGGCTAAGTGTACTTAAAGATTGGCAAGAGCTAAAGGACAAAAGGGCAAATGCCGACATACATAAAAAGCTCGAAAAAGTCAGCCAAGGCACTTATATCAAAGAATATAGACCTCGCAAAAACGACATAGACCTAAACAATCATCTCAACAATGCCATCTACACTGCCTTAGCTATAGATAGCCTGCCCCTCGATTTCTATCAAAGCCACCTAGCAAGAAATATATCTATAAGCTTCTTAGCTGAAGTCAAGGAAGAGGATATAATTGAAGCAAAGTGCGATATATGCGAAAATAAAAGCCTACACTCTATATATAAGAAAGACTCAAACACGGAATTTGCTAGACTTAACATACAATGGCAAGAAATTTAAAACTTGCTCTTTTGCCCATATTTTGAAAACATTATATCTTTAATTATGACTTTATATCAATCTACAATTATAATGGCTCTAAGCTTAGGGCTATTTGGAATATTCTTTTTATTAAAAGGTTCTAAGGAGCTTGCCTTTAAATTTCTAAGAAGCAAGGCAATGGCTGTTTTGTGCTATGGGCTTGCAGGTTTATATTTTATGTATATACTTTTTAACCTTGGGCAAAGCGACTTTGGCGACTTAAAGCATATATTAATACCTATATTTGGAGCTGCTTGGCTCTTGTCCTTTAAATTCTTAGACGACTTTTTGAGCGTGCGTGGGCTATTCATAATCTTCATCTTCGCCTCAAGAGCCTTTATAGACAGTGCCTATATGTTGGATATTCCTGCTAGATACACTCTGGTTTGCTACTCTTATTTCTTGGTAGTTATATCTATGTATGTGGCTTGCTTGCCTTATAGATTGAGAGACTTTTTTGAATACTTATATGCAAATGCTTATAGGGCAAAGTGCTTTGGCGTTATATTGTTATTAGCATCTTTTAGCCTAATAATTTCAATGTTAAATTACTAATAAAAGTTTATAGATGAAGAATTTACTAATTATACTAAGTGGTCCAGCTGGCAGTGGCAAAACAACTCTATGCGAAAATGTGCTAAAAAAACATAGCAACTTCGAAAGGGTAATTACTGTTACAACTCGTAGCCCTCGCCCTAATGAAGTCGATGGCAAAGACTATATATTTATGACTAATGAAGCCTTCGAAAAGGCTCTCGAAAATGGCGAATTTTATGAATATGCAAAGGTACACGGCAGGTATTATGGCACTCTAAAAAGCTCTATACAAAATGCACTTAAAGGCGATAAATCCCTATTTTTAGTCATAGACGTTCAAGGGGCAAAAGCTTGGGAAGAAATTGCTAAAACAGACGAAGTTATACGCCAAGCCTTGTTGAGCATATTCATTATGCCAGAGAGCATTGAAGTACTCGTTGAAAGACTAGTTGGCAGAAATAGCGATGACTCAGCTGAAATCGAAAAGCGTATGAATACAGCTAAAATAGAGATGACTTTTGCAAAAGATTTCAACAAAATCATAGACTCAAAAACTAGAGAAGACGACTTAGCCAGCATAGAAGCTATCATAGAAGAAGCTCAAGGCTAAAGCTACAAACAAAATTATATAATTATGATAAGAAAAGCAGAAATATCAGTAGAATTTTTCCCTCCAAAGAATGAAGAAGGTGCTATACAAATTTTAAATACAGCACAAAAAATCAAGAATTTGGAGCTAGACTTTGCCTCAATTACCTATGGAGCAGGAGGCTCAAGCCGAGAACATACTATAGAATATACAAAGAAGTTAAAAGACATTTTAGCTTGTAAGATTATGCCTCACCTAACTTGCATAGGACATAGCAAAGAGGAGATTGTCGACATTTTAGATATGTATAAATCTATGGGTATTACCAAGATAATGGCTCTTCGTGGCGATTTACCTAAAAATGTAGCCGATTGCAAAACTTCTCATTTTAAATATGCGAGCGACTTAGTTTCTTTTATAAAAACTGAGTATCCTCAATTTAAAATCTATGCAGCTTGCTACCCTGAAAGTCATAGCCAAGCAAAGTCTTTAGAAGAGGACATTGCAAACTTGAAAACTAAGGTAGACGCTGGCGTTGATTGTCTTATTACTCAACTATTTTTTGATAATGCAAAGTTTTACGAATTTGTAGACAAGTGCAGAAATGTTGGTATAGACAAAGAATTTATTGCAGGATTACTCCCTGCCCTTTCGCTAAAGCAAGCTGAGAATTTTTGCAACACTGTTCAAGTTGGGCTTCCCCAAGAGCTACACAAGCAACTAAGCCAAGCTGAGACAGCTGAAGACGCAAGATTAGTTGGTATGAACTGGACTATCAAACAAATGGAAAACTTGATAGAAAACTCCTTTTTCAAGACTCACTTATACATACTCAATAGAGCAAAATCTGTGATGGGTATTTTAGATAGAAGGGAATTTCTATAAATTGGCAATTTTTAGAAGTTCCCATAATTAAATCTTTACAAAGCGAATAAAAGCAATCATTATTAATAGGTAAATTATAAAATACAATGAATACCCAAGAATTTAAAGCAAAATACGATACACTTAGACTCCAAGTAGAAGATGGTATAGAAAAATACCTCCCTGCTGCAGATACTAGACCTGCTATAATCCACGAGGCAATGAGGTATAGTATGAAAGCTGGTGGCAAACGCATACGCCCTATATTAATCTTGGCAGCCCAAGAAATGTTGGGAGGCAATGTTGACGCTATGCCAGCTTGCGTGGCTATAGAGTCTTTGCATACTTACTCTTTGATACACGACGATTTGCCTTGTATGGATAATTCTGATTTGCGTAGAGGTAGACCAACTTGCCACAAGCAGTACGACGAAACTTTGGCACTCCTAGCAGGCGACGCTCTTTTAACTTATTCTTTGTGGTTCTTGGCTGAGTCTTATAAGGATAGCCCAGAAATTGCAACTGGCTTAGTTAGAGATTTAGGTCGTGCAGGATCTAGCGAAAAAATGATTGGTGGGCAAGTTGAGGACGTATTAAACGAGAAGAATGGCGAAGATATGACTGCCGACACTCTAGTATATATACACAACAACAAAACTGCTGCATTGATAACTAGTGCTGTAACAATGGGGGTGCGTCTCTCTGAAAACTGCACTGAGGAAAAGCTAGAAATTGCAAGGGAAATTGGCAAAAATATAGGTCTAGCCTTCCAAGTTATAGACGATATTTTAGACACAACTAGCGATACTGCTACTCTTGGCAAAACTGCAAATTTAGATGAAATAAACAACAAGATGACTTATGTTACTCTATATGGAATAGAAGGAGCAAAGAATATCGCAAATGAACTTTCACAAAAAGCTATAGATAAATGCGACGAACTTAGCGATACAGCTGAGTTTATGAAAGCATTAATTCAATATATGCAAAACAGAATTAACTAATTTAACTAATATGATAGTATCACCTAAAGTAAAATCTTTTTTATGTTTGACAGCTCATCCAGAAGGCTGTGCAAAAAATGTACAAAATCAAATAGAATATATCAAGTCAAAGGGCAAAGTTGAATCTAACTTAAAGACTGCATTGATTATTGGCTCTTCAACTGGATATGGCTTGGCTACAAGAATTGCTGCAGCTTTTGGCTGTAATGCTAGTACTGTTGGCGTTTTCTTTGAAAGAAATGGCGATGAGGCTAAGGGAAAAACAGCGTCGGCTGGTTGGTATAATACAGCAGAATTTACTAAACAAGCAAAGGCTAAGGGCTTATATACTGTAAATATCAATGGCGACGCATTTTCAGACGAAATTAAGGCTCAAGCTATTGAAGCTATCAAAAATTCGCCTAGCAAAAAGGTAGACTTGATAGTATATTCACTTGCCTCTCCAAGGCGTACAGACCCAAAGACTGGTCAAATTTATAAGAGCGTTTTAAAGACTGTAGGTTCAGACTTTACTGCAATGAGCCTCGACACTGATAAGGCACTAGTTAAGGAAGTTTCTGTTCCTATCGCAAATGAAGCTGAGATAGAAGAGACTGTAAAAGTAATGGGTGGCGACGACTGGAAGCTTTGGATTGAAGCCCTAGATAGTGCAGATGTAATCGCAAATGAGTGCGTATCTGTTGCGTACTCTTATGTGGGCCCAAAAATGACTTACCCTATATATAGAGAAGGCACTATAGGTATCGCTAAGAAGGATTTAGAGAAAAAGGCAAAGGAAGTTGACGCTATATTAAAGATAAAGAGAGGCAAGGCTTTTGTATCTGTAAATAAGGCTTTGGTAACCCAAGCAAGCTCTGCAATCCCTGTAGTTCCTTTGTATATTTCTATACTTTACAAGGTTATGAAAGAGAAGAATATACACGAAGATTGCATTATGCAAATTGAAAGATTATTCTCTAAGAGCCTTTATAACAATAATTTCTTAGACTTTGATATAGATGGCTTGTTGCGTATAGACGACTGGGAAATGCGTAAAGACGTACAAGAAGAAGTCTTGGCTATTTGGGAAAAGGTATCTACAGAAAATCTCTTTGAACTTACTGACTTTGCTGATTATAAAAAGTCATTTATGCAACTCTTTGGCTTTGAAATCGAAGGTGTTGAATATGGCAACGAGAGCAATGTAGAAATTGATTTAGGCTAATTTTATGAAAAAACTTTTAATAATTCTATTCTTTCTAAGTCTTTCTTGCTTTGCAAAAGAAAAGGTCTTGCGTGTGGGTGTTTCTATGGGAATGCCCCCAATGGCTTATGTGGAAAATAAGGAGATTGTTGGGGTAGAAATAGATTTATTAAAGGAATTTGCAAAAGAAAATAATCTTAAATATAAGTTGGTAAATCTCGATTTCGACAACATTATCCCTGCAATTAGAGAGGGCTTAATAGACGTTGCAATGGCGACTATGTCTAAGACTAAGGCTAGAGCTGAAAAGGTAGATTTCACAGAGACTTATGCAAGTATTAGCCAAATGCCTTTAGTGCATAAACAAAATGCAATGAGGTATCAAAGTAGCCTAATGCTCTTAAATACTATAGACAATGTCTGCGTGATAAAGGGATATACTGGCGAAGATTTTGTTAAGGAGAATTTCCTATACAGCAAAGTAACAGTAGCAGACACAACCACAAGTGCTTTAGATAATATATTGAATAAAAAAGCAGAAGTGCTTGTTGCAGACTCTGTTTTAATTATGTGGCTAGCCTCTCATTACAAAGACGAAGGCTTGATTGCCCTACCTATAATTTTGAGAAAAGAGGACTTAGCTTGGGCTGTAAAAAAAGGCAATAAAGAGCTTTTAGAAAAGCTAAACAATTTTATAAATAAAATAAAAAAAGACAACAAACTAGATGAAATAATCAGGCAAAGAATACCTTATTACGACTCTAATTTGTACAACAGAAAATAAAAAGAATATGAAAGTATACATAAACGGTAAATTTTACGACGAAAACGAAGCTAAAGTATCAGTATTTGACCACGGCTTTTTATATGGCGATGGTATCTTTGAGGGGATACGCCTTTATTCAGGTAATGTATTTAAGTTAGAGCTTCACATTAAGCGTTTGTTTAGATCTGCAAAGGCTATTATGTTGAACTTGCCTTGGTCTAAAGAAGAAATTATGGAGGCTGTTTGCCTAGCTTGTAAGGAAAATAATTTAACAGATGGCTACATACGTTTGGTAGTTTCAAGAGGTAGGGGAAAGTTGGGATTGTCTCCATTTAACTGTGTTGACCCTCAATTAATCATCATTGCAGACCAAATTCAGTTGTATCCTCAAGAGTTATACGACAATGGCTTGAAGATGATTACAGTTCCTACTCGTAGAAATTCTCCAGCTGCACTACCTCCTATGGTAAAGAGCTTGAATTACTTAAACAACATATTGGCAAAAATCGAAGCTCAAACTTTGGGATACGAAGAGTGCTTGTTGTTGAATAACGATGGCAATGTTGCTGAATGTAGTGGCGACAATATCTTTATAGTAAACGATGGCGTAATTTACACACCTCCTTGCTCTGAGGGTTCTCTAAAGGGAATTACAAGAGGAACAGTGTTTGAATTGGCTGAAAAGTTGGGTATAAAGATTGTTGAAGCAGAAATGAGCCGTTTTGATATATGGACAGCCGAAGAATGTTTCTTGACAGGAACAGCTGCAAGATTGATACCTGTAGTATGCCTCGACGCAAGAGTTATAGGCGAAGGTGCTGTAGGCGAAGTTACAAAGAGACTATCTGCTGCATTCCTTGAAACTGTTACAGAAATTGGCACTAAACTTTAATAAGGAAAAACATTGCAAGAGTCTTACCAAGTTATAGCAAGGCGTTATAGACCAAGGCAGTTCGATGAACTCGTTGGGCAAGAACACGTTGTAAAAACATTAAAAAATGCTATTAATGCTAATAGGATTGGACACGCCTATTTATTTGTAGGTCCAAGAGGAACTGGTAAGACTACTGTTGCAAGAATTTTTGCTAAGGCACTTAACGCCCAAGGCGGCCCTTCTGCTAGCCCAGACGATAATAACGAAATATCTAAGGCTATAATGGACGGCTCTTGTATGGACGTAATTGAAATTGATGGTGCTTCAACTCGTTCTATAGATGAAATAAGAAGACTGAGAAGCGACTGCGAGTATGCCCCAACTCAATGCTCTTTTAAAGTTTATATTATCGACGAAGTCCACTCTTTAACTGGCGATGCTTTTAACGCTCTACTAAAGACTTTAGAAGAACCACCTCCTCACGTAAAATTTATATTTGCAACAACAGAAGCCCACAAGGTTTTAGGGACTATTACTTCAAGGTGTCAACGCTTTGAGTTTAGACCTATCCCTGAAGAAAAAATATCTAAGCACTTGCAATATATTGCTGACAAAGAAGAGATTAAGACAGATAAGTCTGCACTCGACATAATCGCAAGATTGGCAAATGGGGGTATGAGAGACGCTCAAAGTATCTTAGACCAGATGATTTCTTTTTGTGGAAAAACTATAAGCGAAAGCGATGTAATTGGTGTATATGGCTTGGCTTCTAAGACGCAAATTTTAGACATAATAAATATAATGGCTAAGGGCGACAACTCTGCTCTAATGAAAGAAGTTGATGCTTTAGTTGAAAATGGCTGTGATTTATATAGAACTTTGAGCGACTTGCAAATAGAGTTGAGGAAGATTTTGATAGCTTCGCTTGAGTCGAATTATGCTATGCTTGGCGAAAAGAAATTATCCAGCGAACAAATTATGCGTATGCTAGATGTATTGCAATATTCTGAGAGGGGGCTTAAAGTTGGATTGTCTGAGAGGGCAAACTTCGAAGTAGCCTTACTTAAGGCAGTAGAGCAAAGCCGAACAAGGGCTATAAATACATTAATTAAAGAACTTGAAAAAATTTCAGATTTAGACGCTGATACGCAAAAAAAAAATAACTAAACTGCTTAGAGAAGTACTCAGTGAGTCGAACTTTTTAACAAAGAGTTTTGAGCGTAAAATTAGCTATTCTAAAAACGTCCAAGACGACGAGCCTAAAGAGGATATATCTATAAATATCCTAGAGAGCTTTGGGATAAATAGTGTAGAGTTCAAGGAAAATATAGCAAAAATTCCAAGCGATTTGCTAGAGCTATTCGAGCGTCAATTCCAAAGTAGCCCAAAGGCTTTGCGTGTGGGTACTATAGAGAATAAAGACGAGATTAAGCGAGCAAAAAAGCACTCCGAAGATGAGTACATAGAAGACCCTATAGACTCTCTCGACGAAGAGGCTTATTAGAAACTATATCTATAATTTAGCCTGAAGTTGTGTGAAGTTATGTTTTCACTAGCTTCAATAAAATAGCTTAAGCCTAGCCTTGTGTTGCCTTTTTGTAGCTCCAAGCCAAGTAGCCCTGAAAAAGTGTAATGATTGTAGGCTTGCACGCTAAGAGTAGTTGCGTCTATGTCTACAAAGCTCGCTGTGCTTTTGCTATATAAATCGCCAAGAGAGAAGATGACACCTAAGTCAAATATAGGGCTAAGCAGGTAGTCATTTCCCATATCAAAGCTGGTTGTAAATGTCATACCAATGGGGATAGTGAATATGGATTGCCCCTTTGAATTTATATATAAGGCACTTTCGCCCAAGAACTTAACATCATAATTATCTATAGTCAAATACATATAATTAAAGCCCAAGTGGGGTATGAGGCTGTAGCTATCGAGCTTAATTAGATAATCAATTCTAAGCTCTGTGCTAATAGCAAAGGCATCGACATCTGCGTAAAAGTTGCTTGCACCAGTAGAGCTATATTGGGTTAAATCGTTGTTTGTCATTGCAAAATTTATATCTGCATAAATTAGCAAATTATCAATTTTAAAGCCATTATATAAGCTCAAGGAATAGAAACCAAAGTCGTTATTTGTAGGGCTAAAATCGCCCACGCTATTACTCTCGCCATAGCCTCCGTGAAAGGCAATCCCTAGCCTATAGGCATCGCCTAAGGTATAGTCTACGCCAAGATTGGCTCCTCCAAAATACATATCGTAACCTGTGGACTTCGTGCCAGCATTTAGCCCACGAGCTTCTGTGTAACTATACATAGGGGTAGCCCAAATTCCAAAATTCGTTTCGTTTTCGCTCTCAAATTTTTCATCAAAAATAGAAAATCTAGCCATCGTCGTATCCCTTGCCAAGTTCACAATCAAGCCCATATTAGAGATAACGCCTCCAATTTCAGCAACTTGCCCAACCTCTGCTACAGCTTCTTCGTCGACTGAGGCACTTATGTATAATGATGTTCCACTGTCTGTAGAAGTAGAAGTGCTTGAGTCATCATCTATAGTAGCCACTGCAAATTCATCAGTAGTATCATTAATACCTGCTACGCTAAACAAAGAGAAAGTAGTAGGAGTATTAGTATCATCATCAAGAGATATAGTGCTTGGCTCATCTGAGGAATATGTATCTATAGCATTCTCTTCAGTACGCCACTGAACACTTTCAATTTCATATAAAGGATTTGCACTACTTATATAATCTATATCCCACTTTGCATAAGAGGAAGCGTCGCCATCGAAGTCCTCTAATATACGAATGTCTGTTCCTGCACTAGCTCCATATATAACTAGAGTCGCCCCTGCTTCTATAGTTACAATAGAATTGCCATCGCCAACGAGAGCCGAACTTGGGCTATATGGGTCGTAATCGCCACTTGAGTTGGTGGTCTCTACGTGAACAGCAAAGACAGAGTCTGAGGCAAAATATGCAGTATTCGACTCTATATCTCCCTCATAACTACCTACAATTAAGTATTCACCCAAGTTCATAGATGTACCAAGTACAAAGCTTGCATTTGCTGAGCTAATCGCACTTAGAACTGCGTCAGTATAAAACCAAGCTGAGCTAATATCTTCAAGCTCATCTTCGCCCTCTATAATGAGAACTCCCCCTAAAACGCTCAAAGAGCCACCTGCCCCATCGCTATAAGCTTCGTTTGTAAAGCTAGAGCGAATTAGCATAGTGCCTTGTCCACTTTTTACAAAAGAGCCACTGTTATAAATAGAGTCAGTCGCATCATCTTCATTATAAGCACCTACTGTAAATACAGCCCCACTTTCTATATCAAAATTCACGCTCCCTATATTATACAAAAATCCCCCTGCAGTTGTGGCTGTGTTGCTGGTCGCAACTGCATAAGTATCTGCTTGTAGGGTATAATTCAAAATAGAGTCATTGTAGATAGCACCTCCATAGGCAATGTCGCCACTAGCTGAATTATTGATAAAATTTGCATTTTCTATATTAATTTGAGACTTATAATCCAAGAAGTAATCAGGATAATCAAAGGACTCTATGCTGACATTACAAATCGCTCCTCCGCAAGCTTCGCCAGTTGTAGCTATTACATAATTTGATATAAAATTACCTGAGATATAAGAAATTTGAGCACCCTCATTATTATAGATAGCACCTCCATAAGCATTGTTATATCCCCAAGCATAATTGCCAATAAAGTCGCCAACTATAGAGGAAATAGTGGAATAATTCAAATTATAAATAGCCCCTCCAACTGCCACGCTTTCTGTGGATTTAGTATAATTATATGCAAAATTAGAGTTTAGATTATTTATACTAGCACTCTCTCCATAAGAATAATAGCCACCTCCACCTGCTAGCTCATTAGAAGATATAGCGTAGTTTGCAATGAAATCGCCTGTAATATAATCCAAGGCATTATCGTAATTATAGATAGCACCTGCAGTGGCGTAAGTGCCAGATACATAGTTAGCTATAAAATCGCCTGTGATTGAGTCGAAGTTCTTTGTAGCATAATATATAGCACCTCCAACTGCCCAAGAAGTTTCGCTTATTGCATAATTAGCTATGAAGTCTCCTGTGATTGTTGCATCGCCTGAAGCTGTTGAGGCATTGTAAATTGCACCACCTGTAACATAGCCATAAGCTGAGACATAATTTCCAATAAAGTCGCCAGTGATACTACCTATGCTACCTCCATTATAATTATTATAAATTGCACCACCTCTGGCATTAGTCGCCTCGCTTATCGCATAATTGCCAATAAAATCGCCAGTAATGTCGCCTATAGTTGCGTATACATAATTAAAGATAGCTCCACCATTTGCTGTAGAATTTTCGCTTATTGCGTAATTGCCTACAAAGTTGCCTGTGATGTCGCCTATGCTCGAGTAGGAATAATTGTAGATAGCACCTGCATAAGCTGCAGAAACGCCATAAGAATAATTAGCAATAAAGTCGCCAGTTATATCGCCTATATCTGATTTATAGTTATAGATTGCTCCACCTTGAGCGTAATTAGTATAATAATAACTACTGCTTGTAGACATTACATAATTGCCAACAAAGCTACCTATTATATCGCCTATAGTTGCTTCCGAATTATTAATAGCACCCCCATAAACAGCATCACCTGAGGCGTAATTTAAAATAAAATTGCCCTCAATTTTCTCGATTTCTGAGTTATAATAATTATAAATAACACCCCCATTGCCACTCGAAGAAGCTTGGGCGTAATTGCCAATAAAGTCGCCAGAGATAGTGCCTATATACGATTTTTCATTGTATATAACAGCTCCATATACGTCGTTGTTTTCCGAAATTGCGTAGTTGCCAATGAAGTCGCCAATTATGTCGTCTATAGTCGAGCCTGAGCTATACGCTGAAGTTGTTCCATTGTAAATAATCCCCCCATATACTGAAGTCGATGCCTGAGCGTAGTTATATATAAAGTCGCCATTAATACCACTCATAGAGGAAGTTACAGAGTTATAAATTATACCCCCGTAGATATAAGAGCTTTCTGAAATTGCATAATTTGCAATGAAGTCGCCAGTGATAGTGCCTATGTCCGACTCAAAATAAGTATAAACAATACCACCTTTAATATAAGTATCTGCCAAAGCATAATTGCCAACAAAATTCCCAGCAATTTCATCTATAGTCGACCTGTAATTGTAAATTGTGCCACCTTCTATATATGTACCTGCTGTAGCGTAATTACCAATGAAATCGCCAGTGAAAGTGCCAAGATTTGACTCATAATAACTATAGATGACTCCACCTTTGACATACGTGCCTGCCGTAGCGTAATTGCCAATGAAGTCGCCTGTGATGTCGCCTATAGTCGCCTTGTAGTTATAAATTGTGCCACCTTCGACATAAGAATTTGCATAGGAATAATTGCCGACGAAATCGCCTGTAATGTTGGCTATAGTTTCTGTATTGTAAATAGCTCCTCCCTTTGCTAGCCCTAAAATAGACTCTGCATAATTGCCAATAAAGTTGCCTGTGATGTCGCCTATATACGAAGGGTCTGTGGGGTAATCGTCTGTATTACATATAGCTCCACCCCACGCTAAAATGCTATCGCCTGTTGCGTAATTGCCTATAAAATCGCCACTTATGCTATCTATAGTGCCACTTGCATTGTAGATTGCACCCCCATAAGAAGCCCTAGTTGACTCTGCATAATTGCCAATGAAATCACCTACAATATCGCCAATTTCTGAGCTGTATCTATCGTTCGAAATAGCCCCACCTTTCGCCCACGCATCTTGAGTAGAAGCATAATTACCAATGAATGAGCCTGTTATGTCGCCTATAGTTGCTGTGTAATAATTGCAAATTGCACCCCCATAAACATCTGCCGACTCACTATAAACGAAGTTACCCACAAAGTCGCCCGTTATGTCGCCTATCTCGCCTCGATAGTCGTTATAAATAGCTCCCCCGTAGGCTTTATTATCTTCGCTCTTAGCGTAATTACCAATAAAATCGCCCGTTATGTCGCCTATATCAGAGTTGTAATAATTGTAAATTGCTCCCCCATAGAGAATTGCAGACTTATTATAATCAAGGTCTGTAACAGTAGTTATATGCACCCCATAAAAGTTTCCATCTATAGAAGCTATCTTGGTTGAATTGAAAATCCAAGAGAGCGAGCCTCGCAAATTTTTTGTATCACTATTTACACTAATGCAAAGAAAGCCATCTGCATTTACTTTTATTGTAGCATAAGTTTTATCGTAATTTATAGCATAAATAGCGTTGGTATTTTCTGTACTAAAAGAAAAGGAAGTGCCATCATAAGTATAATACAAATCGCCTTTTCCCACACTGTCTAAAGAGGAAAAATAAGAGGCAATATCGCTAATAGATGTATCGCTACTATACTGCACATAAAAGGAACTATCCTCAGAAGTAGAAATACTTAAAAGCCCATCATATCCAACATCTTGCCACTTGTAATAGATATAATTCGTGCCAGAACTATCTGTAATTAAATTTTTAACACTAAGCTCTAAATCAACTGGGCTATAATCACTTATACCATCGTCTTGAGAAAACAAATATTTTGTTATGACAAAATCTGAACTATCTCCTTCCTTTAATGTATAGATAGAAGGCTTTGGATAAGCCTCAACATCTTCTTGATTTAAGCGACTAAGCGTAGGCTCTAAAAGAGCATCTAAGTTAGATGCTACCCCATCTGCTAAAGTTATTTTCCCAATAGAAAAAGCGACAAAAAACACAAAGACTTTTGACGCAGTATTATTTATTCTTTTTATTTTCACTAATTTTATATATTAAATTTATCCACATAAACTCTTCATAAAATGTGCATAAAATATATATCGAAAATAAATAAAAACTTATAAATAAAAAAATTATTCTTCAGACAAATTTATCTTTAAATTCGTAAATATTGCTTGATTAGTGTTCGTATTTTTAAAATTAGCTTTGTCTATATTTGCAAAAGCAAAGCTTGCTCCACTTAAATTTGCATTCTCAAAATTCGCCCCTTCTAAGTTCGTAAAACTAAAATCTGCACCACTTAAATTTGCATTTTTGAAATTCGCTCCCCTTAAATCCTGCTTGATAAAAGACCAATATATAAGGCTGCAATAACTAAAATCAAGCCCTCTTAAGTCCTTGTCCTTGTAGCTCTTAGTAGAATACAACTGCTCTTTTGTAAAACTTTTATGCGTTGCATTTTTAAAGATTGCCCCACTAATTATTGCATCTGTAAAATCTGCTTGATAAAAGGAAGCACTACCTTGATTTTCATCATAAAAAGATACGCCTTTCAAGTTCGCATTCCTAAAAGAGCAATATCTTAAAACAGACCACTCAAACCTAGCATTTTCTAAATTCTGCCCAGAAAAATCCCAATGCTGTAAATCATTTACACTAAAATTAACGCCCTCTAAGTTCTTGTCTTTATAACTCTTAGTTGAATATAATTGCAAACGATTTAAACCTCTTTGAAAACGACTTCCTCCAAATTCTGCCTTAGTAATTATTGCATCTGTAAAATCTGCCCCAATAAGTGAAGTGAAATTAAAATTTGCCCCAACAAGAACCGCATTCTTCCACGAACTTTTATCTAAGCGAGTGTTGTGTAACACTTGATTACTAAGGTCTTTATTATCATTATTCAAGCCACTTTGAGCAAAGACAAAAATGGGTATAATCAATAAAAAAACTAAGGATATTTTTTTCATAAAAAACAACTATTGCTCAATTCTATACAAAAGCCAAGCCATATATCAATCTTTTTTAGGCTCTTGGCTTTTCTTTTTTGCTAATTCCTGAAGCTTTCTTTCTATGTTAAGCTCTATTCTTCTATGCGATATAGTATTTTCTAAGTGCTTTATAGATTTATATGCCTTAGACAAATCCTCTACAATTTTTTCGCATTCTAAATCTTCTATATTTTTTGTATTATCGTCGTCCATATTAGTCCTTTAAGTATTGGTATAATTTATGTTTTTTTGCATTTTCCCTTAGGGATTTTGAAATCTTAAAAATACTTTGACTTATGTCTACAGGCAACATTCCAAGCTCTTTTGCAACGTCTCGCACTGCTATGCCTTGAAGTTTTACCATCTCAAAAGCAATACAACTTTGAGGGCTAAAATCTTTACGCAAAGTCTCGTATAAATCTAACAACATAGAATTTTGCAAAGCTATAATTTCAGACTTTTCCAACTCCTCTTGCATTTCATCTGTACCTACAATTTCCTTTAAGTCAAGCTCGTCATCTTCTTCATTATCAAAGGATAAAGTACTTTCTACCAACATTCTATCGCTATAGTGCTTACGCATATAATCCATAGTTCTATTATGACAGATACGCTTTAAGAAAAACCTAAATTTAGTTCTATTTATATCAAATTTATTTTCGTTAAATACCTTATTTAAAGAAATTATAACAGCAGAAATAACGTCCTCTAAGGCAGAAGGCGAGACATCGTACCATCTTTTTTGATTAAAAGAATTTAGCACCATCACCTTGATTGGAGCGTGGTAAATAGTAAAAAAATTACGCCAAGCCCCATTCCAGACTTCTCTTTTTTCAGGTTGGGTAAGTTTTTCAATTATAGTAATTGGTGTGTTTGGAAATTGCATATATTTATCTTCTTTATTTATACATTCTTTGCTTTTCTTAAAATATTTCAAAATTTTTGCAATTTTTTAAATTTATATCGCTAATATTTGCATTTAAGAAATTTACCCCCTCTAAATTAGCAAAAGAAAAATCAACTCCACTTAAATCACTGTTAGCAAAGTTTGCATTCTTTAAATTCTGCCCACTAAAAGACCACCCTTTAAGTATGCAACTACTAAAATCAATGCCCTCTAAATCCTTGTCTTTATAGCTCTTAGTCGAATATAATTGCTCTTTTGTAAAGCCTTCATTTGTCGCATATTTAAACCTACATTTAGCTATGATAGCATTAGCAAAATTAGTATTATAAAAACTCGAAGAGCCATTATTACTATCATCAAAGGACACATTTTTTAAGTTTGCATTCTCAAAAGAAACATCATCTAATACGCACCACTCAAACCTTGCATCTTCTAAATTTTGCCCAGAAAAGTCCCAAGCTTTCATATCATTTACGCTAAAATTAATTCCTGCTAAGTTCTTATTAATGTAGCTCTTAGTAGAATAAATTTGCTCTTTATTAAAGCCACCTCGCAGACGATTTCCTCCAAGTTCAGACTTTATAATTATAGCATTTGTAAAGTTGGCATTTTCAAGTTCGGCGAAGTTAAAATTCGTATTTATCAATATAGCATTTTGCCAAGAGCTATTATTTAAGGACGCATAATGAAAGCTTCTATCGCTTAAATTTTTGTTGTCATTATTAACTATAGGCACTTGGGGCAAATTTGATTTAGTTTTAGGCAAAGCGTCAGTATAAATAACTTCTTCTCCAAGTAAAAATTCCCTTTTAAAATCTAATACACTGCGATAACGCAAAGACTCATTATCAGAAAGAGCCCTCAATATACATCTATGCCAATGCGAATATTTTTCCTGAAGAGCCTTTGATAAAATATCCTTATTTTGCCTTGGGTAGCGAAAATCAACCTTTGAAATATTTTCTGGCGAAAAGCCTGTTAGCAATACATACATAGTACTAGCAATACCCCAAACATCGACATTTCCCCCTGAATTTATATACCAAGATGGGGCAAAAAAATCTCGTGTCCCTAAATTTCTATAAACTTTATAATCTTGGCTTAGCAAACTTATATCGCACAATTTAGCAGAACCTCCAAAAAATAGAACATTGTCAGGCTTTATATCCCTATGCAAAAATCCGTGATTTTCTATAGCTATACTTGCGTCAAATATGGGATATGCAATGTCCTCGATTTCTTTTTCGTCGAACCAAGAAGCCTCGTTTGACTGCATAGAAATTACGCTATGCAAACTTTTAGGCGACCAAGAAGGGCTTAGTGGATTGTCAAAATCGGAAGGATTAAGAGGGTCGCACAGAGGCATTAAATAGGAGAGCTTGCCATCTTTTAATTGATAAAAAATCAAGCCAATCGCATTTTTAGTAAAGAGCTTATCCTGAAAAAGCCTAGTGTATAAAGCGATACTTTTAAACTCCAAGTCCTTAGCTTTGCCCTCTATAACTTTAATAGCGAAAAAGCTATCTCTATGCTTGGCTAAAAAAACCTTACCAAAACCTCCTTCGCCAATTAAGCTTAAAATCTCATAATCTTCCATAAAAAATACTATGAGCTAGTTCTAAAAATAATCAAGAGATTAATATCTCCTTTGCCAAGTATTTCTTCTTTTGGGAATAGGAATATTCTCGTGAAAATAATGTTCAATAATCTTGCCATTGTCATCGTGAATTACTTCGAAAATATTATAAGAAAAGCTAGTAAATTCGTGTGGACTATCTCGCATAAAGGCGTTTTTACACTTAATAACACTATTGATTTTTGAAGGCACCATCGCCGCTAAATATCCACTTACTAAGGCATCTTTATGTCTCGATTTCACTTCTACGATAAGCAGGCAATTATCTTTTTTGTTGTAGGCGAGTATATCAACTTCAAAGTTTTTGTATCTATAATTTTTATATACAAATTTATAAGGCGTGTGCCATTTTATGTATTTAATAGCAAATTTCTCAGCATTTTTGCCCAAAATATAATTTCTGCTGGGCTTTTTGAAAAATTTCTTAAAATATTCTATTATATTTAAAATCTGAGCTTTCATTATGAGTTCTAAAAATTAGTTTTATACTAAAGATACAATATATACCTGCTTCAACTATGGACTTCAAGCATATTAGATGCTTTCCTTCGAAAACTCTCTAAATAACTATACACAAAAAAAGAGCGTTTCCTTTTCGAGAAACGCTCTGTTTATGAATTTATTACTTTTAGAACTTCATACCTACGCTTAGGTTAAGTGTATGAGTGATTATAGCGTCGTAGATGTATGCGTTATAATCTAAGTAGCCTGAGCAAGTTTCGCCAACTAGCTTAGAAATGCTAGACTCGTAAATAACTTCTATGCTACCATTACCTGTTACTAAACCTGTGTCTTGAATGCTACCCATATTACCATTGTCGTCAGTAGTCAAAATCAATGTTCCATTTACAGTCAATTGCACCACCTGTTATATTTAAAATAAAATACCCCAAATTTACAAAAGAAAGCAGGCTGTGAGAAATACCCACAGCCTGCTCAAAATTAATTAAATAATTTATAAAACTAACAGTACATTGCTAGAATTGCTTCGTAAAGCTCTTGCTTGCCACTTGTAGTTTTTGGCTCGCCATTTGCTTTTGCAAGTTCAACGATTTGCTCTAAGCTCAACTTGCCTTCTTCAAAGTCCTTACCAGCACCTGCGTCGAAAGAAGAATAACGTTCTTCAACCATCTTTGGCATTGCAGACTCTGTCAATAACTTTGCAGCACCTTCTAATGCTCTAGCCATTGCATCCATACCAGCGATATGTGCAATAAAGATGTCTTCTAAGTCAGTAGAATTTCTACGTGGCTTTGCGTCGAAGTTAGTTCCCCCTGTGCCTAAGCCACCATTGCGAATTACTTGCATCATAGCTTGAACTAATTCGTATTGGTCGATAGGGAATTGGTCTGTATCCCAACCATTTTGATAGTCGCCTCTGTTTGCGTCGATGCTACCTAACATATTGTTATCTACAGCAACTTGCAATTCGTGTTCGAAAGTATGACCAGCTAATGTAGCGTGATTTACTTCGATATTTACCTTGAAATCGCCATCTAAATTGTGTGCCTTTAAGAAGCCAATTACTGTTTCTGTATCGAAATCGTATTGGTGCTTAGTAGGTTCCATTGGCTTTGGCTCAATTAAGAAAGTACCCTTGAAGCCCTTAGATCTTGCATAGTCTCTAGCAGCTGTAAGCATTTTCGCCAAGTGCAACTTTTCACGCTTTTGGTCAGTGTTTAGAACGCTCATATAGCCTTCTCTACCTCCCCAGAATACGTAATTTTCGCCACCTAATTCTATAGTAGCATCAATAGCGTTCTTGATTTGAACACCTGCACGAGCAACTACATTAAAGTCAGGGTTTGTTGCTGCACCATTCATATATCTAGTGTGGCTAAATACATTTGCAGTACCCCATAGCAACTTAATGCCAGTTTCTGCTTGCTTTTGCTTAGCGTAAGCAACAACTTCTTTCAAGTTTGCTTCGTATTCTTCTATAGAAGAGCCTTCGCTAACTAAGTCAATGTCGTGGAAACAATAGTATTCTATGCCGATTTTTTGCATAATTTCAAAACCTGCATCAATCTTATTCTTAGCCATAGTAATAGCGTCAGCGTCGTCCCAAGGGAATGCCTTTGTGCCACCACCAAATGGGTCTTCGCCATGAGCACATAGAGTGTGCCACCAAGCCATAGAGAACTTGAACCAGTCCTTCATTTTTTTGCCCATTACTTCTTTTTCTGGGTCATAATAGCGAAACGCCATAGGGTTAGTTGAAGAAGTTCCTTCAAAATTAATTTTTCCTAAAGTAGGGAAGTATTCTTTATTCATATTATTTGTCCTTATTAAAAATTCGATATTTTTTTGTACAAGAAAAACATTACATTTTTCTTTTTCTATTGTAAAACCAATTTTTATAAATTAGCGATTAAATCATTCCACTTATCTGCTTTTTGTTGATAAACTTCAGCATATTCAGCACGAGGCGACTTAAATTCATCTTGTCCACAAAAACGTTGGCTAAGCTCTTGCCAAGAAATTCCTGTATGATTTTTAATAGCCCTCATACAAGCACCAAGAGCAGCAGAATTTAAAGATAACTTTAACCTACTCACCTTAGCTTGGAATATATCTGCAATCACCTGAGCGATACCCTCACTCTTAGACGCTCCACCTGTCAAAATGATATTATCCACCTTATTCTTAGACATCTTTTGAGCCTGAGTATACATATTCAAAAACTGCCCTTCTATAGTATATACAACCTTTTGAGCGTCTGTCATATTGTCGTTAGGTATATATTTTGGAGCATTTGAAGATATATTTGGCGAAATTTCGTCTGAGAAAAATGGAATAATAAACTTTTCATCATCTATACTTGGAACGTAATCTGCAAAAGCAATATTATCAAAAAATGCCCAAGATACAGACACTAAGTCCTTCATAGCCTCTCTAGCCAAGGAGCCATTTCTAAAGCAAATCAAGCTCATATAATTATCAGCAGGATTGCCAAAAATGTGTGCATTTGCAGCAGGAGTTGCCTTATCTATAGCCGAAAAATAAGTATCGCTTGTTCCCAAACTAATTATAGCAGAACCTTCAATCATTGCCCCTATACCTATTAAACTAGATGGGTTATCGCCTGTTGACGCTATAATTTTTGTATCTGGCGAAAAGCCATAATTAATTGCAAAGTAAGAAGATATATCGCCTACGCAAGTATCAGAAGCAACAAGGCTTGGCAACTTTTCTGCCAAGTTATCGGCTGTAACTTCCACAGCCTTCTTATCCCAACAAAGCCCAGCTATATTCATCAAGTTCATACCTGCCCCATCGCCAAAGTCTATAGGGCAATCCTTGCCAGCTAAAACAGAACATATAAAAGAAGAATTTAAGTGTATCCTCTTTGTAGCTGCATAAGCTGTAGGGTTTTCCTTTGAAAACTTTCGAATTTGAGCTCCAGTAAAACGCAAGATAGCAACAGAGCCAGTAGCCGACAAAACACCAGCTTCGCCTCCCATTGCCTCTGTAATTTCCTTACACTCCTCTTCTGTCGAAGTATCCAACCAAACTGGCGATTCGCTCCTTGTCAAGTGCTTCTTGATTTGTCCAGCTAAAGGAGTTTCACTATCAAAATCAAAAGCATTCAAGCTATCTAAATATACGCTTGCGTGCTGTTGCCCAGATGCCGAAATTGCCTTAATCTTAGATAAATCAATTTCCTTAGAAAGAGTCAAAAAGAGCAAATCCAAAGCCTCAGCCCACATATCAGCATAAGAGTAGACTACGCCGTTTTCGCCATAGACTACCCCAGATGTAGTTTTGTATTGGGCTAAATCCTTTTCAAAATTTACGCTTTTATTTAATATTATTTGTGAATTATCAAGGTCTATTATAGTTGCAGTCAAAGATTGAGTACTGCAATCTAAACCCATATACAAATTTTCTATCATCTCTATATTCTTATTGTTTAGATTTATCAAAAGCTGCGTCGAATGCTAACTTAGAAGATGGGAAATCTACTTTTCTTACAAATTCTGCAGCTTCCTTAGCCCCAAAGAACCTGTCCATACGTGAGTCTTCCCACTCTACAGATAATGGTCCTTGATAGTCTATGTCGTTTAATGCTACCATAATTTCTTCAAAGTTTACATCGCCGTGTCCCAAAGAACGGAAATCCCAATAACGCCTTGCATCGCCAAAGTCTGTATGACCTCCAAATACACCAGCGTCGCCATTGCCGTGTCCGAACCAAGCGTCTTTCATATGTACGTGATAAATCTTGTCAGCAAACTTGCGTATAAACTTAACGTAGTCTACACCTTGATATACAAAGTGAGATGGGTCGTAATTAAAACCAAAACGCTTGTGATTATTTATAGCTTCTAGTGCCTTTTCAGCTGAAGCAATATCAAAAGCAATTTCAGTTGGGTGAACTTCCAAAGCAAAGTTTACATCCAACTCATCAAAAGCGTCCATAATAGGAGTCCATCTCTTTGCAAAGTCCTTAAAGCCATTTTCTATAGTATCCTTATCCACTGGTGGGAATGAATACAAATATTGCCAGATAGAAGAGCCAGTGAAACCACAAACTGTGTCTTTCAAAGGAGATTTTGCCAAAGACGCAGGTCTCAATGCCATCAAATTCTTACAAGCTTTCGCTGTATTAATCATCTCTTGAGCTGCTCTTTGACGCACGCCTTCAGGATCGCCATCGCCCCAAATATGAGGAGGCAATATAGCCTTGTGCCTGCCATCGATATTGTCGCATACGCACTGCCCCATCAAGTGATTAGATATTGCATAGCAGTTCAAGCCATTCTTTTCTAAAATTTCCCAACGAGATTTCAAATATGCTTCGTCGTCGAATTTAGATGTATCAAAGTGATCGCCCCAACAAGCTAATTCTAAGCCATCATAGCCCAATGCCTTGAGCTTTGGTGCTAATTCTGCTAGAGGTAAATCTGCCCACTGTCCTGTAAATATAGTTAAAGGTCTTGCCATTTTCTTATTTCCTTAAATTTATTGTTAATCTTAAATGCCTTGTAATTAAGGCATTGGAGTCCAAGCATTGTTGTTCTTAGCTGAGTCTGTAGTAGCATCGATAAACGCCATACCAGTTCTGCCATCGTCTACATTTGCATATTTAGTGCCATCGCAAGAGAAAGGCTTACCTTCCTTATACGCTCTAACATCAGCTTCAAAGCTACGGTGCAATCTTGCATAAGCGTCGTGGAAACCTTCTGTATGACCACTTGGTATTCTTGGTTCTGCAGTAACCCACTCAGGTAAATCACCCAAGAAGCCATCATTAGCCTTAACGCAAGACCTCCAATAAACCCTTTCTGGTTGACCAATTAAGCTAATAGTTAGGCTTTCAGGCTCTTCTTGTCTCCAACGTAAAGTACCCTTAGTACAAGCAACTTCAATAGCCAAGTCATTCTTATGACCTACGCATATAGTAGAAGCTCTTACTAGTGCCTTTGCTCCATTGCTCAATTTGCAATAAGTTGTGAAGTGGTCGTCAAGGCTACGTCCTGGTACAAAAGACTCTAGGTGAGCAGAAACTTCAGTTACATCTAGTCCAGTTACATAACGCAACTGCATTAGAGCGTGTGTGCCAATATCGCCACCACATAAGCTCTTGCCAGCTGTCTTTGGATTAGTTCTCCAAGCTGCTTGTTGGTTTTGAGTTTCCTCTAACTTTTCAGCTAACCAGCCTTGTAGATAAGAAGAGTCTACCCAACGTACATCGCCTAAAAGCCCGCTAGTTACAATAAATCTGCTAAACCAAGTAGACCAGTGTCCTAAATATGTATGAGCCAAAGCAAAAGGTACATTATTTTCTTTTACTGCTGCTTGCAACTCTTCAGCTTCTGCCAAAGTCATAGTCATAGGCTTTTCGCACATTACAGGGATACCTGCCTTGATAAATTTTATAGCTGGGTCAAAGTGAGCAAAGTTAGGAGTTACGATAACTACATAATCAAGCTTTTCGCTTTCTGGTAAATCCTTTTGAGCTTCTAACATTTCATCATAAGACTTGTAGCCCTTAATAGGGTAAGCCCAGTTTTCAGCTTCGCTCAAAGACACTTGAGGGTCTGGGTGTAAAGCTCCAGCAACTACTCTACGAGTGCCGTCTGAATGTATAGCTTTTTGATGAGGCTGAGCGATAAATGCACCAGCTCCACCTCCAATTAAACCTACGTTTAATACTTTTGGAGATGACATATTTTTCCTTTGTTGTAATAATAAGTTATGTGGGGCTTTTAAAACTACCCCCTTTATAAAGTTATTTAATACCATAGATACATCTCAAAAAAATTTCAAGAAAATTCTAAATATTTTTTCAAATACAGCCTGACCTCCCCGCTATTAAATTTTAGACACAAAAAAACCTCTTATACCAATAAAGGGCTAAGAGGTCTTTGTTTTAAATTAAAATTAGTCTAAGCGACCAAAGCCACCACCAATTTTTCTTCTTGGCTTGTCGCCAAAGTCTCTGCGTGGCTTATCACCAAAATCACGCCTTGGTCTATCGCCAAAGTCGCCTCTTGGCTTGTCGCCAAAGTCTCTGCGTGGCTTATCACCAAAATCACGCCTTGGTCTATCGCCAAAGTCGCCTCTTGGCTTGTCGCCAAAGTCTCTACGTGGTCTGTC
>JAWXTY010000019.1:0-41750 GCA_044433115.1 Opitutales bacterium
AGTTCAAAGCTCAAAGTTCAAAGCTCAAAGTTCAAAGCTCAAAGTTCAAAGCTCAAAGTTCAAAGCTCAAAGTTCAAGGTTCAAGGTTCAAAGTTCAAAGTTCAAAGTCGAAAGTTCAAAGTTCAAAGTCGAAAGTTCAAAGATTTTCTTATAAATTTTAATGAACGCTAAAAACTAGAGACATTTCATTCCCCTCAAAGCTCGCTGTCCACTGTCCACTGTCCACTGTCCACTAAAAGACGCTGTCCACTGTCCACTGAAAGACAGTGTCCACTAAAAAAAGCGTACCCGCTTTTTTGGCGAGTACGCTTTGTGAAATGTTAAATCTAAAGTTAAATCTTAGAAGTATTCTTTGTTAACTTGCTTTAATTGTCCCCAATTTTTATTGCCATCGTTTTCTTGCTTAGCACCTGCAGTGCTTCTGCCATCTTCGATTTCTTTGCGAAGTTGAGCTAGCATTTCCTTTGCCTTTTCTGGGTTTTCCTTAATTAAGTTCTTTTCTTCAGCAATATCGTCCTTTAGGTTATATAACTGCAATTCTGGCAATTTTGCAATAGCAGCCTTATCCTTATTAGGACGTGGGAAAGACCAACCACCTGAAGATGGAGAAACTAAAAGCTTCCAGTCGCCCATTCTGATAGAGAACTCACCAGAGATAGAGTGATGTATAGTAGCTTGACGTCCATTAGTTGCCTTTTCGTCTTTAAATATAGGGCTTAAGTCAAAGCTATCTTCGCCTTCATTGTCCTTTAATTCATAACCTGCAACATTTGCAAAAGTTGCAAAGAAGTCTGTTAAACATATAGTTTGACTAGACTTAGAACCCTTTTTAATGCCATTTGGCCATTGAACAAAACAAGCAACTCTATGCCCACCTTCAAATAGGTCTGCCTTAGTGCCACGGAATACATAACTTGGGTCGTGGTCAAACTTAGCTAGAGCTTCAAAGTCAGCTTGAGGGCTACAGCCGTTGTCAGAAGTGAACACTACGATAGTGTTATCAAGAATACCTTCGTCCTTTAGAGTTTGGAAGATTTTATTCAAGTCTTGGTCGATTTCAGCAACAAAGTCGCCATAGTCGCCCAAACCTGTCTTACCCTTAGACTCAGCTCTAGGAACTATAGGAGTGTGAGGTCCATTCAATGGCAAATACAAGAAGAAAGGCTTGTCGCCCTTAGCTTGCTCTTTAATATACTTACAAGACCTATCAATAAAATTAGCCAAAACTTGGTCTAAAACCATATCGCTAGCAACTTCGCCAACTCTATTTTGATAAAGAGCCTCTGCCCTCTTATCATTAGAAGTATCTGTAGGCATATCGTTTTCTACATATACATAAGGAGGCATATCTAGCGAACCACAAATAGAGTAATAATAGTCAAAGCCACGAGTCTTAGGGCTGTTCTTAACAGGTTTTGAATAGTCTACAACTATGTTACCCTTGTTAAACTTCGCTTGTGCCTCTGGAGAATTTTTTGGGAAAGTTGCCCAATCCCAACCTAAGTGCCACTTACCAATTAAAGCAGTATTATAGCCAGCAGCCTTCAACATAGAAGCCATTGTTGTTCTATCTTGAGGTATTAAAGCCTTGCTATAGCCACTTAGCACGCTTGCCTTTAGAGTAGAACGCCAGTTGTAGCGACCAGTCATAACGCCATAGCGTGTTGGGCTACAAACAGCAGAGCTTGTGTGAGCGTCTGTGAAAGTTAAACCATTTTCAGACATCTTATCTAAAACTGGTGTCTTTATTTTACCTTCAGGGTTAAGGCAAGATACATCGCCATAACCCAAGTCATCTGCTAATATAAAAATTATATTAGGCTTTTTTGCAGCATAGCTAGAGATTGCAACGCACAATCCCATAGCTATAGCCAAGAATTTAAAACTCTTCTTCATCATAGTCTTTGTTATTTATTTTAATATTGTTTAAAAATAGTCTTTGTTAACTTTTTCTAATTGCTTCCAAGTGCCATTAACATCGTTAGTTTGCTTAGCACCTGCAGTACTTCTGCCATCTTCAATTTCTTTACGAAGTTGAGCTAGCATTTCCTTTGCCTTTTCTGGGTGTTGGGCAATTAAATTAGTTTTTTCAGACTTATCGTCTTTCATATTGTATAGTTGCAAAGAAGGTAATTTAGCAACATCTGCCTTATCCTTTGTAGGGTGTGGGTAAGACCAACCACTAGATGACGCAGAAACTAAAAGCTTCCAATCTCCCATTCTAATTGCAAAGTCGCCATCTATACTGTGGTGTATAGTAGACTCACGAACTTGAGGAGCGTTTGCGTTATTAAAGATACTTATTAAGTCAAAGCTATCTTCGCCCTCGCTATCCTTTAGCTTATAGCCAGCTATGTCAGCAAAAGTTGCAAAGAAGTCTGTTAAGCATACAGTTTGATTTGCAACAGAACCCTTTTTAATTCCATTACCCCATTGAACCAAGCAAGGAACTCTGTGTCCACCATCATAAAGGTCTGCCTTATTACCACGCAAATCAGCATTAGGGGAATGTCCTTTCTTTAATAGAGCATTGATATTCGCAGCTGGGCTACAGCCATTGTCAGCAGTGAATACTACTATAGTATTATCCGAAATACCTTCGTCTTCTAAAGTCTTAAAGATACTAGCTAATTGCTTGTCGATTTGTATTACAAAGTCTGCATATTTACTACCTAAGCTAGATTTGCCAGTAAATTTCTTTGTAGGAACTATAGGAGTGTGAGGTCCCGTTAGAGGCAAGTACAAGAAGAATGGCTTATTGCCCTTAGCTTGTTCTTTAATATACTTACAAGACCTATCTATAAAATTACCTACCACTTGGTCTAAAACTAAGTCAGAAGCTATAGGTCCTGCCCTACCCCCCTTAGTTTGCTGCATATCATTAGATGTATCTGTAGGCATATCATTTTCTACATATACATAAGGAGGCATATCCAATGAGCCACATATAGCATAGTAATAATCAAAGCCTTTATCCTTTGGGCTATTTGTAACTGGCTTTGAGAAATCTACATTTATATCCTTATGCTTTTTAGAATTTAAAGAATTTAAATTTGCTCCATCTAAATTACCTTGCATAGCCCAGTCCCAACCTAAGTGCCATTTGCCAATTAAAGCAGTGTTGTAGCCAGAAGCCTTTAACATAGAAGCCATTGTAGTTCTGTCTTGAGGAATTAAAGCCTTGCTATAGCCACTTAGCACGCCACCTTTAAGAGTAGAACGCCAGTTGTAGCGACCAGTTAAGATACCATATCTACTTGGAGTGCAAACAGAAGAGCTTGTGTGAGCGTCTGTAAAAATCATACCATCTGTAGCCATCTTGTCTAAAGTTGGAGTAGGGATTTTGCCCTCAGGGTTTAAAATCGACACATCGCCGTAGCCCATATCGTCAGCTAATATAAAGATTATATTAGGCTTTTTTGCAGCATAGCTAGAGATTGCAACGCACAATCCCATTGCTATAGCTAAGAATTTAAAGCTTTTCTTCATCATAGTTTATTCAATTAAGTTATCAAAGAATTAAATCTAGCAATAATACTACTTATTGTAAAGGTTTTTCTAATAATTTTCTCAAACAAAAATATAAATAAATCCCCTATTTTTTCTCTTTCCTTAAAGAAAATGAAAAAAATCAATAAAAATTGAACAAAATGGAGAAAGATACTTGACAATGGGGCAAAATGGGGCAAAATGGAGGAAAATGGTTAGCTAAACCAAAAATACTTAGAGAAAATGTCGACAGAATTTACAAACAGCCTTTACTTCGCAGGAGAGTACAATCGTACCCTCGATGCTAAACGTAGGCTAATTATACCTTCTAAATGGCGTTTCTCTGGAGATGATAGCGACAATGCTTACTTAGCTTTGCCTAATCCTGCTGGCTCTATAGTAATATATCCGCCAAGTATGCTAGCTTCCCTAAACGAAAAAATTTCTAAAGCTGGGCTTTCAGACCCTAATATGCAACGCACACTAATTAATATATTTCGTAAAGGCGAAAGATTTGGTTGCGACAAACAAGGTAGAATTAGCCTCACTGAAAAGTTGATGGAGCATGCTGGTATAACTAAAGAAGTTGTACTTGTTGCTGCCTATAGCACTTTTCAAATTTGGGACCCAGCTAGACTAGACGCTTGGACTAATGCAGGCGACCCTATAGATGATATAGAGGCTCTAAAAAGCCTAAACTTATAATTATATGAATTTTTTACACAACAGATATACAATAAAACAAGACAAGAGCTATTTAGATGAATGATAAGATAGAGCAAGCTAAAACTATTGAACTTACAGGACATTATCCTGTGATGCTCAATGAAACGCTTAAAATCTTAGATATTCGAGAAAATAAAACTTATCTTGACTGCACTTTTGGAGGTGGAGGTCATTCTAAAGCTATTTTAGATAGTGCTAATTGCAAGCTAGTTGCGATAGACCAAGACCCTCGTGCTTTTGATACAGCTAAATTATTTAAAGAAGTCTATAAAGAACGTTTCAATTTCCATAGCCTAAATTTCTCAGATTTAGATGAGACTAATCGTGCTTATGCAGGTATACTTATGGACTTGGGCGTATCCTCTTTTCAGCTAGATATTGCAGAACGTGGCTTTTCCTTTATGAGAGATGGGCAAACTGATATGCGAATGGATACTAGAAGCGAAAGAAGTGCCTTAGATATTTTAGAAAATGCCTCTTATGAATATATAGAAGAGATTTTGAGAGTCTATGGGCAAGAACCTCGCTCAAGGCAAGTTGCTAGAGCTATTGTAGACGCAAGAGGAACAGGCAAATTAGAGCGTACTGGCACTCTTGCAGAACTAATAGGCGAACATTCCTCTTGGGATAAAGGTAGGAAAAAGCACCCTGCAACAAGGGCTTTTCAAGCTATAAGAATTGCTACAAACGACGAAATTGGCGTGCTAGAACGTGCCTTACCTAAAGCATTTGAAGCCCTAGAAAGTGGTGGCATCTTGGCAATAATTACATTCCACTCGCTAGAAGATAGGATAGTAAAACGCTTTTTTAAGTCTATGGCAGGAGTAGCAATAGATAGGCGAGACAACTCTTATAGCCAAGATAGAATTAAGCAAGCAGATATTTTAACAAGGAAGGCAATTACTGCTTCCCAAGAAGAATTAGAACAAAACAAACGTAGTAGAAGTGCTAGACTTAGAGCAATAAGAAAGTTATAAATATGAAAAACGCAAAAGATAATTCAATATACCTATGGGTTGCAATCTTTACACTAATTAGCATAATTGCAGTTGGTTCGGCGTGTTTGTCCTTGGAGCGTAGCCACAAATCTTCTATGTACGGCACTATAGCAAAGATAAGCAAGGAAATGGAAAGCCTAAGGAGAGAAAGTTTAGATTTAAGTTCACGTATAGCAAAATTAGAAAGCCCAGAGCATTTAAAAATGAGGCTGGGAAAGCTTTCGCCTATAAAAGAAGATATGCTAGTTACTCAAAGCTATGATGAAGTTGAAAATGGCAAAGCATATAAGGCAACTAATCTTGCTATAGGTTATAATTCTTCAAATAAAATAGGAACTATCAACAATTTCAACTAATGAAAAATACTTCTTTAATAACTCCATTTAGGTTCTATCTTTTTATAATACTTACTACATTGGGCTTTGTGGCAGTGTCTGCGAACTTGGTCTATTTGCAAGCGTATAAGTCGGAACACTACTTGAGTATTATAGAAAAATCAAGGAACAGAACTGAGACTATTCCTGCTAGAAGAGGCGATATTTACGACTCGAGAAATAATCTTTTAGCAACTACTACCCCTTATGTAGAAATAGGCGTAGACCCTACCCAAGTTTCTGAAAAAGATATGCTTTTTGCAGGCGAATTTGCAGATATAGTAGGTTTAAGCAAAGAAGAAATTTTAGAGAGCTACAAAAAAGAGACTATGATGCGTGAAGATGGTTCTTTTGTAGAAAAGCAATGGCGTAGAGTTTGCGATATAGATATGCAAGCCTATGAGAAGCTCAAGGAACTAAAGCTAGATTGCCTCTGCCCTGCTATAAGATATAAGAGAATTTACCCAAGTGGTGCTTTAACTTCACACGTAATTGGTTATGTAAACAAGAGCTTTAATGCTGTTTGTGGGATAGAGCTTATGTTGGATTTTTATTTGCGTGGGCAAGATGGCTGGCGTGAAATAGTTCTAAATGGCAAAAGACGTGAGATAATGCAATTTAGGCAACGTGAGCAAGATAGTGTAGATGGAATGAATGTTGTCTCTAGCATAGATATAGTTATGCAAGAGGCTGCTAACCAAGAGCTAACTAAGATTGTTTCTCAGCACAATCCAAAGGGGGCATCTATAATAATTAGCGATACTTCAGGCTTTATTTTGGCGATGGCAAACTACCCTAATTTTGACCCAAATGCTTCCAAGACAGACCTTGACGCTTTGCGTAATAGAGCAATTACTGACAGAATTGAACCCGGTTCTACATTTAAGATTATTCCTGTTAGTGCAGCTCTAAATGAACAGTATATCAGCCCTAATGATGTATTCGATTGCAAAAGCCCAACTGTGAGCTATAAAGGTAGAATTTTAAAATTGCCTAGCGATACTCACTTATACGAAAACTTGAGCGTAAAGGAAATTATTCAAAAAAGTAGCAACAGAGGTTCAGCTCACATAGCAATGATTTTAGGCGAAGATAAGCTCTACTCTTATGCTAAGGATTTTGGTTTTGGACAAAGCACTCACCTTGGTTTAAATGGCGAAACTTCTGGAACTTTACATAGCGTAAATAAGTGGGACGGACTAACTATAACAAGGCTACCTATGGGACACGCAGTCGATGCAACTCCCCTACAAATACACTGTGCTATGAGCGTTATTGCCTGTGGAGGTGTGTATATGAAGCCTCAGCTTATCAAGGAAATTAAGCCTGCAAATGGCGATGAGACTATGGTATTTAATGCAAAGCCTCTAAGGCGTGTAGTTAGCCAAAAGACAGCTTCTTTAATGAGTGATATGCTCTCTGAAGTTACTCAAAGTGGAGGAACTGCAACAAGGGCTGCTGTAGATGGATTTAAGGTTGCAGGTAAAACTGGAACAACACAAAAAATCATAAATGGAGCTTATTCTTCTAAGCATCACGTGGCGTCGTTTTCAGGATTTTTCCCTGCAGATAGACCAAGAATAATCATAACTGTAATCATAGACGACCCTAATTCTAGCACGCTAAGTGCTGGATATGGTGGCGTTTCTGCTGCCCCAGTATTTAGTTCATTAGCTAGAACTGCAGCAAGTTATTATGGTATACAACGTGATGGAACAGACGGTAAAGCAATGGTTTGGACTTCTTCTCGATGAACAATATTTTCAATAATTTAACAGATATAATTTGCCTAAAGGGGAAAGCTCTGCACTTTGCTGACTCCAAGGGGGCGTATAGGGTATTTAATACTACAAGTTTGGCAAAGGTACTAAAGGCTAAAAAGGTATCTAACGATAAGTCTATGCCAGTAAGGTCGCTTTTGGCAGATAGTAGGAGACTAACTCAAGGGGCTGTGTTTTTTGCTGTAAAGGGCTTTAATTGCGATGGTAATTCTTATATAGAAGAGGCAATACATAGAGGGGCTGTTGCTATAGTTTCCGAAAACCCTGCTCCAAAGATTTGCCCTACAACTTGGATACAAGTGGAAAATATCGCTATAGCAAAGGCAATGGCTGCAAAAGTTTTCTATGAAAACCCAGATGAAACGCTAGATACTTACGCAATTACAGGCACAAATGGCAAAACTAGCGTATCTTGGATTATAAAGCATATATTAAACTCTCTCGACAACAAGTGTGGCTTAATTGGAACTATACTCTACGACTTGGGAAATAGGTGCTTACCTTCTGGTAGGACTACTCCTGATGCCTTGGAATTATATGCCCTAATGTATCAAATGAAGGCTAATCAGTGCAAGAGCGTAGTGCTTGAAGCAAGTTCGCACGCATTAGAGCAAATGCGTATTAAGGACTTAGCCCTTGACTGTGCGATATTTACAAACCTAACTCAAGACCACATAGACTATCATAAGACTATGCAAGAGTACTTCAAGTGTAAGGAAATGCTATTTCACGGAAGTGTTTGCAAAATGCCTAAGACTGCTGTTATTAATATAGACGACCCAAAGGGCTTAGAGTTGATTAATACTATAGATAAATCTATAAAAACAACAACTTATGCCATTGATAATGCAGATGCTACGCTAGTTGCAAAAAACCTAAAACTAAGCTCTCAAAGCTCTACTTTCGATTTAACATACGAAGGAAAAACTATAGAAAATATCACTATACAAATGGCTGGTAGATACAATGTTATGAATACTCTTTGTGCCTTAAGTGCTATTTATGCAAGGGGCTTTAACTTAGAGAAAGCTACAAGGTGCTTAAGTGAATTTAAGGGAGTGCCAGGGCGTATGCAAAGGGTAAAGAGCAAGGCTAATTTCGATGTATTTATAGACTATGCCCACACTGACGACGCTTTGAAAAACGGCTTATCTATGCTAAGAGAAGTTACTAAGGGAAAGCTACTTGTGGTATTTGGCTGTGGTGGCAAAAGAGATAGGACAAAGAGACCTAAAATGCTAAGAGTCGTTCAAGAATATGCAGATATTGCTTGGGCTACTTCTGATAACCCTCGTGGCGAAGACATAAATCAAATTTTCGATGATATGAGAGAAGGGATAATCTATCCAGATAAAATATCTTTCATAGAAAATAGAAGGCGTGCAATAAATTTAGCCTTGTCAGAAGCCCAAGAAGGCGATTGTATACTTATTGCAGGTAAAGGACACGAAACTTTCCAAGAACTAAAAGATACCATAATTCCTTTCGACGACACTAAAGTTACTGAAGAATTATTGGAACTAAAAGAACTAAGATAAAAAAATTTAATACAAGAATTTAATATAAAAAATATGCCTTTCTTTAAAACACAAGATATAAAAATATGGACAAACGGCACTTGGCTAAACTTAGCTAAGGACTTTAACCTAAAAAGCTTTAGCACAGACACTAGAAGCCTCAACAAAGGCGATACTTTTGTATGTATAAACGCCCAAAGAGATGGACACGATTTCGCTAAAGATGCAGAAAGTGCAGGAGCAAATGCGATTATAACTCAAAGAGAATTAGAGGGTATAACTATACCTCAACTAGTTGTAGCAGATACATTGCTTGCCCTACAAAATATAGCAAAATTCCATAGGCTACGCTTTGAATTTCCAGTCTTAGCTGTAACTGGCTCTTGTGGCAAAAGCACTACAAAGGAAAGCTTAGCTAAAATTTTGTCTTGGAAAAATCCATCTTATACTGAGAAGAATTACAATAACGAAATTGGTGTTGCCCTAAGTATACTTAAGAGCGATTTGAAGTTCAACAAGCTTGCAATCATTGAAGCAGGAGTCGCTGCCCAAGGGCAAATGTCTGAGCTTGCAACTATGATTGAACCTGACTTAGTTGTAGTTACAAATATTGCACCTGCTCACCTAGATGGCTTTGTAGACATTGCCTCTGTAGCAAAAGAAAAGGCTCTTTTAGCCGAGAATTGTGCTATAGGTGGCTTTTGCGTTATGCACTCTAACTTGTTGTCTTGGAAGGCTTTTGATGAGCTTAAATGTAAGAAGGCAGTGGCAATACCTATGGACGCTCCAGACGTTAAGGCAGACTTAGCTTTTAGGTATAAAATAAACTATAACGAGAGCGATATTAACATTGAGCTTTGCCTAGAAGGTGGTAATGAATACTATTTTGAGATGCCTATTACAAGTAAGGGTAACGCTGAAAATATGGTATTGGTAATTATCGCAAGCCTTATGCTTGGGGCAAAGGAAGAGTTGATTTTAAGTGGATTGCAACGTTTGCAAAACTTGGGTATGCGTAACTTATTCATAGAAAAAGATGACGTTAAATTATTTGTAGATTGCTACAATGCAAACCCAGCTTCTATGAAAGACTCTCTCGACTTTTTTGAAGTGAAATCGGCTCAGGCAACTAATAGACATTTCCTAATAGGACCTATGGCTGACTTAGGTATTGCTTCAATACGCCTACACAAGGATATTGCCTCTTATATCAAAAGAAAAGAAGGCGATAAAGTTGTAATTATTGGAGACACCCAAGATTTATATAAGTCTAGCCTACTAGAAGCTGGTTGGGCAGAAGAAGACATAAGTATCTTTAATACTTCCGAAGAAGCCCAAGGCTATTTAAGCGAAGCTAAAGGACATATATTTTTAAAAGCAAGTAGGAAATACGAGCTTGAAAAGGCTATTCCTCAAGAGTTCTTTATGAGCCAAGAAGAGCTTGAAAAGCTCGCTAAAGAAAAGGCTCAAGAAGAAGTCGAAGAGCCTCAAGAGGAATATAAAGAAGAAAAGCCTAAGAAGAAAAACAAAAAAGGCAAAAAAGCAAAGATAGAAGAAGATGAAGGTGAAGAATTTCCAGAAGATTTCGACGACGAAGACTTCATTGAGCGTATAGATGTAGATAGAGAAGAACATTCAAGATTTGAATAAAAATGCTAGAATATCTATCAACTTACGAAGATATATTTGGTCCTTTTAGACTCTTTGGCTCATTGACATTTAGATGTATAATGGCAGGGGCTTTTGCTGCGATAATTGCATTTATGATAGCCCCTCGCTTAATTAGCTACTTAAAGGAACTTAAGTTTAATCAATTTTTAAGAACCCAAGAAGAAGTTGGCGAACTCGCTATTTTGCATAAGGATAAAGTGGGAACTCCTACTATGGGAGGCTTGATGATTTTTGCGTCCTTGACTATATCCACCCTCCTTTGGGCTAAGCTAAATACTCTAATTGTCGTTTCGCTTTTTGTATATATAAGCTTAACGATTTTAGGCTTTTTAGACGACTACTTAAAGATAGCGAAAAACAATAGTGCAGGAGTTAGTGGCAAAATCAAAATGCTAGTTCAGCTACTTGTGGCTATTGGGGCAGTTTGCATATTAAAATTCAGCGACTATGCTTATATAGTTGAGTCTTTGTATTTGCCATTTTTCAAAAGTCCAGTTTTAACTTCCATTCCATTTTGGGCTTTGATTATAGGCTTTTTCTTTGTGATTGCAGGCTCTAGCAATGCAGTAAATTTGACAGATGGAGTAGATGGCTTGGCTATAGGTTGCACAATCAGCGTGGCTTTAACTTATGGCGTATTTGCCTACATAACAGGGCATATGGTAGCAGCTCAATACTTGCTTTTACCTTATATTGCAGGCAGTGGCGAGCTTTGCGTTTTGTTATCTGCTCTTCTTGGGGCAAGCTTTGCCTTTTTGTGGTATAATGCTCACCCTGCTTCTATATTTATGGGAGATACTGGCTCATTGGCTATAGGGGGTTTAATAGGGGTAGTTGCAATACTTGTAGCTCAACCTGCGACTCTAGTTATAGTTGGAGGCATCTTCGTATTAGAGACTATTTCTGTAATCATTCAAAGGTATTATTACAAGGCTACAAAGAAGAGATTTTTTAAATGTGCTCCTGTTCATCATCACTTTGAAAGAAGTGGCTGGAAAGAGACACAAGTTGTAATTAGATTTTGGCTATTATCATTAATATTTGCCCTACTTGGGCTTGCGACACTAAAGTTAAGATAATGAAAGATAAAGTTTTAGAGTTATCAAAAAATAAGAAAGTAGCTCTCTTTGGCAAGGGAGTTAGTACTCTTAGTGCAAAAAAGCTCTTGGACTTTTTAGAAATCGACTCAGTTTTTTATAGCCCAGACGACGAAGAATTTAATCAAGACAAAGCTCAAAATCACGCCCTAGTTATATATTCACCCTCATTTAAGCAAAGTCATACTTACTTAGAAATTGCTAGAGAAAATGGGACAACTTGCCTATGCGAGTCAGACTTTTCTGCCCTACTTTGGCAAGGCGAGATTATTGCAATTAGTGGCACAAATGGCAAAACCACAAGCACAAGTTTCTTATGTCATTGCTTAAACAATCTTGGGCAAAAGGCTGTTGAAGCTGGCAATATTGGAACTCCACTTTCTGAACATTGTGTTAATTTAGAGAATTTTGGCAAGGGCGTTACTGCTGTATACGAGCTTAGCTCCTTTCAGCTAATGGACACAAAATATATAGAGCCTAAGGCGTATATTTGGACAAATTTCGATGAGGATCACCTTGACTGGCATAGCTCTATGTTGGAGTATTTTGAGGCGAAGCTAAAATTGGCAAAGCACACAGATATATTTTTAGTTGGGCGTTCTGTGGAGGAATACGCAAAGTTATATTCAAAGGACTTGCCTGCTTATACGCAAATTATAGATAGGCAAAACGCCCCTGCCCCTTTTGATAATAATATACAAAACGAGAATTACTCACTTGTTAAAGCTCTCTTAAAGAAGCTTGGATTTGATATAGAAAAACTTAGCAAAATAGCAAGCACTTTCAAATTTGCTAAATACAGATTTTCAAAGAGCCTTGAGCTAAATGGAATAAGTTTTTATAACGACTCGAAAGCTACGAACACTCACGCAACTATAGCTGCACTAAATAGCTTCGAAAACGAGCTAATTTGGATAGGTGGAGGCAAAAATAAGCACTGCGATTTAGGCAAATTAGCCGATTTATTAGCAAAGAAGGCAAAACTATCTATTTTAATGGGAGAAAGTGCAAAAAATCTTAAAGATTTGCTCGACAAAAGAGGGGCAAAAGCTAAGATAGTATATAATTTAAATGAAGCTGTAAAAATTGCTTACGAAAATGCTAAAAATGGGGATAATATTCTATTTAGCCCAAGTTTTTCTAGCTTTGGAATGTTCGCTAATTACATAGATAGAGGAAATTGCTTTGAAAGAGAAATCCTTAGCTTAAAATAAATAATTTAAACAAAATTTAAAACTTAAAAAAGAGATATAGATATGAAAAACATAATGACATTTAGTACTATAATTGCAGTTCACGTGGTAGCTTTTATTATGATAGCTGTACAACCTGCTTGCACTTCAACTAAGGATAGCCCTAATAAAGCTCCTAGCAAAAAGAATGCTCCTCAAGCCAAGCAAGCAAACAATACTGAAGTTTTAAGCATAGAAGAACTCCCAGAAGGTAGCCCTGCTTTGAGAGCTGCTCCTTCAAGACCTGCTTGGACGCTCGATGCCAACAAGAAAAGCCAAGGCGAAGTTCTTGTAAACGAAGAAAACCAAGCCCCAACTTCTGGTCTATTAATGCCAACTGAGCTAGACTCTAAAGTTGAAGTTGATAGTCTTGTTAAAGACTCTGCTATGACTGAAACTTATGTAGTTAAAGCAGGCGATAATCTAACTAAAATCGCTAAGGCTAACAAGACTACTCTAAGTGCAATCAAAGATTTAAACAATCTAAAGAATAACAATATTTATGTTGGTCAAAAATTGAAAATTCCTGCTCCTAGCGAAAGCTCTAGCATAGTTCCTCAAAAGCCATTGACAACAAAAGCTGTTGACTCTAAAAATGTATATGTAGTTAAGTCTGGCGACTCTCTATCTAAGGTTGCAGCACAAAACAAAACTACAATTTCTGCTATCAAAGAATTAAATGCTTTGAAAAACGACGTGATTTTTGTTGGTCAAAAATTAAAATTGCCTGAGGCTTCTAAGGTAGTATCTGCCCCTGCACAAGCTCCAAAGAGTAGCGATAATTACGAAACTTACACTATCAAGCGTGGCGACACTCTTGGTGCGATTGCTCTAGCAAATAAAATTAGCTTAGCTAAGATACAAAAACTTAACCCTTCTGTAAACCCTAATAAGTTGCAAGTTGGTCAAGTTATAGTAATTAATGAAAAGCCTCTAGCTCCTACAGTTTCTCAAGACAAAGCTCCAGTAGTTAATCTAACTCCAGCAAGCACTCCTGCTCCTGTGGTTGAGCCAACTCCTGTAGTAGTTCCAACTCCTGCTCCAGACTTGACTCCAAAAGTTGAAGAAAAAGCACCTGTAGTTGAGCCTGCACCAGAGCCTACTGTAGAAGAAATCAATATTTTAACTATATAATTTAGAGATAATGGCTAAAAAAAAAGCTGAGCACTTTGGGTTTTTTAGCTCTTGGATTACAGTTTTAATACCTGTCATTTTCCTAACAGGCTTAGGGCTTTTAACCCTAATTAGTGCAGCATCTTATGCAGAGAATACTTTGATGTTTTTCGACAAACAAGCAAAGTGGCTCGTCCTTGCTGTGCTAATGTCTATAGGGGCAGCGTTTATAAATTTAGAAATACTCAAAAAGTGCTTTTGGGTATTTTTACTTTTATCTATACCCCTGCTCATAGTAGTTTTAATACCTCAACTAGTAGAGCCTATCAATGGAGCAAGACGCTGGATAAAAATAGGCTCATACACTATTCAGCCTAGCGAATTTTCAAAAATTGCCCTAGTTATTACTATGGCGTTTTACCTACAAAAAAACCAACGCTATATAAAGACTTTCTGGCGTGGGCTAATTTTCCCATTGTGCATATTTGGAATGTTTTCTGCTTTAATTATCTTAGAACCAGACTATGGAACTTCGGTACTTTGTGCTATAGTTGGGCTTTCTCTATTATTTTTAGCAGGCACAAAATTTATATATCTAGTAGGAACGTGCATATTGGGATTTTTGGGCTTGGCTGTTATGATATTTTTAAACCCAGTTCGCTGGGCAAGGCTAATTAGTTTTACAGACGTAGAAGCGAATAAACTTGAGGGGACTTATCAGCTAAACCAAGCCCTAACTGGCTTTGGAGCTGGTGGAATTAGTGGTGCAGGTCTTGGACAAGGTAGCCAACAGCAATACTTTTTACCTGAGGCACACACAGACTTTATCTTTGCAATAGTGGGCGAAGAGCTTGGACTATTAATGACACTATCTGTGGTTTTCGCCTTCTTTTTCCTATTTGTATACGTATGCACAAAGCTAAAATATGCACAAAATCTCTTTGAATTATACCTTGCTATAGGGGCGATGTTGATGATTGTTATGCAGTCTATATTCAATATGGGAGTTGTTACTGGCTTGTTCCCAACGAAGGGTATATCGCTACCTTTTGTCAGCTATGGGGGGTCGAACTTGGTTGTGATGTTTGTCTTTGTGGGACTAATTTTAAATTGTCTACGAAGTTGGCGTAACCCTCAACAAATAAAGGCTAAAGAACTATGAGTAATTTTGTAATTTCCTGTGGAGGAACTGGAGGGCATTTAGTGCCAGGTATAGCTATAGGAGAGGCTCTTATAGCTAAGGGGCATAATGTAATTTTTGTAATTAGCAAAAAGGATATAGATTCCAAGATTGCAGAAAAATACCCACGCTTAGAGTTTGTAAAAGTAAATAGTAGCCCCTTTTCGCTAAATCCAATTAAGGCACTAAAATTTTTATACAACTTATACTTGGGATTTTTGGACGCAAAAACTTTGATAAAATTTAGAGATTGCAAAGTCGCTATAGCATTTGGAGGCTTTAATTCTTTGCCAATTTCGCTCGCTTCAAAATTCTTAAAGCGACACTTAGTTCTGCACGAGTCTAATATGAAAGTTGGCAAATCTATAAGGGTCTTAGGGCATATTGCAGATAAAATTTACATACCCCATGGGGCGAATATCAATAGAAAAAAGAATAGCATTGTAAAGCACGCAGGCTATCCTATACGTAAGGAAATTAAACGCTTAGACAAGACGACATCTAAGGAAAAATTTGGCTTTGCTTCTTATGAAAAAGTACTCTTAGTTGTAGGTGGAAGTCAAGGAGCTGTTGCCCTAAATAAGTTTGTAGATAGCAATATAGAAAAATTCAAGACAGACGATATTTCAGTTTTATGCGTATGTGGGGCTAATTATAGCAACACAGATAGCATTGAATATCTAGGATCAGATGGCAAAACTCGACATATCAAAAAAATGGTCTTTTGTTCAGATATGGCAAGTGCCTTGTCTTGCTGTGAGGTGGTTATAGCAAGGTCTGGAGCTGGCTCTATAGCAGAGTTTGCAAAGTGCAAAGTGCCTTCGATTTTAGTGCCTCTACCTACTTCTGCAGACGACCATCAAAAGGCAAATGCCCTAAAGGTAGAACGTTTGGGAGCTTGCATAATGCTAGAGCAAAAAAATATATCAAAGCTCTACGATGAGACATTCAATTTATTCTTCAACAAGAACTTAAAGCATATTATGAAAGATAATCTAACTCGTATAGATGAAATGAATAATATCAATGATATGCTCAAAGAAATTGAAGCAATAGCACAAGGTAAATAAAGTGAAAAGTTATTATCTTGGAGGTATATGTGGTATGGGAATGACGCCCCTTGCCCTATTGTTGAAAAACGAAAACACAAAGGTTTTTGGTTTTGATAACTGCCCAAATCCTGAGATTGTGAGTATGCTTAAAGCTAATGATATTGAGGTATTTGCAGATTACGACCCCTCGCTAAATTTCGATAGCTTCATCATAACTACTGCTATGCTAAATAGGGATTTTAAAGGGCAAGCTTTCACGCAAAGAGGGCAAGCTTTTGCAGAGTTTTGTGCTACAAGAAAGCTTGTAGCTATAGTTGGCAGCCACGGCAAAACTAGCGTTACAAATATGTGCAGTTACCTTATAAATTCTAAAGAGGACTGCGATATTGGCTATATGCTTGGGGCTATGCCTTGCGGGGATTATTTGCCTGCTAAAACTTGCACGCAAGGCTCGTATATATTAGCTGAAATCGACGAAAGCGACGCTACTATAGAGAACTTTTCGCCTGAAATCTGCTGTGCTTTAAACTTTGATTTAGACCACACTAATACTTATGCAAACAAGGCTGATTTGCTGGCTATGTTCGAGCGTCTTTTTGATAGAACTAAGGGCAAAATCCTAGTTCCTAAAAACTCTAAAGAGCTATGCCTCTTGGCTGAAAATTCTGCCAAAGACTACCTTATTGTAGAGACAGATAACACTGATTTTGACAGCTTTAATAAGTCTATTGCAAGTGCCTTAATGGGGGTAGTTTTCGATGAAGAGCTAAGCGTAAATTCGCTTAAAAATTTTAAAGGCACAAAGCGTAGACAAGAAATTCTTTTAGAAAATGACAAGCTCATTGCCCTTGCAGACTATGCTCATCACCCAAGCGAAGTTGAAGCATTTTTCAAGTGGCTTAACGCAAAGCAAAGTGCAAAAAAGATTATATTTTTCCAGCCTCATAGATACACGAGAACTAAGCAATTTCACGAGACCTTTAAGAATATTTTGCTCAAGCAATGCAAAAATAATTCTAAAATTTACCTACTGCCTGTGTATGCTGCAAGCGAAACTTTCGATGCAAACGCAAGCTCTGAGCTAATCACTCAAGGCACTTGCCTCGAGCTAATTGCTTTAGAGGACATGAAAGATACTATAAATAAAGAACTAAAAGAGGCTAATGAGAAAGTTTGCCTTGCATTTGTAGGGGCTGGAGATGTATATTTTAAGGCGAAAGATTTATTATGAAAGATTTAAAAATTATAGTTTTATGTGGAGGAATTTCTCCTGAACGAGATGTGTCTCTTGTCAGTGGCGACTACCTTGCTAAAGCTTTGTCGAAGTTCTACTCTGTAGAAAAAATTATCCTAGAAGAGAATAAAATACCAGCAAATTTAGACCCAAAAACTTGCATAGTTCACCCTGTGCTACACGGCGAATACGGCGAAAATGGCGACTTGCAAAAAGACCTTGAAGACGCTGGAATTACTTATGTAGGCTCTAATTCTTTGTCGAGCAAGTTGTGTATGTTAAAGCCTGCGACTAAAGCTTTTATAAGAAATGTTGGGGTAAAAACTGCAAAGGAATTTATTTTTGATAAAAGCGACAAAATCTCTGCAAAAGCCCTAAGAGAAAGCCTTGGCGATAGAATAATTATCAAGCCTGCAGACAAAGGCTCTAGCGTTGGGCTAAGCTTTTGCGACTCTTTAGAAAAGCTAGAAATTGCATTACAAAACTTGCCAGAAGGCGAGTGCTTAGCTGAGAGCTATTTTGAAGGTAGAGAGCTATCTGTGGGCGTACTCGGTGGCGAAGTTACTGGTATTGTGGAAATTGCACCAGCTGAGGGCTTGTATGATTACGAGACAAAATACAATGCAACTGACACAAAATATACCTGCCCTGCTCTATTAGATAAGGAAATTGAAAGCCAAATTAAAGAGGCTGCACTCAAGATTTTTAATATTTGCCAATGTAGAGACTTTGCCCGAATTGACTTTATTGTAAAGGGAAAGGACTTCATTTGCCTTGAAGTGAACACTCTACCTGGAATGACACCTTCAAGTTTATTGCCAAAAACTGCAACTTGTGTAGGTTTAGACTTTGACAATCTCTGTAAAAAAATGCTATCTTATGCTATAGAAAGACATAAGAATAAATAAACAATGCCAAAAGAAGTCCAAAAGCCAAAGACTTGGAAAGACTTAAAAGTATCAAGCAAAATAGAAAAACCTAGATTGAGTTTTTACGCTAGGTTAAAGATTTTCTTTGTGTATATAAAATACTCTATTGTCTTTGCACTCCTTGTCTGCATAGCTCTTGGGCTTTATGTTTTGTATAAGACTGAAACTATAGATAAGTACATACAAAACGACTCGCAAAAAATTAAGAATTTTCTCTTTGAAGAAGATAAAAATATCACAGGAAAGTGGCTCTGGGACTTCACTCAACTAAGGGCAAATACGCCCCTTGATGCCATTGATATATTTGAGATAAAGCAACGTATCGAGCGACTCAATCAAATTGATAGCGTAAAAATAGAAAAGATTTATCCTGACACCCTCAAGGTTTCTATAGAGGAAAAAGACTGTATTGCAAAGACTTACAGCAATGACAAGCTACTTATAATGTCGAGCAAAGGCGAGTTTTACGAACCTATATGCCTGAGCCAAGAGCTTCTTTCGACTCTAATTGAGCTATCCGACTTAAAAATAGAAACTAAGGGCGAAAAGTATCTTCCTTTCGACAAAGCACCTATGCTTAAAGAGCTTTTATTTATCGCCACAAATGCCGATGGGGTTGATTTTAGTTCTTGGCAAAAAATAAATATGAAAAAAGCAAATTATCTAGTTGAACCTCTTATGGAAATTCATACTATAGATGATATGAAAATTATATTTTCATTTGGCAACTACAAAGAACAACTTTTAAAACTAAAGGCTACTTTGGAATTTAGCAAAAAAAATGCAGTGCGATTTGAGCAAATAGACTTGTCGCTAAAGGATAGAGCAGACGTAAAACTTAAAGAATAATTATGAACGAAAGCAAGATTGTTACAGCGATTGACATAGCAAATTCAAAAGTGCAAGTTTTTGTAGGTGAGATAGTTGACAGAAGAGAGCTAAGAATTATATCTGCTGGCAATACGCATAGTTTTGGTATAAAAAAATCGAATATTTTGGATATTCAAGCCTTGTCGAAATCTGTAGAAGAAGCAATTTTAAAGGCTGAAAAGCGTATAAAAATAGACAATTCTAAGGTGTATATATCTATGAGTGGCTCGCACTTAGAGGGTATGAAAAGCCTTGGCTCTGCAAATATAAGAAGTGCAGATAATGTTGTTTCTCAAGAAGATATAAAAAGAGCAAACGCTGACGCAATGTCGAAAACTCTCCCTGAGGATAGAACTTTTATCAATATGATTAATTGTGGATATTACCTCGATGGCGAATTTTGCCAAGAGCCACTAGGCAAGATTGCAAACAGAATTGACGCAGAATATTGGCTAGTTCACGGCGATTGCGACGAGATTGCTAAAATCGTTTCTGTTTTGAAAAATTTAGATATAGAAGCTGACGAGCTTGTGTTGTCGTCCATTGCGTCGGCTCTTGCAGTGAGTACTAAAAACGACAGAAATGAGGGCGTACTTGTCATAGATATAGGGGCAGGAACGACTGATTATGTGATATATAAGAACTCAAAAGTCTCAATTACAGGCTCTATAAGCGTTGGAGGCGAGCATATCACAAACGACTTAGCTCACGGAATTAGGCTTTGCCAAAAGAATGCCGAAAAGCTTAAAAAAGTGTCGAAGGCGACTATGCAAGAAGACGAGCGTAAGGGGACAACTTGGGCTTTAGGCGATAAGCAAATTGGTGATAGGAAAGTGCCTCTAAAGGCTATAAATACTATAATTAAAGCACGCCTTGAAGAGACTTTCTTGCTAGTAAGAGATGAGCTGGCAAATAACTTAAATGCTGATATACAATGCGTTATACTCACAGGTGGCACTGCGAATATGCTGGGGATAACTGAAGTAGCCCAAGGTGTTTTCAACAAAAAGTGCATTGCTGATAAGTTTAATTCAAACGTACACGAAACTTTTAGACGCAACGAACACGCAACTTGTATAGGCTTATTAAACTATGCCTTTGAAAGCGAAATACACGAAGCTCAAAGCATTGATGGCGACAATCTATTCTCTAAAATCTTTAAGGTGTTTAAATAATGAGTGCGATATTTAAAAATATAAAAATGGTAGGCGTAGGCAAAGGCGGCACAAAGCTTGTTGAAAGGCTCACTGGCACTGTATTTAGTTCTATGCCAGCATTGGCTATATCTACAAATCAAGCAGACTTAGAGGAGTTGAAAATAAGAGAAAAAATCTTAATTCCAAGAGAGGCAAAAAGCACTAAAGAGCAAGTAATTAAAATACGCAAAAGCATTCACTCTTATACTTGCGTGCTAATTTTCGCTCAATTTGGCGATGACAATTCTGCCCATCTCGCCCCTGCAATGGCGAATATTGCAAGCGATATGAACATAGAAAGCCTTGCGATTTGTTCTATAAGCAAGAAGCTTGACAAATACGCAAGTGTTTCTGTACAAAAGCTTAAGCAACATTGCAAACATATTTTATGGCTTAGTAGCGATATGACTATAAGCGAAATTTTCAGCCAAAATGAGATACTAAGCTCCTTGGCTTTCCTTAGTGATATAGAAAAGCAAAACGCACTGCCAGCCCAAGAAGAAAGCCCTGCCGAACATAGGTCTTTCATAGATAAAATCATTGGCAGAAAGCCTAAAAAGCCTGAAGTTTTGAACGCCCAAGAAGTCTTAACCCAAGACGAGTTTGGCTTTAATACTCTATCTGAGCAACGTGGCTTTTTCCAGCATACGCCTCGAAATATGTATAATGGTATAGACTTAGATGTGCCAACTTATTTGCGTAAAAATTTAAAAATCCATTTATAAGAGAAAGAAAAAATATGATAACACACTTTGTAGTAATGAGAACGCCTATGGGCAAAAATCAAAAAGAACTCTTAGAGGGGCTAAATACGCTTAAGGAAATTAAGGGCAATTATAGCCTACACTTTGGTTGCCCTCTTGCTAGTGCAAGACCTGTAGTTGACGACACTTTTACTGTTGCTCTATCTCTAACTTGCGATAGCCAAGAGGCTCTAAGTGCTTATTTGGTAGACCCTATTCACGTGAAATTTGGCGAAAACTACCTCAAGAAATACGACGTAAAAATAACTGTATATGATGTTCAATCCTAAAGCTCAAAAAGCTGCTTTATATATAGCAGAACAAGTCGCAGCCTTAGGGGGCAAAGCTTACTATGTTGGTGGTTGCGTAAGAGACTCCATTCTCAACAAGGAAGCAAAAGATATTGATATTGAGATATTTGGGCTAGAAGCGAAAGATATTGAAAAGATTTTATCTAAGCGATTTAAGATAGAAAGCGTTGGCAAAAGCTTTGGAGTTTGGATACTTAAAGGCTATCAAATTGATGTATCTATGCCTCGCAAAGAGACAAAATCTGGCTTAGGGCATAAGTCTTTTGAGATAATTGGCGACCCATTTTTACCTGTAGAAGAAGCTTGTGCAAGGCGTGATTTCACTATAAATGCTATGCTTTGCGATATATTAACAGGCGAGATTATAGACTGTTATAATGGCAGGCAAGATATTCAAAATAAGGTACTTAGACATACTACAGACAAGTTTGTAGAAGACCCGCTTCGTGTGCTAAGAGCTATGCAGTTCGCTGCACGCTTCGACTTAGACGTCGCCCCTGAGACTGTAGAAATTTCTAAAACAATATCTATAGAAAACCTCCCAAAAGAACGCATATTCCAAGAGTGGAAAAAGCTTTTATTAAAAGGCAACAAAATTTCTAAGGGGCTATTTTTCCTAAGAGACTGCAACTGGGTGAGATACTTCCCTGAATTGGCAGAACTAGTTGACTGCCCTCAAGATGCAATCTGGCACCCCGAAGGCGATGTATACAGACACACTGCCTTTTGCTTAGACTCTTTTGCCAAAGACAGAATTGGCGACGAAAGAGAGGACTTGATTGTGGGGCTATCTATCCTTTGCCACGACTTGGGAAAGCCTAAGTGTACTGTAATTGAAGCAGATGGCAGGATACGCTCGCACGGACACGATATGGTAGGGGGTAAAGTTGCGAAGAAATTCCTCAAAAGCATAACTGACGAAAGAGCTATCATTGAAGAAGTTACACCTCTTGTTGAAAGACATATGGCTATACTTGACTTGTGGCGTAACAAGGCAGGCGATAGTGCAATAAGAAGACTTGCGAACAAAGTTAAGAGAATAGACAGGCTAATTCGTGTAGACAAGGCAGATAGAGAGGGTCGCCCTCCTATAATTGCCGAAGAGTCGCCTCAAGGGCAATGGATACTCGAAAGAGCAAACGAGCTTAAAATCAAAGACTCTGCTCCAAAGCCTATACTTATGGGTAGGCACTTAATGGAGCTTGGGATTAAACCTAGTTTTCACTTTGGCAAGTACTTAGAAGAGTGCTATGAGGCTCAGCTAGATGGAAAGTTTTTCGACCTAGAAGGGGCTATAAAGTACTTTAAGGAAAACGTAAAACTAGTAGAAATTCCTTAAAAGCGAAGGACTTCTTCGTTTTTTGCTGACGCTAAAATATCGCCATTTTTAAAGACAAATCCCTTAAGGAAGTCTTTGATAGACATAGATTTAGCACAAGGCTTTTGTAGTTCGAGTATATTCAACAAAGAGTCTTTGCAGGCTATCTTTAAAGATGAGCCATCGCAAAGAATTTCGCCAACTTGCATAGACTTATTCAAAGGCTCAAAACTTGTTTTAAGCACCTTTATATCCAAGTTTTCATAAGTAAAAATACCTGAAGAAAAGCCACGTATTCTATTGAACAACTCCCTTGCAGTCTTGTTGAAATCAAGGTATAAATCGCCCTTATTTAGCTTTCGAACATAAGTTGCCTTAGCTTCATCTTGGGGGGTAAATTGCAGTTGCTGATTAGAAATTTTCTCTAAATTTTCTGCAAGAACTTCACTTGCCAAAATGCCAATTTTTTCTCTTAGACTTTGGGCTGTGTCGCTATCTTCTATGGATATTTCCTTGCAATCTGCAACATCGCCTGCGTCCATTCTCTTGCCTATTTTCATTAGGCAAACTCCCGTTTTAGCCTTGCCTGTAGCAATCGCACATTCCACAGGGGAAGCCCCTCTAAATTCTGGCAATATAGAGCCGTGCAAGTTCAAGCAGTAGTTGCCATAATTTAAAATGCCATCTCTGAGTATAGAGCCGTATGCCATTACAAAAATGACATCAATTCCAAGAGCATAGAAATCCTCAACAAGTAAATCTTCCTCGTTTTTGTTTGGTCTAAATAGCTTAATATCATTATCTAATGCAAAAGCACTAACATCATTTGGGCTAAGTTTTTTGCCCCTACCCTTTTCTCGGTCGGGGTTACTAACTACGCAAGCAAGCTCGCAAATACTAGAGTGCATAAGTACTTTTATGCTCTCTATTGCGATTTTATCTGAGGCAAAAAACGCTACTTTCATTTAAGAAAATTACTCCTTTGAGCCTGTCTTAAGCTTATTAGCCTTTGCAGTATTCTTCTTAGGTTTTTTGTCTGTGAACCTATTTTGCTCACGTCTTGAGTATTTATTAAACCTATTCTTATCCTTAAGTTCTCTCTTAGATAATTTTGCTGGCTTGTAAGCTGGCTTATCCTTTTTGTCCTCAGTGTTATCTGAAGTTCTAGTTGCCAATCTATTTTGCAAGCTTTGCTTAGGTTTTCCAACAAATTCCAACTTCAAAGAAACGCCACCAAGTGTAAATACCTTACGCAAGTTCTTCTCCATATACTTTTGATAAGTGCCATCTAAACGTTGCTTAGAATTACAATACATTCTGATAGTGATAGGTCTCTTTGCTGTTTGCAAGCAGTAATAAACCTTAAATCTCTTTTTATCAACAATTTTAGGAGCTACATTTTCAATTAATTCACGTACAGTATTGTTCAACTTTGCAGTAGGCAATTCCTTATATGTACGCTTAAACATAGTGTAGGCTGAGTCTAAAATAGTGTCTAGGCTCTTGTCTTTAAGTGCTGACAAGAAGGCAATTGGAGCGTCTTCTAAGAAGAATAATTCTTCACGAACAGCTTCTTCGAACTTCTTTTTAAAGTCTCTTAAACTTTCGTAGCCTTGCAAAACTTCTCTACGGAACAAATCCACAGCTAAGTCCCACTTATTCACTACAATCATTATACTTGCTCCACTTGCAAGAATTTCGCCAGCAAGTTTTTTGTCGAGTTCGCTAACGCCATTTAGTGCGTCAATAACCAAGAACACAACGTCGCAACTTTCTATAGCTGACTTAGTTCTGATAGTAGACAAGTAGTCTAAAGATGTATTTATCTTACGTTTAGCTCTCAAGCCTGCTGTGTCAAAAAATCTATATTTAATTTCCTTGCCCCTGCCAGTAACATAGTCAATATCGCACTTTACGCTATCACGAGTCGTACCTGCAACATCGCTAACTATCAATCTTTGTGAGCCTAAGAGCTTATTGCCTATAGAGCTTTTGCCTACATTTGGTCTGCCTGCTACGCAAATTTTAATACGCTCTTCTTCAGCCTCTTGTGCATTTTCGTCTACTTCCAATGAGCCGAACCTATCTTCAATAAGCCCAAAAAGCTCGTCCATACCAAGCCCGTGTTCTGCCGATACTTCTATAGTGTCCTTAAAGCCCAAGTCGAAGAAATCGCTATTTCTGTCTTTATGACTATCTAAGTCTGTTTTATTTACAATTAGGCAAACAGGAGTGTCGCACTTTCTCAAAGTTTGAGCTATGTGATTATCTGCACTAGTTAAGCCCTCTTGAGAGTCTACCACAAAGAAAATCAAGTCAGCGGCATCTACAGCAAAGAAAACTTGCGTGTCAGTAGCGTCAGCAATGACCTTTTCTGTAGTTTCTTGAGTTGCCCCTAAGCCACCTGTATCCATCAAAATCACGTCATTTGGCAATTTTTCTGCAACTATATCTCTAGTTACCCCTGGTCTATCGTGTACAATAGAGACCCTCTTTTTCAATATTCTATTAAAAAGCCTGCTCTTACCTACATTTGGTCTGCCTACAATAGCTATACTTTTACCTATATTTTTTCCTATATCTTCACTCATACTATATATCTTTCAATACCTTTTCTAATCTATCGCAAGCCTCAATTATATTGTCGTAACTAGTTGCAAAACTCGCCCTAAAGAAGCCTTCACCAGACTCCCCAAAAGCACAACCAGGGACTATCGCCACCTTTGATTTCTCTAAAACTTTTTTACAAAACTCCAAGGAGCTCATATCCCTATCGCCAATACTGGCAAAAGCATAGAAAGTTCCCTTAGGCTTTTTGCAAACTAAACCCATATCATTAAATCGCTTAATGATGTAATCTCTACGCTTTTGGTATTGTTCTACCATTTTAAGCATAGCATCTTTTGAATGTTTAAGTGCCTCAATCGCTGCTTCTTGAGCAATTATTGACGCACACATAATGCCATATTGATGAATTTTCATCATAGCATCTAAAATATCTGCAGGGGCACACACATAACCCATTCTAAAACCAGTCATAGCAAAGGCCTTAGAAAATCCGTGTACATAAATTGTACGCTCCTTCATCTTTGGCAAGCTTGCTATAGATATAGTTTTGCCCTCATAACATAAATCAGAATAAATTTCATCGCTAATAATTAGCATATCCTTTTCTATAGCAAAATCGGCAAGCTCTTGTAGAGTTTTCATATCCAAAGTTGCCCCAGTAGGATTAGCTGGGAAATTAATCATCAAAGCCTTACAACCCTCTTGCCAAGAGTCTCTAAGCTCTTGAATATTCAAAGAGAAATTATCCTTAGCATACGTCTTTACAGGAACTGGCACGCCATGGGCAAGCAATATACTTGGCATATACGACACAAAGCAAGGCTCGTGATACATAATTTTATCCCCAGGGTTAATGATAGCTCTCAAGGCAACATCTAAAGCTTCAGAAGCTCCAACTGTAACCATTATTTCCTTAGTGTAGTCGTAAGAAATATTGTAATTTTTTTCAACGTGCTTTGAAATTTCCATTCTCAACTGAGCCAAGCCCAAGTTGTCTGTATAAGAAGTTTTGCCCTTTTCTAAGGCACGAATAGTTGCTTCTCTTATATTCCAAGGGGTAACAAAGTCAGGTTCGCCAACCCCCAAAGAGACACAATCTTTCATAGTCGACGCTATAGAAAAAAAGTCTCTTATACCAGATTTTGGCAACACCTCTACGTGTTTTGCTATAAAATTCCTACTCATATTATGCTGATATTATTGGTCTATCTGTATTTACAGCACTTTCAATCAAAAAGCCGTGGCTCTTATAAGTCTTTAAAAAGAAGTGTGTTGCAGTTGCGTTTACCCCATTAATAATCGCTAAATGTTCATATACAAAACTTGCAATTTCCCTCAAATTCTTAGCCTTTACAAAGAGTAATAAGTCATAAGCACCACTCATCAAAAAGCAAGAGTCAACTTGCTCAAAAGCACTAATTCTTTGAGCTAATTTATCAAAACCTGCGTCTGTTGCTGGATTTATTTTAAGCTCTATTGCAGCTGAAACTAAACCACTTTCATAATCTGGGTGCAGTACAGGTATCCAACCTAAGAATGTTTTTTCTGCCTTTAGCTGTGCAATAGCAGATATAACTTCTTCTCTTGTCATATTCAAAATTTGCCCCATTTGCTGAGTGTCGCAAACTTCACCTTCTAGTATCAACTTTAAAATTTTGTCCATTTCTATTCCTTTTATCAATTTAGCTTTTTAATGGCTTTTATTTATTTAGCCTATACTCTTGCACATATTTAAAAAGATTTAAACATTTTTTTTAAGATTTTTGACATCTCCTACTAATAATATAGGCGATTTTGCATTATTTTCGTCTCTAAAGCTTAAATATGAAGTAAAATTCTCCTCGAAAAATGCTTTTATGACTTCATATTCAGCATAGGCGTTCTCGTGGGCGATATAGCACAATACACTCAATATAAAGCGATTTTCGTCTGCTAAGGCAAGGCAGTCTTGCATAGATTTCAATGAAGAGCTTGGAAGAGTCGCTATACTTTTGTCAGGCGATGAGGGCAAATATCCCAAATTAAATATTGCAGACGAAATCTTTTCTACATTCACTTTCTTTAATTCTTCGTATATAAATTCGTGGCTCTTTAATATGAGATTAGCATTGCTTGGCTCTTTTGCATATTTATCTAAACGAGCCTTTGTGCTTTGTAGAGCTAATTCTTGTATGTCAAAGGCAAAGACTTTCCCACTAAGTCCAACTGCGTCGCTCAAAAATAGAGTGTCAAAGCCATTGCCCATTGTTCCATCTACAACTACATCGCCCTCTTGGAGGCTTTCCCTTAATATACTATGTGCTTTTTGTGTAAAATTCATAAAAGCATCATATACTTATTATATCTCAAAAAAAGTCAAAGATATAAACTTAAAAAAAAGCTCAATGAAGCGATAAAGAAAATAGTTAAACAACTTCTCTAAGTTAATAAATAAAAATCAAAAAAGGAAATATATGAAAAATTCATTAGCAATATTCGCAATCAGCTCTATATTATTTGCAGGGCAAGCCTTCGCTCAAGGCTCTACTGTTACAACGCATAAAACGATTGTAACTACAACTACTACTATACCTCACAATGCAAATGCTGTGCCTATGACTAGTACTACTACTAAAACTACTCCTCAAAAAGCTACGCAAAAAATGACTACAAAAACTTGCCCTGCTGGCACAAATTGCGATACACCTGCACCTAAGAAAAAGGCAAAGAAGAACACTCAAAATAACAATATGTAATTAAGAAAGGATTTATAATGAAAAAATTTTTAGCAATACTAAGCATTAGCACTGTGATGTTCGGAGCGTGGGCAAATAACCTTTTCGCACAAGACGCAGTAGAAGAAGGCTCTGTAGTAATAACTGCACAAGACGAAGAATTTTGCCCATTTTGTAACGCAATAGCAGCAGCCCAAGCAAATGGGTCAAGTTGTCTAATAGTAATACAAGCCCCTGATGGCTCTATGCAAACGACAAACTGCCCTGCCCCAAAAGATGGCAAAGATGGCAAAGCTTGCCCAACTAAAACTTGCCCAAAGTGCAAGGCAAAAATGCCAGTACAAAAAACAGCTCAACTATCTCCAGAAGAATTGAGAACAGATAAAGCTTTGCATAATTAATATTTTAGCAAATCTGCTCTATAAAATATAAAGATAATAAAGTAATAAGATAATTCTATTCAAAGGAGGGCTTGCAATAAAAACTAGTCCTCCTTTTTTTAGCCACAGATAAGCACAGATGTTATTTAAAATAAAAGCAACAGATAACTCCTTTGCACCCTCAAGTGCAAAGCCCCAAGTCTAAAGACTGCCCCTAACCTAAAAACTTCCCCTATTACAAGAGCGACAAAAAGCTCCTATACTATATATTTTACGATAAGAAAGCCTAATATAAGTAGAGCAAGGAATGCAAAGCTTAGTATGTTGAAGTATTTTTCAATAAAGCCTTTTGCTTTTTCGCCAACTAGGCGTATTATTAAAGATACTAAAAAGAAGCGTCCGCCTCTGCCTAAAAGCGAAGCTATAATTAAGTCGAGCAATGAAACTTTGCAAATGCCAGCAGTTATAGTGAATATTTTGAAAGGTATGGGAGTAAAGGCTGCAGAAAATACTGCAAGAAGAGCGTTGTCCTTATACATATTTTCTACTATAGCAAAGTTTTCTGGTGTAAAGCCTACTACGTATTTATAAAATATATCGCTTAGAGTATCCCACGCAAAGTAGCCTATAATATAAGCTAGTACAGCCCCCAATACCGAAAATATCGTGCAGATAAAAGCGTAGTAATACCATTTTTTAGGCTTTGCTAAAGCTAATGGTATTAACAAAACATCAGGGGGGATAGGGAAAAAAGAACTCTCGCTAAAAGATAAAGCCCCTAAGGCAACAGTAGCTTGAGGCTTTTCTGCCCAAGATATAGTCCAATCATAAAGACGCCTTAGAATATTCTTCTTTTCTGTTTTATCTTCCCCATTCATCAAAGAAAACTACAACAAAATAAAATCAAAAAAGCAACTTTATTTAACAAAAATAAAAAAAAGCTTGCTTTAAGTGGAACATAAACCATTTTTAAGAGTCAGAATAACTGAATTATAGTAAATATATGACTTCCGCTAATAAAAACATAGAAAAAAGAAGCTTTCGCTTAGAGAAATCTACGCTCTTTAGAGAGTGCGAAGCAGAAAGACAAGAGATTTTAAAGCATAAGTGGTTAGAATCCGAAAAACTAGGTAAAGATATTGGCTTTGAATTTGCTCTAATCGATTGGGTGCTAAACCATAGAGATAAATGGCGTAACTCTCGCATTAGAGTAAAATAATTTCAGTATGAGGACTTCTGAAAATTGTCAATTAGCTATTTTTAAGATTATTTTTAGTGTATTTTTTTTGTTTTTTAAGGATAGCAACAGCGTTGCGTGACGTAAAAACAAGAAAATTCAAGCAAAAATAGGCTAAAAGAGCAATTGTAGCTTATCTTAGTGCAAAAATAAAATTTTTGCTTTCTATTAAAACCCAATTTTTAGAAATCTCCAGTATACCTTATAACTCAATTGACCAATAACACTATTGGTCTTTTTTATTGAGCAAAACTAAACTACTTAGACTACTTTGTCAGGCTACTCGCCCCGACAGGATTTTCGAGGATTTCTTTTAGCATATCCACGTTGGTTTTTTCTTCGCCAGTGAGGAGGAAGATTAGCATACCAGAGTCGGAGGCGTCGAAGCTTGGTTTAGTCCAGTTGCGTTTTTTGTTTATGCCACGTTTGCAACTTTCGAGTCTTGAGTAGAGCCAATCCCAGCTACCTGCTTTATATGGAGCTTTATCTTTTGCTGGGGAGGTTTTGAGCCAATCGAAGCGTTCGACGTCAGCGAAAATGCCTTCGTATTTTTCTGCTTTGGTGGTGTATCTGTTGCCATTTTGGTCTAAAATTCTAAATATAGTTAAGCCATATTGAGTAAATTCTTTTTCAATCATATCGAGAGTCCAGCCTCCATGTTCTTTGCCGTGATTATCATTCCATTTGGAGTGGCTAGTTAGGCTGACGTATTGTAATTTGTCTTTATCGGATAGTTTTATAGCCTCGCCTATGACTTGCATAGGACCTGCACCTATGATAAATAGGGGGTTATGCTCGCTTGAGTCGTTGATAGCTTTAGCCATTGCTTCGTATGCTTTTTGAGGGTCGTCTACAGCACAGATGAAGCGAGATTTATCGAAAGAAAAGTATTCTGCACCTTTTAAGGCACTTTCTTGCATTTCGCCATAGCCATCTAGTTTTGTGTTATTGCCCCAAATGTGGTCGCTATAAGTGTATACAGCGAGTTTGTCTTGCAGCCCTTTTGCACAGAGTATGGCAAGGCTAACAGGGGTTGCAGCCCAATCGTCGTCATCGTGGTCATTGCCATCGGAGCTTATTGCAATACGTCCTTCGCCATGCCAAGGAGCTTCGCTCGCAGATAGAAAGTTAAAACTAAGAAGTGCTAAAGCCAATATAAAAATCTTTTTTCTCATAAAATCCATTAAAGCAAAGCATAAACAAAAGAGCAAGCATATTTTTACACTAAAAAAGCGTCCCAAAAAAAAGAGACGCTTAAGTTAAGTTGAGAGTTTTGAAGTATTAAACTAATTGCACTTTGAATTTCAAGCCTAATGCAGAAGAGGCTTTTGTCGCTGTCTTAAAGGTGAGGCTCGTATTGTTTGGGTTTAGAACTCTTGTTGCCACGGCTCTTGTTGTACCCATTCTTCTAGCAAGTTCTGATATACTAACCCCCTTAGACTTCATTTCTTCGCTAAGTTTTAGGGCAAGAAACTTACAAGAAGCTAATTCCTCTACCTCAGCAAGCATTTCGTTTTCTTCGAGAAAACTATCTAGTGAACTACCTATATTCTTAGTCTTCATTTTTTATCTCCTTTAATCTTTTAATTGCTAAATCTATATCTTTATTATCGGTTTTTTGAGTCTTTTTTATAAATGCGTGCAAGAGAACTAAAACATCGCCAACTTGAGAAAATAAAATCCTTGCTATTCTATTTTTTAATGTAGTGCGTAATTCATAAATAGATTTACCAAGGTTTTTCACTAAAGGTTATCCAGTGGGCCATTTCCATTGAACAACTTTTAAATCTGTGCCTATAATTTTCTTTTCCTCGTCAGATAGCTCTTGAAGAAATTCTCGCACTGGCTCTTTGCCTGAGTTTGTGCAATAAAAATTAACTTCAATACGTTTTGCTCTCTTCATTGCCTATATCTGTATCAAAATTGATACATAAAAGTCAAGCTTTTTGCTAAGCATATTTTTTATACTAAAAAAGCGTCCCAAAAAGAGACGCTTAAATTACGTTGTATTAGATATTATTTCCAGCCCAAAGGAACTTCTATGCCGAGCAAGAAACGAGTTTCGTTCTTTAGAGAGTCGCTAGAGTTGATGCCGTCGTATTGATAGCTATATCTTAGAACGATGTCGAATACAGGGCTTGGAGATACTGCAAGACCTACCATAAAGTAGAAGAAGTATTGGTCAGTATTTTCCAAGTTTAATTGGAAGTCCATCTTATGCTCTAAACGCATATAGTCGTGGAATTTCCATTTAACTTCTTCGCCTACAGAAAGGATAGCAACCCAAGGAGTGTCGTAACCTGTAGCGTCTATATACTTAATACCAGGACCGCCATATAGGTTAATAACCAAGTCGTCTTCGAAATATTTTAAAGTGTAGCCAATCGCAACAATTTCGTTAACTTCATTTTGAATTTCCTTAATTTCATCTCTACGATAGTTAAGTTCATTAGAGATATACCAATTTGTATCCTTGCTAAAATCGTAGCGATATAAAGAGCCTAAGCCGTACTTGTCCGTAGAAGTATAAGAGTCGCCATCTACAGGAGTTTCAGTTGTGTAGTCGTAATATGCGTTAAGCTTGATAGATGACAAGTCTGTGATTTGCTTAAAAGCTTCGCCTGATATATTGTAGGCAGTGTAGCTAGAATTAGTCTTTTTATGCTCAAAAGCAGCCTTTAGCTTAACTTCCCAACCACCCATATATGGATTTATACTGTCTTTATACTCTTGAATCCAATCTGGAGTATTGTCTTTTTTCTCTTCTTTCTTAGGAGCAGGAGCAGGAGCTTGGGCAACTTCTTCCTTAGCGGGAGTAGCCTCGTCAATAATCTCTTTAACTTTAGATTTTTCTACAGTTAAAGAAGCGTAAGGAGTTTCGAGGACTATAGATTTGTCGTCTTGGCTCTTGATAATTCCACTTAGTTTATCGCCATTAGCCATTTCTAGGGTAGCAGCGTTTAGGGAAAGTCCTAATGAAAGTAGGGCTATAGTGTATAAGTATGTTTTCTTCATATTTTATGTTTATGTATTCTTTTATATAGTGTAAATTTTCTTAAATAGAGCAAGAGTATTTTTTATTTTGTCTTTAAAAATTTAATAGCAGGAACGAGGCTTGCAAAGGATACTAGAGTTGAAAGCATAATCCACAAGAAGAAATCCTTATATCCAAGAGCCTCTTGGATAAAGCCAGTAAAAAAGCCTCCGAGCATTAGAGATAGAGCCATTAGTGAGCTTAGTATAGCATATTGAGAAGTCTTGCTCTTGCCCTGCACTGCCCTTAGCATAAACGCCATATAGGCAGAAAAGCCAAGCCCATAGCCAAATTGTTCTATAGATACTAAACTCGAAATCAATGCAAAGTTATCTGTAGGGAAATATGCCATTATTAAATATACTAAATTAGGCACATTTATAGCCAAGGCAAAAGGTATCAAGCATTTGAGCAATCCCCATCTCGAAATTAGCACACCACCTAATATACCTCCAAGAAACAAGCATATCGTGCCTGCTGTTCCATATATAAAGCCTTGATTAGTCAAGCTTAGCCCTAAGCCTCCATCAGCTCTATCTGCAAGTAAAAAGGCTGGGGCAACTTTGCTTAGCTGAGCTTCTGCAAATCTATAAAAAAGCAAAAATATCAATATATTTACAAAGCCCTTAGAGCTGAAAAAATCTATATAAACCTTAAAGAAATTTCCAGAGACACTAGAAGTAGCCTCTTGCCTTGTTGGAATGTCGGTAGATTTTCTTGGCAAAAATACCTTAAAAAACAAAGTAAAGCTCAAGAATATCAATGCACAAAGGGCAAATACAAAGCCCCAAGCAAGTTTTTCTGAACTAAATCTAATAGATAAAATACCAGCTAAGGCAACTAAAAAGCCCTGCACAAATAATAAGGATAGCCTATAAAAAGCACTGCGTATTCCAACAAAGAAAGCTTGGTCTTTTTTGTCGAGAGCTAAGATATAATAGCCATCTGCCGAGATGTCGTAAGTTGCACTTAAAAATGCTAAAGCCCAAAAGAATATTGCAGAAATTAAAACCCAAGAACTTGAAAAGCTACAAATCCCAAGCAACAAAGCTACTCCAGACATAAAAAAGCCAGACAATATCAAAGCCCTACGCTTCGTTGAATACATATCTACTAAAGGTGCCCAAAGAGCTTTTAACGCCCAAGGCAAATAGATAAAAGAAGTTATCAGCGTTGCAGTGGATAAGGCGACTCCCTGAGATATATAATAAATTTGAGCGAGAGCAGCACAAAGTGCATTAGGCAAACCTTGAATAAAGTATACAGAGGCAATCCAAAGCCAATTTTTTTGATTTTCTTTCATTTTCAAGGGGGGCAGGAAATTGCCTGAGGCAAGTCATAAAAAACTCTGCATTGATGGCGTCTTATTAGGTTGCTTTGTCTCTACCTTCTTTGTTAAGGTGGGTGCTTCAATAATAACTTTTGTCTTCCATCTAAAAAAGGCATGACAGCCACTATCATTGTTCGAGCTCCCTTTATATTATCATTAAGGTGGGAAAGCTTTTAAACAGTTTCGCTCATCGCAGATTAGATATAATCTCTAAGATTTTTTGCGTAATTACAAGATATTTTTTACATTTTTTGCATTTTTGCTTAAATTGCCCACAAAATTGTCGCATAGACACAAAAAAGCTGAACTCACCTACGCAAATCCAGCCTTTTAAATTATGGGGGCTTCTAAAAATTGTAAGTTATCTTAGTGCAAAAAGAGAATTTTTGCTTTCTAATCAAACCCAATTTTGAGAAGTCCCCTTATATAAAGTTTGCCTATTAAGGGATAACTTTATTCAAAGGATATTCAACTATACCTTCAGCATCGTGTGCTTTTAAGACAGGAATTATGTCTCTAACAACAGCTTCGTTTACTATAGTTTCGATTGCAACCCAAGCAGGGTCTGACAACTGAGATACTGTAGGGCGACGCAAAGCAGGTAATGTATTGATAATTTTTGCTACATTAGCCTTAGGCAAGTTCATCTTCAAGCCAACCTTATCGCCAGCTTCTAATGCACCTGTCAAGAGCATAGCAATAGTTTCAATCTTAGCTCTTTTTTCTGGGTTTTCCCAAGCTTGCTTATTAGCAATAAACTTAGTGTTTGTATACATCATAGTTTCGATGATACGCAAGTTATTTGCTCTAATAGAAGAACCTGTTTCAGTAATATCAGCAATAGCGTCAACTAAGTCAGGAACTTTAACTTCAGTAGCACCCCAAGAAAATTCGACATGAGCATTTACGCCAGCGTCCTCAATAAATTTCTTAGTTACATTAACTAATTCAGTTGCAACACGTTTGCCTTCTAAATCTTTAACGCTTTTAATGTCTGAGTCTTCTTTAACGCAAATTACCCATTTAGATTTTAGAGTAGTAGCTCTGCTATAAACTAAATCGCAAACTTCAACAACATCGCTAGAGTTTTCTAAAATCCAGTCATGACCAGTCAATCCACAATCGAAGAAGCCATGTTCTACATATCTACTAATTTCTTGTGCTCTAACAAACCTGCCATCTAACTCTTTATCGTTAATTGAAGGCTTATATGAGCGACTACTTTTTGTTATACTCCAACCAGCTTTTTTGAACAATGCTATAGTTGAGTCTTCTAAACTGCCCTTTGGCAATCCTATCATTACAAGAGGTGTATCCACTTTTTAACTTTCTCGATTATTTTATGTTTTTCCCATTATAAAAGAAGTTAGAAAAACTCCTTTTACATTTTTATATTAAATTAGAGAAATTTATAGATTAGATTTAATCAGTCAATCTTTTTTATTGAATTTCTCATTTTTTTTGAGGCGTGAAGAATTTGTTAACACCCTCTCTGTTGTAACAGAATTGAGAAATTGTTCAAAAAAAGGGGCGATATTCCAAAAAATCCCTAAAATAGACACGTTGTGAAAAATGACTAAAAATGGCAATTTTATGCCTTTTTAGTCATTTTTTTGTGCTAAGACCTCTGTCTAAATTTTGAGCTTTTATATATCTCTAAATGCTGTATTTTGCTTGGTTTATAGTTGCTTTATAGTTGCTTATATCTAAAATTTAGACACTTTTTGTATCTTAAAGAGATTTTATCTTTAGGCTCTTATATTATAAAGCTTGAAAAATTTATCTGCATAGGCGATAATATGTATATGTTTAAGAAGATTTTAGTTTGCTTTGCTTTTGTGATTTGCTCAACTTTGTGGGGAGATGAGAGCATTGCGACGAAAGCGGAGCTTGAAGCTTTTGAGGAGCTTGCATTGACAGACGCAAACAGAGCCTTGGAGTTATCTATGTATTATCAAGGCTGGAGTAAAGACGAGTGCTTTTATGTCTTTGACAACCCAAAATCCGACTCGCCTATCACTCGTGATTATGTAAAAGATTCCGAACTTAGCCGACAACTAAAAATGCGAGATTTCGACAAAGCCCTCCATTTTGCCGAAATTGCTTTTGAAATTCTTCCTGTAGATGAAAAGCTCAAAGGCATTAAAAAAAAGACAGATTTGAATTTAATGAAGCTATATATACTTCGTGGAGAAGATTTTGCCGAAGAAACTTTTAATTTTTTTGTAGAAAAAGTAGCCTCGCATAATTTTGAAAAAGAGGGAAAGCTTTATGGCACTGATTTATACAGAAAATTCGATGGACCACCAAGCTGGGCTTTTAAATATAAAGAACTACACGTATATTTTTACGCTAAAGGCTTTGGAGTAAAGCAAGATATGGCTTTTGCAAAAGACCTCTTGCACCAAGTAACAGGAAACGAAAATTGGCGAGCCTTTTACCTTCCTAAGTATTACATAAAAGACCTTGAATTTATGGAATTTTTAATGGAAGAAAGCGAAGGCAATATTAGAAGAAATTATTATTTACATTTAATATACGCTGGCAGATTTAACGAAGAAGAAAAAGATGAAGCTCGTTCTGATAAATATTTCGACTTATATGAAGAAGCTGTAAATAACATTACGGATAGTCAAATTAAGCGCATAGAAGAAAGCCTTGAAAAGAATAAACAGGCAGATAATTTCTGGTTTTTATCCTTTAATTATGCTGAGAAATATTTATCGAGAATAGTTATCTATGATAAATGTTTAATAATTTATAATCCTTATTATAACATAGAGTTTCTAATAAAATATATAAACAAGACCGACAATACTGCATATAAAAAACATCTTTTGATAGCTTTTCGTTTGCTTAACGCTGAAAGCGTAGTTGATGCTAAAAAATATTTAAACAAGGCTCTAGAAAGTGACAACATAAGTTATGCAGAAAAAAATATGCTAAAAGAAGAGTTTTACAAGCAGTACGAAAGAAGGAAAAATACTTTTTATTCAATAAAAGACTATGGCTTTGATATGCTAAATCATGATTACGATAGTTTCTAAAAAAAGAGAACCTCATTAGAGAGGTTCTCGGTAATTATCTATAAAGCAGATCGATAGCTTATCTTTTTGCCTTTATTCTTAGAGAAGCTAAAGTTGTATAGTTTTCACATTCAATGGATACACTGGTCTCGTTTATGGCACAAGCCTGATTATCTGCTTGAATATTACCATTGTCGTCATATTTGCCGCTTTTTGCATGAGAAATCAACGAATGAGCAGCACTCTTATTATTGGAGTCGTTTAGATTTGATGCATCACCATTTGGGTTTTTAACATATGGCGATGATGTGTCGTAATTATCGCTAACACGTCCTTCAAGGGAGTAGAAGTTTAGAGTTACTTCGGCTTCGTTTATAGATATATTTTCATCGTTGCAGGCCAAGGCAGCGACTCTTTCTGCAATTATTGTGCCATCTTTGTCAGATTTCATATCGTAGAAAACTAAGACGTTTTCTGTCTGTGTTTTGCCATCTTTATCTGTATATTTATATTCTGCTTCGATTGCTATGGTATAATCTTTATTAGGCTCAAAGCCATCAAAACGAACTGTAGTATTTGCATACAGACCCTTTTCCTTTTTTTCTCCATTTTCATATTCTCGATTTACCAAAATGGCTTCACTTGGGTCTTTTGTATAAGGTTTATCTTTGATGAACTCTTTTTTATTTTCTGCTTCTTCTCTACCTGCATTTTGCTCTGCAGATTTGTCTGCACTTGTAAAAGAAACCCTTGTTGCCCCAGCTTCTTCATTGACCTTATAAGTGACTGTACTCTTATTTTCGGAGTCAGAACTTATCGCCTTAGGCTCGCTATAAGAGTATCCTTTGTTGCTTATATTTTGAGCTTTTGTCTCCTCTTTCGAATCTGTATTCTTTTTTGACTCTTCAGTTTCCTTGCTTTCTTCTTTTCCTGTCGCCTTTTAAAAATTTGCAATTAATTATTTTTTAGATTATTTTTAGCGTAATTTTTTTATTTTTCAAGGAGGATAATTGAACTCGCATCTGCGATGTCTCGCCCCGTTGGGGTAAATGCTTTGCATTTATTCTACCCCTTGGGTGTTGCGTTATCTGACGTAAAAATAAGGAAATTTAAGCAGAAATAGGCAAAAAAGAATAATTGTCCTTTATTTTCTTGAAATTTAAAAACAAATTTTCAGAAGGCGACTATATCAATTTAAAAAATTGCATTTTTTGCAATATCTGATTTTCGCCTCAACTCTTCAGATACTTTTTCTAAGTCTAAATAAGCCGACTTAAAAACCTTATCCAAGACTAAAACGTGGTCTAATTTTGTGTATTGAATAATTTCGTATTCAACTGAGTTAAAAGTAGATGTTTTTATTTTTCTAAAACTTTTCATCTCATCATCATACAAAAAACTAAATGAATCGTCAAAACACCATTTGAACTGTTGGAATAAATTGCATCGTTTGAACTGTTGGAGGTTTTTTTCGTCGAATTTCGTTGAATTTTATCAGATTTAACAAAAAATTATATAAAACCCCCTCTTCTTGCCTTAAAATATTCCAAAATCCCTTAGTAAAAACCATCAAAAGTCGCAAAAACGCAAAAATTTTTTTAATTTTTTAATTACAGCGAAAAAATCCCATAAGTGCGTTAAACTTTACAACTTAAGTTTTCTTTTCCTAAAAACACGATGACAAAAAAGCTCAAAATCTTTAGGGTCTAAGATTGCGTTTTAGGCAAGGCTTAGTGTATTTTTTTTGGGGCGTGAGATTAGGTTTTAGACGAGTATTTGGGAATTTTTGAGAGTTGATGTTATATTAATACCTAAGAGTCTCAAAAATTTTCAAAACGGAGTATAAGACCTAATATCACGCCCCAAATGGGTCGAAGCGTATTATATACGTGAGAGTCTCGGCAAAAGCCCGAAACGCAGCATAAAACGTAATATCACGCCTTAAACTAACGGATCCAGAGGCAGTGTCCACTGTTCTCTGTGATTACTGCTTTAATTACGTCGCCTTTTTTGACTTTGATTTTTTTGATTTCGTAAGCTTCTGGGTTGCTTATGCAATTGGTGTCTGGGGCGTCTTGATAGATGGTTGCATCGTATTCTTTGCCAGCTTTTAGGAAGTCTAAAGTGATGTCGAGAGTTCTTGCTTTTACAGAAGATGAGCCAATGAAGTACTCATCGCCTTTGCGACGCATCATAGTTAGATATTCAGGGATTTTAGAGAATAATACTTTAGACTCGTCCCACTTGCCAGTAGGTAAGTTTTTGATAAATTCGAATAAGTCTATCTTAGCTTCATAAGCGTCTGGAGCGTCTGGTATACACAAGAAGCCAGTGTTGATAATCAAGCATCTCGCACATTCGTTTACAGAAGTAGTTATGTAAGAGTTAGCAATTTTAACCATTTTTTCTCTTTTGCCTACTTCATTTAAGTCCTTTATAGCAAAGTTACCATTGTTCATATCTAAAGGTCCTTGAAGAGAATTTACTAAGGCTTGCTTTAGAAAAGTTTCTTGAGTGAAAGCTCGGCGACCATCTTGTTGAGCGTGGCAGAACTCTCTAGTGATAGCATTAGGGTATGTTCTAGTACCACCTGCGAAAGGAACAGGGCCGTCGTGGAAGTTTACTAAGAGTTTATTTTTAGCAGCTTCTTTTATGGCAAAGTTAGAAAAGCCAACTTTTCTGCCCATAAATCCATATTTAGCGCCAACTGTGCCTAAATCGCCGAAATACTTAAATAAAGCTTCGTCGCCATAGAAACCTTTGCGCCTGTCGTAATAGATAAATATGTCTACGCCTTTGTCTTTTGCGTATTTTAAAACTACGTCTAATTCGAATTTTTCAGCTAGAGTGAATTTGCCAGTTGTAACTTTAGTATACCACAAGTCGTCGATAAGAACTGCGTCAATACCTTCTTTTTTAGCGAAGTCTATTAGTCTAAAATAAGAAGCGTTGTCTACTCTATATACAAAGCCATCAGGTGCAGTATGCCCCAAGACACGCCAGTCCCACAAGCATTTGCGAGGTTTAACCCAAGAGGCATCTTCGAGTTGGCACTCAGTTGCAAGGTTTAGAGTTACATTATTTACAGATAAGTCGCCAACTTGGTCGGCAACTAAAATAACTCGCCAAGCAGTCTTTAAAGTATCTCCATCTTCAAATTCTTCAACTACTTTATTTTTAGCTACAATCATTTCTTTTTCAACATCATAGCTTGTTCCAATTACACCAAAACCTACAGTAGCGAGCAAATCACTTTCAATTAAGCCCAAGAACTTGCCATTTTTGGGATCTGCTACGATAGGTATAGATATAACGCTTTTAACAGGAGCTGTAGCCTTAGCAGTTGTAGCATTATCATTTTTTGCATTTTTCTTTGAAACTCTTGGCTTTGTATTTTTCAAAGATGTCATTTTAACAAGACCTTTAGAACCAGCTTCGCCAGTTGGATAATATATATCGCTGGCTTTATCTATAGCATATTCTACATTAAAAGATAGGCTTTCTGAAGTTTTGTAATTATCTAATTCATATCTAAAGCCCAAGCCATCGTCGAATAGACGCATAACAAGCCTCGCTTTTCTACCTTCTATATCTAAATCAAAAATGCTCTCGTTATGATTATCTCTAATTTCGCTAAATTGCCCCCAAGTAGGCTTCCAAGTTTGGTCTACAGTAGAAGTTTTTTCAGCTAATACCTTAGTTTTTTTGTTGTCGAATATAGAGATTGCAGACTTGTTAACTAAAGTAACATCGCCATCTGCAAGAGTGTAGCTTAAAGAGCCATCGTCATCACTTAGAAGAACTTTCAAGTTCTTGCTTGGCGAATTTAAAGTATAAGTCGCTGAAAATGCAACTACCGAAAGCCCCAAAAAAGATAATCCCGTTAATAATATTTTTTTATACATAATTTATTTCCATAGTACTTGTTGAAATGAAACCCATAAACGAATGAATTTATATTTACCTTTAATTTTCTCGATTTTCTCAATTTTTGTCAAGACGCAATAAATATACAAAATTAAGATAATAATATACATTTTTATTGGGGCGTGAAGAATTTGTTAACACCCTCTCAGATGTGACGGAGTTGAGAAATTGTTCAAAAAAGGGGCGATATTCCAAAAAATCCCTAATATAGACGCGTTGTGAAAAATGACTAAAAATGGCAATTTTGAGCCTTTTTAGTCATTTTTTTGTGCTAACACCTTTGTCTAAATTTTGAAGTTTAGATTGTCTCTAAATACTGTATTTTACAGGGTTTAGAGCTGCTTATATGTAAAATTTAGACACTTTTTGTTTATTGAGAAAGTATTGTAGTTAATGCTCTTGTTTTGGGGGAGTTTAAGGGGATAGATATTTTGTTAAGCCTCTCGCTGAATTTATCGAAAGGAAGAATTTTGCATAGCAAAATCTGAACGCTGAAACAGAGATAGTTATAAGAATGCTTAGCGTGGCGGGCGTAGGTTATAGTTTAAGCTTGGGCTTTGACTCTTTTGTTTTTATAGCAATATTGCTAATTGGTGTTAGTGGCATTGTCTATAAGTCTTTTAGGCGGTTCTGAAAATTTGTAATTGATTCATTTCAAAAGCAATTTTTAGGACTGCCTTTTTTTGTATCTTGTTATATCTGT
>JAWXTY010000020.1:0-41312 GCA_044433115.1 Opitutales bacterium
TTTATTATGAAGGGAAAGGCGTAAAACAAGACTACAATAAAGCTTTTGAATACTTTGAAAAATCTGCAGATCAAGGACATGCTGATGGGCAATTCGGATTAGGTATGCTTTATTATGCAGGGCAAGATTACAAAAAAGCTTTTGAATACTTTAAAAAAGCTGCAGATCAAGGACATGCTGTAGGGCAAGCAAGATTAGGTAATCTTTATTATGCAGGGCAAGGCGTAAAGCAAGATCACAATAAAGCTTTTGAATATTATAAAAAAGCAGCAGATCAAGGCAACGCTGTAGGGCAAGCAAGATTAGGTGAGCTTTATTATCATGGGAAAGGCGTAAACAAAGATTACAATAAGGCTTTTGAGTACTGTAAAAAAGCAGCAGATCAAGGCAACGCTAAATTGCAAGCAGGATTAGGTTGGCTTTATTATCATGGGAAAGGCGTAAAGCAAGATTACAATAAAGCCTTTGAATACTTTAAAAAAGCTGCAGATCAAGGACATGCTGATGGGCAATTCGGATTAGGTATGCTTTATTATAATGGGATAGGCGAAAAGCGAGATTACAATAAAGGCATTGAATATCTCAAAAAATCTGCAGCTCAAGGCAACACTGAAGGGCAAGCAGGATTAGGTTGGCTTTATTATTATGGGGAAGGCGTAAAACAAGATTACAATAAAGCCTTTGAATATCTTAAAAAAGCTGCAGATCAAGGGCTTGCTGAGGCTCAATGCGGATTAGGTTGGCTTTATTATCATGGGAAAGGCGTAAACAAAGATTACAATAAAGCCTTTGAATACTTTAAAAAAGCAGCAGATCAAGGCAACGCTGAAGGGCAAGCATTATTAGGTGGGTTTTATTATCGTGGGATAGGCGTAAACAAAGATTACAAAAAAGCCTTTGAATACTTTGAAAAAGCTGCAGATCAAGGCAACTCCAATGCGCAAGCAGGATTAGGTTTGCTTTATTATGAAGGGGAAGGCGTAAAACAAGATCACAATAAAGGCATTGAATATCTCAAAAAATCTGCAGATCAGGGAAATGCTGAGGCTATAGATATGCTAAACTATCTTTAACACGAAAGGAAATTATGTTTTGTAAAAAATGTGGAACTAATATAAATGATAATCTTAGCGTTTGCCCTAAATGTGGGGCAGATACTAGTGATTATATCGATCGCAAAAAAGAAGAGCTAGAGCCTAAAGGTTTTCTATCTGTAATAGATGTCATAGCAAACTATATAGGACGTATCTCTTTAGTTGTTATGCTTTTTGGTTTTCTTGAATCCCGAGGATATATAGATGTCGGCTTTGATGTTGTAGCTTGGGTTTTTTGGCAAAGTTCATTCTGTATATCCCTTGCAGTTTATAATTTCTTGCGTAAAAAGTGGGGTTGGGGGATTGCTTTTGTGATACTTTTCTTTTCCAATTTGATTAGATGTGGAGTAATATAATCTTCTCTTTTTTAGATATACAAAAAGAAGCTTTTGGTGATTAGCTTCTTTTTTTTGGCGTGCAGACTATGGTAATTAGCTAAGAGGTGAAAGTCCTAAGCGAGGGTTCTCGTAACCAATCGTTCTAAGGCACAAGGTTGGCTCGTGAGGCATTAGCTGAAGAAAGCGTGGTGCAATTAGACCCAAGGTACAGCAAACTTAATTCCCAAGGCTATTTAGATGGGTTAGCTCCTATTCGATTCTCATTCAATCCCTCAAGCCCCTAAGCTTTCAGGCAGTGTCTTGCGTGGGAGCTTGCTGTTTTTGGCGAGGGCGTGCTCTATGGTTTTGGATATTTTTCGCTTGAGGAAGTCGCTTTTTTGGGCTTCGAGGCTCTTGTGGGCTTCTTTGAGAACTTTAAGTATCTCGGCTTCGCTCATTGTTTGCGTAGTGGGATTTCCCACGTCGATTTTTGCACTTTGGCTTGTTGTAGGTGAATTTTTCATAGCTCTAACTCCTTTTTATAGTCTGTTTCGCTCAACTTTTCTTTGAGCTTTTTAAGTACTCTATGTACAGCGCCATTTATGATTTCACGCTCTACTTTGAGTAATTTTGAAATTTCTGCTACCGACTTTTCTTCAAGTTGGCTCATCTCAAAAATTAAAGCTGTTTGGCTAGAAAAGGTTAAACGTATATTCTCCCATGCGTCCATAACTACGCTTTTTCTGTATTCTCTCGCTTCGTCTTCTTCTAGCTTTTCAAAAAAATCTTTGCCCCTTTCTATATTGCTATCGCTGGCATTTAGTGCGTCTAACAAGTCCATAGCCTCAATAGACACAGTGCGTTTCTTGTTTTGAGAGCGTACATAATCTATAACTCGCCTAGCCACAATTTTCTTCAAAAAGCCCCTAAACTTATAGCCCTTAACGTACTTGCCTCGCTTAAATATATCTACAATGCTTAAGACTGTCGCCGAAATAACTTCAGCCAACTCCACCTCCGAAGCCTTCCAATATATGCGACTAAACTCGTTCTTTGCCATAGCCAAAATGGTGGAGTAATAAATTTCATAAAAGACTTTCCACGCACTATGCCACGTCGCAGTATGCTCTTTTTTGAGCATATCTGATATTACACTAACTGGGGTATCTGGACAATTCATAGTTATAGTTCGTGCCTTTTTTAATTATGTTTCTCTAAAATCTAATTTTTTTTAGAAAAAGCTAATTCTTTGATTAGGAACGCCAAAGCGATTTGTAGATTTCTCCGATTTCAAAGACAAAAATATTACAAATAACGCCACTGTTATCGAATAATCATAAACCATACAAGATACTAATTGAGAGATTGAGCTTTCTTCTGAAATATTAGCCCAAAATGGATTTAGGAATCTTAACACTATAGATGAAATATGTATTGCAAATGCTATGGACGCAGAATACCCTGCGTCGTGTGTACGCTTCGACTCTATGCAAATATTCAGCCACATTAGACTTACGCAAATAATAAAATAAAACATCGGAGAAATTTCATTAATATAATCCGTTAGGGAACCAACCACACTTGTAATAACCTGTAGCACAATAAAAAATATCGCAAAATAGCCTCTGTTTATCCTGCCTTTAATCCAAAATATAGAAGTGCTTTGGCTTGTGAGTTCGAGGTCGCTAAAGTCGATTTTTTCATTCTTGTCGTTGATGTTTTTAAGGCTGTAGCTAAAGTCTGCAAAGGTGATATATCGCTCGTTAGCCCTTTCCCTATTTGCCCTTAATGCGACTCTATGAAAATGCTCCCAAGCCAATATGTCTTCTTTGCTCATAGTGTCCTTTGACTGCGGATACATATAATTTAGCCTACCCATTGTGTCAGGCGAATTGCCACTTAAAAAGAAGTACAAAGTAGTCGCCAAACCCCACATATCAGCCTTGCCACCTGTATTTGTGTACCAACTTGGAGGTGAATAAACAGGCGTGCCAGCACTGCTTATCGTATAAGTATCCTCACGCAACAAGCCAATGTCTGCAAGGTGGGCTTTGCCATTTATAAAGATAATATTGTCAGGCTTAATGTCCCTATGAGCTATACCATTTTCGTTTAGCTTTTGCACAGACTCAAAAATAGGCTCAAAGATTTCAAGCAACTCCTTTGTCGTAAAACTTTTCCCCTTAGAATACCTATCATTAACCAAGGCAGTTAAAGTTAAAGGCTTCCAATTCTCGTCTAATACAGACTCGCCACCCACTCCATCTGCAAGAGGCATCAAATACGCTATTTCCTCATCGCTAATCTGCACATCAAGGATTTCAATGAGATTGCCTATAGACTTGTCTTTAATGAAATTCTTATAAATATCTAGTGCCTTAAGCTCCTTTTCGGCGTACTTTTTCGACTCTATAAAGATTTTCTTCAAAGCATAAAACTTGCCATCTTCGCCCTTAGCTAGATACACAGCCCCAAAGCCACCCTTGCCAATTTCCCTAACAATACTTAATTTTTCTATAATATTTTTCTTCATAAATCTAAAGTTGAGTTATACGTTTTTTAACCTCTTGTCAATTCTTTTAAGTATAAGCCTATTAAAAACTTAAATTCTAGTAACTTCAATAGAGTCGTCGGAAAAACGGAGGGTGTAAGGCTCTCCTTTTTTTGTGTCTTTGGAGTGGCTTATTGTGTTGTTTTTTGTGTCGCTAAGAACTGTAAAGCCACGATTTAGAGTGTTTTCTACACTCATAAGGTCGAGTTTGTTTTCTATAGAGCTTAGTTTAAAGCTAAGTAGTTTGAGCTTTTCTTGGGGTGAAAAGGTGCTAAGCTTTAGGCTATTTTCGTATATAGAATTTCTTAGAGATGTAATTTTTTTACTAAATTTAGCGTCTAATGTCCCTTGCTTTTCGTCTAGCACAAGGTTTAAATTTTGTATTTTTCTAAGGGAATTATTATAGTTTAATTCAGAAATCTTAGAGTTTAAATCCTCTTTTAAATCTTCTATTCTCATTGCAAATGCACGTCTTATATTCGACTCTAAAAGGCTAAAAGAGTTCTGTTTGTCTGCAAGATTTGCTGTTATATATTCTGCTGCTGCAGATGGCGTTTCAGCTCTTAAATCTGCACAAAAATCGCTTAGAGTAAAGTCGATTTGGTGTCCTACTGCAGATATTGTTGGCACGCTATAATTGGCAATTCTTCTTGCTAGTGCCTCGTCATTAAAAGCCCACAAGTCCTCTAAAGAACCACCTCCTCGCATAAGAATTACAAGGTCGTAGCCCATATTTTCCACTCTATTTAATTGACTAAGTAGTTGCCTTGGAGCAAGTTCACCCTGCACTAAAGATGGGTATATATCAATAATGCCAGCAAATTTTCGTCTTGAGATAATGCTAACAAAGTCCCTAATTGCTGCTCCTGTAGCAGATGTAATCACCGCTACTTTTTTAAGAATTTTAGGAATAGTCTTTTTTCTACTTTCATCAAAAAGCCCTTCTCTTTCAAGCTTATCTTTGAGCATTTGAAAACGCAAAGCAAGCTCGCCTTGCCCATCAGCAAGCACAGCCTTAACTACAAATTGATAATTGCCACGTTGTTCATATAAAGACACTTCGCCAAAGGCAAGAATTTTCATTCCATCACGCAATTTAAGCTCTACATTATTTGCATAACCCTTAAATAATACAGCCGAAATGCTTGCACTTTCGTCCTTTAAACTAAAGTAAAAATGCCCACTTGCGTATTGCTTTAAATTCGAGATTTCGCCTCTAATCCAAAACTCAGGTATAGTAATTTTTATAAGTTTTTTAAGACGTGCAGAAAATTCTCCTACGCTTAAAACTTCGTCTGGCGATTTTAAAAAATTTATCATATCCAAAGCTTCTTTTGGTGGTTTAGGCAATCACGCATATTGCGAATATTCTCGTTTATTTTACAATTTTCTGAGAAATCGCTAACGTATTTTATCGCCCTAAAGTTTTTATTATACTTATCACAAACCTGCTTTAGCTCATAAGCTTCCATATCTACAATATCTGCAATTTTTGCGTATTTTTGCCTTTGACTATCCAAGCAAATAGTCTCGTGATAACTCAAAAGCACAGGGGCTTCCTTTGGCTTTTCAAGAGCATCTGCCTTTACAAAAGACTTTGGCTCAAGAATTTGCATAAATGACACCTCTTTAGACAACGCCCCACAAGCCCCTATATTTAACATTTCGTCAAAGTCAAAATTCTCGCACACATAATTCGCACAATCCCTTGCACAGTCCAAGCCCATATCGCTAATTACAAGATATTTGCTTTCATTTTTAAAAGTTAAGTATTTAAAACCCCCAACTTCCACAAAGCCAAATTCCTCTATAGCAGATTTTGCCTCAAGCATTGTTGCCATTATAATTATAGACTTCATCTTGCAAGCTCCAAAGTTTCAATTAGCTTGTCCTTAATTTCAGATATGTCTAAAGAATACTCATTTACAAAAGCGTAGATATGTTTTCTCAAAACATCGTCATCTAAATAGTCTGCATATTTTTTAACTAGTGGCAAAGTTTTTTCAGGGTTTTCAAAGGCGTATTTTATGCTTGAGTATATTTTTTCCTCAACTTCTTTTTTCTGCTCAATTAAGTCATTATGTATACATATACAACCTAGGGGAACAGGCAGGCTTGTCTCTTTTTCCCAAAAGCCTCCCAAGTCGCTAAGTAGCTTAAAACCAAGAGTTTCGTAAACAAAACGCCCCTCGTGTATGAGAACAGCACAATCGACTTCGCCAGCTTTAAGTGCGTCTAAAATAGATCTAAAGTGCATAGGGATTGTGCTTAAAATGACATCGTCTCCCAAAGTTTTTTTTGCATAAAATTTCAATAACAAATTCGAAGTTGTGTCAACGCCTGCAATAGCAATTTTTGCACTTGCTAAATCTACATTTTCATCTCTTGCAATTAAGACAGGTCCAGTCCCCTTGCCAAGGGCTGCCCCAACGTTTAATAGCGTGTAATGCTCCCTTAAATTCAGGTAGGCGGCAAAGCTAAGTTTAGTAATTTCTGGCAAGGCAAGCCACGCATCTTTATTTAATTCTTCTATGTCGCCAAAGCTAAATTCAAAGAAATTTTCTATCTTATTTTCAAGTAAAGCCCAATAAGAAAATACGTCATTTGGGCAAGGTGTTATTGCAAAATTTAGTTTCATAGTTTTTTGTAATTAGCGTTTCTCTCAAAAGGAATTTTGCCTATAGCCCTAATCATATCACAGACCTTTTCTTCAGTTGCACTATTTTCAATTCCTGCAGATTTTATAACCATTTCGTCCATCAAAATTCCACCAAAATCATTAGCCCCAAAATCAAAACTAAGCTGAGCAATGTTTAAGCCCTCAGTTAGCCAACCAGACTGAATATTAACTATATTGTCGAGATATATCCTACTTATAGCCAGTGTCTTAAGAAAATCTACACTGCTAGTACGTCTAAGGTGATTTAGCCCAGTATTTTCAGGGGCTAGAGGCCAAGCGATAAAGGCTTCAAAGCAATTTGAAATGTCTTGAGTGCCTCGAACAAAATCAAGGTGTTCTATTCTATCTGCAAAAGTTTCGCCCATCGCAAACGTCATAGTTGCAGAGGATTTCATACCCAATTTTGCCATCTCTAAAATGACTTCTTGCCACTCATTTCTAGTGGGTTTTAAAGGGGATAAATCCTTGCGAAATTCATCTACAAGCAAGTCAGCTGCCCCAGGGACAGAAGCGACTCCTGCGTCTCTAAGTTGCCTTAGAGCTTCGCTAATTTTTAGCCTTGAAGCCTTGCTAAAATATATAATTTCCGAAGGCGAAAATATGTGTAAAGACAAGTCCTTAAAAGTGTTTTTAATACGCTTTGCCAAGTTTATCGCCCAAGCAATATTATAGTCATTGCTAAGTCCTCCTTGAAGCATAATTTGGGTAGCTCCCTTTGCAACTGAAGTTTCGACTTGCTCAAAAATTTCGTCGTCTGTCATCTTAAAAGTAGGAATAATACCAGCTTCGCTATGAAATGCACAAAATTTACATTTTGCAAGGCAAGTGTTCGCATAATTAATCATTCTATTTTTAATATAGCTACGCTCATTTGGCTTTTCAACCAAGCTTTCAAGTCTCATATTTGCAAGTCTGCCCAATGTAAAAATTGGCAAAGAAAAGAGATACAATCCCTCTTCTTTTGTGAGCCTGTCTCTGTTGAGTATTTTTTCTTCTATTACATTAATCATCTGAGTAATTATTTAAAAATTCTAAGGATTTTGCAAAATCTTCATCAGAGATTTTATAGTCCATTCTTGAGAAATAATCTCGCATAAATTCCACATCTAAATTTTTGTTAGATATAGACTTAAGGCAATCTTCATAATAGCTATTTTCATTTGCCTTAAAGTCCTCTAAGCAAGCATTAAAGAACTTTATTAAAGAACCAGAGACTTCATCATAAATCTCTCTTTTAACAGCTATAGCCCCATAGACTAAAGGTACATTAAAAGCTTCTTTAAACAAAGTTCCAAAGTCATAGTAATATTTATACTTCGACTCATCGCACTTTAAAGCAGTGTCTCCAATTAAGAAAACAACATCTGCATTTTGCATATCATCGACTCTACTTTTCCTTGGGTCGAATTTCAAAATTTGCCTGCAATAATAGATAAAAGCCCTAGCACTCGAGCCTGATTGGTCTGTAATAAATATCTTCTTTTTTGCAAAATCTTCCAAGGGGCAATTTGCAAGAATTTTAACACTTTTAATCTCGCCATTTGCACATATACAAAAATTAGGCAAGAGCTTATAATTTTCCTTTAACCTAGCATAAGCCCAAAAACTTATAGAGGAAATATCAAAAAACCCCTCCTCGCACTTCTTAGTCAAATATGCAGGATAGTCCAGATAAGTCTCATAATCTAACTCCAAGATATTCTTAGCAAAAGCACATCTCAGTGGCAAATTATTGATATAAGCATTTACGCCAATTTTAAGAAGTTTAGACATAGTTCGAATTAGTTCTTATCGCCTTAAAGCCTGCTGAAGTTATACAATCTGCCAAGTCCTTTTCGCTTAGCTCTTTAAAGTTTGCACCTGCAGAAGACGCAACTTCCTCAGCCCAGTGAGTGCCTCCTATATCGTCTGCACCAAAGTTCAACAACAACTGAGCAAATCTATCTGAAAAGTGAGTTACTGGAACTCGTATATGAGGCACATTATCAAGAGCAATCCTCGTCAAAGAGCAAATTTTACAGCTATATTGCGAAGTCAATTTAGTATCTACAACACTTTCGCCCTTTCTAAAAGGTAGAAGTACTATAGCCTTAAATCCATTTGTTTCTTCTTGTAAATTCCTCAAAGATTGCAAGTGATTAGCCACTGCCCTATCGTCCTCGACGTGTCCATAAAGCATAGTAGCATTAGTTTTCAATCCACATTTATGAGCTTGCCTATGCCCCTCTAACCACGCTTTGCCTGAGAGTTTTTTAGGAGATACTACATTTCGAACCCTTGGGTTAAATATCTCAGCTCCACCCCCAGGGAGAGCATCTAAGCCAGCGTCTATCAGGCTTTTATATACATATTCCAAGCTTTTGCCAGTGATTTCTGACATCATCACGCACTCGGAAGCTGTGAAAGCCACTATATTCAAATTAGGGGCAACTCTTCTAATAGTTTTAAGTACATCAATGTAGTAATCAAAAGGAATGTCGTGATTAATACCTCCAATTATATGAACTTCAACTGCTCCCTTTTCGCTAAAATATCTAGCCTTTTGCTCGACTTGCTCTAAACTAAGTATGTAAGATTGCTTGCTATCTTTTTTCTTGGCAAAAGAGCATATAGGGCAAAAAAGCTCGCAAGTATTAGAATAAGTTATCGCACCATTTACAGTATAAAATGCCTTATTATCGTGTAGCTTAGTGCGTATATCATTCGCTTGGCTAGCTAAGTCATAGAGACTCGAGTTAGCCAATAAGCTTTCTAAAATTAATTCGTTTTTCACGCTATTGTTCATAAAATATAACAATAGAGTATGAACGAATAAAAAAATATTGCCAAGACTAAAAATATATAGATTATATATTAACTAATGTTTTCTAAGATATATAATTTTGCAGATATGATAAAATTGGGGCATACGCTCTTTGCTTTGCCCTTTGTTTTGAGTGCTTTGTGCCTTGCTTATAAAAATGGAGCAAGCATTACTTTGCCTATATCTATATATATAATACTAGCCTTTTGCTTTGCTCGTGCCTTTGCGATGGCGTTTAATAGGATAGTAGATAGGAAATTTGACGCAGAAAATAAGCGAACAGCAAATAGACACTTAGTTACAGGGCAAATATCAGTTGCCACTGCAAAGTTTTTCACCCTAATTTGTGCAATACTCTTTTGTGCGACTACGTTTTTTATAAATAACTTATGCTTTTATTTGAGCTTTGTTGCCCTTTTTATACTTGCTCTTTACTCGTACACAAAGCGATTTACGAGCCTTGCACACTTTTTCTTGGGCTTTGCTATAGCGATTTCGCCAATCGCAGTTGGCATTGCCCTCTTTGGCTCTATAGAATTTTATATGATTATTCTAGCCCTTGGGCTACTCTTTCACATAGCTGCCTTCGACTTGCTTTACTCTATGCAAGACAAGGACTTCGACGAAAAAAATCACCTGCACTCTATCCCTTCTAAATATGGATATAAAACTGCAAAGAAGCTCTCAGCCTTATCCTTTGCCTTAGCGAGCCTTGCCTTTATCTACTTGGGTATAAATCAAGACTTTCCCTTATATTATTACATAATTACAAGTGTTGCAATCACTCTATATTTTTGCGAACATCTAGTAATTAAGCTAACGAGATTAAAGAATATATCGCTGGTATTCTTTGAGATGAATGTAATAGTTTCAGCCCTAATTTTTATAGCAATAGCAAGTGCAACTTTAATTTAGAAGTCCATAGATATGAAAAATCAAAGAAAAATAGTTTTGGCAATAACTGGAGCAAGTGGAGTTATATATGGCGTAGAGTTTGCAAAATATGTGTTGCAAAATACTGATATAGAGCTACATTGCATAGTTAGCAATGCTGGTAACGACATTATAATGCACGAGCTTAAGCACCCTAATCTCGAAAGTGCCTTAGGGGATTTAGCACAAAGCAAAATGCTTAAAATACACGACGACTCGAACTTTTTCTCTAAGCTAGCAAGTGGCTCTTCTTCCTTTGATGCTATGATTATAAGCCCTTGCTCTGCAAATACTTTAGGTAAACTTGCCTTTGGAATTGCCGACAATTTGATAAGTAGAGTTGCTTCAGTAGCTCTCAAGGAAAGACGCAAGCTTTGCCTTGTTTTAAGAGAAACGCCACTATCGCTACCAATCTTACAAAGTGCAACGACACTATGTCAAGCAGGGGCGATAATAATGCCAGCTTGCCCTGCATTTTATTCTAAGGAAAAGACTTTTGAGGATTTAATTAAATTTGTCGTAGGCAAGAGCTTAGCGACTATAGGTATTCAACAAAACTTAATGAAGGAGTGGAATGGACAAGACACTTTGTAATGACTTACAAGAATTTATAGCTCTATTAGAAAATAAGGGCGAACTAATTAGAATTAAAGATGAAATTAGCCTAGACTTGGAAATTTCTAAGATTACTGACGCTGAGTCAAAGAAGCCTAATGGGGGTAAGGCTCTGTTGTTTGAGAAGGTAAAAGAGTCGCCTTTTCCTGTGGCGACTAATCTTTTTGGTAGTGATTTAAGAATGTCTTTAGCTCTGAATGTAAGCTCTCTTGCCCAAGCTGGCGATGAGATAGATAAGCTTGTGAAAATAAAGCCTCCAAAGTCTTTAGGACAAATGTTTTCGCTTGCAAAAGACTTCTTCCCATTGCTAAAAATTCTACCTAAAAAGAGGGTAAAGAAAGCCCCTTGCCAAGAAGTAATAGCCCAAGGCGATGATATTAATTTAGAGGAAATTCCAGTGCTAAAATGCTGGAGTGGCGATGGTGGACGCTTCATTACCCTACCTTTGGTATTTACTAAAAATATAGATGAAACTGAGCATAACTTGGGTATGTATAGGCTTCAAGTCTTTGATAAGAAAACTACAGGTATGCACTGGCATATACACAAAGACTCTGCCCATTTTTACAATCAATATAAGGCTCAAAAGAAGAGAATGCCTGTTGCTGTTGCGATAGGGGCAGACCCTGCAACTATATATTCGGCTACTGCTCCTCTGCCTCGTGGTATAGATGAGTTGCTCCTTAGTGCATTTTTTAGGAAAAGCCCTGTAAAGATGGTTAAGTGTATTAGCCAAGACTTGGAAGTTCCTGCCAATGCTGAGTTTGTCTTAGAAGGCTATGTTGAACCAGACGAGTTGCGTATGGAAGGACCTTTTGGCGACCACACTGGCTACTATTCCCTTGCAGATTACTACCCAGTTTTCCATCTCACTGCTATAACTAGAAAGGCAAAACCTATATATTGTGCAACGCTAGTGGGCCCTCCTCCTATGGAAGATTGCTATATGGCAAAGGCTACAGAAAGGGTATTCTTACCTCTACTTAGAGCAGTTTTCCCTGAAATAAAGGAAATGTTTTTGCCTTGGGAGGGCGTATTCCACAACATAGTTATAATATCTATAAAGAAAGAATTTCCTGCTCACGCTCAAAAACTTATGAATGCAGTTTGGGGACAAGGACAAATGGGATTTTGCAAAACTGTAGTTGTTATAGACGAAGATTGCGACCCAAGCGACTTAGGGCTAATTTGGGATAAGCTCCTAAATAACTTTGATATAGACAGCGATATACTCCACAATTATGGCATTTTAGACGTGCTTGACCACTCTTCGCCAGAGGCTATGCGAGGCAATAAACTTGGCATAGATTTGACTAATAGGCTAGACTGCGAAAGCCCAAGAAAGGCTCTTAACTTCGACGACTCTTGCGATATATCTAGTATAAAGGCAGAATTTCCTTACATAAAGAATATAAATATAAATAAGTCTTTTTGTGGGATTAGCCTAACTAAGGGCGAGCTTGCAGGCAAAGATATACTTAAGGCACTCATAGACACTAAAGTCTTTGACAATATTAGAGCTATAGCCATTTTCGACGATAATATAGATGTTAAAGATAACTCAAAAATGTTGTGGAAAGTATTTAATAATGTTGACCCAAAGCGAGATATAATCTTTAATAACTCTAAAAACATATATATAGATGCTTGTAAAAAGACTAAGGCTGATGGACATTTGAGAGAATGGCCTGACGAATTGAACTTTGATTAAAAAATAAAATGGATACTTTAAACACAATAATTCAATGCTTAAAGAGTTTTTGCTCTCAAGTGTATGAGATTTTAAAATTTCTAAATGCTTATCAAAATTACCTGATGGCACTTGTGATAGTCTTACTTATCTTATTGATTATCATAAGACTTAAGAGGCACTTTAGCCCTATAAAGCTATTTGATAACAACAATGGCATTGTAACGCTAAAGAGAAAGGCTCTACATTCCTTAGTTGAAAGCGTGTGTTATAATATGGGTTCTCTCACAAAGCCTAAGATAGCTATTTATGTAAAAAGAAGAAAGTTGTTTTTGAGTGTATCGCTTAAAATAGAGTCAGAACAAAGGCTTGTGGACTTTACTTCTAAGCTCCAAGAAGAAATTCAAAATGCTTTTATTCAACAATTAGGTATAGAAAAAATTGGCAAAATTGATATAAATATTAATGAATTTCGTGGACTTCAAAAAAAGCCACTTAGCCACTATCAAAAACATATAGAGCCAAAAGCACCTACTTCTTCAACTCCAGAGAGTTCAAACTCTGCTGACTCAGAAATTTAAATATGGCAAAAAATATCCAAAAACTTTCAAATATAGACTTTTACGCAATCTTAGATACAGGATATGTAGCTCGAGATATGCTCTATAAAAAGTGTAAGGAACTAATTGCTGGCAATGTTGACATAATTCAACTTAGGGCAAAAAAGCAAAGCCCTTTGGAAATTGCAAAAATAGCTTCGGAAATTAGCCCCTTATTCGAAGAGGAAAACGCCCCTATATTTATTATTAACGACGATTTAAAGCTTGCGAAATCTATAGACTTTGCAGGGCTTCACCTTGGGCAAGACGACATTGACTGTCGCATTGCAAGGCAAGAACTTGGCGAAGATAGAGTTTTGGGGCTGTCTACTCACTCGCTCGAGCAAGCCACAAAGGCTAATGAATTATATGATATTTTAGACTACTTTGCAGTGGGTCCTGTTTATCCTACAAATACAAAACTTGGCAGACCTGCAGTTGGCTTAGAACTTCTTCGACAAGTATCTAGCCTTGAGCTAAAGCTCCCATTTTTTGCTATAGGAGGGATAAACTTTGAAACAGCAAAATCTGCCCTAGAATATGGAGCAAAAAGGCTCGTTGCTGTATCTGCAATATTAGAGCAAGAAAATTCGGCTCAGGCGATTGCAAAAATGCGTGATATAATTAAAGACGAGCTTTCAAAAATTTAAACCTTAATTTAAACCTCATATAAAAGGAATAAAAATGAATAAACCTAAAAAAGTTGCAATATTAACTGCAGGGGGCTTAGCTCCTTGCTTATCATCTGCTGTAGGTGGGCTTATTGCTCGCTATAGTGAAATCGACCCATCTGTGGAAATTATCTGCTATAGAGGTGGCTATAAGGGACTTCTCCTTGGCGATAGTATTCTTGTAGACGAAGAAATGCGTAGCCTTGCAAGTAATCTATTGAAATTTGGAGGTTCTCCTATAGGCAATTCAAGAGTAAAGCTAACTAATGTTAAGGATTGTATCAAGCGTGGTTTAGTTCAAGAGGGGCAAGACCCACAAAAGGTTGCTGCAGACCAACTAGTTAAAGATGGCGTAGACATTCTTCACACTATTGGTGGCGACGACACTAACACTGCTGCTGCAGACCTCGCTGCTTTCCTTAAGACTAATAACTACAATCTAACAGTAATAGGCTTGCCAAAAACTATAGATAACGACGTATATCCTATACGCCAAAGTTTAGGTGCTTGGACTGCTGCCGAAGAGGGTGCTGTGTTCTTTAATAATGTGGTAAATGAGTGTTCTGCAAATCCAAGAATGTTGATTATACACGAAGTAATGGGCAGAAATTGTGGTTACTTAACAGCTGCAACTGCATACGAATATAGAGCTATGCTAAATCACGATGAGTGGGTAGATGGCTTGGGCTTGTCTATGGAGTCAAGAGACGTTCACGGAATTTATATCCCAGAGATGGACTTTGATATAAAGGCAGAAGCTGCTCGTTTAAAAGAAATTATGGACGAAGTTGACTGCGTAAATATATTTATATCTGAAGGTGCTGGTGTAAAAACTATAGTAGCAGAAATGGAAGCAAATGGCGAAGATGTTCCTAGAGACGCTTTCGGACACATTAAGCTCGACGCTATTAACCCTGGTAAGTGGTTTGGCAATCAATTCGCTTCTATGTTAGACGCTGAGAAAGTTTTGGTACAAAAAAGTGGCTACTACGCAAGAGCTGCTGCCTCTAACCAAGAGGACTTAAACCTAATTAAGAGCTGTGTAGACTATGCTGTAGACGCTGCATTACGTGGTGAGTCTGGTGTAATTGGACACGACGAAGACAAGAATAATGTACTAAGAGCAATAGAGTTTGAACGTATTAAGGGAGGAAAGCCTTTTGATACAAAAACTCCTTGGTTTATAGATATGCTCCAAGACATTGGTCAAATAGAATTATCTTAATAGCTAAAAAACAAAAGACCTACTCGATAAAATGAGTAGGTCTTTTTGTTTTATAATAAATGGGTTTAAAAACAATCTATTTTAAATTATAAACTATTTTTAAATGCACGCCAGTCTCCAAAGTTGGATATGTCCTTTGTGCCTTCTGTAGCTATGCTTTCTCCTATGAAGCCAGATACTTGGCTACCATCTTCTAAGAAAACTTTGCCTATGCCAAGAGGAGCTGGTATATTGCCAACAAATTCTGCAAAAGACGCAGGGCTAAGTTTATATATCTCTACATAAAAGCTTTCGCCGCCCTCGCTTTGTCTAATCATAGCAGGCTTTGTGTCATTTTCTATAGCATACATCTTATAGCATTTTTTGCTCTTTGTAGCCTTGACAAATTTTGCCCCAAGTTCTTCTAATTGCCAGTGTAAAGGAAAGCCCTTAAGATGAGCTCCACATACGCAAATTTCCTTGTATTGACTAAACTCTTCATAGCGTTTTGCGATTTCGAATAAGTTCTTATCAGCAAATTTTTTGCCTACTACAGTAAAGCCAAATGGGAAATTATCTTCACATTCAGAAGGTATAGCTATTGCACAAAAATCCAACAAATTCATATAATTTGTATAATAACCCAAGTTGGAATTTAACTTAATTGGGTCTTTTAAAACTTCTTCTGTTTTATAACAAGTTCCAGCTGTAGGACTTACAATAAAGTCTAGCTCGGCAAAAATTGCGTCAGCCTTTGCCTTATATGCTTGTAGGGCGTACATATCATTAAAAACATCGCTCGCTTTTTTTGTGGATTTAGGGATAATAATTTCCTTAATTACATCTTCGACTCCATCGAGATTTTGCTCTATGAACTGCCCTAGCCCTGCGTATCTTTCGTGTACCCAAGAGCCTTCGTATAGCAATTTTGCAGACTCCAAGAAAGGCGAAAAGTCCACTTCTTGCTTTAGTCCTCCCATTGCTTCTAAGTTTGCAACTGCATTATAGAAAGCATTTTCATAAGCTTTATTTCCAAAAAACTCCAAGTCTTTTTTAGATGGCACGCCAAAAGTAAATTTCGCTTCAAGCTTTACTGTATCAATTAGCTTAGCTGAATATGCGTCCTTTTCATTAAAGCAAGCAACTACATCAAAGACCAACTTTGCATCGTCTGCACTATTTGCAAATACAGATATGCAATCGAGGCTCTTACAAGCAGGGACAAGTCCCTCATTGCTCAAAAGCCCCCTACTTGGTTTGTAGCCAATTAGCTTATTAAAACAAGCTGGCACTCTGCCTGATCCTGCTGTATCTGTGCCTAAAGAAAAGGCACACAAGTCGTATGCTAAACTTACAGCACTGCCAGAGCTAGACCCTCCGCTTATATAGCCTTGGGCGTACTTATTAGGCACGATGCCAAAAGGTGAACGCACGCCAACTAAGCCTGTTGCAAACTGATCCATATTGGTTTTACCCAAAGGGATAGCCCCTGCCTTGATTAGCAAATCTACCACAAAAGCATTCTTTTTTGGCATATAAGCATATTTTGGGCAAGCTGCAGTAGTTGGCAATTCAGCTAAATCTATATTATCTTTTATAGTAAAAGGAATACCATATAGTGGCAAATCAACTTTGCCTTCTATATTTTTTATATAGCCTTGAATTTGCTCTTTAGAAAGCTTTGTTATCCAAATTTCTTCTGGAGAATTTTCTATTTTCTCAAAAATCCTACTATAGAACTTTTCTAAGTCTATAGTAGAGTTTCTCAATCCTTTTAGTAAATTACTAATATTCATAATATTAAGCTTTCATAGCAAAGAGACATTGCCCTGATTTAATTTCTTGATTAGCTAAAAATATCTTAGATACAGTGCTGTCGGCTTCAGCTTCAATAGAAATTTCCATCTTCATACTTTCGAGTATAGCCAACACATCGCCTTCTTTAACAACGTCGCCTTCTTTAACATTTAGCTTCCACAAGTGTCCAGAAACTGGTGAATAAATCCCCTCTTCGTCCTCGTCGAGAACAACTGCACTTTCGTCGCTTTCAGAACTTTCAGTAACAGCACTAAAGTTGAATTGATTGTTATCTATCCATCTTTGCTTTTCTTCAGCGAAAGCTTGGTTACGCTTTGTTTCGAAAGCTTTGATACTCTCGTCATTTTCGCTCAAAAATGCTTCATACTTTTCTATATCAAATTCATTTTCTTCGATTTTCAAAGAGTACTTTCCATTTACGAAATCTTTTCTAATTTGCAATAGCTCATCAGGAGACACTGGGAAATATTTTACTGTATCGAAAAATCTCAACAAATAAGGGTATCCCTCTTGGAACTCTTTTGTTACCTTAAACTTATTCCACATTTGCAAAGTTCTACCTACAAATTGGTAACCCCCAGGACCTTCCATACCATATACGCACATATAAGCACCACCTATGCCAACAGCGTTTTCAGGAGTCCACGTTCTTGCAGGATTATACTTAGTTGTAACAAGCTTCATACGAGGGTCATAAGGAACAGCAACAGGAGCCCCCAAGTACACATCGCCTAAGCCTATAACCAAATAGTCGCTTGCAAATACGATTTTTGCAACTTCGTCTATAGACTCCAATCCATTGATACGCTTGATAAATTCTATATTATTAGGGCAGCACCAAGGAGCGTCAGGGCGTACTACAGTTATATATTTTTCTATAGCTAACCTTGTTTGAGGGTCGTCCCAAGAGATTGGCAAGTGTACAGTTCTAGTTGCAATTTTAGTAGTTTTATTTTGAGATAAATGAGATATAATATCGCAAAGTTTTTCTATTAAAAACTCCCTACTAATCACTAAAGGATTATAGTGAATTTGCATTGAACGTACCCCTGGGGTAATATCTATGATACCATCGAGGGCAAGTTTCTTTAATTCCAACATAGAAATATGCACTCTAAAACGCTCTCTTAAATCGAGTTTTGCGTCGCCAAATTCCATTATAACATTAGCGTCGCCATCTTGCCTAAACAAGATTTTATCCTCAACTAATTCCTTAATTATTGGGCTTTCAAGGCTATCTAATTCCAAGGCTATCTCGGCTTGCTCTACAGCAATTTCAGGGCTAGCTAAAATAGCTTCTTGAGCTTCGTTTAGCTTCATAGCACAGTCATAAGTAATTACCTTAAAGTTGATTTTGTCGCCACTTTTTAGTTGTCCCATCTTCCACATATCAGAAGATACTATCGTTGCAGGACAAACAAATCCTCCCAAGCTTGGTCCATCTACAGCCAAGATTACAGGCATATCACCAGTTATATCTATAGTGCCAATTGCATAAGCATTGTCGTGCAAGTTAGAAGGGTGCAAACCTGCTTCGCCACCATCTGCCCTAGCCCACTTAGGAGTAGGTCCCACTAGACGTATGCCCGTTCTTGAAGAGTTGTAGTGAACTTCCCATTGAGCTGAGAAAAACTCGTCTATACCCTCTTTAGTGATATAATCTGGAGCTCCTTGAGGTCCGTATAAAACGCATATATCCCAAGTGTCGCACATTTCCTTTATGGCAGAATTTTGAACCTTAATGCAATCGCTTTCAACAAAATCGCCAAGGTGCAAAATATCGCCAACTTGAAGAGTCCTACCTTGGTGTCCACCAAAGCCACCCAAAGAGAATGTAGAGCGACTACCCAAATACTCAGGCACGTCTATACCACCTCTTAGAGCCATATAACAGCGTTGACCCTTCTTAGAGCCACCCACGTCAATTACATCGCCAGCCTTAACTTCTATAGCCTCATTCATTGGGGCAATCTGCTTGTTAATCTTAAAAGCAAATTCGCCACCACAAAGTGCTATAACGCTATCTACGTTAAATCTAAAGCTAGCACCAAGCAAAGTCATTTCTATAGCAGGAGCTTTATCTGCGTTACCTACGATTTTGTTCGCCAATCTAAAAGAGTAATTATCCATCGGTCCTGATGGAGGAACGCCTACGTCCCAATAATTCAATCTTGCAGGATAGTCTTGGATTGTAGTAAATGCACCTGGTTTAACTACTTCGAATGTAGGGGCAAAATACTTAAAATCCTTAAGCATTGTAGTTGCAACATTGCCACTGATAAATCTTGGCATTTCTAAAATATCTCTAAGCAAAATCAAGTTTGTCTCAAAGCCGTATACTTGAGTTTGAGCCAACACTTTCTTAGACTTTTCTATCATCAACTCACGACTTGGAGCAGTAACAATAATCTTAGCCAAAAGTGGGTCGTAATAAGCACTTACTTGAGTGCCTGTTTCTATCCAAGTATCACATCGAACATCAGGGAATTTAGCCAAGCTAATCAAGCCACTAGATGGTCTAAAATCCTTTGCTGGGTCTTCGGCATATAAACGAAATTCTATAGCATTTCCATTTGGCGTAAATTCTCTATCTTTAGCAAAAGGCTTTTTGCCAGAAGCTAAATCTATCATCGCCCAAACTAAGTCTACGCCGTATACTTCTTCTGTAATTCCGTGTTCAACTTGCAAGCGTGTATTTACTTCTAAGAAATAAAATTTGTCTTGGTCGCTATCATAAATAAATTCAACTGTTCCTGCAGATTGATATTTAACCCCCTCACCTAGACGCTTTGCTGAGTCGTGCAACTTAGCCCTTGTATCATCACTCAATAAAGGAGCTGGACACTCTTCGACTATCTTCTGGTTACGCCTTTGTATAGAGCAATCACGCTCGCCTATCACAACTACATTACCTTCGCCATCGCCAAAAATTTGTACTTCAACGTGTCTACCATTTTCTATATATTTTTCCAAGAAAAGCCCTGCTTGCTTGAAATTATTCTTAGACAACCTAGTTGTAGTGTCAAAGCCATCAAGCAACTCCTGCTCGTTCCTGCAAATACACATACCAATACCGCCGCCGCCTGCAACGCTCTTTAATATAACTGGATATGTAATCTCCTTAGCCTTTTCCACAGCTTCTTCCACATTATCTAAAATCCCAGTACCTCTAATTAGTGGCACGTTGAATTTTTCAGCCAATTCTCTCGCCTTGTGCTTCAAGCCAAAGTCCACCAATTGCTTTGCTGTAGGTCCAATAAACTTTATTCCATTTGCTTCGCACTCTAAGGCAAAATCAGCATTTTCACTCAAAAAGCCGTACCCTGGGTGTATCCCATCTACACCCAATTCCTTGGCAACTTCCAAGATTTTATCACTGCGTAAATAACTTTCCTTTGCTGGAGCTTCCCCTATGCAAACTGCCTCATCAGCTTCTAAAACGTGCTTTGCAGACTCATCTGCCTTTGAGTACACAGCCACAGATGCGATATCCATCTCACGCAATGTTCTTATTATTCGGCAAGCTATCTCGCCCCTATTTGCTATTAATATTTTCTTCATTTTTTTATTAGATTAAGTTTAAAAGTTAAAATTTTAAGATTTAGATTTAGGCTAAGTGGTTTTACCCCTTAGAACCCCATTAAGGGCTTAGTTCCCGCCCTTAAAACCTGAAACAAAGCAGTGCTTTGAGCCATAGTTTTTGTTGGCGTTTGTTTATTTAGTGCATTTGCCTTAGGGTCTCGGTTGCTTGCCCAGCTGCCCTTTTATTGAATTAAATTAATTTTGAAAAAATTAAAGATAATTCAACAAAATCCCTATCCATTGAAAGAGAAGTATCTCTTTCAAGTTAATTAGATTTTTTATTTAAGTTTTTAGGCTTTGCACTTGAGGGTGCAAAGATATAGGTAAAGAAATACCAAAAACTAGCGTTTTTAAAATTTTCTTAGAACTCACTGTCCACTGTCCATTGTCCACTGTCCACTGTTTCAAGCGTCCCAGATAATCATTTTCACCTGCGAAGGATTATAGTCGTTACAAGGGTTATTTAGTTGAGAGCAATTTGAAATTACAACTAGTACGTCCATTTCGGCAAGTAATTCTATATATTTGCCTGCTCCAGATATACCATCTGCAAATTCTAAATAACCAGTGTCGTCGAGCAATACCTTTGTAAAGAAATTCAAATTACAAGTTTGGTCTAGCTTAGACATACCCAACTTTTTTGTAAGTTCGCCTAAAAATGTGTCTCTGCAAGAGTGCATATATCTAGCCTTTTGAGTGTATCTAGTTACATTACCTTCTGCAGAGCAACCACTGCCAACTGTGTCGTGTTCGCCACAAGTATCAGCAATTACAGTAAAGAAAGCATTGCCATCATTCGACATAATTTGAGTGTCCAACTCAATGAAAGTCTTGCCTTGGCACGCCAAAGTAGTATTTACACTATAGCGTTCTCTCGTATCATTTGCGTTGAATAAAAGAGTATCAACACTTTGATTTCCGTGTACGTCAACTATACGCAAAACCTGCCCTTTATTGACAACTTTCACCCAAGACTCGCCAGCAAGCACTGTCTTTTGATAGACTGCGTCGTTTAGATTTCTTCTGCTTTCTTTTAACATTTTTAGTCCCAAATTAACATTTGTATAGGAGTTGGGTTATAGTCGTTACAAGGATTATTCAACTGAGGGCAATTTGCCTCTAGTATATAAATATTCATCAACGCCTTCATCTCAACATATTTACCTGCCTTAGAGATACCATCAGTAAAGTTCAAATTACCCTTATCATCTAGTGCAACGTGCATAAAAAAGTTCACATTATCAACTAAGTCTCTCTTGTCCATAAAGCTAGTTTTCATAGCCTCTTTCATATAGATTTCTCTGCAAGCGTGCATAAATCTTGTGTGGAAACCATAGCGTATGCAATTACTTTCGCAAGAGCAAGCAGAGCCAAGGGTATCGTGTTCGCCACAAGTATCAGCAACAATCTCAAGCATAGGGTTGCCCTCTTGGCTATACAAAATTGAACCTGTTCCAAGCAAAGCGTTCCCTTGGCACGCTAGAGTGTTTTGTACGTTATAATGCTCGCTAATATCGTCTGCATTATAAAACAAAGTATCTGCACTTTGATTGCCTTCTGAGTCTACTATACGTACTGTTTGCCCCTTTTTAATTAGCTTTAACCAGCCATCGCCAGCCTTTACAAATTCTGAGCAAATTGCATCTTCTTCTCTTAAACTACTCTCTTTATATTCTGTAAGCATTATCTTTACTCCTTATGATACATAGATTTGAGTAGCTTGAAAACCACGTACATTTTCTTCACACCAAGTAAAGCAAGAGTCGTCTTTAGTAGCCAATGGGCTTTTAAAGATTGTAGCTTGAATATCTTTACGTTGGTATTGAACAGCAGGAGAAAGTGGGTGCATACCTGTATCTAAGACAACAAGCGTATCCATCTCTGCACGAAGTTCAACATAGTCGCCTGCCTTAGAGTTATTTTCTATAAAGCTCATAGTACCCTTTTCGTCTACAATAACCTTAGAGAAGAAATTCACAACTTCAGCAAAGTCTCTGCGAGTCATACCATATTTGCCCATCTCTACTAATAGAGAGTCGTAACCATTTCTATAAAAATCATTGTGAGAAATTTGATATTCATTTATGCCAAAACGCTTTTCAATTAAATTTGCGTGAGTGCAACCACAAAGAACATCGCTCCACATACAAGTAGCTTCAGGCACGCTCATTAAAACCCTACCCATATCTGAATATAAGCAAGAGTCTTTAGAAATTCTGCATATATGTTGAATTTTTAGAGTGTCGCCCAAGTTGAAGCGTTCACTATAATTATTTGCATTGAAAAATAGAGCTGAAACATTGCCATTGCCTTCTATGTCAGTTAATCTCAATGTCTGCCCACGTTTAACTATGCAAGAGTAATTCCAACCACCTGCAATTTTAATATCACTAATAATTTCTTTTTCCATTTTTTTAATCCTTTTCTTTAGCTTCCTACTACATCTTTAGCCTTAGAAGCTAGTTTAAATTCTTCGTTCTTTTTATATTCAACCTTAGGGCGTATTAGAGCCTCGATTTCCTCTCTATACGCCTTAAACTCTGGGCTAAACAATAGCTCTGGAGTTCTTGGTCTTGGTAGATTTACATCTATAATTTTGTTAACTTTGCCAGGGTTTGCCTTTAATACCAAAATTCTATCTGAGAGATACACAGCCTCATCTAAGTCGTGAGTAACAAATAAAATTGTAATGTTAAATTCCTTCCAAACTTCAAGTAGATAACTTTGCATATCTGCTCTAGTTTGAGCATCTAAAGCCCCAAAAGGTTCGTCCATCAATAAAATTTTTGGGTTAGGAGCTAATGCCCTTGCGATTGCCACTCTTTGTTGCATACCACCTGATAGCTTACTTGGGTAGTAATCTGCATATTTCGCCAAGCCAATAATTTCTATCCAAGTTACTGCAATACGCTCTGACTCCTCCTTAGATTTGCCTACGCACTCTAAGCCAAACATAACATTTTGCAAAACAGTTAGCCAAGGAAAGAGCGTGTATTTTTGAAATACCATTCCCCTTTCGCTACCTGGACGTGTTACTGGCTTTGCCTCTAAAAGAATTTCGCCATCTGTTATAGACTCCAATCCTGCAAGCATTCTAATAAGAGTAGACTTGCCACAGCCTGAAGGACCTATAACTGAAATAAATTCGCCTTTTTTTACTTGAAAATCTATCTCGTCTAAAACTCTATTTACGTTTTTTTTCGACTCGCTAAACTCCTTAACAAGTTTTACGCCTTCCATTATTATATCGTTTTTATCCATATAAAATCCTTAGTTGTATTCCTTATCTTTAATGAAGCTAAAGCACTTTTCTTTTTGTCCAAATAATTCTGTAAAGAACAAATAGAACTTAGACTTTACATTAGACTCCCAAGGGAATAGATACACTGCTAATCTCGCTAAAATTAAGTCTGTGAACAAACCTATCATACTGATAATTATTATGGCAGCATATACATTGTCGAAATTTCTATACTTTGCTTGTTGAGTGATAAACCAGCTTATGCCAGAAGTAGTACCAACAACTTCTGCAACAATCAAATATGTCCAAGCCCAACCTAAAAGTATACGCATATCCTTATACAACTTTGGCAAGATTGCAGGAACAACTACCTTAAACAATATACGCTTTCTTGATGCCCCCATTGTTTCAGCAGCGTCTATTAAAGCCATATCCATAGTTCTAGTTGTGTTCGCTATCATTGGTATTTGTTGGAAAAGTGTGCCTATTATGATTATCGCAATTTTTGGGGCTTCATTTATACCTAGTAAGGCAACAGCTAATGTCGCAAATACTGGAGCTGGAAAGTACCTAACAAATTCTATTACAGGTTGAAAAAAACTCTCTGCACTATTGAATGCACCACATAATATACCAATAGGTACGCCCACTAAAGACGATAAGAAAAATGATAAAAATATTAACTTAATACTATCTTGCAAACTCTCATAGAGCCACTTGTCAGTATCTCTCTTTGGAGGAGTTGTAAAAGACGTGTATAAAGCAACGACAACGTCGTGAGGAGCTGAGATATAAGGAGGGTTAACTCTTTTGCCAGTCATCATCACAGAGCCATCTTCTTTGAGCTGAGCATTCATCTCTTGGAAGTTAGCAATTTCTAGTAAATCACCTTTTTGGCAATAGAAACTATCGCCTGCGTTTTCAATCTCTACAAGAGGGTGATAAATGAATGGGATATAGCTAAGTGCAGACCATATCAATATAGGGACTATAAAGGACATTAGGGCAAGAACTAACTTAGCCCTAGATGTCATTTGTCTCCTTATTTCAAAAAAGTTTTTGAACATAAAAATGTGTTTTTGAGTGTGTATGTTTACTTAGAATAAGTTCTAGTTTCTTCTATAATAGAAGCCTTCTTAATTTCAGTTGCACCCTTGTCTTTTGCTACTTTCTTAGTGAAAGATGGGTCTATCATACGCTTTACATTTTGCTTTTCATCATAGAGCTTTGCTCCAATAAAGAACTTGTCAGTGTATTCGTTTGAACCATAAACTGAGTCTAGCTTTTCGCCAACTTCAAAAGCCTTAAGAGCTTCTTCTATAGTCAAGAAGTGTGTGCCACTGATAAATTTAGCATATTTTTCTGGAGCAATACCACAACGTGCGGCCATTAAAGCTATAGCTTCTTCCTTGTTTGCAGGGTCGTTTAGATAGTCAACTACATCATACCAAGCCAAAACTACTTTTTCCCACTCAGCCTTATTCTTAATTAAGCTATCCATAGATACAGCCAATGTGTCAAAAATAATACCAGGTTCCTCTGCACTTGTGTAAATTTCAGTAGAGCCAGCAACTGTTTCTAGTGCCATACCAGAATTTGGTTGCCAAGCAACGATTGCAGAAACTTCCTTAGATGCAAGAGTTTGAGCAGCTTGGTGCGTAGGCATATTTACCAAAGTTACATCTGCTTCAGTCATAGAATTTTTTGTAAGAGCATTATTTAATAATAAATGGCTCAAGCAACCAATTTCCACGCCAACTTTCTTACCCTTTAAATCAGCAACACTGTTTATGCCATTTAAACCTACAATTTTGTCATTACCATTTGAAAAGTCATTAATCATTATAACTACATTTTTTGTACCACTAGTAGCATTTAGCAAAAGAGCGTCGCCATTAGTAATACCTGCAGCGTCTACTTGACCTGATGTAAGTGCGTCAAATTGGGCAACATACTCAAACCAAATTAGTTCAACATCAACACCCCTAGCCTTGAAAAAGCCTTTTTTATCAGCAAGCTCCCAAGCAACCCAACCTGGCCAGTCGCTATAAGCTATTTTTAATGCCTTTGCTGAAGCTAAGTTAGCTAGCATAGTCATTGCTAAAAGTGATAGTGTAATAATTTTCTTTATATTCTTCATTTTTATCTATTATTTAAGATTAGATATATTCAATTAAGCAATTTGCGTGCCAGCACTTTTTAGATATATTAAATAGCAAGATACAGCCCCAAGTTGTTGTTAGAGTTGCTAAATAAAAGAATACTATGGCTTTAGGGAAAATCACTAAACTACAAATTTGTATTTAAGGCAAAATTCAACCTTAGAAGAACTACAAAATTGTATCAAGGCAGCTTCTTGTTTATAAGTTCCCTAATGTCCTTAACTGTCTTTGATATGTCCTCACGAGATGTGTCGTCCTCGTTTTTGACTATACTTGTTAGCAACCAACTAAGCACTAGTGCAGACAACATACTAAATAGCGTTATCCCAACAAACATAAGAAACACCCCAACTATCCTGCCATTTAAAGATACTGGAAAATTGTCGCCATATCCAACAGTAGTAACAGTACTTATAGCCCACCAAAGTGAGTCCTCTAAGCTCTTTATATTAGAATTTGCCAAATCCTTTTCTATTTGCAAAACGAGAAGCGAAGATATAAATATGCTAGCAAACAACAAACTCGACGCTATAGACATTAACGCCCTCTCCTTGCCCAAAAATAGATAAACTACAAGCCTCAATGCACATCTAGCTATACGTATCAAAGCACACAAATAGAAAAACCACCCAAAGCTTTTAAATCCCCACAAGGCTAAATTAGGTATGCTTGCAAGAAGGTCGAGCCAAGATAACTTCCAATAATTTTTGAGCTTTCTGTTTTTCAAACTTAAAATGAAGTCTATAAAGAATAAGATACAGGCAAATAAATCGCCAATTCTAAAGAAAAAGATGAGTTCAGGCTCAGTATCTGCAAAGGAATAATCAAAAAGAAGAGCAATAATGACAAAACCAGATGCAAAAAGCATCAATAAATGCCAAAAATTTCTCTCTCTAATATTCCACAACATTGGCTTAATATCGACATTTATGAAGCAATAAAATAAAAAAACGAACAAATATGAAAAAAAAGCTTGCAAAAGAAAATAAATATGATTGTATATAAAAGAATAATTAATTGACGCAGGGTGGAGCAGCTTGGTAGCTCGTCAGGCTCATAACCTGAAGGTCGCTGGTTCAAATCCAGTCCCTGCACCCAATTAGAAAAAATCTCGTAATCCTCACGATTACGAGATTTTTTTATGTCTAAATTCTTGCCCCAATGCCTAAAGGGGCTAAAGCCAAAAGTGAGTAAGCTTAAAAAGCTTATTGTTTTTCCCACTCTTTTAAGATTTCGTTTGCTCTGCTAAAGCCTTGTTTTGCAGATTTTTCCATTAGGCTTAGTGCCTCTTTTTTGTCTTGCTCTATGCCCTTGCCCTCATAGTAGCATATAGCTAAGGCACATAGAGATTGAGCGTGTCCATTTTTCGCTGCTTGTTTAAAATAATTAACAGCTTCCTTATAGTCTTGTTCAGTATCCTCACCCTTAAAATACAAGTCGCCTAAGAGATATTGAGCATTAACAATATTTTCCTTTGCTGAAAGCTTTAGATATTTTATTCCCATATCTACATCTCGCTTAACTTCAACGGCATCGATATAACATACACCAAGTTTATATAGGGCATCAGGGTCGTTTCCCTTAACGGCTTCTTTATAATATTCTATTGCCTTTGCTTTATTTTCAACTACTCCCCTAGCGAAGAAATAGCAATCGCCTAATCTAAATAAAGACCTTATCTTTCCCTTCTTTGCTGCTTTTTCATACCACTTTACACCCTCTTTATCATCTTGTTTTACACCTTGTCCAAACATATAGCACTCGCCAACATAATGCTCAGCTTCTCTATGTCCTTGCTCTGCAGCTTGTTTAAAATATTTCAGGGCGACACTTTCATTTTCTTCAACGCCTTTGCCATAATAGTACATCATTGCTAAATTATATTGAGCTATGCTTAAGCCTTGCTTGGCTGCCAACTCAAAATATTTCTTTGCTTGGCTATAATCTTTTTCGACACCCCTGCCATAGTAATAGCATACACCTAAGTCGAATTGTGCATCTGAAATATTTTCTTTTGCAGCTTTTTTATTCCACTTAATAGCTTCTTTATAATCTTGTTTTGCACCAGTACCATAATAATAGGAATTTCCAACTCTATGTTGAGCTAGAGGGTGATTTTTTTCTGCAGCTTGCATAAAATATTTAAAAGCAATGGCTTCGTCTTTTTCTGTAGCTTTTTTGAAATACTTAAGACCCAAAGCGTATTCTTCGTATCCATCATTTTTACCCACAAGCTTGCCTGTATCACTTTCGTATACTTCCACGCCTTTTACTGTAACTTTGACATCTTTGCTAGGCTCTTTGCTTTTATATACAAGCTTGCCAGTGTCTTTTTCATATACTTCTACGCCTGTTACAGTAACTTTGGCGTCTTTAGGTATAGAAGTTTTAGAAGTTTCTGGCTTTTTAGCACTTGGTGCTTCCTTCGACTTTTTAAGCCACTTGATAGCTTCTTGTTGATTTTTTTCAACGCCTAAGCCCTTGAAATAGCAATAGCCCAACTTCTTTTGAGCTTCAATATCGCCCTGCTCTGCAGCTTCTTTAAAACATTCAAAAGCCTTTTCATAATCTTTTTCTACGCCATTACCCTCATAGTAAGCTAAGCCTTTGTTGTATAGATTTAAGGCATTGCCTTGCTCTAGCTTTTTCTTGGCTTTTTCGTTACCTTGCTCTGCTGATTTCCTATAATATTCAAGGGCTTTTTCGCTATCTTGTTTTACAGAAATTCCCTTTTCATAAAACTGAGCAAGTCCGAATTGAGCATCTGCGTTACCTGCGTCTGCAGCCAACTTAAAGTACATAAAAGCCTTAGCATTACTTTTTACTACGCCATCGCCATTAAAATAACAAACTGCTAAGTTATGCTGAGCTTTAGGGTCGCCTTTTTCGGCTGTAATTTTAAAATATTTTACAGCTTGCCCTATATCTTTTTTAACGCCAGTACCTGTGTAATAACATTCAGCCAAGCAATATTGAGCATTAGTATTGTCTTGCTCTACAGCTTGTTTTAAGTAATTAACTGCTTTATCATAATCCTTTTTTACGCCAATAGCCCTAAGGTAACAATAGCCTAATCTATACTGAGCGTCGCTATAACCTTGTTCTGCAGATAGTTCAAAATACTTCATAGCTTCAGGTATATTTTTCTCAACGCCATCTCCAAAAAAGTAGCATTTAGCAAGGTGATATTGAGCCTTAGGATAGTCATTGCCTGCCAATTTTTTAAAGCAATCAAAAGCTTTCTTATAATCTTTTTCAATGCCATTACCATAGTAATACATTGCCCCCAAGTTATAAGTAGCACCTGCATTATTTTGCTTTGCAGATAGTTCAAAAAGTTCAAGAGCCTTTTTGAGGTCTCTCTTTACGCTATCGCCATACATATACGCCAAGCCTAAGTGCAACTGAGCTTTATGATAGCCCATCTCTGCCGACTTTTTATAATAACTAACAGCCTCATCTATATCTTTTTCAACTCCACTGCCAAAGTGATAACATAGCCCTAAATTAAATATAGACATAGCGTTACCCTGCTCTGCAGAAAGCTTGTAATATCTAAGGGTCTCCTTGTAGTTTTTCGCCACACCAGTTCCGTAAAAGTAGGATACCCCAACTGTATGCTGAGCCTTAGAATGTCCCTTATCAGCTGCTTGTTTATAATATTTAAAAGCCTTTTTGTCGTCTTGCCTAATGCCAATACCCTCAGAATAAGAAACGCCTAGCTCATAGATAGCTTCAAGATGCCCCATCTCTGCCGACTTTTTGTAATACTCAAAAGCTTTGCTATCGTCTATTTCAACGCCTATACCCTTTGAATATGAAACGCCTAATATATACATAGCAAAAGCATCGCCTTTATCTGCTCCAATTTTTAGGTATTCAAGGGCTTTTTCGTTATTTACTTCAACGCCCAAGCCCTCAAAATAGAATTTAGCAAGAGCAACATAAGCGTCTACAAAGCCCTCATCTGCAGCTTCTTGAAAGTATTTAAAAGCTTTTTCATAATCTTTTTCTAAGCCATTAGTGCCTTCCATATAAGAATTAGCTAGATTAAAATTGTCGTTCTCTTGTGTGGCAAATGAATTAAGAGCCAAAGCAAAGATTAAAAAGCTTAAAATGTATATTTTCATATTAACAGTATTGATAAATAAAGTATAAAACAAAATACTCTCATTTAGCAAGTTTTATATAGCAAAAAAAAGTTGCAACCCCGAAGGATTGCAACCTATATGCTTTATATCTTTAAAATTAGTAGATGAACAACATTTCGCAATATTTTGGTAAGTTCCAAAGGTCGTTTTCAACCTTAGTTTCTATTGCGTCTGATGCCTTACGTACTGCAGCCATACATTCGATAAGTACTGAAGGAGCTTCTGAAGCTTCCAATGCCTTTTCTAATGCTACTGTTGCACTTTCTAATTTATTCATCAAGTTAGATAATACTAGAGCAAATGCCTTAACAGGAGAGTCTGTAACACCTAATTTCATTTCAGTATCTAATACTGTAGAAATCTTCAATAATTGAGATGTAATTGCAGGAGCAATGTGTGTTCTTGCCATTCTTGCAGTTAAACCAGCTTCAATTTCAATCTTTCTATCGTATTGTTCCATAAATACTTCGTAACGAGACTCGATTTCGTCCTTAGCAAATACGCTGTACTTTTCGAACAAAGCGATATTCTTAGGGTCTATCATAGGCTTCAAAGCTTCTGGAGTAGTTCTCAAGTTTGGTAAACCACGCTTTGCTGCTTCTTCCTTCCAAGCATCACCATAGTTATTGCCATTGAAGATAACCTTCTTATGTGCCTTAACGATGTCGCTCAAGATAGTTTGCAATGTGCTATTAAACTCTGCAGGGCTTGCTGCTTCTAATTTAGTTGCAATTTCGTCAAATGCTTCAGCTACTGCTGTGTTCAATACGATATTAGGGCTTGCACAAGATTGAGATGAACCTGCTGCTCTAAATTCGAATTTATTACCAGTGAATGCAAATGGGCTAGTTCTGTTTCTATCAGTTACGTCGCAAGGTAATACTGGTAGAGTGTCTACGCCAACCTTCAAAGTAGTAGATTGCTTAGATGAAGTAGCTGCCCCTTGTTCTAATTGAGCAACGATGTCTTCTAATTGGTCGCCCAAGAACATAGAAATGATTGCAGGAGGAGCTTCATTAGCACCTAATCTGTGGTCATTGCCTGCACCTGCTGTAGAAGAACGTAGCAAATCGCTATGCCTATCAACTGCTTGGATAACTGCACAAAGAGTAGTCAAGAAGATTGAATTTTGGTGAGGATCATTACCAGGGTTAAGCATATTAATATCGCCTACTGATAGAGACCAGTTGTTGTGCTTACCAGAACCATTTACACCTGCGAAAGGCTTTTCGTGCAATAAGCAAGCCATACCATATTTGTCTGCAGTTTGAGTCAATACGTCCATTACCAACATATTGTGGTCTGTAGCCAAATTCAACTCTTCGAACATTGGAGCAATCTCGAACTGTGCAGGAGATACTTCATTATGACGAGTTTTTGCTGGGATACCTAAAGTCCATAAAGTCTTGTCAACTTCAGCCATAAATGCCAAAATTCTAGGCTTGATTGTACCAAAATAGTGGTCTTCTAACTGTTGATGTCTTTGAGAAGGTGCACCAAATAGAGTTCTACCAGTTTGCATCAAGTCAGGGCGTTGTATATACAAGCTCTTGTCAATCAAGAAATATTCTTGTTCTGCACCTAAAGTTACTAAAGGACGCTTTCCTTCAACTCCAAAGCATTTCAACATTCTCTTAGCTTGTGCACAAAGAACTTGCATAGAACGCAATAAAGGAGTTTTCTTGTCGAGTACTTGACCATTGTAAGAGCAGAAAGCTGTAGGGATACACAAAGTTGCAACGCCACCACTTCTCTTAATGAATGCAGGGCTAGTTGGGTCCCAAGCTGTGTAACCTCTAGCTTCGAAAGTAGAACGCAAGCCACCAGATGGGAAACTTGATGCGTCAGGTTCACCTTGGATTAAGTTTTTACCAGAAAATTTGCTCAAAACATTTCCATCGCCATCAACTTCTAAGAAAGAGTCGTGCTTTTCAGCAGAAGAACCTGTCAAAGGTAAAAACCAGTGAGTGTAGTGAGTAACACCCTTAGATATAGCCCATTTTTTCATTGCGTGAGCAACGTCATCAGCTATAGAAGAGTCAATAACGCTTCCTGAATTTATAGTTTCTAACAACTTCTTGAATACTGGACGAGGCAAACAATCCTCCATAACTTTCTTATTGAATACGTCTTTAGCGTATTCTGCAGAAATATCATATTCCACGTCAGCGTTAACATAATCAATTTTAGCACTTGCGATAGCACTTATTGCTTTTTTTCTACTATTCATAATTTTTCCTTGATATTATTATATTTAGGTCTGACTTTATTTTAGCAATTTCTATGCCAGTTTTTTGACATAAAAAATAATTACAGCCAAATTGGCTATTTAAAGGCAAGACACTATACTCAACTATAATATACAGCATAAGCTATAGCAGATAAAAGCCCTTTGCAAGAACAATTTTGTAGTTTTTTGCGAAAACTCTTAACAAATTTGTAGTTTTATGGTATTTTAAGTGCTTTTTTTAGGAGTCCCCTTTAATATATTCTAAAAATTACGTTAATGACTTAAATGACTTGGATTATCTCAGCTTTAGCCTTTTCTTTCTTTAGTTCTCTAACTATGCTCGTAAATCAAGAGTTTAAAGTAAATGGCAGACTTTTATCAGGACTAAGGGGTATAGGAGTAGGTTTGGTGTTTATGCCTCTTATGTTTTTTGTGGAATTGCCAACTTCCCCACTTTTTTGGACTTTTATAGCTCTTGAAGTTATCATATCTACATTTTTCAGCCAAAAACTCTTTGAAGCTTCTGCAAAATATGGAGCTGGGGCGACCTCTATAACAATGGTGCTTTCTGTAGCCTTTGGAGTAGTGCTTTGGTGGATAGTAGATTATAGGGGCTTTTTAGAACTCATTTCAGACCCACTTAAGCTTACAGGAATATTAGTGTCTTTGCTATTTATAGCCATTGGCTTTTATTTTGTAGAGCGAAAGGAAATTGACAAAAGTATCAAGCAACTACGCTTTATGATGCCTGCTGTGATTTTGCTTGCCCTAATTATGATAAATCGCAAAGAGATAATGGAGCATAGCGACTTTTACTCTGCTACAGTGTATTACTGCACTATATCCATTTTTGGCAGTGGGGTGATAAATATGATTTGGTATCTAAAGAGCAAGGAGCGTCAAAACGATTACCCAATTCGCAAAAAGACTTTAATTAAAGCTACAATATATATAACTATAGCAAGTGGCTTGATGATATTTACAGGTAACCTATCCTCGCTTAAAGCCCCTAACCCTGCTTATGTTAGTGCATTGAGCCTAACTAGCCCTATATGGATATTCTTGATAAATAGAGCTAGAAATATAAAGATGTACCTAAACTTTAAAGCTATGATTATTTTGCTCATAGCCCTAGCAAGTTTAGTATACTTTGCAAATAGCCCCATACACCCTGCCTAAGTCGCATAGCTTCACTTTTTTCTTGCATTACTAAAAGAAACTTAGTTACATATAGTAACTAAAACCCAAAATGGAGAGTAACTATGAAAGCAAATGAAGATACACTTTTACCAGCTTGTCCTATAGAGACAACTTTGACTATGATTTCCAATAAGTGGAAAATTCTGATAATTAGAGACCTCCTAGATGGCACAAAACGCTTTGGCGAATTGAAGAAGTCTCTTGAAGGTATATCTCAAAAGGTTCTCACAGAAAACTTGCGTGATATGGAAAGCAAAATGCTAATATCTCGCAAAGTCTACTTACAAATTCCACCTAAAGTAGAATATTCCTTGAGCGAAACTGGCAAAAGTCTAAACCCTATATTGAAGTCAATGGCTAATTGGGGGCAAGAATATAAGCAAAAAGCCTAGTCCTCTTTCTTTTTTGGATACGAGCCTTTTAGAGCGTAGAGTAGAATTACGATTTCGCAAAAGATAGCTATAGTCCAAGTCCAACGCCAAGAGCCTATGACATCTGCAAATATTCCTTGAAATACAGGGAACACTGCTCCTCCGAATACGCCACACATAAATATACCAGACGCCTTTGCAGTATACTCCTTTAAGCCCTCTACAGACAATGTAAATACGCAACTCCACATAACAGAGTGGAACAAGCCCACAAGTGCTATAAGCCAAATATTGTTAAATATTATAGCCAAGCTCAAAAACAAAACAGCAAGGAGAGTAGAAGCCACTAATTGCACTCTTGGGCGAACACTACTTAGCGTGCTAGAAATCATTCTACCAATCATAATAGAGCCCCAATATATAGTAGCAATAAGTGCTGGCATACCTAAATTATAGCCTCCTATAACTAAGTCATTATATCCAAAAAAGCTGAGAGTTCCTTGTAGTTCGTGAGCGTATAAATTTATATTTGCCCCAATGCAAACTTCAGCTCCCACATAGAAGAATATAGCAATTACCCCCAACTTAAAGTGTCTAAAAGACCAGATACTTTCCTTAGGAGCATTTTGTGAACTTTGCCTTGTGTGGGCTAAATCTGGTATAGGCATACGCATAGTTAGAAGCGTAACAGCAACTACCAATAACATTAGCACAAAGAAAGGCGTCAATAGCTGATTTACATCTACGCTATCCATCGTCCTACCTGCAAATATAACTATAGTAATAAAAAATGGTGCAATAGTTGTACCAAAAGAGGCTATACCACAAACGATATTCATTCTTTGCACAGGCTGAGTGCCTGCCAAGTCGTATCCAGCTATATAGGGATTTACCACAACTTGCGTAACAGCTGCAGAGCTACCTGCTAAGTATGAGCCTACAAGAAAAATAAAGTATCCATAAGGGATAGCAATCTCGCCTACTTGCAATATAGCATCTTTAAAACTCACAGAAAATAATGCTGACAAAAAGAACATCAACAAGCCAAATATCATAAATATCAAGGCTCGAATTAGAGTTCTTTTGTAGGCATATTTATTGAGCCACTTTCCTCCAATGGGGCTACTTATCAAGTAACCCAAGAAGAAAAAGAAAGAAATTAGAGTTGCAAAAGTATTCTTTAAAAAACCTGCGTCGCCTAAAAATGCAGTTCTTAAAGGAGCTTGCAGTTGCCCATTTATAGTAGTTATGAAGCCTACTATAAGAAAATAGATAAAAGCAAGTATGACGAAAGGTTTTAAAGAATTTTTCTCTTGCATATTATAAATCCTTTAAAATATCTAAGATTTTGTTTTCGCAAACTTTCTTATACATAACTAAATATAAATCCACAAATTCCTTATATTCAGCTAAATCTATTGCGTTAAATGCACTTAGCTTCAAGAAGCCCAAGTCGTCATTTTCGGCGATGATAGTTTTATCTGCCTCGCTTAATTGAGGTTCTTGAACTTCAAAATCTACTCCATTATCATCTATATGCAAAGCCAAGTAGCGTCTGTAGCAAGCGAACAAAAAGGCAAGTCTCTTTAGTTGAGCCTTATCTTTAAGCATCTTAGCTAAGTTTGGCATAATGTATACAGGGAATTTTGATATACCATCAAAGCATAGCCTTGCAATTTGGTCGCTTACAGTGTGGTTTGCAAAACGCTCGACTAGAGTTTGCTTATACACTTCTAAGTCTATATTGCGAGGAGCAGGAACGTAAGGCGTTATATCTATATCCATAAATTCCTTTACGAAATTAATAATGATAGGGTCGCTCATAGCGTCGTCTACTTTTCTGTAGCCTGCCAAAAATGATGGGTACGACAATAGAGTATGCGATGCGTTAAGAAGGCTAAGCTTCATATTTTCATAAGAAGAAACGTCGTCAGTAAATTCAACTCCAAGCTTTTCCCAAGCAGGTCTGCCTGCAATGAAATTATCCTCAATAACCCATTGAATAAAGTCCTCACAATATATAGGGGCTAAGTCCTCTACGCCAATTTCTGCGTTGATTTTTTGCCTATCTTCCTCTCTAACTGCAGGGGTAATTCTGTCTACCATTGAATTAGGGAAACTCACATTATCAGCTGTCCAAGCATATAAATTTTCGTCTTGAGCCTTAATGAAACTAGAGAACACACGCTTTGCAGTGTTTCCATTATGTTGCAAATTGTCGCAAGATAATATAGTTACAGCCCCTGCCCCATTTTGCATACGCATACGCAAAGCCTGAGCTACATATCCAAAAACAGTTTTAGGGCTTTGAGGATTTTCTAAATCTGCCTTAACTTGAGGATTATCCAAATTAAACTCGCCTGTAGCCTTATCTAAATTATAACCACCTTCAGTGATAGTCATAGATATAATCTTGATTTCAGGCGAAGCCAACTTATCCAAAATAGCCTGACTGTCATTGTGCAAAACTTCTTTGATAGCATTAATTTCATAAGCTTCATTTACGCCATCTCTGCCACAAACTAAGAGATTATAATTGAAATTTTGGCTCTTTAAAGACTCAACTAATTTTGCGTCATACTCCAATAGAGCTATGCCACACAAAGCCCAATTTTGCTGAGAGTCATCTTCTAAAATCAAATTTGTATAATAAGCTTGGTGAGCTCTATGAAAGTTGCCAACTCCAATATGAGCAATGCCTGCTTTGATGTTATCTTTGTTATATTTAGTTTTTTGTAATTTCATAATGTATCTTTCTATGTTAAATGTTTAGGGAAAATTGGCGTTGCAGTCTCTTGCATACATACAAAAGTAGCTACTTGATTTGCGTGTTCGTTAATTTCGTCTAAGGGCTTTTTAGCAAGGTAGTCCATACAAAAAGTCGCTGTAAAACTATCGCCTGCTCCCACAGAATTTATAGCCTTTCCCTCGCAACCAGAATGTTCGCTAATCTCGTCTTTAGATAATAATACGCTACCTTTTGCCCCTCTTGAATATATAATTATATCCAAATCAAACTTTTCTCTAAGACTTTTTAACTGCTCTTGGCTATCGCCATTTAGCTCGTATAATTCAGCTAAAACTGGCAATTCGTCGTCGCTCAACTTCAATATATTAGCAAGCTCTAAAGACTCTGCAATTAGCTCTTTGCTATAGAAATTCTGTCTTAGGTTTATATCAAAAATCTTTAGAGAATTTGCAGGCATAGCCCTTAAAAACTTTTGTACGCTCTTTCTTGAAACTTCACTACGCTGAGCAAGGCTACCAAAACAACAAGCCGAAACATTTTTAGCTAAGTCCTCTGCCCTTTCGTCGAAATCTATAGCGTCCCAAGCCACATTCTCGCATATATTATATGTAGGCTTTCCATTGCCATCTAGCTCAACTAAGACAGTGCCAGTAGGCAACTTAGCATTTCTTTGAATATGAGAAGTATCTAAATTATGCTCTTTTATAATCTCTAAAATTTCATCGCCTAATTCATCGCTACCTACAGCACTTAGAGCAATTCCCTCAGCACCAAATTGAGAGCAGTGAAAAGCAAAATTCATAGGAGCCCCCCCTAGCTTTTTGCCACTAGGAAATATATCCCACAATATTTCACCAATACCAACTACTACATTTTTTTTCATAAATAAATTCCTTTTAATCTTAAAATTAAACCCCTTATAATTTGTCTTAAGTTCTATATATTTAGGAATTTCAAGTCAAGCAAAATTGGGAAAATCTTAAATAGAAAGATTTATTAAAATATCGTAATAAATGCGTAGATTTAATTTATTATTTTTAGAATTAGCTAAAATAAATCTTTGCATCGTCCTTGGAAATATCTTGAAGGTTTAGATAGCGACTTCTAAGTAAATCGAGGTTGTAATGCCCCATATTTAGCTGAAGTTGTTTTAGGTCTCTATAATGCTTAATATAATAAGAGGCGTAAGTGTGGCGAAGAACGTCGTTTATCCAAGTTTCAAAGCCAGCTTTTTTGCGAAGAGCCTTCCATTTATTAATCCAATTTTGAGGCAATATTGAAGATTTAACAAGAGTTGGGTTTTTCTTTATTAAGTTATTTAAGTAAAGATTTAGAGCCTTACAAATTTCTATATGCCTACAGCCTCCTGTTTTAGATGTATTAGAGCGTATGCTGATGATATTTTCCTTTAGGTTTATGTCTTTCCAAGAAATGCGACGAAGTTCTTGAGGGCGAACACCAGCCCAAATAAGAAGAGCTAAGCCAACTTGACAATCTTTAAATTCTGGGCGTTTAGCAGTTTTAATTAGAGCTTTAATTTCTTTTATGCTAAGAGCCTTAATTTCATTTTCTATAACCTTTCGTTTTTTTATAAGCTTAATAGGGTTACGCTGAGTCCACTCTTGAGACAAGGCATAATTAAAGAAAGTGCTTAACATTCTAATAGCCTTATTATACTGTTGTGCAGTTTCAAAAGTTTTGCTTAGCCAAAGTTCCAAGTCAGAAAGTTTTATCTGAGATATATTCATTTTCGTATATTCTGGGCAAGTTTTAAAAAGCCTACGCCCCAAATATTTTATATCCTTAATAGAGGCAGGGCGAAGCTCTAACTTAGTTTTTATATATAAATTAAAGCCCTCTTCCACAGACATTTCTTTAATATTAGAATGTTCTATACCTAAATTTAGAATTTTAGCACAAAACTGCATATCACTTAACTTAGTGTTTTTAGGTTTAAAATCCAGTGTATTTTTTACAATTCTTATACAATCCAATACAGAAATATCAGCCCCCTCTAATAATTTTCGAGCCAAAACAGCTTCATTTTTTTGCATATAGTTATTTTTAGTTTTTTTATTTATTTGTCTATTATTTATCTGTGTATACATAATACATATGTCAACACTATTTTTTGAAATTTCCTTAAAACTTCTTGTATTAATGCTTCTTAGGGTATTGTCCTATTCAAATAAATACTATAAAATTTTTCATTGAACAAAGCTCCCAAAGGTCGATAATTATAGTAAACAAGCCACTTTGCAAGCAATTGAACTAAGGCTGTATTATGTATACAGTACTTTAACCATCAAACACTTAAATATCCCTATGTTTTTTTAGTTTAGTTTAGTTTAGTTTAACATAGCATAAGAAAGTGGGCTATTTGTATTTTTTTGCTAGCTTTCTTTGGGTATTTAAGTGTTCCTTTTACTAACTAAAAAAAAACTTAAATACACAACAAATGAAAAAACTAGTGCCTTATGATTTAAAAAAATCATTTCTTGGTTTAATATCCATCTTTGCGACTGCAGGGATATTAAACGCCGAAAATAGTTCTAATTATACCCTAAGCGAAGGAGATGACAGTAATTTTGTAATTACAAAATATTCTCTAAGCACAAATTCCGAAGGGGAAATTAGCTATAGCCCAATAAGCTATAATCTTGCCATAAATAATCTAATACTAGATGAAAGTGGTGGTAATTACATCTACTACAAGTGGAGTGTAGACGAAACCACAGGCAACAGAAGCCTAGTAGAAGTAGATAGCGAAAGCGAAGCAGACTTCTATGTGGAGTATGCCAATAGTTCCACATCTACAATAAGTTCACTTACAGAAAGTTTTTCAAGTGCTACTTATGGCGAGGGCGATGGAGTCCTTTACTATAAATGGGACGACACGGATAGTCTAAAATTACTAAGTACTACAAGTGCTAGTGATGCGAACATCTCTGTATACTACGATAATGTTGTGCAGTACGAGAGTACTACAAATGCAACAATTTATTATGACATAGCTACAGGAAGTTTTAGCACATCAACTTTAGATCTTTCTATAAACTATCAAAATTATTCATCTATTACTTTAGAAGTAAATGCTAGTGGAAATATTGAAATAAGCGATACTTTAACTTCTACAGGTGATAGAGTTACAAACCCAACGACAAGTATTAAAAATGATTTTGTTGCTATCGAAACTAGTGCAACTACTACTGTATACGGAGGTGTAATTTCCAATAATGCAAATAATAGCGAAGTTGGTATTTCTGGTAATTTTGTAGATAACTCTGTTTATGCTAATTCATCAAGCTACACATCGGCTTCTGGTTATGGTGGTGTGATTTCTAATTATGCAAACAATAATACTGATGCCAAGTTAGGCGATATATCAGGTACGTTTATTGTTAATTATGTAAATGCAGAAAGAACCTATTCTTCTATGGGAGGGACTTCTGTGTACGCATACGGAGGTGCGATTTCTAACTATACAGATAAGGATACATTCGGTTATAACTCTGAAGTAGGCGATATATCAGGTGTATTTATAGGTAACTATACTTCTGCGTATTCTTACTCTGCTGGTGGGGCGATTTCTAATTATTCATATTCAAACTACGGCACAAGCTATGATTATGGCAGTGATACTACTTCTTCTATTATGGGAAATATTGAAGGTATATTTATAGCTAATTATGCTGAATCTACAAATTCTTCAGCTTATGGTGGGGCGATTTACAACAGTGGAGATTTTCATGAGTATTTTTCAGCCTCAATGGGTAATATTACTGCAGACTTTATTGGCAATTATGCCAAAGGAGGCGATAGCTATGGCAATGCTCAAGGTGGGGCGATTTATTCTAATAATGCAACTATAGGTGCTATTTCAGGTGATTTTATTGGCAATTATGTTGATGGAACTAATTGGTCTCTAGGTGGGGCGATTTATTTGGGATATGGATCTACAGATAGTATCACAGGTGATTTTATTGGCAATTATGCTTATAATACAAATCAAAGTAATGGTGGGGCGATTTATAATTATGCTTATTCTACCATTGGAAGCATTTCAGGCAATTTTATTGGTAACTATGCCGAAGCTAATAACACTTACGGCGGTGCGATTTCTAATTATGGAGCTTACGCAGAAATAAAAGAAATTAGTGGAGATTTTATTGCTAATTATGTTGAAGCTACTGAAGTTGCTATTGGTGGTGCTATTTATAATAATATTTTCGGAACTATAGGCAACATCACAGGTGATTTTATTGGCAATTATGCGACCTCAACTGGCTCTGTTGCTAGAGGTGGAGCGATAGCGAATAATGGGGTTCTTTATGACTACTTCGATGGTACATACGAATACATTATGACAATAGGCAACATCTCTGGCGATTTTGTTGGCAATTATGTTGATTCTAGTGCCTCAGTTGCTCAAGGTGGGGCAATCTATAATTATGCTTATAATTACATTTATTCTTCTGGTTATACTGCAACAGCAAGTATAGGCAACATCACTGGCGACTTTGTTGCAAATTATGCAACTTCTAGTGCATCTTATGCTCAAGGTGGGGCAATTTATAATTATGCGTATGCGGGAACAGCAACTATAGGCGACATCACTGGCGACTTTGTTGCTAATTACGCAACTTCAAGT
>JAWXTY010000021.1:0-39662 GCA_044433115.1 Opitutales bacterium
ATATAACGCCCCTTTTTGGGGCGTGAGATTGCGTTTTAGGCAAGGCTTTGGGCTTTTGAGGAGGGTCGAAGCGTACTTATGTACGTGAGAGTCTCAGTAAAAACTCGAAACGAAATATCTCAAAGCTTTTGATTTGCCCACAAAAAAATCTCACATCGTCAGAGTGAGACTTTTTTGTATTTGGGGCGTGAGATTGCGTTTTAGGCAAGGCTTTGGGCTTTTGATGAGGGTCGAAGCGTACTTCTGTACGTGAGAGTCTCAGCGAAAGCCCGAAACGAAGCATAAAGCGTAATATCACGCCCCAAAAAATTATTCCCATTCGATGGTTGAAGGCGGCTTAGACGATATATCCAAGCATACTCTGTTTATGCCTTTAACTTCGTTGATAATTCTGTTAGAAATTTTTGCAAGAATTTCGTGAGGAATGTGAGCCCAGTCTGCAGTCATTGCGTCGAGAGATTCTACTATACGCAAAGCAACAGCATTGTCGTAAGTTCTTTCGTCGCCCATAACGCCTACGGTTTTTATAGGGAGGAACACTGCAAATGCTTGCCAAACTTTGTCGTAAAGACCAGCAAGTTTCATCTCTTCTAAGAGGATAGCATCAGCTTCACGTAGGAGGTCTAAGGCACGCTTGTTTAGATCGCCTATAACTCTAACGCCTAAACCAGGTCCAGGGAATGGGTGTCTCCAAAGAACTTCCTTAGATAGACCTAATTCTTTACCTAAGGCACGAACTTCGTCTTTAAATAGTTCACGTAGAGGTTCTAAAAGCTTTAGTTTCATTCTCTTAGGCAAACCTCCAACATTGTGGTGGCTCTTAATTAGAGAAGCAGGGTTGCCATCTATAGATACACTTTCAATAACGTCTGGATATAGAGTGCCTTGAGCCAAATAATCAACTTGACCAAGCTTTTTAACTTCCTTATCGAATACATCTACAAAAGTTTTGCCAATAATCTTACGCTTTTTCTCAGGGTCTGTAACGCCTTTAAGATTTTTCAAGAATAGCCTTTCAGCCTTAGAAGTAATCATCTTCATCTTGAAATTGTTTCTAAATAAAGTTTCAACAGCAGTTCTTTCGTTCTTACGCAACAAACCATTATCGACAAATACGCAAGTTAGTTGATTGCCTATAGCCTTGTGTATGAGGGCAGCTGCCACAGATGAGTCTACGCCACCACTTAATCCTAAAATAACCTTTTTATCGCCAACTTCAGCCTTGATGTCAGCTACTGCCTTTTCAACATAATTAGACATAGTCCAATTAGCTTCGCACTTAACGATGTTAAACAAGAAATTCTTAAGCAAATTCATACCCATAGGAGTATGAGCAACTTCTGGGTGAAACTGCATACCATAAAATTTACGCTCAGAGTCTTCAATTAGTGCGTACTTAGAATTTTCAGTAACAGCTATAGCCTTAAAGCCTTCTGGCAAGACTTCAATTCTGTCGCCATGCGAATTCCAAACCTTCATAGGGCTTTCTATACCTTGAAGTAGCTCGCCAGCCTTATCAAAAGACAACAATCCATGACCGAACTCTCTATGAGTACTAGATACAACTTTCCCACCTAAAAGCTTGCCAAGCAACTGCAATCCATAACAAATACCCAAAACAGGAACGCCCATTTTGAATATCGCCTTATCAGGCATAGGTGCATTTTTTTGCAATACGCTAGAAGGTCCTCCAGAGAGAATAATCCCTACAACACCTTGCTTTTTTAAGTCGCTCGCCTTAGTATTATAAGGCAAAATTTCAGAGAAAACATTACATTCTCTAATTCTTCTAGCAATAACTTGAGTATATTGCGATCCGAAATCTAATACGGCTATTTTTTGTTTCATTTTCGAGTTCCTATATTGGAATTTGCTATTTAAAATTGTGAATATAAAAAAGTGAAAAAATAAATACTTAGGTGAGTTCTAAAATCTCAAACTAATATTTACTTTTTTACACGATGGGCATTGAGCCTTTTTGTCCTTTGAATAAGCTGAGTAAACTGCATTACACTTTGCACAATGGTATACATTAAACAAAGAAAATTTATTATAGTTTGCCAAAGCCTTAGCTTCCCTTCTCCTCAAAAAGAAGAATATCAACAAAGTTGGCAACAGCACTACAAAAACTATATATACAGAAAGTGTACTCATCTTAAAAAGGCAAAACGTATCCTTCTTTATTAGAAAAAGGATACGTATTCATTTTTTGTTATAGTAACAAATAAATTAGCTAATTAAGCCTTAACTTCAGCAGTTTCTTCAACTGTTTCAGTAGCTTCAACAACTTCTGCAGTTGCTTCTACAGCTTCTTTTTTAGAAGTTTTCTTAGCAGCCTTTTTCTTAGAGCCCTTTTTGTAGCCCTTGTCGTCTGCTTCGATTAGCTCTATTAAAGCCATAGGAGCAGCATCGCCAACACGTTCTAATAATTTGTAGATACGTGTATAGCCACCATTCCTATTTGTGAACTTTTCAGCCTTTTCGTTAAATAACAACCTAACAGCAGTTTCATCTCTAACTTGAGACAACGCCAATCTGCGATAGTGCAATTTAACAGCCTTATCTTCAGTTTGGGCAGCCTTTTTAGCCAAAGTTATGATTTTTTCTGCAAATGGACGCAAAGCTTTTGCATATCCAAGAGTTGTTTGTATTCTGTCGTGTAGAAAAAGTGCAGTTGAAAGAGAAGCCATAATAGCTGCTCTGTGCTCTTTTTTAACACCTAATTGATGTCTGTGTTTGTTATGACGCATTGTCTAAATCCTATTTCTAAATAATTATTATATCTGATCGATCAAACCTTCGTTTATCTTCATACCTAAAGATAAACCTATTTGCTCTAGCTTAGCCTTGATTTCATTTAAAGACTTCTTACCAAAGTTACGATATTTCAACATTTCTTGTTCGCTCTTCATTGCAAGCTCGCCAACAGTAGTAATGTTAGCATTGTTCAAGCAATTAGCAGCACGAACAGAAAGTTCTATTTCGTTTACACTCATATTCAATAGCTTACGCAATCTGTTTTGTTCTTCACTAACTTCCTTGCCTTCAGCTTCAAATTCGTATTCTTCATCATTGATTGTGTCGAATACATCTACGTGTAACTTCAATATAGTAGCCGCTTCTTTCATAGCATCGTCTGGAGTGATACGACCATCTGTCCACACTTCCAAATTCAACTTATCAAAATTAGTCATATGTCCAACACGAGTAGCTACAACTTCAACCTTTACCAAATCGATAGGGCTAAACTTTGAGTCAATCGCAATTACACCTATAGCTTGGTCAGGATATTTGTTTTCTTCAGCTTCTCTCCAGCCTCTTCCAACTGATATTTGAACCTCAGCTTGAAATCTTTGCTTAGTGTCTAAAGTACATATTACTTGGTCAGGGTTTACTACAGTAATGTCAGCGTCAGCTTGTATATCTGCAGCAGTAACTGGACCTTCCTTTTCAACATCGATAATCAAACGCTTGTCGCTACGAGCATTGTTGATTAACTTAATTTGTTTTAAGTTAAGAACGATGTCTGTAACGTCTTCTACTACGCCTGTTATGCTTTGGAATTCGTGGTTAACACCCTCAATCTTAATAGAGCTAATTGCAGCTCCTTCGATAGAGCTTAACAACACTCTTCTTAGCATATTACCAACTGTGTACCCAAAGCCCGTTTCAAAGGGTTCTGCAGTATACTTAGCATACACGGCAGTTGCCGACGCCTCATCTTTTACGAGGCGATTTGGAAGTTCTAATTTTCCGAGTCTTTTGGCCATTTTAATCCTTTTTTATTTATGATTATCTAGAGTAGAATTCTACAATGAGCTGTTCATTGATAGTCTTGTCCATTTCATCACGGATTGGCAAACGGCTAATAGTACCCTTGAAAGTACCTTCTGCCTTTTCCAACCAAGCTGGAACTGGACGTAAAACTGAATCGTCAAGACCTCTTTGTGCCAACTGACGTGAATTGCTCTTTTCAGAAACTTCTACTACACAACCAGGTTTGCAAGTATAGCTAGGAATATCTGTTTTGATACCATTAACTAATACGTGTCCGTGTGTAACCATTTGTCTTGCAGCCTTACGAGTACGTGCAAAACCTAATAAATAAATTACGTTATCCAAACGGCAATCTAATAATTGCATAAAGATTTCGCCTGTAACGCCTCTTTGTTTCTTAGCACGTTCAAATGTCAAACGGAATTGCTTTTCAGTCAAACCGTACATATAACGTAACTTTTGTTTTTCGTTTAATCCCATTGCGTACTCAGAAGCTTTTCTGCGTAAACGTGGTCCGTGAATGCCTGGCAAATATGCTTTTCTTTCCTCAGCTTTTTTAGATTGGAAAATAGCTTGCCCAAAACGGCGATTAATTCTACTTGTTGGTCCTGTATAACGAGCCATATTATAAATACTTTCTTTTTAAAATTATACTCTTCTTGCTTTGCGTGGACGGCAACCATTGTGAGGTACTGGAGTAGCATCAACTATAGAGTTTACGCTGAAACCTAATGCTTGCAATGATCTAATTGCTGCATCTCTTCCCATACCTGGTCCTCTTACCTTAATAGCAACTTCCTTCATACCATGGCTCATTGCAACCTTACCTGCATCTTGAGTAACCATTTGTGCGGCATAAGCAGTGCTCTTTCTTGAACCTCTAAAGTTCATCTTACCAGCACTAGACCAGCTAATTACATTGCCGTGGGCATCTGTAAAAGTAACCTTAGTGTTGTTAAATGTTGCATTGATATGACAAACACCTGTTTGTACATTCTTGCTACCTTTTGCTTTACGTACCTTAATTTCGCCGATTTCTTCAGCTAATAAGTCTTTTGCTGTTGGTTGAGAAGGTCTTTGCTCTTTTTGTTCAGCAACAACTTCTTCTGTAGCAACAATTTCTTCTACTGTATTATTCGCTTGTTCTTCGCTCATTTCTTTATCTACTAGTATTTAATTATTTCTTGCTTACAACGCCAACAGTCTTCTTCGCACCCTTACGAGTACGTGCATTTGTGCTTGTACGTTGACCTCTAACTGGTAAACCCTTAACATGACGAAGACCTCTATAACTTCTTACAGCAGCTAGTCTCTTTAAGTTTCCACTTATCTCACGACGCAAATCACCTTCAAACTTAAATTGTCTTTCAGTAATTACGTTTGCAATTTTGTTTAGTTGCTCTTCAGACAAGTCTTGAGCACGAGTTTCAGGAGTGATACCTACTTCTTTGCAAATAATCTTTGCTCTAGCAGGACCAATCCCATATATATATTGTAGTGCATATTCTGCACGCTTATTGTTTGGTATATCTACACCGAGTAATCTTGGCATTTTATTTTATATTGTTAAAAGATTTTATATTGTTGATTTTTTCCCATTTGGAAAGCTTTTTTTTCAAATATCGCTAATTTTTTGCATTTTTTTGCTAAATATCAGCAATAGTTAGTATCTCAGGGGCTGATTCTGTTACCAAAATCGTATGTTCCGAGTGGCTACTCGCTTTGCCGTCCTTCGTTTTTATAGTCCAACCATCGTCGCACTCTAAAATTTTTGGACTACCTAAAGTAATCATCGGTTCAATCGCCAAAGTCATTCCAGCTTTTAATAAAGCTCCAGTGCCAGCTCTCCCATAATTTGGGATTTGTGGCTCTTCGTGTAAAGCTCTGCCTACGCCATGACCAGTAAATTCCTTTACTATGCCGTAGCCCGCCTTCTCTACACAAGCTTGTATAGCCGCTGAAATGTCGCCAACTCTATTTCCTACTACAGCTGCCTCGATGCCCTTGAAAAGTGCAGCCCTTGATGTTTCCACCAAATCAACTACTTCCTTTGCAACATCGCCAACCATAATCGTCCTAGCATTGTCTCCAGCAAAACCCTTATAGATAACGCATACGTCCATTGAAACTATATCGCCAGCTTTTAGTATTCTATTCTTAGAACCTATACCGTGTATAACTTCGTCATTTACTGACGTACATATATAAGAGGGAAATCGTAAATTGCCAAGTTTGTACTTATATGAAGCACTTCTTACAGAATATTCTGCCATAAATTCTTTGGCCGCCTGATCGATTTCCCAGGTGGATATGCCCTCACGTACCACTCGGCAGAGTTTTTCTAGTACATTTGCGGCAATCACGCATGCTTTTCGCATAATCATTAAATCTCTTTGAGATTTTATTGTAATCATACTTTACGCGCCTTCTATATTTAATTGTTAAAAGAACAAATTTTTAATGAATTATAAAAGATTTCAAAATCAAATCTCAAAATCTCTATATTCATCTTCAAAGCCCTACCCCATTAAAGAGGCAAGGCTCTAAAAAATTTTATCTCAACGCCCAAGCTGATATGCCCACGATTATTATTATCAATAATGGTGTCCACAACGCCCAAAGCGATTTTAATTGTTTAGTATCAATAAGCTCAGTCTTTTGTCCTACGCTCCTACCACGAATTCTGCCCTTTTGCAAGAAACCATCGTAATGACGTTGTAACAAATAAGTCTCAACTTGCTTCATTGTATCCAATGACACACCGACTGCAATCAAAGCACCTGTACCTCCGAAGAAGCCAGCAATGATTTGAGGTACACCCCATGCTTGAGATAATATATTCGGAAATACTGCAACTACTGTCAAGAAAATAGCACCAACTAATGTCAATCTTGTCATAATAAAGTCTAAATACTTGCCAGTTGGCTCTCCTGGGCGTACGCCTGGGATATAACCGCCATATCTCTTTAAGTCATCTGCAATTTGCAAAGGCTTAAACATAATTGATACCCAAAAATATGAAAATAAGAATATTAACACACCAAATGCAAGATTGTGCATAGATGGGCTAAAATATCCAAATATTTGTTGAGGCAATAGCAAAATTGCACTTGCAAAGATTATTGGCATAACGCCTGCATAATTAACTTTTAATGGCAAATATGAGCTTTGACCACCCATAATCTTGTTACCTACTACTCTTTTTGCGTATTGTACAGGTATCTTTCTAAGACCTTGTATCATCATAATAATAGCAGCTGCAACAATCAATAATAACACCAACAAGAAGAAAGCCTTGTGATAGCTCAATGCAGCTTCAGAACCTACAGGTGTGTTAAACACTAATGTATACATCAATGTCAACGCCTTAGGCAAGTCTGCCAAGATACCAACAGTAATCAATATAGATATACCATTGCCTATCCCCTTTTGTGTTATTTGTTCGCCTAACCACATCATTATAGCTGAGCCAGTTACCAAAAATACAGTACCCATCAACATAAAGAGAGGCTTACTGCCCATTACTACTAAAGAGCCATATTCTGCTTGGTTAAAACCAGAGAACAACGCCTCAGGAGAATACGATAAGGCATAAAGCATCATTATACCCTGAATAGCAGCAATTAATAAAGTTAAATAACGTGTGTACTGAGTAATCTTTTGCCTACCTATTTCGCCTTCTTGCATCAAACGTGCAATACTAGGCATAACTGCCCCCATCAATTGAAATATGATAGAAGCTGAGATATAAGGCATAATGCCCAAAGCAAACAATGCACCATTGCCCATTGCTCCACCTGTGAACATATTGTATAAGCCAAGCAAACCATCACCCGAATTGCCACCACTTGCAACAAGTGGTGCCATATCTATACCAGGAAGTGGAATGCTAGCTCCTACTCTAGCTACAAACACAAGACCTAACATCAACATAATACGTTGACGTAATTCTTGGATTTTAAAGCAATTTGTAAATGCACTTAGCATAATATTTTCCCGTTATGTATTATTCAGATGCCTCAGTTGCCTCAACAACAACTTCAGAAGTCAATACAGCCTTGCCACCAGCAGCTTCAATAGCAGCTTTCGCACTAGCAGAAAACTTGTCTGCTACAACTGTCATCTTCTTAGTCAATTTGCCTAAGCCTAAAACCTTAACTAACTTTGCATTAGGACGAACAAAACCAGCTATAATCATATCTAGCTTTGTAACTTCTTCTAAGTCAAATAACTCCAATGAAGCCAAGTTTACTGAAGCATACTCAACTCTAAATCTATAGTTATTGAAACCTCTGTGTGGAAGTTTTCTATATAAAGGCATTTGACCACCTTCGAAACCAGGGCGAACTCCGCCACCAGAACGAGCCTTCATACCTTTATGTCCCTTACCAGAAGTCTTACCATGACCACTGCCTACACCGCAACCTAAACGCTTTGTAGCGTGTTTTGCACCCTTTGGATTTGAAAGATTGTGTAATTTCATTTTTTATTTTCTCCTTAAAGGAAAGCCTAAACTAGGCTTTTCCCCTTAATTTACTAATAGTTTCTGCTGTACGCAATTGGCTCAACGCATTCAATGTAGCATTTACCATTGCACCATCATTGTTAGATCCCAAAGACTTACTCAATACATTCTTGATACCAACTGCGTCTAAGACTGCTCTTACGCCGCCGCCTGCTATCACACCTGTACCAGGAGCTGCTGGTCTTAACATAACAACACCACCGTCGCAGTTACCTACAACTTCGTGAGGAATTGTGCCGTCAACCATAGCATAAGTAACCAAGCTCTTATGAGCTCTTTCAGTTGCCTTACGTATTGCATCAGGTACTTCCTTAGCCTTGCCATATCCCAAGCCAGCTTGACCCTTTTGGTCGCCAACTATAACCAATGCAGCAAAAGAGAAACGACGTCCACCCTTTACTACCTTAGCACAACGATTGATGTGTACTACCTTCTCTGTAAATTCTGGAGCTGCTTGTTCCGCTTGTACAGATGATTGTTTTCTAAATTCTCTACTCATCTCTTTTTTAATTAGAAGTTAATACCAGATTCACGCAATGTATCAGCTAAAGCCTTTACACAACCATGATAACGCCTAGAACCTCTATCAAATATGATAGTGCTTACACCAGCGTCCTTCATCTTCACACCAAGCTTTGTAGCTAGAGCAACTGCTCCTGCTACATTAGCGATAATCTTTTCGTCCTTAAGCTCCTTAGATGTAGAGCATAAAGATACTAATGTCAAACCCTTAGTGTCATCTATACATTGTACTTGAATGTGCTTGTTTGAAAACTTAACTGATAAACGTGGTTTTTCAGCTGTACCTTCAACCTTGCTACGCACACGCCAATGACGCTTTTGAGCTAAAATATTTTTCTTTTGAATTTTGTTCATACAATATCTCCTTGAAGAAACTAAGCAGTTTTCTTGCCTTCTTTCCTACGTACATGTTCGCCTTGTATTCTAACACCCTTGCCCTTGTAAGGCTCAACTGGATAGAATCTCTTAATATTGATTGCAACTTGACCAACCTTTTGCTTGCTAGCACCTTCTACAGTTACTAGAGGATTACGGTCATTAGTTTCACCTATTGTCAAAGTTACACCTTCTGGTATATCCAAAATACATGGGTGAGCATAACCTAAAGCTAAAACGATTTGTGAACCCTTTAACTCAGCCTTAAAACCTACACCTTGTATTTCCAAAACTTTCTTGAAACCAGCTGTAACACCAATTACCATTGAATTGATGATACTACGTGCTGTACCAAACATAGCTCTTGACAAACGAGAATTTGACGCTGGACTAACCAAAACTGCATCGCCTTCTACCTTGATGTCTACTGCTGTATTGAAAGTTTCTACTAATTTGCCTTTAGCACCTTCAACTGTTAAAGTATGCCCTTCTAAAGCTACCTTAACACCTGCTGGAATTGCTACTGGAAGTTTACCTATTCTACTCATATCTCTACTCCCTTATTACCAAACTTTACAGATTAATTCTCCGCCAACCTTTTGAGAACGGCAGTCAGAATCCTTTAATACGCCCTTAGGTGTAGTCAAAATGCAAATTCCCATTCCGCCTAAAACCTTTGGTATTGATGTAGTATCGCAATAGATACGCTTACCAGGCTTAGATACTCTCTCTATACCAGCCAAAGCAGAAACTTCGTCAACATATCTCATTTCAATTGAAATAGTCTTCTTAACGCCTTCTCCTTCTACTGCGAAAGATTGTACATAACCTTCTTCTGCTAATATTGCAACAATATGCTCACGTAACTTTGTGTAGTTTGCTGAACAAACTTCCTTCTTAGCACGTGCTGCATTTCTTATTATTGTTAAAAAATCTCCTATTGTGTCGTGTGACATATTATATCCTTTCTATTACCAAGATGCTTTTGTTACACCAGGAATCTTGCCATCTAAAGCAAGCTCACGGAATGTTATACGAGATAAACCAAACTTACGAATGAAACCTCTTGGTCTGCCAGAAACAGAACAACGATTACGTATACGTACCTTAGAAGAATTACGTGGCAACTTAGCCAATGCCTTAGTTGCACCATAGTACTCTTCGTCTGTAGAATTTGGGTTTGAAATTATGCTCTTTAGCTCAGTACGCTTTTGTGCATACTTTTCAGCTAGCTTTTCACGCTTGATATTGCGTTGTATTATTGCTTTCTTTGCCATATTATTTAAATCCCTTAATTAAGAATTACTAGACTTACGGAAAGGCATACCTAATAACTTAAGTAGCTCTCTACCAGCATTGTCTTCTGTTGCAGTTGTAACTATAGTTACGTCTAAACCCATATTTCTACGATTAGAATCTACTGTAGTTTCAGGAAAGATTGTATGGTCTGCTATACCTAAGTTGTAGTTACCGCTACCATCTAATTTTGTACCAACGCCTCTAAAGTCCCTGATTGCAGGTAATACTACTGTGATGAATTTATACAAAAATTCCCACATTTGTGCCCCACGCAATGTAACTTTAACACCTGAAGGTTGACCTTCACGCAACTTAAAGTTTGCAACGCTCTTCTTAGCTTTAGTAATTACAGGCTTTTGACCTGAAATCTTTGTTATTTCTTTCTCGACTTCTTGTACCCATTCTTTTGACGCATCACTCTTTAATGCAGAACTTAGTACAACCTTTTCAACAGTCGGTACTTGATGAGGGTTCTCAACGCCTAAAACTTTCTTTAGCTCGCTAACAACCTTATCTTTGTATATGTGTTTTAATACTGGTGTGTTCATTTTCTTATCTTTTGTAGTCTAGCCGCTGCTGTCGTGATACTATTTTCTTTTAGCATCATAACGACCAGCCGACATTACATTTGAAATATGTATTGCTGTTTCTCTCTCAATTACTAAGCCTTCAGGATTTTTCTCTGACTTGCGTTCGTAATGCTTACGTAAATTTACGCCTTCTACTAATACCTTTTCCTTCTTAGGTAATACTTGCAAAACTTTGCCTCTCTTACCCTTGTTAGAACCTGATATTACTACTACTTCTTCGCCTTTTTTAATTGTGCTCATCTTATTATAGAACCTCCGGTGCAAGACTTATTATCTTTGAATAATTTTTTTGACGTAACTCACGTGCAACTGGTCCAAATATACGAGTTCCACGAGGATTGCCATTGTTATCTAATATTACTACTGCATTTGAATCGAAACGCAAGTAAGAACCATCAGCCCTACGTATAGGTGCCTTTGTACGTACTATAACTGCTTTCGCAACTGTTCCTTTTTTTACTGCAGCATCTGGAGTAGAAGACTTAATTGCTACTACGATTACATCGCCAATCTTCGCACACTTACGAGGTTGACCTAATCTACGTATCATAGATACTTCTTTTGCTCCTGTATTGTCGGCTACTGCCAACCTTGTTTCCATATAAATCATTTTACAAGTGCTCCTTTAATTATCCAAGTATTGGTGCTTTTGTTACTATGCTAACTACACGGAACCTCTTGAGCTTGCTCAATGGACGTGTTTCTGCAATTTCAACCTTATCGCCTAATGCACATTCATTCTTCTCATCATGAACGTGTAAAACTGTCTTACGACGGATTTCTTTACGATATAGTGGGTGTGGTATCTTATAGAAATATGTAACTTTAATGCTCTTATCACCAGAGATTGATGTTACTTCTCCAACCAAACTTTTTCTGTTTTTTCTCTTTGTTTCTTCGGACATCTTTTTTAACTCCTACTATGCTTTTTGAGTATTTATTGTTTCAAGACGTGCGATTAACTTGCGTAAAGATCTAATCTTCGCTGTGTTCTCAACTTGTCCTGCACTCTTACGTATATTTAAATGTAACAACTCATCACGACTTTCACGTAACTTCTTGCTAATTTCTTCTACTGAAAGCTGCTTTATATCTTTTAATTTCATCGATTTTTACCTATTTTTTAAATTATAAAATTTCAACGCCTTCACGTACCAAGAACCTACATTTTACTGGCAACTTGCCATCTGCTAATCTCATAGCTTCTTTAGCTACAGATGCAGGAACGCCCGCTGCTTCAAATATAATTGAACCTGGCTTTACTACTGCACACCAGTACTCAACTGAGCCCTTACCTTTACCCATACGTGTTTCAGCTGGCTTCTTTGTAACAGACTTTTGTGGAAATACTCTCATCCACATCTTTCCCTTACGTTTCATATGCCTGTTGATTGCGATACGAGCCGCTTCTAATTGTGCTGCTGTAATCTTACCACGTTCTAATGTTTGTATTGCAAAATCACCAAATGCGATATAGTCGCCACCCTTGGCTGAACCACGGATACGTCCCTTATGCACCTTACGGAACTTTGTCTTTGCTGGAAGAAGATTTGCCATCTTTTTAACTCCTACTTTCTTAAATTATTATAATACGTCCTCAGTTTTAAGGCACAACCATACTTTAACGCCAATCTTGCCGTAAAGTGTGTTCGCTTCTGTAAAACCATAATCTATGTTCTCACGCAATGTTTGCAATGGTATTCTACCTTTTCTTTGCCATTCAGTACGTGCAATTTCTGCTCCACCTAAACGACCAGATATAGAAATCTTGATACCTTCAGCACCCATTGTCATACATGTTTGAATAGACTTCTTCATCGCTCTACGGAAAGAAACTCTTCTTTCTAATTGTAAGGCAATGCTCTCTGCTACCAAATATGCTACTAAATCAGGCTTCTTAACTTCTTGGATATCTAATATAATATCTTTGTTTAAGAAGGCTGCCAACTTAGCCTTGAGCTTCTCTAAAGATGCTCCTCTTTGACCTATAACAACACCTGGACGTGCAGTATAAATCTTAACACGTGTCCTTTGTCCTGCTCTTTCTATGAAAATTCTTGGCACTGATGCTGACTTCAATTCGCTATTTAAAAATTCACGAATTCTATAGTCTTCTGCCACATACTTTGCATAGTCGCCCTTGTTAGCATACCAGCGTGAATCCCAATCACGACGTACCGCTAGACGAAAACCTCTTGGATTTACTTTTTGTCCCATATTCTATTCTCCGATATATTATTTCTCGTCGCTTAAAACTATCTTGATGTGAGTAGTACGCTTCTTATAAGGATGTGCACTACCTCTTGCTACTGGACGAAAACGTCTGAAAGCAGCCCCTTGATTAGCAACAGCTGATTTGATTGTTAATGTTGCTGAAGATACTCCATTGTTATTCTCAGCGTTTGCTATCGCACTAGCCAAAGTCTTAGCTACTAATCTTGCACTCTTTTTTGGTACGAGATTTAATATCTCTAGTGCTTCGTTAGCCTTCATTCCTTGTATGCGACGTGTGATGTCACGCACTTTCTTATCTGACATGCGTGCTAGTTTTGTTAAAGATTGAACTTCCATCTTTTTACTTTCCTAAATTATTTGTTTATGAGTTTTAGCCTAAATGTATCGCCTGCTTGCACTTGAAAATCACTTAACTTCATTGCTATAGATTTGTCTGCATTGCTTGCTACTACCACTAATGTCTTAACTTCTTCTTCATTTACTGACATATCGCAATATGCCCCTATTCCAAAATTTTCTAATGCTCCCTTTGATAAAGTAATTAACTGACTTTCAGCATCTACTCCAACAACTTTAACATCTAAGCTAAGATTTGTTTTAGACCACAACGGCAATCCTGCTTGGCATAAGCCCCCTACTGATAAAATCAATAAAAATACTATACACTTTGCAAAACTTGCCATTATTATAAAGCTCCTTATTGAACTGCCTTCTTCGTGTGAGGTTGGTGTCCCTTAAATAAGCGTGTTGGTGAAAATTCACCTAACTTATGACCTACCATATTCTCTGTAACGTGAACTGGCAAAAACTTTCTACCATTGTGTACATTGAAATTTAGACCGATAAATTCTGGCGTAATCATTGACCTACGAGACCAAGTTTGAATTGGCTTATGTGAGTTCTCTGCGTGTGCCGCATCTATCTTAATTTGCAATTTTGGGTCTACATAAGGCCCTTTTTTAATCGAACGTGACATCTAATTAGCTCCTTTTAAATTTTTTACCATTGCGTCTAACAAGTATAGACGAATTAGAAGGCTTGCTCTTCTTACGAGTTGGGTAACCCTTAGAAAGTTGTCCCCAAGGAGACACTGGGTGTCCACCACCAGAAGTTTTACCTTCACCACCACCCATTGGGTGATCCACTGGATTCATCGCAACACCTCTAACTCTAGGGCGTCTGCCTAACCAACGGTTTCTACCAGCTTTACCTAAGCTTTGATTGCTGTGTTCTGAATTACCAACAACACCAACTGTAGCTCTACAAGCTGAAGGCAACATTCTGATTTCACCTGAAGGCATCTTAACTGTAGCAATAGAACCATCAACTGATACTAATTGTCCACCAACACCAGCACCTCTAGCTAATTTAGCACCACCACCTGGTAGCATCTCTATAGCGTGAATACGTGTTGCAGGAGGTAACATTGCCAAAGGCATAGCCAAACCAACTGGAAATTCTGTTTGCTTTGTGTTTGTAGAAACAACTGTATCGCCCTTCTTTAAACCATTAGGTGCGATGATATATGTCTTTTCGCCATTTTCGTAAGTCAATAACGCAATATATGCACTGCGGAATGGGTCGTACTCTATAGCTGTAACTGTTGCAGGAACGTCAAGCATATTACGCTTGAAATCAATGCGACGATATAACTTCTTATGACCACCACCTCTACGACGAGATGTAATTCTGCCATAACAATTCCTACCCTTAGCTCTTTGAATGCTTTCTACCAAAGAAGGTTCTGGACGCTTGTTGTCCACCTCGTGCTTTGATATTTCCAAAAAGCGTTGTGCAGGTGTATTAGGTTTTCTTTTAATTATCATTTTCTAAACGTCCTTCTTATGCTAATTCTATGCTTTCACCTTCAGCCAAAGTAACAATCGCTTTCTTCATACGACCCTTAACGCCAATTCTTCCCTTGCTTATGCGAGAAGCCTTAACCTTACCCTTGACATTCATTGTATTTACATTCTTTACCTTAACTCCAAAAAACTTTTCTACTGCTGCTGCAACTTCAGTTGCTGTAGCTTCTTTTGCAATTTGGAAAACATACTTGTTTTGCTCTTGCATTAGACCAGATTTTTCTGTGAGCCTGTAAGCTTTTATTATCTTTTCGGGAGATACTGTACTCATATTCTCTTACTCCTTACTGATTTTCTACTCTTGCTAAAATGCTGTTAAATGCACTTTCGCTAGCGATGATGTTGTTAAATCTAACCAAATCAAATGCGTTTAATGTATCAGACTCACGCAAATATACTCTTTCAATATTGCGGCTTGATAAAATTACATTGTCTTGGAATATTTCGTCTATAATCAATACTTTACCTTCTGGCAAGATATTGCTTAGTGTAGCAACCATTTGCTTTGTCTTGTTAGAGTCAGCATTGAAATTTTCAATCAATGTTAAACCACCTTCTTGACACTTGTCAAATAATGCTCTTGAGAAAGCCAACTTCTTAGCCTTCTTATTAATCTTTAAAGACCAATCTCTTGGTTTTGGTCCAAAAACAACTGCACCACCTCTGTGGATAGGGCTCTTGTTTGTACCTTGACGACCTCTACCTGTACCCTTTTGCTTGAAAGGCTTCTTGTTTGTACCACTAACATGACCATAGTCTAATGCACTAGCATTACCTTGTCTTGCATTAGCTTGATACGCTACAAGTGTTTCTTTCAACGCAAATAGACCTTTGTCGCCTTCAAAAGCTGGAACTTCAAATTCCTTTTCTACGAAGCTAGCTCCGTCTGCTGTATAAACTTTTAATTTCATTCTCTAAAGCTCCTTATGCGATTACTTTTTTTGTTTTCTTTGCAGTGCGAACATATACTGTTTCACCCTTTGAACCTGGAACACTACCCTTAATTAAAATGATATTCTTGTCTTCAAGAATTTTCACAATCTCTAAGTTTTGTGTAGTTCTGCGAACTTGACCCATATGACCTGGCATTTTTCTACCCTTGTATACGTGTCCTGGAGTTTGCCTACAACCAACTGAACCTGGACGACGGTGCATCATATGACCGTGTGTTTGAGGTTGACCTTGGAAGTTGTATCTACGCATTACGCCTTGGAAACCCTTACCTTTTGTTGTACCAATAATGTCAACCTTTTCGCCTTCAGCGAAGCTAGTTGCTGTCAATACATCACCAATTTTGTAAGCGTTCTCTTGAGAACGGAATTCGATTAATTCACGTACAGGTTCTACACCTGCCTTGTTTAAGTGTCCTAGCTCAGCCTTCGTTTTACGGAATTCTTTTTGAGTGCCAAAACCTATTTGCACTGCACTATAACCGTCGCTTGGAACTGTTTTTACTTGAGTAACGGGGCATGGTCCTGCTTGAACAACAGTAACCGCAACGAGTACGTTTGCCTCATTATACACTTGGGTCATACCCAATTTTTTTCCTATTAGTATTAAGCTCATATTTCTAAGAGGCAGGTAGCAATTCTTCACTGTGAGTCTTCACTTTAACCTGCGTTAGTTGTTAATCTTGTTTGTTTTCTATTCTTTCTTTTTAATATTAGAAGTAGCACCCTTTTATTTATAGATACTATTCTTCCATATAAAGAAACCACAAATAATGACCTATTTATACATATTGTCAAACTTTTTTCTTATCTTTTTTAAAATTTTATATACTGCCCCTGAAAATCAATAACTTAAGCATAAATATATGCTATTTTATTTTTATTTTATCAAAATTTTATTCAGCCAAAGACTTTTTCAGTGGACAGTTGACAGTGGACAGTTGACAGTGGACAGTGGACAGTTGACAGTGGACAGTTGACAGTGGACAGTGGACTGTGGACAGTGGACTGTGGACAGTGGACAGCGAGTTTTCGGGGGAATTTAATGTCGCTAGTTTTTGACCTTTCACTTAAAAAGCTATAAGAAATTCTTAGAACTTCCGACTTAGAACTTCCGACTTAGAACTTCCGACTTAGAACTTCCAACTTAGAACTTCCAACTTAGAACTTCCGACTTTTGATTAAAATCTATCACAAAAAGCCAGCGACTCTAAAATTTTATTGAGTCTCGCTGTCCACTGTCCACTGTCCACTGTCCACTGAAAAAGCTGTCCACTGTCCACTGAAAAAGCTGTCAACTGAAAAAGCTGTCCACTATAAAACGTGGTGTTTTTGCAAAATCTTTGCTTGAAACTCTGGGGGGATTTCGTCCCATATAAATAAGTCTACTCGAAAAGGCAAATCACTTTCTTCGAGGGCTTCTCTTAGATTTGCTATAGTTACTTTTTGTTCTTTAGTTGCAAAAATTGCAATATCTAAATCAGAATATGCCTTTGCATTGCCATTGACTCTTGAACCATAGGCTATTGCCTTTGTATTAGGCACAAATTCATTGAGCATAGCTTTTATTAAGCTAAGTTCTGCATCAGTGAGATATATATTTGCTTGCATAGTTTTAAGTGCTTAGCTTTATATACAAAGAATTTGCGTCTTTTATGAAACTTGGGCTAAGTTCAAGTAGCTCTTGGGCTTTTGTTCCACTATAATCATGGGAAGTGCTAGACCTTGAGTTTGCATATTTAATCCAATTTTCTATATTAGAAGATAGCAATAAATTTTCGTTCGCAATTCTTAAGATAGGCTTTGGGCTGTTAGGTACATCACTTAAGCCGAGATTTTGCTCTAAATATTTTTTTAGAACTTTCCACATACAGTCATAACAAACTTCGAAGCGTTGCACAATAGACTCCTTGATTGCCTCTTGAGTAATTAAAGGCAAGCTATTATCAATATTTATATAATTATCATATTGTAACTCTAAATGCTCTAATGCCTTTTTAAATTTGCTGTAATCTATCATAAGAATTGTATTATTTAGAGAAAGGTAAAAAAATTCAAGAAAAAAAATTGACACGCCCTCGCAGAAGTAATTAAATGTCGCCAACAAAAAGAACTACTGTCAATCTTAATCAGGAAAGCTATGTTTTACGAAAAGAAAATTTTAAAGGACTTACCTCTGCTTGTAAAGAAAGGGCTTATAGATGAATGTGCTTTGGGGAATTTGCAAAGCTATTATGAGGGGGAACTTGCAAAGCCGAGCCTCTTTAAAACTATAAAAAGCCTCAGCCTTTATTTAATAGGGGCAATATTCATAATTCTTGCAGCCTACTTATTTATAGGCTATAACTGGAGCGTGTTTTCAAATAGCACTAAGGCTGTATTGATGTTTAGCCCTCTTGTTGCCTCTATACCTGCATTATATATAGCGATAAAAAGGCAGACTTTTTTGACGCAGACTGTGGCTCTTGCCCTGAATTTAACTGGGCTAATCCTTGCATTTTTAGCCCCAAGTGTAATATATAATGTAAGCGGCTCAGAGCTTGACTTTTTTACAGTGCTAGTCTTTTTGTTCTGCCCTTTGGCTATAATATTTAGAAACTTCTTGGGGTTATTGACAGGTATCATACTCCTACTTATCCTAAAGCCTATCATAAGATGGGAAAGCGTTTTTGGGTTTGTGGAATATTGCAACATATACTCTTTTGCCTTTCTATTCTTTGGGGGTATATTTTTATATCAAAGCCTAAGCACAAAAGAAGAGCTTAGTTTTGAATATGCTTTTAAGCTACTTTGCGTTTTCTTGCTTTCAATCGCCTTTTTTACCTCAAGTAGAGATACAGATGCAGCGTCATTATCCTTTATAATGGCTTTTGCCTTAGGCTCTATAGCTGTGTGCCTAAAGAGGGAGTCTTTGCTATTTCTTGCCTTAGCCGTCTTTAGCGTTGTAATTTGTATGATGTCGTCTTGGGGAGCAAAGGGGACTACTTATTTCTACGCCAACGACCTATTTTTAAGGCTATCTGTAATAGGTGTATCGCTAGTTGGCTTGGGATATTTTGCAATATCTATATACAAAAAGAGGGAGTGCTTGCCTATATTAATTTTAGGGCTAATTCTCCTGCATACTCTAATATATATACTCATTCCAAACTTTGTAGATAATAATTCAATTAAATTTGCAAGGGAATGCTTGTCTAACGCAAGCGTATTTATACTATTTGCCCTAATCTTTGCAAGGGGAGTAAGGTTAAAATCGCTACTTTTGCTAAACGAGTCTTTTGCCATTTTAATATTATACAGCCTAATCAAGCTAAACGACAAAGATTGGTCTATGATGGCACGCTCGGGGCTATTCCTAGCAGTGGGTATAATTATGATAGCGTCAAATATCATTTTAAATAGAAAGATTAAACAAAATGAAAAAATCTAAAATCATAATATTTCTCGTATCTATAATAATTATAGTCCAACTTGGGCTGAGCTTGGCAAGTTATTATAAAAAAATGACGCTTGCCACAGACCCCAAAGCCCCTCTAGTTAAAGTAAAGCTAAACGGCATACCTTCTAATTCTTATAGGACTTCAAACGCTATAACTATGGATAGCAGGTTTAACTTGAGCTACGACAAAGCTAAGCCCCTTGTTGACGAATTGGATTTTGACGAACGTGGCTTTATATATTTTAGCAAAAAGAAAATCTACATCACTCTAAAAGAAGAGGGCGATTATCTCGTTGCAGATACATATTCACTAACAAAACCCAAAGGGCAACTTTGCCTTATAGCAACTGTCAGTCAAATAAACAAAAAGAAAGACAGCGAAGAAATTTATATAAGCCCTAATATAATAAACTTCAAAATATTCAAAATGGAAGGCGACAAATCTAAAGCAGTGTATAGCCATATTTCAGAGACAAACAAGGAAAACAGAACCCTAAACAAAAAGCTACAAGACAAAGATATAACAAAAGAAGAACACACTAAACTCCACAAAACAGCCCACGCCATCTTGGCTATAGACTTAGCTGGCAACTTCGCAATCCGAGACGTAATCATCGCCGAAAAATCCTTAGCCAAAGACTTCTAAGATACAATAAACGCAAGTTTAGAGAGAGAGAGAGATTGGGGCTTTGCCCCAAACCCCATTCAGGGCTTGTTTGCAGCCCTGAAAACCCGCAACAAGTGAGGCACTTGACACCATAGTTTGGGCTGGTTGGAATGTGATAGTCAGCGTGTTGCCTTTGGGGTGCTAGTCGACTGCCCGTCTTTCCTTTTCTTGGATTTAATTTATTGTTAAATAAATAAAAATCCAAGAAAAGCCCCATCCATTGAAAGGGAAGTATCCCTTTCAACTTAATTACATTTTTATGTAAGATTTTAGGTTTTGCACTTGAGGGTGCAAAATTTTTCGAAACGGAGTATAAGACCTAATATCACGCCCCAAAAGGGTCGAAGCGTACTTATGTACGCAAGAGTCTCAAAAATTTTCGAAACGGAGTATAAGACCTAATATCACGCCCCAAAAGAGCTAAAAAATCCTATAATCATCGCTATTACTATTGCTAATTTTAGGATAGTGGAGAGGATACAGCCGATGAAGGCTCCGAAGCCTGCTTTGAGGGATTGTTTGAGGTTGCTGTTGGCAAAGAGAAGTTCGAAGAGGGTGGCGAATATTACTGGGGCAAGGAATATCCAGATGAAGATGGGAGGGATAAACATACCAACAAATACGCCGATGGTTGCTCCTAAGCCTCCTTTCCAAGTTGCACCAAATTTCTTTACGCCCCAGTAGGTACAAAGGAAGTCGAGGACTTGTACGATTAGGGTGAGTATGCCTGCAGTTATTACAAAGTTCCAACTAAGAGGAGACTCTGGTAAAATTAGTTTATAAGTGAGTATACCAATAAAAGCCAAGAAGGCTGAGGGGATAATTGGCACAAAGCAACCTATGATTGAGAGCAAAAATACTATAGATATTATAATTAATAGGGTAATTTCGAGTAATTGCATATTTTAAAGCTTGATATTAAAAATTAAATGTTATTAAATAGCTTAGTCTTTTTTAATTAGCAAGTAAAATTGAAGAATAAGAAAAGATACAATCTCTACCCCCTTTTTAACTTTAACAAGAAAAAATATGCAACACTCATTTAATAATCAAAACTTATTGGAAATGCTTCAAGAAGAAAAATTTTTAGCATTTTTCGACTTCTGCCAAGATAGCGACTCTGCAAAGAGCCAACTAGATGGTATATGTAAGGTTGCAAAACCTACAAATACTACTTTGGCGTATATATCTTTGACCTTCATTTTTGATACAGAAGACGACGAGCAAAGAATTTTGGCTAAAAAGGCTATAGCAAAGTTGACTACTGAAGCTTTTAAATCTGCCCTACCTGAGATTTATGCTACTACTAGCGTTGCAGGGTCTATGAAGCAAACAGAGCATTATATACATCATATAGACTTGTTGTTCAATAAGGATTTACCAGAGAATTTACAAGAGCCTATTAATAAGGTTGTATATGCAATTAGACACAATGCTGAGTTGATTACAGAGACTCCTCAATGGTGGGACGAAGAAGCAGCTCCTGTGCATACTGAAGCTGAAAAGGCTAGTTGGGCAGACAGAATTAAAGCGTATCTTGGTTTGAAGGGATAAGTATGTATTCGGAGAATTTTGATTTAAAAAGCCAAAATAGAGTCTCCGTGCTTATGATAGACGACCAAGCTATCTTTGGCGAAGTCATAAAGAAAATTCTGAGTGTAGATGACAATACTGAGTTTCATTTTTGTCAAAATCCTCTTGAGGCTATAAAGCTTGCAGAGGAGATTAAGCCTACAGTAATCTTACAAGACTTAATGATGCCTGAGATAGATGGCTTGGAGCTTGTTGCTCAATTTAGGGCGAATGAGCTTACGAAGAATATACCTATGATAGTTTTGTCGTCTACTGAAGATGCTACTACAAAGTATCAGGCTTTTCTAAAGGGGGCAAACGATTATATGGTAAAGTTGCCAGACAAGCTTGAGATATTAGCAAGAATTAAATATCACAGCCAAGCTTATGTGAATTTCTATCAAAAGAACAAGGCTTTGGAATTGTTAAAGAAGAGCCAAGAGGCACTTAAGGCAGAATTATTGCAAGCAGAGAGCTATGTTGAGAGCTTGTTGCCTGAGAAATTGGATAATGAGCATATATCTTGCGATTGGGTCTACCAGAGTTCAACTATGCTAGGTGGCGACTGTTTTGGCTATCACTTTTTAGATGATGACAACTTTGCTATGTATTTAGTAGACGTGTGTGGACACGGAGTTGGAGCTGCTTTATTGTCAGTATCTGCAATGAATGTGTTGCGTTCGCAAAGTTTGTCGCAAGTAGATTTCAAAGAGCCAAAACAAGTTTTAAAGGCGATGAGCCTTGCTTTTGATATGGACAGGCAAAATGGAATGTTTTTTACAGCGTGGTATGGGGTATTTAACACAAAGACAAGAACTTTGAAATATTCTACAGGAGGACACCCCCCTGCTATACTTAAAAATGGCGACAAGCTAGACTTTTTAAGCACGAATGGGCTTGTAGTTGGAGGCGATATAGATTTTGAGTACAAGCAAGCTGAAATTTGCATAGAAAAGAATTCTTCTTTATACATATTTTCAGATGGTGTTTACGAAGTTGAATATGCAAATAGCACAAAGATGATGTCAGTGGAGGACTTTGCAAATATAATTTCTGAAAGCGACTCTTGCCTTGCTATAAAGGAAAAAATTCAAAATATACAAGCGAAAGAAATCTTTGAAGATGACTTTAGCTTGTGCAAAATTTTTATAAAATGAAGAAGATTTACACAAGTCAACTAAGCTCTATAGAAGAGATGGCAGAAGATACAGAATGTTTCTTGTCTGAAAATGACGTGGATATGAGTATAATCTTCACTATGAATTTGTGTCTCGATGAAATTTTTACGAATATTATATCTTATGGATATAAAAATGAAGCAGATGGCGAAATTGAACTTAATTTAGAGCTAAAAAACGACAATATTATAGCTCTAATTAGAGACTCATCACCTGAGTTCGACCCTACCAGCCAAGCTCCAGAAGCTGACATAACATCGCCTATAGAAGATAGAGAAATTGGGGGATTGGGAATATTCCTTTGTCAAAAAAATATGGATACTTTTGAATATAGGCGTGTGGGCAACAAAAACGAATTAAAATTGTCTAAAAAATTATGCTTAGCGTAAAAAATTTAAATATAAACTTTGCCAACAATGGAAAGATTAACTCTGCTGTAAAGAATGTGTCTTTTAGCATAAAAGAGGGCGAGTCTGTGGCTATAGTTGGAGAAAGTGGCTCTGGCAAAACTGTAACTTCGCTAAGCTTTACAAGGCTGTTGCCTCCTGCCCCATCTTGCCAAATTAGTGGCGAAATTTTATATAAGGGCAAAGACACTCTAAGTATGAGCGAAAAGGAGCTTAGGGCAATTCGAGGTAGCGAGATTGCGTATATATTTCAAGAGGCGTCGACTTCGCTAAATCCTGTATTTAGCATAGGTTCTCAAATTGCAGAAGCGATTAAGACTCACTATAAAGACGAGAAAAATGTGAAAGAAAAGGTTGTTAAATATCTTGAAGAAGTGGGAATTAGAGATGCCGAAAAACGCTATAATTCATATCCACACGAGCTTTCTGGAGGTATGCAGCAAAGGGCTATGATTGCGATGGCGTTGTCTTGCCAGCCAAAGTTGTTAGTTGCAGATGAGCCTACTACTGCCTTAGATGTTACTATACAAAAACAAATTATAGACTTGCTAATTAGTGTTAGGCAAAAACGAGAAATGGCTCTGCTTTTAATTACTCATAACTTTGGAATTATATCATCTTTGTGCGAAAAGGTTATAGTTATGTTTAGGGGCGAAATTGTTGAAGCTGGCTATACTAAAGAGGTGCTTAAAAACCCTCAACACCCTTATACGAAGGCACTTATAGCTTGTATTGCAAGGCTTGGCAACAAGGGTCAAAGATTAAATACTATAGACTATTCTAAGTTATGAGCAATTTGTTAAGCATAAAAAATTTAAGCGTAAAATATTCTTTGGGAGGGGGATTGTTCTCTTCTGGCGATAACTATTTTAATGCAGTCGACGACATTAGTTTCGATATACAAAAGGGGCAGGTCGTGGGGCTAGTTGGCGAAAGTGGCTCTGGCAAGACTACAACTGGACGTGCTATAATTGGCTTAGCTCCTGTGTCGCTGGGCGAAATTTACTATGAGGGCGAGCGTATAGATAATATCTCGAATAGGGAATTTATGCCTTATAGAAAGAAAATTCAGATGATTTTCCAAGACCCTTTTAGTTCGCTAAATCCTAAAATGAATATCTTGAAAATCATCTCTGAACCTCTCGATATTCACTTTAGAAATATGTCGCCAAAGGAAAAGGAGCTGGAAGTTATAAGGCTTTTGGAACTCGTTGGGCTTTCTGGCGAAGTTATAAATAGATTTCCTCACGAGTTTAGTGGAGGGCAAAGACAAAGAATAGGGATAGCAAGAGCATTGGCAGTTAAACCTGAATTTTTGATATGCGATGAAGCTGTCAGTGCCTTAGACGTGTCTGTGCAAGCATCTATAATCAACTTGCTTGAAGATTTGCAAAAGGAGCTGAATTTATCTATGCTATTTATTGCCCACGACTTGGCTGTAGTTGAGCATATTAGCGATGTAATCTTGGTTATGAATAAGGGCAAGATTGTAGAGCGAGGCGAAGCTGAAAGCTTGATAGCAAATCCTCAAGAGGACTATACAAAGAAGCTAATTTCAGCTATACCTAAGTTCTAATGAAAAAACTTTTATTAGTTTTAATTAGCTTTGTATTTTTTTTAGTTGGCTGCGAAGAAGGTATAAATGCTACTAAATCTGCAAAAGATAAAATTTTGCTAATGGGAAATAGTGCAGACCCTGCCACTTTAGACCCATCTTTATCGACAGGCTTAAGCGAAGCAAAAATAATCTACGCACTCTTTGAAGGGCTAGTTAGTGCAGACGAAAGCACACTAGAAATTATCCCTGCCCAAGCTGAAAGTTGGGAAATTTCTAAAGACAAAAAAACTTATACATTTAAGATAAGAGAGGACGCAAAGTGGTCAAATGGCGACGATGTCCGTGCTGAGGATTTTATATACTCATTTAGACGCATACTCGAACCAAGCCTTGGAGCAGAATATGCAAATATGCTATATGCAATTAAAAACGCCGAGGCTCTAAACAAGGGAAAACTTCTTGACTTTTCTATGCTTGGCGTAAAGGCAATTAGCGAAAAAATATTGCAAATAGAGCTAGAGAAACCCAAGGCTGACTTTTTGAATTTTCTATACCACACAAGCTATATGCCACTGCATAAGAAGTCTTTAGAAAGCTTCGACGCTCTCACTAAGCGACACACAAGGTGGACTCGCCCTGAAAATATTGTAACAAATGGAGCTTTCACTCTTGATAAATATAGCATAAATGACGAGGTTGTAGTAATAAAAAACCCAAAGTATTGGGACGCTGAAAATATAAAGCTAAATGCAATTCGATTTTTGCCTATCACAAATATTAACACAGAAGATAGAGCATTTTTTGCAAATCAACTACACTTGACTGACACAGTTTCGCCCCAACGTTTAGAGGCTGAAAGAAAAGCCCCAACAAACACTCTAAAGAGCCAAGATTGGTATGGCTCTTATTATTATATTTTCAATACGCAAAAAGAACCACTAAATAATCCTCTTGTTAGAAAGGCTATAAATCTTGCAATAAATAGAGAAGAAATTGTAAATTCTGTGCTAAAAAAAGCTCATAGAACAGCTTATAATTTTGTACCAGATAGTAATTTATACACTAAAAGCGACATAGAAAATATAGCAAAAGCTAAAAAGCTTTTAAAGCAAGCAGGCTATGAAAATGCAAAGGGCTTGCCTGAAATCACTTTGACTTATAATAGCTCTGAGCAGCACAAGGCTATAGCTGAGGGGCTTCAAGAAATGTTGCGTAAGAACTTGGGTATAAAAATTACTCTATACAATATGTCTTGGCCTGCATACCTCGACGCAAGGCGTAACAAAGAATTTGAAATAACAAGGGCAAGCTGGGTAGCAGACTATAATTCTGCCGAAAATTTCCTAATAAACTTCACAAGCAATAGCCCCCTAAATCACGGAAGCTGGCAAAGCAAAGCCTTTGATGATGCTATGAGCCAAGAAGATTACAAAAAGGCAGAAGAAATTCTTATGCAAGAAGATGCACTTATTCCAATCTTTTTCTACAAGAGAAATTTCCTCCAACACCCACAGCTAAATTGGGCTAGCAATCTCTTGGATTATCACAACTATAAGCGTGCAAGCTTTAAGGAGGTGGCGAATGATTAGCTTTTTAATTAAGAGAATTTTAGGGGCAATCCCTGTAGTATTTATAATAATTACGCTGAGCTTTTTTATGCTACGTCTCGCCCCATCGGGCCCTTTCGATAGAGAACGTGCAATCAGCCAAGAAAAGCTCGATGCTCTAAATGCCTACTATTCCTTTGATAAGCCTGTATACGAGCAGTATTTCATATACCTTAAAAATCTTGCAAAAGGCGATTTTGGTCCCTCTTATAAATATGAGGGCTGGCAAGTTACAGAATTGATTGTGCCAAAGGCGATTACTAGCTTGCAACTTGGGGCTTTCGCTCTTTTGATTGCTTTGTTTTTTGGGGTATTAATAGGGATTACTTCAGCGAAGGACAAAGATAAACTAAGTGGTAAATTCCTAAATGAACTTAGCCTAATGGGGGTATGCTTACCCTCCTTTGTGGTAGCTCCCATACTAATATTAATCTTTTCGCTAAAGCTTGGCTGGCTACCTGCGATTGGCTGGGGTGGGATAAAAGAGGCAATCTTGCCTGCCTTTTCGCTAAGTTTATTTTATATGGCGTGGGTAGCAAAACTCACTAGAACACAAAGTGTAGAAATCCTCGAAAAGCCTTATATAAAAACTGCAAGAGCAAAGGGAATTAGCAACTTTAGAGTATGCTATATACACACATTAAAGAACGCCTCTATAGCCCTTGCCTCTTATATTGCCCCTGCTGCAGCTGGGCTAATGACAGGCTCTTTTGTGATAGAGAGCATATTTCAAATATCAGGCTTAGGCAGATTTTTCATATCAAGTGCCTTAGACAACGACTACACTATGATTATGGCGTGCGTAATAATTTATGCAGTACTAATCATTGTATTTAACATACTTTCAGATGTGATTTTAGCCTTTTTAAATCCAAAAATAGCAAAAAACTTAGGGATAAAGAAATGAAGTACTTTTATTACATATTTTTTAGCATAGTTCTAGTTCTTTGCCTTGGTGCAGATTTTCTTGCCCCATATCCCTACTACGAGCAGAACCTTGCCTTGGGGGCTTCAGCTCCAAGCTTTTCGCATATATTTGGCACAGACAGCCTTGGCAGAGATATATTTTCAAGGGTGCTTTTTGGAGGGCAAATTTCCTTTAGTATAGGTATTTTTGCTACGCTTTTTGCCACGCTAATAGGGGTAATTTATGGAACAATTTCAGGTATAGGCTCGAAGAGAAGAGACTATTTTATGATGCGATTTATCGACATTAGCTACTCGCTACCTTTTACAGTGCTTGTAATAATCTTAACTATGCTATTTGGCAGAAGCCTCGTTTTGCTATTTGTAGCAATAGGGGCAGTTGAGTGGCTGAGCATTGCACGTATAACAAGGGGGCAAGTTTTGGAACTGAAAAGCTCACAGTTTGTAGAGGCAAGCCTAGTGCTTGGGCAAAGTAGACTAAAGATTATACTAAAACACATTCTGCCCAATGCAAAGAATGCCATTGCAGTATGTGCAATACTTACAATGCCTTCAGTTATGCTCCTTGAGTCTTTTTTAAGCTTCCTCGGTCTTGGCGTACAAGCTCCCCTACCCTCTTGGGGCTCACTAATAAATGAGGGAACTCAATATATGCAAGAGTCTCCTTGGCAATTAATTTTCCCAGCGATTATATTTGCCTTAAGCTTATTTAGCATAAATGGAATTAGTGAAAGCCTAAATAAAAAATAAAGGCACGACTCAAAAGAAAACCCAACATCTCTACTTGGAGCGTGAAATCACCCCTGATAGTGCGTTTCAAGTGGGTTTTGATTGGTCATTATAACCAGATAACTCCCTGCTCAAAACCCACTTAAAGCCTTCTCTGAGTGGCAATTTGACGCCCCGATACAAAAAATTAAAAATTTTTAAAAGACAAAACTAATTTTTAAAGGCAAAACTAAATAAAAAAATAAAAAGATTGCATTTAATTTCAACTTAAGCATACTCACTCAACTTTAATCGAGTTTTTGAAAATTTAATTTTGATATTTTTTGAGAACTCCCCTCAAATAATACAATCAAAAATAATAAGAAAGACGATAAACTCCAAGTCGAGTTTATATAATATATATGGAAGAATGTGGTTTCACACAACTCAATCTAGCTCCTCAAATTTTAGAGGCACTAGAGTCATTAGAATACAAAACTCCTAGCCCAATTCAAGCAAAGGCTATCCCAACAATATTAGAAGGCAGAGACCTCTTCGCTTGTGCACAAACTGGTACAGGCAAAACAGCAGCCTACTTATTACCAATCCTAGACGCTCTTTCAAGAGACCCAGACAGAGTGCGTCCTATGCAATTTAAAGCACTAGTATTAGTGCCAACTCGTGAGCTTGCAGAACAAGTTAGTCAAAGTATAGAAAAATACGCAAAGCACTTAAACATTTCTAGCAGAAAAGTTTATGGTGGCGTATCTGCAAAACCTCAAATTAGAGCCTTAGAAAAGGGCGTTGACTTGTTGGTAGCTACCCCTGGGCGTTTGATAGACTTATTCAACCAAGGCAAATTCAACTTTGCTGGTGTTAAGTATTATGTATTAGACGAAGCAGACAGAATGTTGGATATGGGTTTTATGCCAGACATAAAGCGTATCAGCTACAAACTACCTAGAGACCACAGACAAAGCTTGCTATTTTCAGCTACTTTATCTAAGGAAATCAAAGAGCTTGCATCTTTCATAGTAGACGACCCAGCTTGGATAGAAATTAGCCCGAAATCTCCTGTAGTAGATAAAATCGACCAATCAGTTTGCTTTATAGATAGAGACAAAAAGTACGAGCTACTTAAGATGGTACTCGAAGAGCAACTCGGCAAAGATGGCAACAACTTGGCGTTGGTATTTACTAAAACTAAGCGTATGGCAAGCAATCTTGCAAAGAAGTTGAATAAAGAAGGCTTCACTGCAAATGCTATACACGGCGATAAAACTCAAGCTCACAGACAACGTGCCTTAGAGTCTTTTAAGGCGAGACAAACTCGAATTTTGGTGGCTACAGACATTGCAGCTCGTGGTATAGACGTTAGTGATATGTCGCTTGTAATCAACTACGAAATGCCTATAGAAAGCGAAAATTACGTACACAGAATAGGCAGAACAGCTAGAGCAAATATGGACGGAAAAGCTATCAGCTTTTGTGCCCAAGACGAGCTATACCTACTTCAATGCGTTGAGAAATACATCAAAAGAGAAATCAATGTAGACTTCGACAACAATCCTTTCCATAACGAAAAGATATTCCACTCAAAGCAAAAGAAGCAATCTCGCCCTAAGAACCTACGTGGCGGCGGCGGTCCTGCTCCAAAGCATAGAGGCGGCGATAAGGGCAAAAAAGACTTTGGCTCAAAAAGAGATAGTCGTGGCAACTACAAGCGTGGTTCAAGACGTGGCAAAGACAATAAAAGTCGTGGTGGCAAAGGCAAAAGTTCTCGAAGCGAAAGTCGCTAAGAACTAAAAGTTTCTAAAAAAAGCTATAGCTGAATTAAATTGGCTATAGCTTTTTTGTGTAAATTAATTATGCAAAATTACTTTTATTGATTGTTTTTGTCGATGAATTTTGCGATTTGTTTTAAGAAGATTTTTTTGTCGATATTGGCTTTTGTAAGATATAGATTTGCTCCGACTTTCATTCTTGTTTGCATATCGCTTTCGGAGTCTTTATAGGACAACAAAATGATTTTCATCTGGCTAAAATACTCTATTTGCCTTATGCGTTCGACTAGCTTAAAGCCGTTTAGCCTTGGCATATCTATATCGCTAATTAGCAACTTATACTTATTCAACTTCAAGGCGTTAAGGGCATCTATACCATCTACAGCAGTGTCGACTGTATAGCCTTGTTCTCGCAACAAAGTTGCAACTTTCTCTCGTATAGTCGTCGAGTCCTCTGCAATAAGTATATCTTTATTAGCACCTTGTGCGTTTTGCTCTCTATTGTCTTTAAGTGCATTTGCAGCTATTGCTTGGCTATTTAAAACTACTATAGGCATTGAATTATTATCTATAGCGTAAGCCCAAACAGATGGAATTTTATCTAAAAACTTGTCGGCATCTCTCAAGACTAATTCTGCTTCGTTTAAAAATTCTTCGACTTCCAATGCTATAAATTCCTCGTGTAATTCCACAATCAACAAGTGTTTAAAGTCGCTTTGATTATCAATTTTACCCAACTGCAACGCCCTTTTAGTATCTATAATCCTTATATCTTTGCCTTGGAAATTCAGTATAGATTGATTTTTAAGCTCGGACTTTTTAACACGCATCGTCTTATAAATTTTATCGAGTTCAAAGGCGTATAATTGATTATCTATACGCACGATAAGCACGTTTAGCAATGAACGAGTTATAGGCAAGCTCAAGCTAAAGGTAGTCCCCTCGCCCAAAGCCGAACTCAAGCTAACTTGCCCGCCTATTTCCTGCATAAAACTAGATACAACATCTAAGCCAAAGCCCCTGCCACTAATGTCGCTGATAGTCTCGCTCATAGAAAAATTAGGCAAGAACAAAAAGGCATAAATTTCAGTATCGCTCATCTTCTCGAGCGTTTGCATATCTGACAAATTCTTAGCTACAATGTGCTTCTTTAGTCGTTCTATATCAATACCTGCCCCATCGTCTTTGATATTTAGCAAGAACATAGAACGAGAGTGAAGTGCCTCTATAGAAATTGTTGCAGTCTCAGGTTTTCCAAGGGCTGTACGTATATAATCTTTTTCGACTCCGTGGTCGCAAGAGTTTCTAACTATGTGCATTATACAAGTTTCGAGCCTCTTCATAAACTTTCTATCGAGCATAGAGCTTTCGCCAGAAATTTTCAAATACATCTTCTTATTCAAAGACTTAGATAAATCTCTAATCATTCTTGGCAGCGGGAAAAGTATATCCCTAATAGGACGCATAGTCGTTGAAAGTGCCTGACGCTGGAGTTGGTTATTTAAATCGCTATTTTTGTTAATGACTTCGAGAGCTAATTCTGAGTAATTCGAAAGCTTTTTAGTACTAGCTTCTAAGCCCTTCTTAAGCGTCTTAAGTGTTTCGAGTATCCTTTTTGTGCCACTTAGATTTTCGAGTTCTAAGATACAATTATCCAATTTAAAGATGGCATCTTGAGTATTAATCTTAATCTCTGAAAGTTCTTCTTGGGCTGATTGTATACGTTTATTTTCGATTAGGCTCTCTTCTGTAATAGACAAAATCTTGCTTAAATATTCATAAGAAACCTTTGCAGAGTCGTCTTGAATATTGCTAGAGACTGGCTCAACTTTAGCGATTTTCGGCTCAACTAAATCAATTTCCTCGTTATTAGTAATTTTAGCTAAAAGCTCTATAAGTTTTGAGCTAGTTTCCTTGTTTTCATATTCAAATTTAAGTTTGCTCAGGCTTTTAATATAGTCGCCTGCCATCAAAATAACATCGAGAGCCTTAGAGCTTATCTCGGTTTTATGATTTATTACAGCCACAAAAAACTCTTCTACAGAGTGAGATAAATCCACCAAGTTTTGTAAATTTACAAGTTTGCAAGCCCCCTTTAAACTATGAAATGTACGCATTAATTCATTTAATAACTTAGTGTCTTGAGGTGTTTTTTCTATAGAAATTAAAAGTTGCGAGATAGCGTCTGTGCGAGTTAAAACTTCCTCTAAGAATAATTTCATTATAGAAGCGTCGCTTTGCAAATTTGTCTTATCGGGAAGCTTGCTCATAGATAATTCCTTTCGAGGGCGTTTGTCAATAGTTCTAAGTCCAAGATAGTGTAAGACTTAGCCCTACTTGTTATATTCGCAACTCTAAATACTGATATGCTAGATATTGCACTAAACTCTTCGTCCTCGTCGCTAATAACATCTTCAGCGTCGCTAAGGTGATGAATATCGTCTATTAAAAAGGCGAGCTTTGCAGAATTACTCTTACACAAAATCAGCTTTTTCTCGTCTAAATTTTCCTCTACAAAAAAGTTGCTCTCATCTAAATTCAATAGCTTTGCCAAATTTAGAATTATACAAAGGTCGCCATTGATGTTCGCAATTCCGAGTATGCAAGTCGTCGCCTTATGAGGCAGTCTGTGTATATAGTTTGTCGTTCCCAATTCTATGACATCTTTTATGTCAAAGGCAAGAAGCTCTTTTGCACTTTCAAAGAGTAGATACTTGCCTTTATTGTCTGTATTTTCTGGCATACTAGTATTTAGATGAGAATTTAGAAATTTCGTGAGTAATTTGCTCTATGGCAAAGTTTAGCTCACGCCTTAAATCTATGAATTGCCTATAGAGCAAACTCGCCTGCTTTGCGTTATTGTCGAGCAAAGATATAGTCTCTTTTAGCTGAGCTTTCCTTAAATTTTGCGAATATAGCGAGTCGTTTATCTTATGCACTTCAGGCAGTATATTATCTATACTTAGAGTCGTATTTTCTATACTTGGGTTAAGCTTTGCAAAGTCTTTTTTGATTTTATCAATTTGTTCGCTGAACTTAAGTATTTGCTCTATAGCCACAAAGGACGACTCTAGCAAGTCTCGAATAATCAAAGCAACCTCCTTTGAATATTCATTTACAAGCTTTGCAAGTATTGCAATCTCCTTAGATATTTTAGAGAAGCTATCCGACTTTTCCTTAGACTTTTTCGCCTCTATAGATGTATTTATACTCAATAAATTTGCCTGAGATATTATCTTAGAAATTTGATTTAAGCAATTCAAAGCACTCTTTGCCCTATCCTTAATTAGCTTTACTCTATTGAGAAGTTTTAGGGCATTTTCGCTAATATCTTCAATGCTCTTAAAGCTATTTTCTATTAGAGTCTTTTCCTCTTTTGCCAATATAGAAGCTCTTTTTAGGGACTTAGAAAGTTCTTCTACTGAGTCTTTTATGTTGGCAGAAGTATCGTTTATTTGATTTAAAGAACGACTAATTTCGCCTATATGAGAGTCGAAGTGCTTTGTGCTATGTTCATAATCAGTAGAGACTGTAGTCAATTTTTCTGCAGTATCTATAAGTTGATTATTCGCAGTTTTAGAGTGCATTACCGTAGAAGATATTTTTGAGGACAAGAGTGATACTGCATTTATCAGCTTTACACTTTCGTCTTTGCTTTGCTTAATTTCTGGTATCTGCAAGTGAAGCTTTCCCTCGTAAATATTTTGTACAGCCTGAGTGGTTCTATTCAATCTTTTAGTGTAATAAGAAAATATCAAGCAAGCAAATATGAAAACTATAAAAGCAAGTACAATTTCATTTATAGCATTCATTTGAGATTTTTCGCCAAAGTTATATAGCTCATCTTCTGGCACTATTTGAATTAATTGCCAATCGAGTTCCTTAAGTAGAGTAAAACTTATTATATAACGCTTTTTGCTATTTGCGTCTGTGTATTCTATAAAGTTATCTTGCACTTTATCGCCTCTGGCAATGAGTCTTAGTATATCTCTATACAAGGTGCTATAGGAGGAAAAGTTTGTTTGTTGAGCTAAATCTTCATCTCTAATTAGCCTACCATTTTTGTAGCGTAAAAAGGAAGTATTAAACTTATTTTCAGCATTTAGATACAAGTCGTCTATAGAGGCTGTAGATATGTTCACATCTAGGGTATTTGCAACAATCTTGCCTGTGTTATTAAGTAGAAAGAAATTGCCATTTGGTGATTTCTTAAAAGACTCTAAGCTATTAAATAGATAGTATAAACTCTTGTAGAATGCGACTTCGCCCACAAATTTATCGTTCAAGATGATAGGACTTATATATTCTATATGCAAGTTTACGTTTTCAAAAGATGGGTCGGAAGTATATATAGATTTATCGCCTAAATTTGTGTAGCGATTTTTAATGCTGGCATAGTGTTCTCTGCTTTCAATTTCCTTTAGAGGTTCTATATCAACAAATTCTCCTGCCCTTTTAAGACGCATTAGAAATCTGCCATTTTCAGTTTCTGTAACCCAAGAGTCTATGTAATCTACTATATTATTGTTTTGGTAGTCATAGGCATCATAAAAATCTGTAGAGAGCTTATTTGCGTCAGCTTGCAATTCCATTAGGGAATTATAATTCTTTTCGTCATTGCCATCTGCATTAATTTCATAAGCTAAGCTTATTGCAGAAAAGTCTCTAAAACTCTTTAAGATAGAATTTAAATAAGCTACGCTCTCTGCCCTTTTGCCAAAGAGAGATTCTGCAAGCACGTCAGCTGAGACTTCTAAGAGGGTAATAGTTGTAGTGGAATTTTTAGAAATAGCCAAGCTTGCATTATTTGTATTTGCGACAAAAGAGTCTTTTGTCAGCTCTTTTAACTGAGCCATTTCCTGCTTGGAATTGTGCATAGTCAACAAAGCCATACTCGCAATAATTGGCAATACAAAATAAAAGAATATTTTAAATTTTAAAGTCATATTTTAATCATATACTATAAGAGTTCTTTTCTAAGCTTCAAGCGTTTATTTTTTTTATTTGCATTTTAGGAAAAATCACTTGCTCTTTTTTTTGCATTTTGGTCTAATAATTATGTATTTTTATAAATAATGATTAGCACTTTGTATATAGAGAATTTGGCGTTGGTAAATAAAGCTCAAGTAGATTTTGAAAGGGGCTTTAGCACTCTAACTGGCGAAACAGGAGCAGGTAAAAGCGTTTTATTAAAGGCAATATCCTTGCTATCTGGAGGTAGGGCAACAAAAGAAATCATCAAGCAAGGCGAAAGCTATTGTAGCGTACAGGCTATTTTATACTTTGCTTCTTGCGAGAAAATCGACGCTCTTTTAGAGTCTTTGGGCATAAACTTATGCGAAGAGAATACTTTAGTTATATCTCGTTCTATATTTTTAGATAAGGCTGCAAAATGCACTGTAAATGGAACATTGACTCCTCTTTCTAGCTTGGCGAAATTGGGCGAATTTTGGGTAGATTTCCATGGGGCTGGCGAGCCTCAAAAACTTTTTAGCACAAAAACTCAGCTAAATCTCTTGGATAAATACGCCCACATCGAAGATATTTTAGAGCAGTATCTCAATCTATATAAAGAGTACGATTTAATAGCCAAAAAGATTGAAACTCTCTTAAGTAGCGAAAAGCTCAGCGAGGACGAAAAGGATTATCTTGGAACTCAAATATCTAATATAGAAGCATTAAACCCAAGTATGCAAAGCTTAGACGAGCTTGAAGAGAAGTTCAAATTGGCTAAATTTCAATCGGAGATAGTAGAAAATTCTGCAGGGATTTACAATATCATAGAAGAAGAAAATGGGGTATCTATGGAAATTGCAAAGGCTTATAGATTGTCATTGTCGCTCTGTGATTGCTCAGATTTAGCTCAGCAACTTTCAGATAGACTAAACTCTATAAATATAGAACTTTCAGACATTGCTCAAAGCTACCAAGAACTCATCGACTCGACTTCTATATCAGAAGAAGAAATTTCAGCTGTAAACGAAAAAATGGCTCTATACTTGTCCTTATCTCGTAAATATGGGGCAAGTGCTGAGAATATCTTAGAAGCTCTCAGCAAAATGAAATCAAAGCTAGAACTGCATAGCGATGTAGACTCTAGCGTGGCAAGCCTTAAAGATGATATGCAAAAGCTAGAAGCCAAGATGAAAATTTTAGCAGACAAGATTTTTGACAAACGCCTCAGTGCCTCTAAGAAATTAGAAAAGCAAACCTTAGCATTATTATCTAAGTTAGGATTTAAAAAGGCGAAATTCGCTATATATATAGAAAGAGAAAAAGGATTTAGCATAAATGCAGGTAGCACTTGTGAATTTATGTTCTCTGCAAACGCAGGGCAAGAATTATTGCCTCTTGCAAAGGTTGCCTCTAGTGGCGAGTTAGCGAGAGTTATGCTTGCATTAAAGACATCTTTTGCAAATGCAGACGAAACGCCTCTTTTAGTATTCGACGAAGTTGACTCTAATGTAGGTGGCGAAATTGGAGCTCAAGTTGGTATAGAGCTAAAGAATTTATCGAAGGAGCATCAAGTGCTTTGTGTAACTCACCTAGCCCAAGTTGCAGCCCTTGCAGACAATCATTACTTTGTAGATAAAACTCAAAAAGACGATAGCACTAGCGTAAAGATAAGTCTATTTGAAAGAGATAGCAAAGAGCGAGTCTTGGAACTAGCTAGAATGTTAGGGGACAGAAATTCAAGTTCAGCTATAGCTCACGCAGAAGTATTATTACAACAATCTTAGGAAAATTTTAATGGCAAAAAAATCAGATAAAACCCAAAATCAAACAAAGAAGGCAAAGACCCTAGAAATTCAAGACCCCTTGGGCAAGAGACGTCCACTACTGGGGGCTTTCTTGCTATTTGTGTCTATATTATTAATATTGGCAAGCATAGACTATGCAGTTGCCCAAGATATATTTTTTGCAGACTCTTTCTTTAACTTTTTAACATCTACTACAGAAGTCGACTCGAGAAATATCTGTGGCAAAGTTGGAGCAACTATAACATCAATGGGGCTTTGGCTCTTTGGTGTAGCCTATTTTATGATAGTTGCCTTTGTGTTCTACACTAGCTTATTCTGCTTTAGACGCAGCCCAAGGCTCTTGCCTTTAACGCTAAAAATTGCTATGCCCCTTGCTGTAATTTCTATGGCAATGAGTGCTGCTATTCTACAGAGAGCATTGAATATGGAGGCAAATTTCGAGAGTTTTTCTAGTGCATATTTTAGAAATGGCTGGGGAGGTATCATCGCCCTACATAGCTTTGAGGACTTGCTATTTTCGCTAATAAATGTAACAGGCTCTTTGATATTGTTCCTTGGTATATACTTTGTGTGCCTAGTATTAATCTTTGTAGAAAACCCAAAGAACCTATGCGAAGATTTATCTGTATATGCCAAGAAATCGCCAAGTTTTATGGGGAGAATTTTAGGCAAGTTCTTTGGCGTACTCTTTATTCCATTTAAAAAGAAGCCTAAGGTTGTTGAGCTAGAAAGCGACGACATTTTGCTATCTCCTTCTGGCAAAGAAGAAATTAAGATTAAGACTTCTCGAAAGAAAAAGGCTAAGGCTGAAGAAGTACTAAGTAGCCCTACTCAAGAAGATACAAAAGATGTAAAGGAAGAAAAAGAAGAAGGAATTTCTGCCCCCCAAGAAGAAGCTCAAGAAATTCAAGAACAAGAGCCTCAAGTAAAAATTAGCCCCTTGTCTTTTGGAAATGATGAGGATAAAGAGCTAAGCCCTGAAGAAATTGCATCTCTAAAGAAAATCGACGAGCCTATAAAATCTATATCTGGCTCTAAGCCAAGCAAGGACTCTTCTTTAAAAATAGAGCGTTACGAGCAAGAAAAGGTAAAAGCCCCTCAAATACCTCAAAAGAAAGGCGACTATATCTTCCCTCCTCTAAGTCTACTAAAGGCTGCCCCTCCTGAAAAAGAAGAGGATACTGAGGACTATCAATCTATGATGGATAACATCATTGCAGCTTTCGACTCTTTTAAGATAAAAGTAGAGCAAGCAGGCGTGTATCAAGGACCAGTTATTACTCGCTACGAGCTTCGCCCTGCAAAGGGAGTTAGAGTTAGCAAGATTGCAAGCCTAGAAAAAGACTTAGCCCTAGCCCTAGAAGCATTTAAGGTGCGTATCATAGCTCCTGTTCCTGGTAAGGGAACTATAGGGGTGGAAGTGCCTAATAAGAAGAGGTCGGCTGTCTATATGAGAGATATACTTGAGTCGCCTCAGTGGCTTGAGTCTAAGGCTGAGATACCTATAGTCTTGGGTAAAGACGTAGAAGGCAGAGCAATAGTAGAGGACTTAGCTAAGATGCCTCACGCTCTTGTAGCAGGTTCAACTGGTAGTGGTAAGAGTGTGTGCGTAAATGCAATTATCGCTTCCCTTTGCTATAAGTATACACCAGAGGAGTTGCGTTTTATAATGATAGACCCAAAAATCGTGGAGTTTAAAGCTTATAATACTCTACCTCATATGCTTGTGCCAGTTGTAACTGATGCACAAAAAGCCCCATCTGCACTGAAGTGGTTGCTAACTGAAATGACTGAGCGTTATAAGGTGCTAAGTGCTTGTAATGTAAAGAATGTTGCCTCATTTAATGCTAAGATTGCAAAGGAAGAACTAGAAGCTAAAAAGGCTAAGGCTCTTGAAGCTCTTATGAGTTTTGAAGAACGCCAAGCTTTAGAGGAAGCTCGACAAGAAATAGAAGAAGAGATAGAAGCAGATGTGCTAATTCCTAAAAAGAAATATCCATTTATAGTATGTATCATCGACGAGCTTGCAGCCCTAATGGCTATAGCTAAAAAGGAAGTTGAAGTAACTATAGTACGCCTCACTCAAGAAGCTCGTGCAGCTGGCATACACTTGATTTTAGCGACGCAAAGACCATCTACTGACATTATTACAGGCGTTATCAAAGCGAACTTGCCAGTGCGTATTGCATTCAAAGTTACCTCCCTTGTAGATAGTAGAACTATTCTCGACACAAAGGGAGCTGAAACTCTCATTGGTAAGGGCGATATGCTATTTGTTCCTCCTGGTTCATCTGACTTAATAAGGGCTCAAGGGGCGTTTATGACTGAAGACGAAACTAATGATATAGTTGAATTTCTAAAGTGTAATGGCGAACCTGAATATGTTGAAGAGGTTCAATCTCAAATCGATGCAGGTGTAGATGGCGAAGCTGAAGGTGATGGCAAGGACTATGGCGACGTTATGGTAAATAAGGCTATAGAAATCATACGCATAAACCAAAAAGCAAGCGTATCCCTACTGCAACGCAAACTATCTATAGGCTACGGCAGAGCCTCAAGGATTATCGACATACTCGAAGACGAAGGTATGATAGGTGCAGACCAAGGACCAAACAAACAAAGAGACATATATCTTTAAAAAAAGGCTGGGCAACCAGCCTTTTTTTTTAGTGGACAGCATTTTCAGTGGACAGTGGACAGCATTTTCAGTGGACAGTGGACAGTGGACAGCGTCTTTCAGTGGACAGTGGACAGTGGACAGTGGACAGCGAGCTTTCAGGGGAGCTTAATATCTCTAGCTTTTAGCGTTCCATTTATAGCTTATAAGAAAATCTTTGAGCTTTGAGCTTTGAACTTTGAACTTTGAACTTTGAACTTTGAACTTTGAGCTTTGAACTTTGAGCTTTGAACTTTGAG
>JAWXTY010000022.1:0-17417 GCA_044433115.1 Opitutales bacterium
GTCGCTGGTTTTTGTGAAAGTTATTTTTTGTGAGTTCCTTTTTATGTCTCTGGTTTTTGCTAAGGCTAAATTAAACTCCCAGAATGTTTCCTCATCTCTATATTCGAGGGATTTGTTAAACAAAAGCTTCCCCTAAAAGCTTGCAAGCAGCTTTTGTGGTGTGGACAGCGTCTTTCAGTGGACAGTTGACAGTTGACAGTGGACAGCGAGTCTCGAGAAAGTTTTGGCGTCGCTGGTTTTTGTGAAAGTTATTTTTTGTGAGTTCCTTTTTATGTCTCTGGTTTTTGCTAAGGCTAAATTAAACTCCCAGAATGTTTCCTCATCTCTATATTCGAGGGATTTGTTAAAGCAAAGCTTCCCCTGAAAACTTGCAAGCAGCTTTTGTGGTGTGGACAGCGTCTTTCAGTGGACAGTGGACAGTGGACAGTTGACAGTTGACAGTTGACAGTTGACAGTGGACAGCGAGTCTCGAGAAAGTTTTTTAGAGTCGCTGGTTTTTAGCGAAAGTTGTTTTTTTGTGAGCTTCTGCTCTTGCAGGGGGATTGGCTTTTTGAATATCTTATTCTTTTGCGTAAAAAGGGGAGGGTAGATGGCATTTTAGAGTCTTAGATTTTATTTTTGACTTATGAGGTTTTAGTGGGAGTTGTATTTTTAAGTTCTTTTTGTCTGAAATATCAATAAAATCCCATATTATCTGCTTATATCTGTGTCATCTACATCATCTGTTTTGAATATTTTTTTTGAGCTAAGATAGACTTCCCTCTTGTGCAGTATCTATTTTATGTAGATTATCTCTCTATTTTTTGCCTTTAGATTTGTTTATTTGTGTAAATCTGTGTAAATCTGTGTTCATCTGTGTAAATCTGTGGCAAGAAAATTTTAGAGTCGCTGGTTTTTTTGTGGACTTCAGCTCTTGTAGGGGGATTAGCTTTTTAGATATCTTATTTTCTTACTTAAAAAGTGAGCTATTCTTGAACTTAAGATAGGCTTTTACCTTGAGGAAAACTTTCATTTGTTTAAGTTGTCCCCATTTTTGCTGTGTTTTTGCCTTTAGATTTGTTTATTTGTATAAATCCGTGTTCATCTGTCTAAATCTGTGTTCATCTGTAGCAAAAATCTATAGCTATTATGAACTTTTTAGTCTGAGTTGGGGGTGTTCCTTGTTTACTTTTTTGTTTTAGGAAGTCTTCGATTTCTTTGGGGAGGGAGTAGTTTTGGGTTTCGGAGGTGGGCTTTAAGAAATTTAAGAGATCGCTGCCGTCTTTTTTTGTTTTTGCAACTAGTTCTTTTGTTATTGGTCGATTTAGATCTCTAATTGGCGACTTTTCCATTTCCTCTATATTTAAATCTATGGAATTTAAGTAAGCATAAAGCTTTTCTTTAGGCATTTTTTCTCGCTTGATAACTCCATTATAGCTAAATATATAGGGGATTATCCAAATTGTTCCGTTTAAAACAATATTTCTATTGAATTTTTCTTCAATCCTTAGTTTGAATAAAGGGTTTAAGCATATACTTTTTTTATCTTCTGCAATCTCATATCTTGATTTAATAAAGGTGTAGTCCTGCTTTCTCTTCTTTAAATGGGCAGAATATTCTGGACAAATAAATATCACACCATCTTTATCTGCTCTATTTTTGTCTGGATTATGCAAACTCCATAGAGTTCTTCTATTGCATATATATTAAAATTTAGCCCCAAAATCGCTATTAGTAAAATTAGGTATCTCATAGTTTTATTTTATTACCTTTCTTTTTCGGATTTCATTAAAAATTTTTTAAAGACTATTGTAAACTTTTATTTATATAAATTCTTTTTTTAGAAAAAAACTGACACTTATGTTTAAAAATACTTAAATCAAAGAATGAAAAGAATAGTATTTAATTTAGTTAAGATAGCTTTAATGTTATTATTTTTAAATCTTTGCTCTTGTGTTTCGGCAGATGATGGAAGCGATGTTGCAGATAATGAAGCTAAAGTTGTGGCAAAACAAAGCAAAAAGCAAAATACTGAAGGTGAATTTGTCTTATCGCTAGCCACAAAAGAGGCTATGGATACTTATATTTCACTTTTTTACAGGAAAGATGAGCCTATATTTGCAGGTCTCTTAACTCCTGAGATTAAAGAATTTAAGATTAAAGGAACTGTTATTTTAGAGATAATTGAGGTAGAAAAACTAAGATTGTGGAAAAATGGCAAAGAAGCTCTTATTCCCGAGAACTTAAGAGGGGTTCAACGCATTGGGGTTAACTTGTAAAGTGTCATTGAAGATTAAATTTTATATGACAATCCCTTAAAAATAACTAAAGCGATACTGAATACGCTTATATTCTCGATTTAAGTTTAGAGTTTATAAAGAGTTTAATCTTATAGATAATTTTAGCAAAAGGGTAATGTGTTTTTTCTTTATTTGACTGTACGCTAGATTTTTTATTTAGGATTTATAAAATCAGATGGGTATATCATTTTTTTGCTCATTCCTCCATCTATAAATAGATTTGAGCCATTGATGAAATCGTTGGCTTCTTGGGCTAGGAAAAGGCAATATTGGGATATGTCGGAGGGCTTGCCAACTCGTCTTGAGGGGTGTTGGCTGTGTTCGAAAGGGCTGAGATTTTCGTAATTAGTTGTGGCAATCCAGCCTGCAGATATTGCGTTCACTGTGATTGCCGTTTCGCTCAAAGATACGCACAAGCTATTAGTCAATGAGACAACTGCCCCCTTTGTAGCTGAGTATAAATCCCAATTAGGCTCGTTTTGTGCGAACCTTGTTGAGGCTATATTTATAATTCTGCCAAAGTTTTCGCCCTTGTTTAGTTTTACAAATTCTTTCGAGCAGAAATACAAAGCCTTTAAATTTACATCGATAATATTGTCGAAATCTTCGTATGTAGAATTTTCTATACTCTTTTCAAATACGCTAATTGCAGCATTGTTTATCAGTATATGTAGCTTGCCAAAATTCTTTGCTATTTGTTTGAAAAACTTTTCGACTTCGCCAAAATTTGCTAAATCTACCTTGAAGAAATTTATATTTGCCTCCTCAAAAGTCGCTTCATCTTTGTCGAGAGCAATTACGCAATAACCAGCCTTGGCAAAGTCTTTCGCCAAGCACTTGCCTATACCACTTGCCACTCCTGTTATCATTACATTTTTCATAACACCAAGGCTAAGCTAATTGATAAACTAAGGCAACTTCTAAAAATTAGTTTTTAAAAAGTTAAGAAAAGGGCAATTATTCTTTTTTGCCTATTTTTGCTTGAAATTCTTTGCTATCTCGTCAGATAACGCTGTTATCCCCCTAGAACGCAAAAAAATTACGCTAAAAATAATCTAAAAAATAATTAATTGCTAATTTTTAGAACTCACCCTAATGCAATTTAAATTTTAGGCTTTAAAAATCTAAACAAAAAGAATAGGTTTTTGTAATGAAGTTTTTATATATTATATTTTTTACTCTAATCTTTTCTTCGGCTTTTGCCAGAATGCCCAGTGGAGATAAAAAAGCTTTAGAGCTTTATTTGAAGATGAAGGAAATGAGGCTCTCGGCAGAGCAGGGCGACGCAGATGCAATGTATGACTTGAGCTTGTTTTCTTATCAGATAAAAAATAAAGAGGAAGCTGAGGGCTATGATAAAATTTTATATTGGTGCAATAAGGCTGTAGAGCAAAATCACCCAAAGGCTCTTTGTTTGCTTGGCAAGCTTTATTATAATGGCAGGGGTGTGCCTCAAGATGACAAAAAGGCTTTTGAATATTTCGAAAAATCGGCAAAGGGTGGCTATGCTGGAGGTATCTATGAGCTTGCAAGTCGCTACTTCTTGGCTGAGGGCGTAGAAAGAGACTTAACTAAGGCTATAGAGCTTTACGAGCAGTCGGCTAGCCAAGCTTATCGCAAGGCAGAGTTCATTTTAAAGCTTATCCCCCAAGCAAAGAAAAAAGCGACAGATAGTGAAAAATCAGCCGCCTTGAAATTCTTTAAAAATTTTGCAGGCAAAGGCGAAAAAGACGCTATCAAAATTTTAGCAGAGCTTGAAAAGCCTATCTCTTAAGGATTATCTGTATAGCCTTAGCCTTTTTGATTTTTTATAAATTTAGTTTCTTTGCAGTATCTACAAGGAAATTGGCATAAAAAAAGAGAACTTAGATTAACTAAATTCTCTATTTTTTTATAGTGGCTGCTCGGGCTGGGATCGAACCAGCGACCAAGTGATTAACAGTCACCTGCTCTACCGCTGAGCTACCGAGCATCACTTATTAAAGTATATCATTAAGCACTATTTTCTTCTTAATGTCAATATCTTTTTTTATATTTTTGTAAAAAAGTTTATCGAAGTGCTTTTGTTTGGGGTTTTTATAGATTTAAACCCAAGTAGTCCTTTGTGGACTCGTAGTAAAAATCTCGAAGAGTTTTTGTTATAGCTCTTGCTGTGTCGTGTTTTGCAACTTCTGCAATTAGATTGTCTAAGTCAGCCTTCTTTAGCTTACGCAACAAAAACTTTACGTGTGCCATCGAATTATTCGACATACTTAGGCAGTCGATACCCATTCCTATAAGCAGTGGGGCAAAAATAGGGTCAGAAGCCATCTCGCCACAAACGCTAATTTTTATATCAGGATTTGTGCTTTTTGCTCTTGCTATAATTGTGCCAAGCACCCTAATTATCGCAGGGCTAGAAGGGTCGTAGAGGTAGGCAACTTTGTCGTTTACTCTATCGACTGCAAACATATATTGAATTAAATCGTTTGTGCCTATACTTATAAAATCGCACATAGCCCCAAGAATATCTGCAGTAATAGCAGCAGAAGGCACTTCAATCATTATGCCAAATTTGATATTCTCATTAAAGTTTTGTTCTTTTTCCCTTAGTTGCTCTTTGGCTTTTTCGAAGATAGCCTTAGCTTTGCGTAACTCGCTTGGGCTACTAATCATAGGCACCATTAGGCTTATGTTTCCAAAAGTCGACGCTCTAAGTATAGCCCTAAGTTGATTTAGGAAAATGTCTTCGTGGTCTAGGCAAAAGCGTATAGCTCTATAGCCCATAAAAGGATTTTCCTCTTTTTGGCTAAGTTGCAAAGTTGTAAAATTCTTATCGCCGCCTATATCGAGTGTACGAATGACAACTTCTTTATTTTGGGCATTGATTGCAGCGTGTTTGTATACGTGAAATTGTTCCTCTTCAGTAGGGAATGTGCCTGTGTCTAAGAAGTAATTTTCAGTACGAAACAGCCCCACAGAGTCAAATTGAGTGCTAGGAATTTCAGTAATTTCTTCTGGGCTACTTATATTTAGGGCAAGCTCGAATTTCTCTCCACTGCTCAAATTATTAGGGAAAGGCAGCGAGCTGTTAAATACTTGCTCTATTTGTCTATAACTAGCCTCGATTTCTGAGAATTTTTCTATCTCGTCTTGGCTTGGATTTAGTACCAAAGCTCCATTATAGCCGTCCATCAAGACAAAAGCGTCGTCTAAAACTTCTTTAGATAAGTCCTTTAATCCCACTATGCAAGGCACTTTCATAGATCTTGCCATAATCGCAGTGTGGCTAGTTTGCGAGCCTTTTTCGGTTATGATACCTAAGATATTTTCTCTTTTAAGTAGGGCAAAGTCAGATGGGGCAATATCTTTGCCTGCAATGATTTTCGCCTCTTCGAGATTATACACCCTAAGCGTCTCACGCCCAAGCATATTATTAATAACACGCCTCGACACGTCTATAATATCAGAAACACGCTCCCTAATATAAGGGTCGTCCATTTCGCTGAAAGCTTTTACAAACTTTTTAGCAGAAATTTGATAGCAATAATCTATATTATACAACTCTTCTTTGAGTACGCTGAAAGTTTCGTCTATCAAAGCAACGTCTTCAAGTACCATTAAGTGAGCATCAAAAATGCTTGCTTCTTTGTGAGATACTTTGTCGGCAACCTTCTCTTTTATGCTTTGAATGTCTTGCCTAGTCTTTGTAAGAGCGTCTCTAAATCTATTGATTTCAATGGGAATATCACTCTCAAGTATGTGATAACGAGCAACATCAACGTCGCCGTGATTGATAAAGAAGACTTTCCCATGGGCTATGCCTGTAGATACAGAAATACCTTCGATTTTTCTGTTCTCTCTCGTAGCTTTTGCACTAGCTTCTGAAAATTCTTCTTCCATTGATTTATTACCTTATAGAATTTCTTTTTTTATACAAGAAAATTTTATATCCACTTTGGTGAATATTTTTGTTTTAGATATTTTCCCTACCACAAGTTTTGCATAGGCTTTTAAAGAATAATAACTCGTCATTTTTTGATTTTTCTAAAAGCTCTTTTTCTATACGCCATTGCCAATTTCCCCAAGCCTTACCTGGTATGTTTATGCGAGAGCTTTCGCCCAAGCCAAAGAGGTCTTGCAACATAATTATAGCAATGCCAGCAGGAGCAGAAAGAGCTGCATAAATCATATCCCAATGAGGAGCGTGAGCGTCTGTACGCATATATCGCCTAAAGAAGTCCTTGGTTTTCTCGTCGCTAGTTTCATACCAAGATGTACAAGAGTCGTTATCGTGAGTGCCACAATAGCAAATCATATTCTTGTGCTGATTGTAGGGTAGGTAGGCATTTGTAGTGTCGTCGCCAAATGCAAATTGAAGAACAGCCATTGAGGCGATGTCAATCTCGTCTCGAAGGTCTATAGCCTCTTGGCTAAGTAGCCCCAAGTCCTCGGCGATTAGTTTTGCTTGAGGGAAGATTTTCTTTAAGTCCTTGAAGAATTTTATACCAACTGACTTTTGCCACTTGCCATCTAAAGCAGAGTCGCTTTTTGCGTCTATAGCCCAGTAGTCTGCAAAGGCTCTAAAGTGGTCTATTCTTATTATATCGAAAAGCTCGAGCATTTTGCTCAATCTATTTTCCCAGAATTTTAGGCACTTTTTATAAGACTTATTCCAGTCATAAAGAGGGTTACCCCAAAGTTGCCCCTCAGGCGAAAAGTAGTCAGGACCGACCCCAGATACAACTCTTAGCTCGCCCTTATCGTCAGTATCAAATAGCTCAGGCATAGACCAAAGTTCCACGCTATCAGCAGATAAAAATATAGGAATGTCGCCAATGATTTCTATACCAAGAGTCTTTGCATAGTCCTTAGTTTTAGCGTATTGACTAAAGAATAGCCACTGTATGAATTTAATTCTATCTAGCTTTAAGTCGCTTAAGTCTTGTTTCTTTGCGAGTTTGTAATTCTTAAAATTCTTATCCCAATCTTGCCAAGCAACTCCATTGAACTTTTCCTTAAGCTCCATAAATAGGGCATAGTCATCTAACCAAGTTTTGTTATTTTGGCAAAATTCTTCAAAGGAAAAGTGCATAGCCTCATTTAGCTTTTTTGCTATTTCTTCGTCTGTGCTATATCGCTCGTATGCAAGTTTTAGTAGAGGTGGAATGTGTTGATATAAATAGCCATACTCGCAGATACTTTGGGATAGCTTGCGTAGGGGGGCTAATTCAGCTTCGCTAAGAACCCCAAGGCTTTCTAGTTCGCAAAAGTCTATAAAATATGGGTTGCCAGCAAAGGCTGAAAATGATTGATAAGGGCTATCGCCTAAAGACGTTGCTCCAAGTGGGCATATTTGCCAATAACGCACCTTAGCTTCTTTTAAGTAATCTAAAAAGCTAATGGCACTTGCCCCAACATTACCTATACCCTGCCTTGAAGGCAAAGAAGAGATATGTGCAAAAATCCCAACTGCCCTATCCTTAATCCATCTATAACTAGTAGTCATTATTATACTATCTACTACTTATCTATATTTTTCAAACAAAAAATCTCACTCTGGCGATGTGAGATTTTTGTGTGTGGGCAAATCGAAAGTTTTTTATCTTCCTTTATGTCTTAAAAGGCTTAATGCTTAAAGTTTTGGCAAGCTCGCAGTTAGTATGATTTTGCAAAGACTGCGAGTTGCTTGCTATTGCCACCTGTGAAGATGCAAGTGCCAGCTTGTGGCTTATCTTCGAAAGGTATGCAGCGAACTGTAACTTTTAGGTCTTTGCGTAGCATATCTTCAACTTCTTCGCTACCATCGTAGTGAGCAAGGGCAAAACCAGAATTTTCCTTAGAGAAGTATTCATAAAATTCTTCTTTAGAGTTAATTTGAATTGTGCCTGATTCAAGTCTCTTTAGTGCAGTTTCGTAAAGACCATCTTGCATAGCTTGTAGAGTATCGCTGATATTGTCTATAAAGCTTTGTCTATCAATTGCTTCCTTTGTGTCGCTAGTACGCTTTGCAACAAATAAAGTATCCTTTTCTATATCTCGCATACCCACTTCTACACGAATTGGTACGCCACATTTTACCCATTGCCAAGACTTTTCGCCACCACGTATATCTCTTGCGTCGATATTAACTTCGACTGCTTTCTTATCGAACATCTTGTCTTGAAGGTCGCTCTTTAGCTTAGAGCAATATTCCATTACTGTAGCTTTGTCCTCTTCTTTATGAGCAATAGGTATAATTACAACGTGCGTATGAGCCAACTTTGGAGGTAGAACCAAGCCATTGTCGTCGGAGTGAGTCATAATCAAAGCCCCTATTAATCTAGTGGAAACGCCCCAAGAAGTAGTCCAAGCAAATTCTTCCTTGCCAGCTTCTGACAAGAATTTAATATTACTTGCCTTAGCAAAATTTTGCCCCAAGAAGTGAGAAGTCCCAGCTTGCAAAGCCTTACCATCTTGCATCATCGCCTCAATACAGAATGTTTCAACAGCTCCAGGGAATTTTTCGCCCTCAGTCTTTTTACCAGTTAAAACAGGCATAGCCATATAATCCCTAGCAAAGTCTGCATATACTTGAAGCATTTTGAAAGTTTCTTCTTCGGCTTCTGCCTTTGTTGCATGAGCAGTATGTCCCTCTTGCCACAAAAATTCAGCTGTTCTTAAAAATAGTCTAGTACGCATTTCCCAACGAACAACATTCGCCCATTGATTTATAAGTATAGGCAAGTCCCTATAAGATTGTACCCACTTTGCATACATTTCACCAATGATAGTCTCAGATGTAGGACGCACAATCAAGGCTTCTTCTAAAGGAGATGCAGGCACTAACTTGCCATCTTTAAGCTCTAACTTAGAGTGAGTTACCACAGCACATTCCTTAGCAAAGCCATCAACGTGAGCTGCCTCTTTTTCTAAATAGCTAAGAGGTATAAATAGAGGAAAGTAGGCGTTTCTATGTCCTGTGTCCTTAAAAGCCTTATCGAGAGCCTTTTGCATATTTTCCCAAAGCGAGTAGCCATTAGGTTTAATTACCATACAGCCACGAACTGGGCTATTTTCTGCTAATTGAGCAGCCTTGATTACTTCTTGGTACCACTGAGGGTAGTCTTGTTCTCTAGTAGGGTTTATTGCTGTTTTTTTTGCCATAATCTTAAAAATTTAATATGAAATCCGTATACACAAAACGCAACGCCTCTATAATAAGGGGCTTGCGTTGGGTATTTAAAAGTTGTTTAAGCTAAAAATTAGAAAGAAGCGACTGCTTCGCTCTTGCTTGCGTAGATAGGGAATATGCTAGTGAAGCCAGAGATTTCAAAAACTTGTTGAACGTTATTGCTCAAGCCTGCCAATACGATTATGCCACCAATTTTCTTAAATTGCTTAGCTGCAGACAATAGGGACCTCAATCCAGCACTACTTATATAATCTAGCTCGCAACAATCCACGACTACATTCTTCTTGGGTTCAGCCAAAAGTGCATCAAATGCCTTTTCCAAATCCACAACTGTAGTTACATTTAATTTACCTTTTATAGCAATAACTGCTACTTCATTTAGAGTTTCTGTAGTAATTTCCATTTTTTTGTTGTCCAAATTTAAGAGGCTAAGCCTCTATTATTAATTTTAAAGCCACATATTGACAGCTATTTAAAATTTATGCAATATTAAAAATTTATTGACAACAAGAAAATACGTTGTTTTTATTTATAGCACAAAAGACTTTAACACATTATACAAAAAAGGGATTAAAATGAAAGATATAGAAAAAACATTGGCTTTTTGGCTATTGAGAATATGGCTAGGAACAAGAGCATTATTCACAGGATTAACTAAGTTTCAAGGCGAAGAAGAACGCGTTATAGGTGGCGAAGCTGACGACTTGTTAGACGCAGAGATGCTAGAAATTCTAGCAGACGGAGCAGGCTCTGTAACTTCAGCTGCAGACAAAGCAACTGAAACTGTACAATTCTTATCTTTAAGCAACTATGAAGCTTTGCCAGAAAAGGGTAAAATGAGCATAGAAAGCTTCAAGGCAAGCCCATTTATGCCAGACTTTATGGTAGAGCCTTATGCACTTTGCTTAGGCGTTGCCCTAATCGCTGTAGGCTTAGCTCTATTTGCAGGCGTATTAACTAGGCTAACTCTATTTGTAATGGGTCTTTTGTATGTATCTTTAACTTATGGATTTATCATCTTAGAACCAAGTATGGGAGCTGCCAGTGCTGGTGGTATCGCATATTTAGGTATACATATGCTATTAATCGTTGCAGCTCTACTATTGGCTGACTACAACAAGTTCGAATTGCTACCTTGCTCTAAGCTATGCAAGCTATGCAAGTGCAACTGCGAAAAATAATTTTTAATTAAAAAGAGGATACTAAAATGGAAAGAAGAGATTTTTTAAAAACTACAGCTGCAGGAGCTGGACTAATGTTCATTCCTTCTCTAGCAAAAGCTAACAAAAAGTTAGGTGCAAACGACGTAATTAACTATGCTCTAGTTGGCGTTGGTGCTGAAGGCAAAGTGCTTATGCAAAGCTTGGTTAAAATGCCAAACTTAAATTGTGTAGCTATTTGTGATATTTGGGACTTCCCGAGAAAATATGGTGCAGCTTACCACTACAAGATGGCTAAGATGAAGAAAATGCCTAATATGTACGAAGACTACAAGGAACTTATCGAAAAAGAAAAAGACCTTGATGCTGTAATCATCGCAACTCCAGACTTTTGGCACGCTCCTCAAACTAACGACTTCCTAAAGGCTGGTGTACACGTTTATTGCGAAAAAATGATGGCTGAAAGCAAGGAAAGTGCTGCAACTATGGTTCGCACTGCTCGTGAAACTGGCAAGCTCCTACAAATCGGGCACCAAAGAACTTCTAACCCTTACTATAATTATGCACGTGAAGAGCTAATCCAAAATAGACAAATTTTCGGAAGACTCGTAAATGCAAATGGTCAGTGGAATAGAGCTGTTACTGACGACTTGGTAATGCCTGAAAAACACCAAATTTCTCAAGAAATCCTAACTAAATATGGTTTCAAGGACGCTCATCAATTTATGAATTGGCGTTGGTATAAGGGTCTAGGTGGCGGTCCTATAAGTGACTTAGGTGCTCACCAAATAGACATCTTCGGCTGGTTCTTCGGCGGTAGACCTATAGACGTAATGGCTTCTGGCGATTGCTCTTACTACAATAAGGAATGGTACGATAATGTAATGTGTATCCTAAACTACAAGACTTTCCAAGGACACACTGCTAAGGCTTTCTATCAAGTACTTACTGCAACTAGTGCTGGTGGTGGCTACTATGAACAATTTATGGGCGACGAAGGTGCAATCAAAATCTCTGAAAATGATGCTCTTACAAAAATCTTCAAAGAAGGTCGTGCAGATAAAGATAAGTGGGATAAATTAGTAGACCAAGGCGTTTTGGGTGCTGACACTGCCCCTGCAGTAGCGGTAACTAAGACTGACTCTCGTCAATCTGGACCTTTAGCTTCTTATGCAATGCCTGCTTCTGTAAAGCTAGATATGCCTATACATATGGCTCACTTGTTGAACTTCTTTAATGCAATTAGAGGTCAAGAAAAGCTAAATTGTGATGGCGAACACGCTTTTGAACGTGAAGCTGCTGTATTCAAAATCGTTGAAGCTATCGAAGCTAAGAAAACCCTACAATTCGAAGAAAGCGACTTCGTTGCTTAGTTGAATTATAGGTGGGTTCTAAAAATTAGTTTTTAAAAAGTAAAAGAAAAATACACTTGCTTTATAAAAAAGACAGCCCATTCTTAATTACTATAACAAATTAAATTATTTAAAAAATGAAAAAACTTATCATATCATTATCTGCATTAGCTATTGCTACAGTAGCTTTTGCTCAAGACACTAAAGTATTAACATTGGAAATTCCTACAGTACAAATAGTTGGAACTCCAGCTCCAATCAAGTTAGATAACCTTGATAGCAAGAGCCAAAACCCAACTCCTACAGTTCCTGCTGACGTTACTAATATCGCTAAGGGCAAAACTGTTACAAGTTCTGACGACTTCCCTCTAATTGGCGAACTCGAATTAGTTACTGATGGCGACAAAGACGCTTCTGAAGGTTACTATGTTGAACTTATGGACGGCGTTCAATGGATACAAATCGACTTAGCTAAAGAATCTGAAATCTTTGCAGTTGCTATGTGGATGTATCACAGCCAAGCTCGTGCTTATAAGGACGTAGTTGTTCAAATTTCTAACGACGCTGAATTTAAAACTGGTGTAGAAACTATCTTCAACGCAGACCACGACAACACTATCAAGTTAGGTGCTGGTAAGGATAAGGCTTGGGTTCAATCTAACGAAGGTAAACTAGTTGCACTAGAAAAACCTCTTAAGGCTCAATACCTAAGAATTTACTCTAACGGCAACACTGCCAACGACACAAATCACTATATCGAAGTCGAAGTATTCGGTAGATAATTTTTTGGGGCGTGAAGAATTTGTTAACACCCTCTCAGATATGACGGAGTTGAGAAATTGTTCAAAAAAAGGGCGGTATTCCCAAAAAACCCTAATATAGACACGTTGCACAAAGTGGCTAAAAATGGCAATTTTATGCCTTTTTAGTCATTTTTTTGTACTAACACCTCTGTCTAAATTTTGAGCTTTAGTACGCTTGCAAATGCTGTATTTTGCTTGGTTTATAGTTGCTTATATCTAAAATTTAGACACTTTTTGTATCTTAAAGAGATTTTATCTTTAGGCTCTTATAATGATGATTTTACTTTTTTTAACCTACAAGAATAAAGCTTGAAAAATTTATCTGCATAGGCGATAATATTTATATGTTTAAAAGACTTCTACTTTGCCTTGCCTTTGCAATTTCCTACACCTTGTGGGGAGATAGCGATGTTGTGGCTGAGCAAGAGGATAAAGGACAAGTTTTTACTGTTGATCAAAATTATGAATCTATTAAAGATGGCATTCTTTCAAATAGAAAGAAAGTTTATCATTTGACGCCTAAGCTTGATTATTCTTATGACTCGCACATTGACATTCCTTATGATTTATATGGCGAAAACAAACATATAAACAGACGTTTGACTAAAGAAGAACAGTCTAAATATTATGCAGACCCTCTTGTCTATATGGAAAGCGTAGCCCAAACAGATTGGCAACGTGCCTTTGAAATGTCTATGTATTATCAAGGCTGGAAGCCCAACACTATCTTCTTTAGATTCGACTTTTTGATAGCTAATAATTGCTTCGATTTCTTAAATTACTTTAACTATATTCCAAGTACTGATGATATGCGTTTTAAAGAACGTGAGGTCATAGACTCACAAAAGGCACTTCACTGGGCTAAAATTGCTTATGATTTAATGACAGAAAAACTAAAAGATGATGCAAAGATAAAAGATTCTAAGACTGCAATATATAATATTATAGAGTTTATGAAAAAAAATCTTTTATACAGAATTGATGAAAGCTCACTTGAAAACAAAGATGAAAAAATAAAAGAGACTTTTGCTTTATTTGAAAAAAATGAAAGCGAAAATCCTTCAGAATATAATCATATATACGATGGCTATAAATTATATTCTACAATGAGACCAGATACTCTTGATAATTTTAAGTATTTTTATGCAACTACTTGTTTTTCAAAGTGGAGAAATTATTATTGTGGTTTTGTATATCCTAAAAATAAAGAATTTGCAATAATTTCGGTGCTTTCCTACAATTCTCATTTCAACAAACATTATTTCAACAAACATTATTTCAAGAAATATGATCTAGAGAAAGATTCTTCTCTTTGTAAAATAAATTCAGGGCTTTACGATAAAGATGATTTATTAAAAGAGCCAAGAACTTTATACCCAAAAATAAACTTTGAGAAATTTTATAAAGATAAGTCTTTGTTTTCTCGAATATATTTTTTTGAAGAGAACTTTAGCTCTTTGCAGATTAAAAATCCCATAGCACCACATTATATGTCTCAGATAGCTATTTATGCCATAGAAAATTTGTCTTTTGATGTTTTTAAATATAAGAATGAATCGACTGTAAAAAGCCCATATTTCAATAAAGCAAAAGCTCTTGAGGTACTAAAACAATCTTTGGAAAATAAAAATTGGGTACATATCGACTCGCTCTGCGATTTTATTAAATACGCCCCACAATATGGAATTTCGGAAGAAATTTACAATGAATTTGTAGAAGAAATACGCAAAGAATTAGGCGAAGATTTCTGCAAAAAAGAGGAAGAATACGCCCGAGAATTTTTCAGCGAGCGTATTCCTGACCCTTACGAATATAGGTGATTAATCTATTAATTCAACTGTTTTATTTATTAAGTTTATTCTGAATTTCATCTCATATAAAACTTTGCCATTTTGTAGATATTCAAGAATTTTTTTATAATTTACAAGCAAGCCTTCTTTCTTTGTTTTATCTGTTTTATCATCATGACAGCCAAAATATAAAGCAAATAATCTATCTAATTGTTCTTCGTAAGTCAATTCTGTGTCGTTTTTAGAAGCTATAGACATGCTTTTACTCCATGTTTGATTCTCAATAATTGCATTTTCTAAAGCTTTATAGTCTTGTAAAGATATTTTTACTTTTACATCAACAAAGTCTAAATCTTCGGTTATTTCATCGGGATTATTCAAGTATTGATCTAAAATGTTAAGAATGGGAATTCTATTATAATTTAATGTATTGTTTTCGTCTGCATATTCTTCAAAAACCGAGGCAATCTTTAAAGCTTCTCCTAATTTGTCTAAAGTATCCACATCTGGATTTCCTTCGTAAGATAAAGTACTTTTTTGAATTTCTGCTTCAACAAGAAGTGGATATTTTTCTCCTACTATTAAATTTTCATCTTTATATTCACCCCCAAGGCCAAACCATGCCCCTGTTGAATTTCCATTTTCATCTTCAAACTTCACAGCGTCATAAGCTTCAATTTTATTACCATCTGAAGTTCTGTTTTTTCCAACGCTAGATAAGGTAAAGTTGTCATCTTTGTATCCTGTGGAAGCTGAGGATTCTTCTGTTGCTGTGTTGGTTGTGTTTTCGCTTTCGGTGGAATTTGTATCGTTTGTATTATTAGAGTCGCTTTCTTCTTGGGTGTCGTCTTTAGAGGCGAATATAGATAGAAAATTATCTAGGGTTTCCTTTAAGGCGGCTTTGGCTTTTGATGTGATATCATTGAATTTTTCGGATATAATTTCTTTGGCTTCTAGGATAATTTCCTTTATATCGTCCATTGTCATATCTTCTAGTGTTTCAGCAATTTCATCATCGCTTTTACCCATATCTTCTAGCACTTCTTTCGTTCCTTCTTTTATCTCTTCAGAAGGACTTTCTTCTACTTCTTCAGATTTTTCTTCATGAGCTTTGTCGTCATTATCCTCTTCTTTATTTTTATCGACTGAATCATCTGTTTCGTTTGTGTCATTTGACTCGGAGTTTTCTTCGTCTTCGTCAGCGTCGGAGTCTTCAGTGTTGCCTGAATCTTTGCCATCATCGTCTGTAGGAGAGCCGCCGTTGGTGCCGTCACTTGTCCATTGACCTCCATTTGGGTTGCCTTTTTCTACTCTTGGTTGATTTTCGTCATACAAGTGTTCGCCTGTGCGTGTCGGGATTTTTTCTGGGGCTTCTCCTAATTTTTCTAAGGCTTTTGCTTCTTCTTCTGTTAAGAAAAGTTCATCTTCTGTGACTTTGCCTGTACATAGCAACAAGAAGTTTCTTAGAGCTTCTGCAGAGTTTATTGCTTTAGTTTCTCTATCTGAAGTTAAGCCTACAAGATGGGCGACTTCGTGTATAAGAATACTGCCTTTATCCTCTAAGGGCGTTTCTTCTCTATCAAAAAATGCCTTATAGAATGTTATAATGTCAGGAGTAATATCTCTTGTGCTTGCAAAAACGCTATCTTGAGGATCTTGTTTTTTATCTCTATACACATTGTTATAAGGATAAGTTTTTATGCAGGAATTTAATTTCTCAAAGATTTTTTTGCAGATATCTTGAAGTTTATATATGTATTCTTCTTTCCCATAGATTAAAGAAATTGCATTTTTTGCAATATCTGATTTTCGCCTTAATTCTTCAGATACTTTTTCTAAGTCTAAATAAGCCGACTTAAAAACCTTGTCCAAGACTAAAACGTGGTCTAATTTTGTGTATTGAATAATTTCGTATTCAACTGAGTTAAAAGTAGATGTTTTTATTTTTCTTTTCGTGTTCATCTCATCATCATACAAAAAACTAAACGAAGCGTCAAATTACCGTTTGAACTGTTGGTATAATTGGCACTGTTTGTTATATGGGAGACTTTTTTAGAGCTTTTTGTACAAAATCAGCGTAAAATTACACGAAAACTCTTCTTTTTACCTTAAAATATTCTAAAAATCCTTAGCAAAGCCTATCAAAAGTCGCAAAAACTCAAAATATTTTTATTATTTTTTTAATTACAGCGAAAAAAATCGCTAAAAAATTACTATAAGTACATTAAGTTTTGCAACTTAAGTTTTATTTTCCTAAAAACATGATGACAAAAAAGCTCAAAATCTTCAGGGGTGTGATATTAGGTCTTATACTCCGTTTCGAAAATTTTTGAGACTCTTACGTATATAATACGCTTCGACCCTTTTGGGGCGTGATATTAGGTCTTATACTCCGTTTCGAAAATTTTTGAGACTCTCACGTACATAAGTACGCTTCGACCCTCAAAAATTTCCGAATACTCGTCTAAAACCTAATCTCACGCCCCAAAAAAATACACTAAGCCTTGCCTAAGACGCAATCTCACACCCAAAAAAATACACTAAGCCTTGCCTAAGACGCAATCTCACACCCAAAAACACAAAAAATCTCACTCTGCAATGTGAGATTTTTTTGTGGGCAAATCCCAAGCGTTGAGATACTCCGTTTCTGGCTTTTGCTTTGCAAAACTTTCGTGTTACCCTCATCCATTGAAAGAGAAGTATCTCTTTCAAGTTAATTACAATTTTTATTTAAAATTTTAGGCTTTGCATTTGAGGGTGCAAAGCCCACACTGAAACCACGACGCAAAAACGCCAACGAAAAATAACCAAAGAAGCAAAGACCTACGCTTAGAACAGAGAGTAACAAAAACTATGGTATCAAGTGCCTCACTTGTTTGG
>JAWXTY010000022.1:17517-39090 GCA_044433115.1 Opitutales bacterium
GCAAAGCCCACACTGAAACCACGACGCAAAAACGCCAACGAAAAATAACCAAAGAAGCAAAGACCTACGCTTAGAACAGAGAGTAACAAAAACTATGGTATCAAGTGCCTCACTTGTTTGGGTTTCTTAAGGGCGAAACCAGCCCTTAAGTGGGGTTTGGGGCAAAGCCCCAAGTATCTATCTTTTATTTAGACATAATTGTTTGAGTTAGGTTTAGTACGCTGGATACGATACCTAAGGCAATTAAAAATACAAGAAAGAATGCTCCGCCGAGTGCTATACTTGCTAATATTGTAGTTGCTACTTTAATTCTTTGATTTAAGATGATATAGTGGACTCTTCTTAGGTCTGCGAAGCTTGCTACCAATGAACCAGTACGCTCGCCAACAGATATAATGTCGATGTCATCGTCTGGCAAAATATCGTATTTCTTTAAGCATATAGAAATTGGAGCACCATCATTAATTGCACTCTTACACTTTTGGAAATTAGCTTTTAGGTAGGTATTTGATATAGATTTCTCTGCAAGTCTCAATGTTTCTGTAGTGTTTACGCCAGAGCCGAAGAGGATAGAGCAGAGACCTGTTATTCTGCACAAGTCAGCATTTAGGATTATTGAGCCTATTAGAGGAATTTTCAAGGCAAGCTTATCTGTAGCAAGCAAGCCTGCTTCCTTTTTTCTATATTGATTAAGCACGAATACCCCTATGAACAATGCACCTAAAACGAAAGGTCCTTGGGTTAGGGCAAAGTTGCCAAGAGCTGTTAAAATTTTAACAGGCAAAGTAAGTTCGCCACCCATAGATTGCATCATCGACTCGATTTTAGGCAACATATAAAATAGGAAGAATATAACAACGCCAAATGCCAATAAGCTCAAAAAGGCAGGGTAGGCTGTTGCAGAAATCATCTTAGCTCTCAACTGCTTTTTCTCTTCAAGATACTCTATTATATTTCTAAAAATAGGCACTAAATTTGCAGAGCTTTCGCCAGCTTCGAGCAAGTGTACTATCGTTTTGTCGAAAATATCAGGGTATTGTGCTATAGCCATCGAAAGAGCCTTACCTTCACTTAAGTCTTTATATAAAGCCCTTGCGAGGTTTTTAAGATTTTCATTTAGAGACCTTTGGCTAAGGCTTCTAATAGCGTCGCCTACAGGCATAGCTCCTTGGCAGAGTTGCTCTAGCTTTGTAAAGAATATTAGAGATAGCTTCTTGCCACCTGCTATTTTCTTAGTAGTGCTAGCTCCATCAGCTCCTCCAGCAAATTCGCCTATTTGCAAGACATTTAGCCCCTTTGCCCTAAGTGAATTTAGTGCAGACCTTCTATCTGGTGCTTCTATAGAAGAATTTACAGTTGCACCACTGGAATTTATTGCCTTGTATTTATAATTTGCCATAAGTTTTACTCGTCGCAGTGGGCGTAAGCCATAATTTCGTCCATACCAGTAAGTTCGTGCTTAACTAGCTCAAAACCACTTTCTTGTAGAGTACGCATACCATTTGCTCTTGCAAGGTTACGAATTTCTCTAGCAGATTTTCTATTAGTGATAAGCGAGTGCAACTCTTCGTTTACTAGCAATATTTCAAATATACCCAAACGTGAGTGATAACCTAAGTTCTTACATAGATTACAGCCCACAGGCTTTGACATATTTTCACAATTTTCTAAATAGCTTTCGTCTAAATTCAACGCCTTTGCAAAAGAATTTAAGTCTTCTCTCGAATAATTTGCCTTTTTCTTACAAGAACATAGCCTTCTTACAAGTCTTTGAGCTAAAATCATCTCAACACTACTTGCAATCAAGAATGGCTCAATATCCATATCCACCAAACGAGTCAAAGCACCTGCAGCATCATTTGTGTGTAGGGTACTTAACACTAAGTGTCCTGTTAGCGACGCTCTAATTGCAATGTCAGCAGTTTCTCTATCTCGAATTTCACCGACCATTATTATATCAGGGTCTTGACGCAAAACTGAACGAAGTACTGCTGAAAATGTCAAGCCAATCTCAGATTGAATTTGAGTTTGATTTACGCCTTCAACTTCATATTCCACTGGGTCTTCCACTGTAATAATTCTAACTTGAGGTGTGCGTAATTGTCTAATAAATGCTGTTAGGGTAGTAGATTTACCAGAACCAGTTGGACCTGTTACTAGCAAAATGCCGTGTGGCTTTGACAATGGAATTTTAACCCTTGCCATATCCTCAGGGCTAAATCCTAAGTCTTTAATAGTTATAGGCTGCGACTTTTGAGTTAAAAGACGCATAGAAATACTTTCGCCATATAGAGTAGGTAGCGATGAAATTCTTATATCAATGTCGTTACCAGTCTTAGATACGAAATTTATTCTACCATCTTGAGGGCGACGCTTTTCAGAGATATTCAAGCGTGCCATAATCTTAATTCTTGAGATAATAGCGTCTTTAAACTTCAATAAGTTCTCAGGCAATTTAATAGGAACTAAGTTGCCGTCAATTCTGTAACGAATGTTTAGAGTCTGTTTTTGAGGCTCGATATGAATATCTGTAGCTCTATCTTTTAATGCCCTTGTTACGATTTCATTTACAAATTTAATGATAGTTGCATTTTCATCTTCTTCAATGTCGCTATCGTCTATATTTGAAAATTCGTCGCCACTATCTGCATCGAAAGAAGTTGCTCCAACGCCAAAGCTTTGAGAAATTATATCAAAAACATCTTGATACTTTGCCAACTTATACACAGGAGCTTTTCCACTTAGAGCCTTTATCCAAGAAATCTCGTCAGCACTTGGCACCCAAGGCGTTACTAGAACTACATCGCTTGTATCTGTCTTTATAGGCAAAATATTATACTCTAAAATCAACTTTGCAGGTATGATTTTTTGAGGATTATCTGCAAGCTCAACCTTTTCCACAGACTCCAAGCCAGACGCCTCTACAAGTATATCCAAAAGCTCGTCTTGCCTAATATCACTTCTTTCGAAAATGAAAGTAGGCTTTTCTGCTTTATTTAAAGATTTTAAAATGTCGATGTCGTTAGGGCTTAGTTTGTCGCTTAGCTTTTCGTAAATTTTTTTATTTATACTATGTATCATATAGTTTACCTTCTGCTTCCTGAGCTGCCACCTGAACTTCTACTTGACGAACCAGAGCTACCACTTGAACTTCTACTACTGGAACTATTCCCAGAGCTTCTGTTATTAGAGTTGCCTTGATTATTGTATTGTTGTCCGCTTTGTTGGTTATTGCTTTTGCCACTTTGTTGGTTAGTGCCGCCTTGTTGGTTAGTGCCGCCTTGTTGGTTGCCCATCATCATAGTTGCAGCTAAATGTCCCATTAAGCCGGCTTTTTGTTGGCTACTCATAGTAGAAAGCATCTTGCCCATTTGTTCTCTATTGCTATTAGAGCTACTTTTCTTGGCACTTCCAGGTATGTTAGGAACAGCTCCAGTTAGAGCATCTCTTTCTTTTAGAGCCAAAATGTGGGTATAAGAGCTTGTAGATATTTCTAGCTCTTTGTTTTCGTCGTCAAAAAATTCTGCTTTAATTAGAGATAATTCCCTGTCGCCATCTTTTAGTTGAACCCAAAATGACGAGTTTAAAGAAGAGTCGTAAATGCTGAAATACCAAAATTTGCCAACTTTAGTAATGCCTCGCAAGCTCAGCATTTGAGGGTCGCCAATACCCATTTGAGTAGCCGAACTAGCTGTAAATGGGCTAGAAGTTTTCAACTTCTCTAGCAGAGCAACATCAGCCTCAGTTATGAGGGCTTGCCCCATAAGTGAATTAGCTGTTACTAAGCTTAGTAATGTTAAAATCTTTTTCATTTTTACCTCTTAGCTGCTGCAGATTTTGTTTTAGTAGTGTTTTCTGAAGATGTTTGTTTAGCCTCTTCTGCAGCCTTGAGTCTAGCTTCTTCTTCTTTAAGAGCCTTTGCAGCTCTATCAGCTTTGATTTGTTTTACAGCTTCTTCTTCGATTTCGCCTGTTTCAAGATAATCCTTGATAATTTGACCACTTCTAGTGTTAAGCTCTTCGTTAGTAACAACGTCAGCTACAGTTACAGAGTCAATGATAGTTGGGCGAATGAACATTATTATTTCAGATACAGAGTCTGAGTAATCCTTAGGCTTAAATAGTTCGCCCAATAGAGGAATGTCGCCAAGTAGCCATACCTTAGAGTCAGTGTGAGAAGAAGAAATTTCCTTCATACCACCTAGAACTATGATATTACCACTTTGTACACTCAAGAAACTCTCAGCTTCACGCTTACCAATAACCACTTGGTCATTGCCACTAATAGTAGTATAACCTTGAATAGTGTTTGCAGTTTGAGTGATTTCTAATTGAACCATTCCATTGTCGCCAATTAAAGGAGTAACAGTCAAAGTGATACCAATATCTTGATAGTCTACACTATTTTGAGTAGTACCAACGTCAGTTACGCTTGATATACTACTAGTAATAGTTGGGTAAGATGTAGATATATTAACCATACCCACCTTATTGTGGGCTGTTACGATAGTTGGATTTGACAACAACTTTACATTAGATTTCTCTTGGGCGATATTAAATATAGCTTGGAAAGAGCTTTCAGTTGCAGATAATTGGAATGAAGGTGTGTCGTTTAGCGTCTCACCTTGAGTAGTTGCAGAAAAACCACCTACAGTTGTGCCTGCTGTGATTAAGTCTGTATCTAAGCCCAATCCAAAGCTACTTAAGCCTGAAACTTCATTCTCAGAAAGAGAAACTTCTGCGATGATAATGTCTATTCTAACTTGGCGTAAAACAACGTCGATTTTGTCGATTAAGTCCTTAACGTTCTTAATATCTGACTTTGTTCCGTGTACTAAAATTGAGTTACTTCTTTCGTCTGATACCAAGGTTGCATAAGAACTGAACATCAACTCTCTTTGCTTTTGCTCTACTGTTGTGGTTGTTGTTGTGTTGGGCGTAGAAAGGTCTACTGAGTTAGAAATGCCTGTAGCTGTTGAATTTATGCCAGCTCTTGAGGCTTCAATAGTTGTATCTCTAGTTACGGCTTGAGTTTTTGTAAGAGTTGAAGATGCACTTTGTTGACCATCTATAATAGAATTAATAGCGTCTGCAACGTCTTCGGCTTCGCCGTGCTTAATATAGAACACTTCGCTCTTTGTTAGAGGTTCAGCTTCAATATCAAAACCTTCAACGAATTGCTTGATATACTTCATATTACCCTTGCGAGCAAATACGATAAGTTGATTTGTTCTATCGTCTGCTTCGATGATAGTGTTTTCAAAATATCTCTTAAGTAGATTGCCACTTATGCTCTTTAAGCTAGTTTGCATATCACTTGCACTAGTGTTCTTAAGCTCGATAAACGCCATTTCTTCTGCTATTTCAGCTTCTACGTCTACTTCGTTTAAGAGTCTTTGCAATCTTTGGTGATTAACTAATGTGTCAGTTAGCATAAAAGAATTAGTTCTAGTAAATGCAACATAACTAGCGATACCACCAGAAGTAAACAAGCTAGACAAAAGTGTTTGAGCTGTAGATATATCTTGGTATTGCAATTTATAAATCTTAGAGTAGAACTTTTGGCTTGGAGGCATTTTCAACACATCGCCTTCGATAAATTCAGGAGACTGCATAGTTACCCCAGATATAGAAACAGCCTTTAGCACGTCGCCCATAGGGATAATAGCTATACCATTCATACTCAATAGAGACTCTAGCAAAAGTATAGCTTCATCTGTCTTAATCTTGTCCTTAGAAGTGAAGTTTATCTTTACATTAGGCAAATTTGGTGGCTGAAGGATAGATTTTCCAGTTAAGATTTCTAAAATCTTTAAAATTTGTATAGGAGACTCATCTACAAAATAGAAAGGTCCTTGAAATTCGCTTTTCGCATCAACTTCTGTTTCAGGATAAGGGAAAGGAGCTGAAGTTGGGAGCGTATTGTTTGTGGTAGTACGTGTGCCTTGATAGTTAACTTGTACATTGCCCTGCATATTACCTTGTTGCATATTTTGGTAGTTGCCTTGCATATTATTGCCTTGCATGCCATCTTGCTGCATATTGCCTTGCATCATGCCTTGACCGCCTTGACCTCTGCCGCCTTGCATCATGCCTTGACCGCCTTGACCTCTGCCGCCTTGCATACCACCTTGACCACCTTGAGCTTGTGCAGTTGCACCTTGAAAACAGAATATTAGAGCGAGTAACGCAATTTTTGCCAATTTGAAATTCATTTATTATTTTCCTTATAAAATATGTATATTAAAACTACTCTAAGTTCTATAGAATAGTACTAATAAATGCAAACGTAAAATAAAGTTTTTTGTTTCAACTTTATTCTACTTTTTGCTATATTTTTAAAGAAAACTCAATAATTGGCTGAATATAAGCAAGTTCTATGAAATCATAGCCTTTGCATAGTGTTCTGCAAAGTATGTTAAAATCATATCGCAACCAGCTCTTTTTATAGATATTAATGACTCATAAATTGCTTTGTCTAAGTCTAAAAAGCCCATATTTGCACAATTTTTAATCATAGAATACTCGCCTGACACTTGATATGCAGCTATAGGCAAGTTGCTTTGAGCTCTAAGTTTTGCAACTATATCTAAATAATACATTGCAGGTTTAACCATTAAAATATCTGCACCTTCTGCTTCGTCTAAAGAAGCTTCGAGGAGGGCTGTTCTTGAGTTTGCAGGATTTAGTTGATAAGACAATTTGTTTAAGCTCTTTGTCTTTGCAGCCTTATCTGAGCCAAGTGCTTCTCTAAAAGGAGAGTAGAATGTAGAGGCGTATTTTGCAGAATAAGCCATTATTGCACAATCTTCAAAGCCACAAAGGTCTAAATTTTCTCTTATAGAGCCAACTCTTCCGTCCATCATATCTGAAGGAGCTACCATATCTGCCCCTGCTTCGGCTGTTAAAAGAGCCATTGCAGTTAGTATCTCGACTGTTTCGTCGTTTAGAATTTGTCCAGAATTTTTGTCTATTAAGCCATCGTGTCCGTGCGAAGTATAAGGGTCTAAGGCTAAGTCTGCAATTACAACAAGTTCAGGAAATCTCTTTTTTATAGCACTAATAGCTCTAAGAGGAAGATTTTTTTCGTTTACAGCTTCCTTAGCATTTAAGCTTTTTAGCCTTTGTTGTATAGAAGGAAACAATGCTATAGAATTTACACCAAGAGCCAAGAGTTCTTCGCACTTTTTTAGCAATTTATCTATAGTATACCTTTGTATGTCTGGCATAGAGTCGATTTTTTCAACTTTATTTTTGCCATCTATAACAAAGACAGGTTGTATTAAATCGCCTAAATTGAGGGAATTTTCCTCACAAAGCGATAGTATAGGAGAACTTTTACGCATTCTTCTTGGTCTTAACTTTAAATCGAGCTTGAAATTTTCGTCCATAATGTTTTATATATAAGAGTTAGGTGAGTTCTAAAAATTGGTTTTTTCAAGAAAGCAAAAACTTAGTTTTTGCACTCAGATAAGCTACAATTGCTCTTTTTAGCCTATTTTTGCTTGAATTTTCTTGTTTTTACGTCAAATAATTGCATTATTATCCTTAAAAAACAAGAAAATTACGCTAAAAATAATGACTCAAGGCTTATAAAGCCCTTTTCGCCCATTCGCTATCGCTCAGGGTCATTGCTAAAGCAATGCTCCTACGCCCTTGCGGTTGTAGCCTTAAAAATAGCTAATTGCCAATTTTTAGAAATCACCTTAAGTTAATATTCAAAATAATAATTAAAGTTAAAGCAACAAAATAATGGACTTAAAAATACATAATACACTTAGTAGAACAAAAGAAGAACTCAAATCTATGGGAGAGGAGTTCAAAATGTATTGTTGTGGACCTACTGTTTATGGACCTGCTCACATAGGCAACTTTAGAACTTTTGTTGTGCAAGACACTTTGCGTAGAACGCTAGAGGCAATTGCTGTTAAGGTCAATCACGTTAGAAATATTACAGATGTAGACGACAAGACTATAAGGCAAAGCCAAGCTGAGAATATGTCTCTAAAGGATTTCACTTCAAAGTGGACAGATAAATTTCACATAGATTGCGACAAGCTAAATATGTTGCGTCCTAGCACAGAGCCTAAGGCAACTGAACATATTAAAGAGCAAATTGATATGGTTTCTACTCTAATAGAGAAGGGACACGCTTATGCTATGCCAGATGGCAGTGTTTATTTTAAAATTTCAAGCTTTCCTCAATATGGCAAGTTGTCAGGTTTACAAATAGAGGACTTAAACACTCAAAAAGAAAATTCTGCAGGAGCATTAAATGCTGCAGATGAGTATGATAGAGATAGCGTTAGCGACTTTGCTCTATGGAAGGGTAAAAAGGCTGAAGATGGCGAAAATGCTTGGCAAAGCCCTTGGGGTGAAGGCAGACCTGGTTGGCACATAGAGTGTTCTGCAATGAGCAGACGCTACTTGGGCGATACATTCGACTTGCACGGAGGTGGTGTAGACTTGTGTTTCCCTCACCACGAGAACGAAGTTGCACAAAGCGTATGTACTACAGGTAAAGACTTTTATGCAAACTACTGGTTTCACTCAGCACACTTGATGGTAGAATCTAAAAAGATGTCGAAGAGCTTGGGTAATCTATATACTATGGACGACCTTGAGGGCAAGGGTTATAAGCCTATGCAAATTCGCTTAGCCTTGCTTATGGGGCATTATAGGCAACAACTAAACTTCACATTCAAGGGCTTAGACGATGCTAAAAGTGCTTTAAATAAGCTAGATAAGTTTATAGCAAAGGCATTGGAAGCTCTATCTATGAGCCAAGAGGACTTTGTAGCTATAATCAACGCAAAGGATTTTTCAAATGGTGCTTTCGATGACGCTTTTGAAGCTATGCTCGACGATTTGAATATACCAAAGGGCTTAGGCAGAGCCTTCACAACTTTTGCAAACAAGGATACTTTTAGCTTAGACGATTTAAAGAGCTTGGCTAGATTTATGTATGCTTTGGGATTAATTCCTTTTGCAGATAAAGAAGAATGCTCAGAAATTCCTCAAGAAATATTGGACTTAGCAGAAGCAAGATGGCAAGCTAAGAAGAATAAAGATTGGGCAAAGGCTGACGAAATTCGTAAGGCTCTTCAAGAGAAATCTTGGAATGTCTTGGATAATAAAGATGGATATTCAGTGGAGAAGATTTAGATGAAGAACTTGCTTATAATATCTCTAAGTGCCTTGGCTTTTGCTTGTAGTAAAGATGAAGTGCAAGCCACAGAGCCAGTAGAGGCTTGTTGTTCTGCAAATGGCGAATGTACTGCAGCTGCGAATGCTATGCAAACTATGCAAGGCGAAGTTGCCAGTTTGGATATGAAGAGAAGCCCTTATGACTTTTCTGGCATAATAGATTTTAGGCGTTCAGTCTTAGTTCAAGCAGATATAGAGGGCTTGGATATGGATAGCGTTGTTGAAGCTGTTGACAATCTCTTGGCAAAGCTCATAGATGAAAATATGCAAGACTTGGAAAAGTGCGAAACTGAAAGTCAAGCAGACGAGGCTATGATGAAGCTAGTTATGAAAGCTTTTGCAGCAAAAAAGCTCACTGAAATTTTTGATATAAAAGAAGATATAAAGGAATAAAATGAAGAAATTATTAATGATATTAGCAATTGGGATTTTCTCAATTAGTGCATTTGGTGCAAAATACGACTTTTCAAATATACTTAAATTTGGGCAATCTGTAGAAGCCCAGTCTAAGCTAGAAGGTATAGATAATAAAGTCTTTGCAGAGAAGTTTGCAAAGTACGCTGAAGCTCTTGCAAAGAAAAATGCAGTAGATGTGGCAAATAAAATCCCTGCAGATAAGCGTGGCACTCAAGAAGCGAAAGTTATCGCAGTTCAAGCGACTTTAGAGATGTTCAAAAAGGAAATGGGAGATAAGTCTCTAAGAGATATTTTGGGACTTAAAGAAGAGCCTAAGCCAGAAGCTAAGCCAGAAGCTAAGCCAGAGCCAAAGCTCAAGTAGTTTAGGCTTGATTTCAATTTTTTAGAAACCTATATCGCCAAGTCTCGAAGTGGGGCTTGGCTTTTGTTATTATGCACAATATTTTAGCCTTTCACTTAAACTTAAAGAATATTTTAAAGTTTGTTTTGCCATCTATGCTTATGATGGTGTTTTTGTCGTCTTATGTAATGGTAGATGGCATTTTTATATCGCATTATGTTGGTGCAAATGGGCTTTCTGCGAGCAATATAGTTTACCCTATATTAAATATATGCTGGGCTATCGCTTTGATGTTGGCAACTGGAGGCTGTGCCTTAGTATCTAGGCAAATGGGCGAGGATAAGGCTCAATTAGCGAAAGAGACCTTTTCTGCTATAGTCTATTTTGGGCTGATAATTTCAGTGATTTTGGGGGCTATATTTATGTATTTCTTAGAAGATGTCATCTACTTTTTGGGGTCTACAAAGGAATTATATCAATATTGTTGGGACTATGCAGTCGTGGCTATATTGTTTTTCCCAATGATGATGATGCAGGTTTTCTCTCAGCACTTTTTGATAGCTAGAGGCAGACCAAAATATGCGATGCTTGCCATAATTATAGCAGGAATTGTTAATATGGTTTTAGACTATGTCTTTATAGGTCTCTTCGATTGGGGCTTAAAGGGGGCAGCTTTTGCAACTGGCATAGGCTTTTCTTGTGTAGGGATTTTTGGTTTAATATATTTTACAAAAAACAGGATTGCAACCCTTTACTTTACACGTCCTAACTTGGATTATAAGGCTATAGTCGAGTCGATGACAAATGGTTCATCTGAGATGGTAACTCAATTTGCCACAGCCCTTGTTATTTTCTTGTTTAATATAACAATGATGAAGTATGTAGGCTCGCAAGGGGTAGCTGCAATATCTGTAATTTTGTATCTGCAATTTCTCTTAGCAGCGATATTTTTAGGCTATGCAACAGGGGCTTCACCTTTGTTTTCTTTTAGTTTTGGCAGACAAGATTATACGAGGATAAAGACATTATTTAGCTATTCTTTGAAAATTTGCATAGTACTAGCTCTTTGTATATTTTCTTTTTGCTGGGTGTTTGAATATTATCTAGTTGGCTTTTTTATAAAGGAACAAGAGCTTTTTGATATGACTTTGAGGGGCTTGAGGTTTATGTCTATATCTTTTTTGTTCGCAGGTTTTAATATATTGGCATCGGCACTCTTTACTTCGTTATCAAATGGAAAGGTATCTGCATTTTTATCATTTTCAAGAAGCTTTTTATTTCTAGCTCCTGCTATAGTTATTTTGCCAAAGTTTTGGGGCGAAATTGGGGTATGGTTAGCAATACCAGTTGCAGAATTTACTTTTTTCTTGCTAAGTATGCTTGTCATTTTTGCATATAGGGCTAAATACAAATATTTTTAAAATCAAAATCGCTTGACATTTTAGGCATAAGTGGCTTATATTATAAATTCTTATGGGTTATATAAAGGCAATAGAGTTAAAAGATTTTGACGACCAGATAGAATGTTTAGAGTCTATCTTTAGCTCGCTTGTAGACTCTTTAGAAGAAGCTAAGCTAGAAGAGCTTAAGGAGGCTGTCTATATGAGAGAGGACACTGTTTCTACTTATCTCGAAGATAATTTGGCAGTCCCCCATGGCAGAGTTGAGGGCTTAGATGATGATTATATCATTGTAGGCATAAATAGAGGTGCTGGCATTGATTGGCCTTCTTCTGACAAAAAGGCTAAGGCGATTGTGCTAATAGGTATCGATAAATCTAAAATTTCTCGCTATTTGTTTATACTTCAAAAGTTGATTAAGTGGTATAAGGCTAATAATTCCGATTTAACTCAGTTGTCTCTTGTTGAGATAGAAAACGAGCTAAACGGCTTAATTTAAGGCATTTGCTATGAAGTTTTTATATGGAATAATATTTGAACTAAGGGCAAAACTCAGCTTAAAATCTAAAAATGGGGTATATATTTGTGCCATAATCTTTGGCTTGCTTTCTGCACTAGTTGCCTTGATATTTTCGCAGGCAGTGCATTTAATTCAATATATCTTGATGGGCGAGACCACGCATTATATCGTGGATACCTTTATGGGAATTAGCCCAGAGCGTAGGATATTTTCCCTTGTAGTAGGGGGTGTCATTTCTGGCTTAATATTATATTTTGCATACAAAAAAGTAAAGAGTAGGGCAATCCCTTATATGGAGTCTGTCGCAATTGGCAATGGCTATATTCCCTTTGGAGCTACAATGCTTAGGAGCTTTTCGGCTATAGTATCTATAGCGTCTGGGGCTGCAATAGGTAGGGAAGGTCCACTTGTGCAAACGGCAGCTCTTGCAGCGTCGAGGCTTGGGCGATTTATGCACTTATCTGTGCCAAGGCTGAGATTGATTATAGCTTGTTCAGCAGCAGGGGCATTGTCGGCAGTGTTCCACACGCCACTTGCAGGGGGTATATTCGTATGCGAAATCGTAATAGGCACAATGGCACTAGATATACTAGCCCCTATACTAATTTCTAGTTGCGTGAGCTACTTTGCAATATCTTTAATTGCAGACGCTTCGCCTGTATACGAGGCAGCAGACGCTTATGTTACAAATAAATATCTACTTTACGTCTTGTTGCTTGCTGTAATTTCTTCAGTGTCAGCAAAGCTTTGGTTAGTTACTCTATCAAAATCGAGGAGCTTGTTGTCTTTAATAAAATTGCCATTGGCAGTTAAAATTGGCTTTGCTGGTTTGATAGTAGGCTTAATTGCTATCTCATATCCACAAATTGCAGGCAATGGCGACCATCTCATAAAGAGCATAGTTGCAAAGGCGATTTCCATCGAGGACATATCTATATTGTTGTGCTTGAAAGTCTTTTCAGTTGCCTTGTTCTTTGCTATGGGAACTATAGGTGGGGTGCTTACTCCAAGCTTGGCTATAGGAAGTATAGTGGGCTTTCTATTTGCTCATTTATTGATTTATTTTGGCGTTCCTCTAAGTACGGCAGAAATTATTGGCTTTTCGCTCTTGGGAATGGCGTCGTTTTTTACTACAGCAGCTGCAGCTCCACTAACATCGCTAATTTTGGTTATAGAATTTACTATGGCAGGGCGTATGATATTCCCGCTAATCGTTGGCGTTTTAGTATCTTACGCAATAGCAAAGCTCTTGCACACAGATGGTATGTATAAGGCAGAAACAGGAACGCTAAACAATGCCTTTGATAAGCCTTTAAAGGACGTACGTCTAATGGATATATTCAGAAGAAGCTCCGACACTGTTTTAGCTGACACGCTCTTTTCTAAAATTGCCCAAAAGTTTCTAAAGAACCCCGAAGAAGCTATATACGTAGTCTCAAGGCGTAATCAATACATAGGGGCAATCTTGGAAGTTGATATTCTAAGCTTTATTAAGTCTAAATACGTCTCAAACAACGTTATTGCAGACGATATTATGCAAAGCAATATACCAACCCTCTTGCCTGAAATGTCGCTGATAGACGCAATTAAGGTATTCACAGAACATAGGAATTTTAACCTATTGCCTATAGTCGACTCTAATCGAAAGTTCTATGGCACAGTTAGCCGAAGCGATATATTTATGGGCTTTAACGAACTAGTCCTTCGTGAAAAACTAAACGGTTAAATATAAGGGGGCTTCTAAAAATTGGTCTTTAAACAGGAAAGCAAAAACTTTGTTTTTGCACTAAGACAAGCTACAATTGCTCTTTTTAGGGGCTAATCTTTAGAAACTCTTTAGGCTAAGTCCAATAAAAGCACTTTTGAATTTCGCTTTGAGGCGTTGTATTTTTCTAGCCTCTTTGCAGATAGAGTGTCAGGCGAAACTTCCTTGAATTTGCAAATTCGGAAAAATTCTGCACTCCTTGTACTTAGTGCAAATAACTTTGAATATCCCTTTTGCTTTGCCTTTTTTATTATAAATTCAACTAGAGTCCTTGCAACGCTTTTGCCCCTATAAAATTGTTGCACGTGTAGAGACGCAAGCTCTGCAGAATTGTCGCCTATATCCAATAAGCACACAAAGGCGATAATACTAGCATCTATTTCGTATACATAATAAAAATCTATATTAGCCTCAATTTCTTCTAGTGAACGCTCCACAAGGTTTTCTTCTTTAGAAGATATTTTTGAAATATTGTAAATACTAATTGCGTCAGAAATCGTAGCCCTTCTTATTTTTTGATACTCGTCTGCATAAATCATTGTGCCACAACCTACAGTGTCAAAAACCTCTGTTAGCAGGCAGTCATAGCTCATACCATTGAGTATGTGGGCTCTATTTGTCTTGGTGCTTGCCAAGGCTTGGCTTGCATACTTTAGTTTCGACAACAAGCGTTCGTCTATCTCACCTGCACGCTCTTTAATGATTGCCTGCAAGCTATTAAGCTCTATCGCCACTGCTTGCTCCTCCTCATTTTCAAGTGCATTAGTTGCCCCTACATATATTAGCTTTGAGGCATTTAGCCCAACTGCAAGCTCGCTCGAAAGCACGTCGGAGTTCATTCTAAGCATACGACTTTGCCTATCTAGGGCAATGGGAGAGATGATGGGAATTAGCCCCATATCTAAAAAATTCTTAAGAGTTGCAAAGTCAACCCTATCAGGTTTGCCTGCATTGAGGTAGTCAACGCCTGCTAAAGTTCCTATTTCAGTAGAGCGTAAAGCGTTTGATATTACACACTTTAGGTCTTGAATAGTGAGGGCATTTTTTATTTTTTCAGCCAAGCAAGCACTTACTTGAGTCGCTATCTTTAGCGTTTCTTCATCTACAGGCTTTATCCCATAAATATCACTTGGCTCAATACCTTTTGCTTGGCATATTTGCCTTAGTTGCATTGCAATTCCGTGTACTATAACTATCTTTATACCAAGGTTATAAAGAACTGCAATATCTGTAATTAAATTTGCAAAATTATCGCAATCTACCACCGAGCCATCTATAGCTATAACAAAGGTTTGCCCCCTATACATAGGCACATACTCAAGTATAGCTCTTAAATCTATAGGCTTTAGTGGAGATTGCATAATTCTTATACTAAGCTCTGCTTACATAAGTAGCGTCGTCTGTACGTATCTTTAGGACTTCGCCATTTTTGATAAATAGAGGAACTTGCACTACTATACCTGTTTCTAAAGTTACAGGCTTTGATGGAGATGAAGATGTGTCGCCCTTGATACCATCAGAAGCTTCGATAACTTTCATTTCTATAGTATTAGGCAATTCCAAAGAAACTGCTTTGTCGTCTACAAACAATATAGCATACATAGCACCTTCAATTAACCACTTAATGTCGTCGCCTATGATAGACTCTGGCAATAGAGTGTCTTCATAAGTTTCAGTGTCCATAAAGTGATAACCTTCAGTGTCCTTGAAAGAGTACTCTAGGTTTTTGTTGGTAGTGTGGCAAATTTCTACAGTATCTGTAGAACGGAATTTAGTAGTTGTAGATGAGCCTGTGTCTAGGTTTCTCAATGTAGTTTGCACAAAGCCTGCTTGCCTACCTTGAGTTCTATGTAGCATATTTAAAACTACGTGTGGTGCTCCATTATAAATGATAACTTTACCTTTTCTTAAGTCAGTTGGTCCTGCCATTTTTTTTGTCTTTCTATTTTTCTATTTTATTGTTTAATAATTATCTAAATTTTACACCCAATCAGAGCTATATCTCCACCTTGCAGATTTTGCTATGTCTCTTGGAAAGAATGGACCCCTATAGATTAGGGAAGTGTAAATTTGTACTAAATGAGCTCCAGCGTCGAGCATTTTGCCTGCGTCGTCTGTACTCATTATCCCGCCTATGCCTATTAAAGGCAACTTGTTTTCAGTACGTTTTGCAATGTAATTTACAACTTCGAGGGATTTTTCAAATAGCAATTTGCCACTTAGCCCACCCTTAGTTTCCATATACGCACAATGCTCTGGGCGAGTGATAGTTGTGTTAGTCGCTTCTATGCCATCTAAGCCTAAGTCTAAAACAGTCTCTAAAATTTCGTCGATTTCAGTAAACTCTAAATCTGGAGCGATTTTTAAAAGTATAGGCACTTTTGGCTTAGCGAACTTTTCTGCCCTTGCCTTATTTGCGTCTTGAATTTGCTTTAGGAGGTCGTATAAATATTCTTTGCCTTGAAGTTTACGCAACTCAGGAGTGTTTGGACTACTGATATTTATACAAAAATAACTAGCGAAATCACCCAATACATTAAGGCTATGTATGTAATCTTCGGCAGCTTCTTCAAGAGGCGTGATTTTTGATTTACCTATATTTATACCCAATGGTATCTTTTTTGCCAAGTGAGCTTTGCTCTTTAAAAGTCTTGCAGCAATTGCTTCTGCCCCATCGTTAGGGAAGCCAAAAGAGTTTACTACAGCTTCTTCTTGAGGGTATCTAAAGACTCTAGGCTTTGGGTTACCTGCTTGCTTATGCTTTGTTATCGTGCCTATTTCAGTATGTCCAAAACCCAAGGCAGCCGCAGCACGCCAAGAAGTAGCTTCTTTATCAAAACCAGCAGCTAAGCCAACGCAATTTTGAAATTCCACGCCAAATAAGTTAATAGGCTTTTGATACTTATAGAAATTCATTTTTTCCATAATAATTCTCAAAAGAGACATCTTTGACAATATAGACATTCCCTTATTAGCAAAATCGTGAGCATTCTCAGGATCTTGCTTAAAAAACAAAGGTCTTATAATTTTTTCGTAACAAGCATTCATTATATTATTAATTACTTTGTAATTATTGATAAAAATTTTCAAATGTCAAATGTCAAATGTCATTTCCCTTTGCACATTCAAGTGCAAAGCCTAAAATCTAAAATAAGAACTAATTAGTTCGAAAGAGATACTTCTCTTTCGATGTGAAGGGAACACGAAAGTTTTGCAAAGCAAAAGCAAATGAGCGAGTCCATTTTTATTATCTTTAATTTTTTCAAAATTAATTTAATTCAACAAAAGGGCAGCTGGGCAAGCAACCAAGACCCTAAGGAAACACTCTAATCAACAAATGCCAGCGACCCAAACTATGGCTCAAAGCACTGCTTTGTTCGGGGGTGTCGGGGGCTGAACAAGCCACTGAAAAAGCCGTCCACTGTCCAGTACTAAAACAATTCGGCTTGGGTTTCGGCTTTTTCTTCTTTATGTCTGAGCATAGTTTCGACGAAGCTTTTGCGATGAATGGGGCTAAGCCCGAGTTCGCTGAGGCGTTCGCAGTGTAGGGCAGTGGCATAGCCTTTGTGTTGTTCGATGGCGTAGTGCTTGTATGTTTTGGCGAGATCTATCATAAGTTTATCTCTATTGACTTTAGCTACTACAGAGGCGGCTGCTATTGCAAAGCTTTTGCTATCGCCTTTTATTATGGAAAAGTGCTTGTATTTAAAGTTTTTAAGGGGCTTGCCATCTACAAAAATTTCAGATTGGGCTAAGTTTGGAGTAGAACTTTCGAAGAGTTCTAGCCTATTTTGCATTAGGGCATAATTTAGCTCATTTCTGTTGTTTAGTTGATCTAAGGCTCTTTTCATTGCGAGCTTAGTTGCTTCTAAAATATTGATTTTTTCAATTTCTTCTACACTAGCAAAAGCCCACTCGAAGTCTACTATGCCCTTTTTCTTTAGCTCTATTAGCTCAAAATATATAGTGTCTCTTTGCTCAGACTTTAGTTGCTTAGAGTCATTTAGCTGGGCTAGGATTTTGAAGTCGTCTAGCCTATCATAAAATTTCTCATCTGCTAAAAAAGCTGCAGCACAAACAGGACCTGCTAATGCACCTCTGCCAGCTTCGTCGACTCCAGTGAAATAAGTTCTAAGTCTCAAGTGTTCAATGTCGAAGGAGGCAAGTTTGTTCATAGTAATTGGGTGGAGTGGGGGTTAAATAAGGAAAGTTAAGAGTTATATAGGGCTTCTTTAGCAGTTTTAAAGTGCATTTTTGCAAATTTAGGGAGAGCGTCTTTGCCAAATTTCTTTATGATTTCCACAGCTTGCTCTTTGACTTGGGCACTTGCACCCTTTTTTAGCTTTATAGAGCATTCCTCAGAAAGCTTATTCATTGCATATACATAAGTTGCTCTAGCTATGATTGAGGCAGCAGCTACAACTGGGTCTCGCTCTGCTTTAGTTTCCATCTTTAGCTCAAAGTCATCTATGTTTAGTTGTTTTTGCACGAGAGCTTGCTTTGTGAATTGGTCAAGCATACCCCACTTTACGTGTTTTTCAGCTAGAGCACCTTCTACACTCTTTGCGTGCATCCAAGCTAGCATTTTATTTAAATTTCCAAAGCGATTATAGAGCTCATTATACTTAGTCATATTCGCATAACTGACCTTTATCGCTACATTTTTTGTCGCCCTAATCTTTTTAGCCATCGCCATCACTGCAGTGTCGCTAGTAACTTTTTTCGACTCTTTTAGCCCCTCGTCTACCCACTTGCGTACAGCGTCAGTGTCTGCAACGACGCAAGCAGATACCAAAGGTCCAAACAAGTCGCCCTTACCAGACTCGTCGACACCAGCGTGGCTTTCAAAATATTGGGGGTTTAGAACTTCGTCATATCCAAGGCGAGCCTCTTTAGTTATCTGCCCTTCAAGCACAAAAGTTACAAAGTCCTCAGTGCCTTTGCCTTGGATAACGAGCTTAGTTGAAGTGTAGTATACGACATTGCAGTCTCTTGATTTATATGCAAAGTCGGCGTAATTTACGTCGTAGGGAGTCCACAAATTTTTGCTCAACCAAGTGTTTAATAGCACAGATTGCTCCTTTGTGATATTTAGCGTGTATAGAGTTTTTTTCTTTGGCTCTATTAAATCTATAACTCTCTTTACTTTTCTCATATAAATCTTTTTTTGACTTTTCTTTATAATATGTCTGTACCTAATCTAGTACTTATATATCTTTCTGCACAAGATGAGGCAACTGTCAATATCTTTTTGCCTTTCATCTCTTTACGAGAAGCTAATTCGAGGGCAGCTGCAATATTTGCACCACTTGATATACCAACTGGCAAAGCTTCAACAAGGGCTGATTTACGAGCTGTTGTAATTGCGTCTTCGCCTTTAATAGTCATAACTTCGTCTATTAAAGATGTATCTAAATTTGCAGGGATAAAGCCAGCTCCTATACCTTGAATTAAGTGTCCTGAAGCCTTGCCTCCTGAAATTACAGGGCTTTCAAAAGGTTCAATAGCTATAGTCTTTACACTAGAATTATGAGCCTTTAGCACCTTTGATATACCAGAAAACGTGCCACCTGTACCAACGCCTGCAAGGAATATATCCACATCAGGCAAGTCTGCAAGGATTTCAGGGGCAGTGTGAAGCTCGTGAGCTTTAGGGTTTGCAGGGTTTTCGAATTGCTTAGCTAAAAAGGCATTAGGCGTAGCTTCAAAAAGCTCTTGGCTCTTTGCTATAGCCCCACTCATACCCAAACTAGGTTCAGTTAAAACTAGTTTAGCCCCAAGCATTTTCAATAGAGCCTTACGCTCAGCCGACATAGATGAAGGCATAGTAAATATCGCATTAATACCCTTGCTTGCACATATATACGCCAATGCAATTCCCATATTGCCAGAAGTAGCCTCAATTAGCGTGCCTCCTTTTGCAAGCGTACCATTTGCCATTGCGTCGTCTACTATAGATATAGCAGGTCTATCTTTTATGCTAGATAGAGGGTTGAAAAATTCTAGCTTAACATAAACGTCAGCATAAGAATTTTCGCTAAGTTTTGCCAACTTAACTATAGGAGTTTTACCTATTGTATCTGTAATATTTGATATTAACATAATAATAACTAAGATTAGATTATTTTTAAAAATAAGCAATAGTTAATTTGTAGGATAGCCCTTTATTCTTGACTTTAATTTAGCAAAACTCAAAGTTTAAAACTATATGAGACTTATTTTTTGGGGAGCAGTTTTTGGCTTTATTATATTTAGATACGCTGGGGCTTTTTTAGGGGGCTTCATTGGCTATATTTTGTCGATGGGCTTAGAGGCAAAAAAGCGAGAGCAAAAGAAGTTTAATTATAGATACAAAGAGCCTGCTCAGGCGAATACAAAGGATACTCTATCTGAAGCCTACGAAACTTTAGAGCTACCCCAAAACTCATCTTTAGAGGAAGTACGCCGAGCCTACAGGCAAAAGTGCAAGGCTCTACACCCAGATACCCTAAGCTCTAAAAAACTAAACGACATAGCTATTAAAGCCCTCGAAAAAGAGTTACGCAAAGTTGTAGACGCTTATGAACTCATATTGAAAGCTAAAACTTTTTAAGCTCTTTTTTCAGTTTTCTTGTTTTAAGAATTTCTCTAAAACACTCTAGCGAAAATCCTATTAGCCTTATTTTGCTTGCAGGCGAGTCTGTCCATTTTACTGGCAGTTGATGTATTTTATACCCAAGCCACTCGCCAAAAATTAGTATCTGCGAGGCAAAGAAAAGCCCATCGCTCATTAAATTTGTACTTATCAATTTTTGAGCAACTTCTCTTTTTAGAAATTTAAAACCACATTGCCCATCTTTAAATTTTGTACCCAAAATAAGGCGAGCAAAAAAATTGTAGCTTCGAGACAAAAATTCCCTCTTTGCAGTTCTTGCAATAACTTGAGATTTCGCATCTAGCCTATTCGCACAAACAATGTCATTGCCATCTTCAAGGGCTTGCAAAACTTCCTTTAAGTGCGATAAATCTGTAGCTAAGTCTAAGTCCATATATCCCACATAATCAGCAGAGCTTTCCTTCCACACTCTCTTTAAAATACGCCCAACTCCAAGCTTGTCCTCTCTTGTGTACGACAAATTAGGATACGCATTTTCAAGCTTTTTTGCAATACTTTGGCTCTTGTCAGTAGAGCCATTGTCAGCAATAATTACAGCGAAATCGACATCTTTTGTATATACAAAATTGCAATCCAAAAAGTGCATAAGCTCACTAATCTTCGCCTCCAGACTTTCCTCTTCATTAAATATTGCTATGCTAATTTCAAATTTCATTAAATACAACAATACAAGCCCCTAAGCCAAAAAACAAGCAAATTAAAAAATATTTACAGCAATCAAGCCAACCCCACTTTTAAATTCAAAACACCTCATATCAAGATAAAAACCGAGAATATCAAGACTCAGTTTTGGCAATGACTAGAGATGATTTGCCCAACGCAATCGCTTTCTATAAGTCCTTTTTTGAGACAGAAAATACCCCAATGGAAGATAAGGGAAGTATTCTTATACACGAAACAGCCCACCTTGCAGGCTTAAAATCAGATAAGGAAACAAAAACCCTAAACTCAGCCGAAGCCCTAAGAAACTTCCTACTCCTCTGCCTAGAAAAAGTATCCCCCGACGACCTCTTTCAAACAAAGGACGAAGCCAACTCAGACACACAAAACACACAAAACACAGACAACGCTTCCGACGCAAACTCCACCCCATATACAATAAAGACCAACCCCGAGTAGAAAAAGGAAATCCCAACGGAGGTCAGTTTAAAAAAGTTGGAAAAACTCAAAACGAAGACTCTTCTACAAAGGAAGAAACTTCAGGCGACTCTAAGGATAAATCTGACAACGCTGATGACACGAAAGATGACTCTAAAGAAAATTCGCCAGA
>JAWXTY010000023.1:0-34017 GCA_044433115.1 Opitutales bacterium
AGAGGCGGCAGAGGCGGCGAAGGTGGTCAAATGCAAGGTGGCAGAGGTCAAGGTGGTCGTGGTCAAGGCGGCGAAGGTGGTCGTGGTCAAGGCGGCGAAGGTGGTCGTGGTCAAGGCGGTCGTGGCGGCGAAGGCGGCGAAGCTATGATGGGTCGTGGAATGGGCGGCAATGGTATGATGGGAAATACCGACAGAATGGCTCTATTGAAGAAATACGACGCAGACAATGATGGCGTACTTAGCGAAGAAGAAAGAGCTAAAGCTCAAGAAGAACTTTCTAAAAGCAGAAACCAAATGGGTGATATGATTAAAGAAAGAGCTAAAATGTCTTTAGAAAGATTTGATAAAGATGGCGACTCTAAACTTGATATAGACGAATTAACAGAAATGTTACAAGGTCAATATGGTTCATCACCTTCTTCTTCTCAACCAAGAATGCCTCAAGAAATCATAGAAAAATATGATGCTGATGGCGATGGCGTTTTATCTCGTGATGAGCTAGAAAAAATGAGAGAAGACACTAAGAAAATTATCGAAGAGTTAACTGCTAAATATGACGCAGACGGCAATGGCGAACTTTCTCAAGAAGAAAGAGCTAAGATGATGGAAGAAAACCCTGACGTATTCAAAAACCAAATGCAAAATATGCGTGGTCAAGGTGGCAACAACCAACAAGGTGGTCGTGGTCAAGGCGGTCAACAAGGTGGCAGAGGTCAAGGCGGTCGTGGCGGAATGTAATAATTCCTTAGCATAAAATCATTAAAAACACTCTTTAAGAGTACTTCTAATAAAAAGCAATTGTAACTTATCTTAGTATAAAAACCAATTTTTAGAAGCACACTTAACCCTTTAGGCTAAACCTTTTCCCCGAGGTTTAGCCTTTCCTTTTGTCTAATTAAGACTCAGTTTTTAGAAAAGAAGCTTTACAGTCTTTAAAAAATCTACTTAAATGGAGGTGAAATGAAAAAGAGATTTATTGTAGTATTGGCTATTTTGTTTATAGCTCAAATGGGCTTTTGCGAAAAAGATTTAAAGGCAGAGACTAAAGATGAAACATCTTTAAATATTAGTTATTTGCATACACTCCTTGATGGCGTATATGGATATTTAAAGGGCGAAAGACGTGATGCCCTTGTAAATAATGAAAGCCCATCGAGCTTTTTGTTGCCATTTTCAAAAGCTATTAGAGCTGGAATAAAGCATATAAATGAAGATGTAAATCTAATTAAACGTGCATTTGAGATAGTTGAATTTTATGAAAAGGGAGGCGAAAATGCCTTATTCATAAACGAGGCTACTCAAGGTGGGCTTTTAAGAACTGATACAAAGGACAAAGAAATTCATTTTGCCCTCATCGAAATTCAGCAAGGCTTAATTGATTATGCCTACACATCTAAAAACCTTGAGGCTCACCCAGAGATTTTTGCAAATAAAAAATTTGAATGTTCAAAGTATTTCCCTGCAGAATGCCCTCCTGCTACAGACCCTAATAAGGTACATAAAGTAAAAATCAAGGCACAAAATAGAGAGAGTTGGGGTAGCCCCTTTGCCTACGAAAAGGCAGACGCTCGCCGCCCCACTGGCTTCTACGCCCCTGCAGGTAGCATAGTTAAAATCAATGTGCCTGAAAATATGATAAATAAGGGCTACAAAATTAGGCTTGGCTCGCACTCTTGGGACAATGCCAAAAAGCCAAAGATACAAAGGCTAGATAGAATTTCCATAGTGTACCCAATCGACAATACCCAAATGCTCGTTGCGAACCCAATGGGTGGAGGTATTTATATAGAAGTGCCTTATCTAGCAGACTTGGGAGTTATTGAAATAGAGATAATTAATGCAGTAAAATCTCCCTACTTTTCGGCAAAGAGTTTCGACAAAATGACTCTCGAAGAATGGAAAGAAGTGCGAAATAGCCCTGCCCCTTGGGCTGATTTTGAGTCGGATAAGATTATGTTAAATATGCCCACTAAGTGGATTTATAACTTCGACGACCCTATTAGTCTTATGCAAAAGTGGGATAAGCTAATGGATAGCGTTATCGAGCTTCGTGGCTGGGAGGGCTACAATAGAGACAAAACTATACTCTATCTCCAAGCAGACCTCCAATTTAGAGGTGGTGCATACTACCCTGGTTACCCTCAAACTAACGATGTCTACAAGCCAAGTATGCCCGAAAATGGCAATAAAAACCACTATTATCTAAATCCTGAAATAGCATATTCAGCCTGCTTCCACGAGCTAGGACACGCTGTATTCATCACAAAGTTTCGAGGCGAAGTTGAAGCAATCGTCAACTTTTTATATGTAGCTATAGCCAATCAAAACTTCGGCTTAGACTTAGACACAGCCTTCATTAAATCATTCAAGGCAGGACACAATTTTAAAGGCATAGACGAAGTTGCTCAAATGTGGCTTGTCAAAGATAATTTTAGAGCAGGCAAGGAAATGAACTACACAAATGTTGCTGGCGACGAAATGAAATATCAATACACAGGCTATGCAAAATATGTGGACTATGTAGATTTATTTGGCTGGCAGGCAATCAACTCCTTCTTTAGAGCCTACGAATTAGACTATATGAACAATAAGGAATTTTTCCCTAAAATAGTCAATAAAGACGACACTGATAGCCGAATTTTCAATCTCTCAAAATCGGCAAACTGCGATGTACGCCCCCTAATCCACTTTTGGGGCATACAGCCAGAAAAGCCAGAAGCATTAGCCGAAAAAATTGCAAAGGCAAACTTAAAGCCATCTCCTGCAATCTACGATAAATTACTCCACTACAAAAACATAATCCCTACAAACAATGAGGAATTTAAAGCCCTTGCCCAAAAAGTATACCCCAAAGGTATAAAAGAGGACGAAAAGACTATAAAAAATGGAATGGGCTGGTATTATAATCATCTAAACAAATACAGCGAAACTCACGCCCAAGAAAGTCGAAAAGCCCTACAAAATATAATCGACACATACTTCCCAAAAGGCAGACCCTAATTTTAAAAGCTAAAGGGGACTTCTAAATTTAACCGAAAAAAAGAGCGAAGGTGTTAAATCTTCGCTCTTTTTGTATCTAGGGGTTTAAGCCCCCTTTATTTTATCTAAAAACTATTCAGACAAAGCTGCTTGTGCTGCTGCCAATCTTGCAACTGGTACACGTGGAGCTGAGCAACTTACGTATGTCAAACCAACCTTGTGGAAGAATTGGATTGAGTCAGGGTCGCCACCGTGTTCACCACAGATACCTAATTTAATCTTAGGGTTAGTAGCTCTACCTTTTTGTACACCAATTTCAACTAATTGACCTACGCCACCAACGTCGATGCTTGCGAATGGGTTCTTTGGCAAGATGTCTAAATCTTTGTAAGTACCCAAGAAGCTACCAGCGTCGTCACGGCTCATTCCCAAACCAGTTTGAGTCAAGTCATTTGTACCAAAAGAGAAGAACTCAGCGTGTTGAGCAACTTCATCAGCTGTCAAAGCACCTCTAGGAATTTCAATCATTGTACCAATCATATAGTCAAACTTGAAATCATTTTCCTTCATTACCAATTCAGCTTGTTCCTTGATTAAATCAGATTGGATTTTCAATTCTTGTGCAAAACCTACTAATGGAACCATAACTTCAGGGATAATCTTTTCGCCTTCAGAACCCTTAGATACGTTAACTACAGCTTCAAAAATTGCTCTAGCTTGCATCTTAGTGATTTCAGGGTAGCTATTACCCAAACGGCAACCTCTATGACCTAACATAGGGTTTTGCTCTTCTAAAGCCTTGCAACGTTCAACTAATGATTCAGTAGAAACGCCCAATTTTTCAGCCAAAGCATTTCTAGCAGCTGAATCGTGAGGTAAGAACTCGTGCAAAGGTGGGTCTAGCAAACGAATTGTTACAGGGTAACCCTTCATAGCTTCGAAGATACCTTCAAAGTCGCCTCTTTGCATAGGCAATAACTTATCCAAAGCAGCTTGACGTTCTGCAACATCACTAGCTAAAATCATTTGACGAACATAGTCAATTCTGTCGCCTTCAAAGAACATATGCTCCGTACGGCACAAACCAATACCAGAAGCACCGAGAGCCAAAGATGACCTTGCTTGTTCTGGGCTATCAGCGTTAGCACGAACGTCTAATCTACGATATTTATCAGCCCAAGTCATTACTGTGTTGAACAACTTGTAAGTATAGCTATCAGCTTCAGCTAATGTACCATTGATAACTTGGTTAACTTCACTGTCAGAAGTTGCAATCTTACCTGCATAAACCTTACCAGTAGTACCATCGATAGAAATGTTTTCACCTTCCTTGATTACTACGCCATTTGCAGAGATATAACCCTTAGCATAGTCAACTACGATTTCACTAGCACCACAGATACATACCTTACCCATTTGTCTAGCAACCAACGCTGCGTGAGAGCTTACGCCACCTCTTGAAGTCAAAATACCTTCAGAAGCAATCATACCTCTTAAGTCTTCAGGAGAAGTTTCTTCACGGCACAATACTACCTTATTGCCCTTTACGCCTTCAGCTTCTGCCTTAGCTGCTGTGAATACTAATTGACCTGTAGCTGCACCAGGACCTGCTGGTAAACCTGCTGCGAATGGAGTTGCACTCTTAATAGCTGCAGCATCAAATACTGGAACTAATAAGCTAGAGATAGAGTCTGCAGGGATTTTCTTAACTGCAGTCTTTTCGTCCATCAAGCCTTCTTGGTTCATTTCGTATGCGATACGAACTGCTGCTAGACCTGTACGTTTACCATTTCTAGTTTGCAACATAAACATTTTGTTATCTTCGATAGTGAACTCGAAGTCTTGCATATCCTTGAAGTGGTTTTCTAAAATAGATCTGATGTTCATCAACTCAGCGTGAGCAGATGGCATATCTGTAGCTAAATCAGCGATTTTGTGTGGAGTTCTAACACCGGCTACAACGTCTTCACCTTGAGCATTGATTAGATATTCACCATAGAATACGTTTTCGCCATTAGCAGGGTCTCTAGTGAAAGCAACACCTGTAGCAGATGTTTCGCCCATATTACCAAATACCATTGTTTGTACGTTAACTGCTGTACCCCAAGCTGCTGGGATATTGTACTTTTGTCTATAGATGATAGCTCTGTCGTTCATCCAAGAATTGAATACTGCACCAACTGCACCCCATAATTGTTGCTTTACGCATTGTGGGAATGATTCACCCTTTTTCTCTTGGATTAAAGCCTTGTATTTTTCTACAACAACTTGTAATTGCTCAGCAGATAAATCACTATCTAACTCAACATTAGCTTCTTCTTTAACTTCTTCTAAGATGTGGTGGAAAGGATCAGCGTCAAATTCGCCTTCAGCTTGAACGCCCATAACTACGTCGCCATACATTTGGATAAATCTACGGTAGCAGTCCCAAGCAAAACGTGCGTTAGCAGACTTTTCAGCCAAAGCCAATACAGTTTCGTCGTTTAGACCCAAGTTCAAAATTGTGTCCATCATACCTGGCATAGACTCTCTTGCACCAGAACGAACTGAGAATAATAGAGGGTCTTTTTTGTCGCCAAATTTCTTGCCCAATTGCTCTTCGATAGCAGCTAAAGCAGCGTCAACTTGAGCTTCTAATACTACAGGATATTGTCTGCCATTGTCATAGAAGTAAGTACAAACTTCAGTAGTGATAGTGAAACCTGGAGGCACTGGCAAACCAATCTTTGCCATTTCTGCTAAATTCGCACCCTTACCACCAAGTAAGTTACGCATAGTAGAGTTACCATCTGTAACTTTACCAAACAAGTATGTATATTTTTCTGCACCTGATGTGCCACATTTGCAACCGCATGAAGCAGTCTTATTTTCTGTTTCGTTATTTGACATATTTTTTCTTATTTCTTAATTAATGAGGATATGCTCCTCGCCGTCTATAAAATATTTGTCGTCTCAAAGCCTTATTATAACTCAAAGGAAGCCTAAACTTAATTCGAGAAAAAACTCTAAAACAATTATATCATTAAATTTAAATTGATTTTTAAGTCAATACATAAATAGCTAATAATTTAATTTTAACAAAAAAATAAGCCTTGCCTAAGAATATAGACACAAAAAAGCGAGATAAACTCGCTTTTGCTAAATTTTTGCTAATTTTTGCTAAATCAAAGAGGGGGGCTTCTAAAAATTGGCAATTAGCTATTTTTAAGATTATTTTTAGCGTAATTTTCTTGCGTTTGAAGAGGATAGCAGAGCTATCTGACGAGAAAAGCAAGGAAATTCAAGCAAAAATAGGCTAAAAAGAGCAATTATAACTTATTCTTAGTGCAAAAACTTTGTTTTTGCTTTCCTATTTAAAGACCAATTTTTAGAAGCACCCCATACAAAACCTACTCGTTGCCAATAGCAGCAACTGGGCAAGATTCCATAGCTTCTGTACATTCAGCTATTTCTGCATCGCTTTCTGGTTGTTTGATTAAAAATGATGTACCATCATCATTTCTACCAAAAAAGTCAGAAGCCATTTGTCTGCACAAATCGCAATCTATACATTGCTTATCAACGAAGAAAGAGCCTTCTGCGTTATTGTCTGTTTTATCATTTACGTCTGCCATAATAGATATAAACATTAGGTAAAAATTTTAAATCGTCAAGATTTTTTATCATTATTTTATGATATTTTCACCCTTTAAAAAGTTAGCATAAACTAACTTAAGATATTTTTGAGCATTAAAGCCCCTATGCTATTTATTTTTTAGAGTTGATTATTTCTGAGAAACTATCAGTATAGAGGGGTTTTAATATGAGTACTTCTAAGAAAAAGGCGACTAATTCTAATATTGCGAAGATAAACAATTTTTTATCTTTAAATAGCGATATGGACGAATATCTCCAAGATGAACTAAATAAGGGAATGAAGTTTGCACTTAAATCTGGGTTGAGCCTAAAAGACAGCGAAAGTATAGCCCAAAAGCTCGCCCATATTTATGATACAAAAGCACATTTAGAATTTATACGCTTTGAAGACAGATATTTCGACCCTCTCTTTGATATACAAAGAATTAAGGAGGCACTCTTTCGCTTATCGGGTTATAAAAGAAGCATATTAATAATAGACTCTTTAAAATATTCTTGTTTAGATGGCAAAAAACGCCATTCTTCTAAGAGTAAATTAAGGCATACGTCTTGTATAAATTTTATAGAAGATTATGCAAATTTATATCAAAATCAAATCCCTAACCTTGAAATATTATACTTATGACATTATTTGAAAAAATCATAGCAGGAGAAATTCCTTGCGACAAAGTTTATGAAGACGAAAACGTGTTTGCCTTTAGAGATATTAATCCTCAAGCTCCAACACATATACTCTGTGTGCCAAAACGTGTTATAGCAAGAATAGCAGAAGCGACTGAAAGCGACGAAGCACTTTTAGGAAAACTCTTGCTTGCAGGACAAAAAATAGCCAAGCAAGAAAAACTAGACAATGGCTTTAGACTAGTAATAAACAATGGAGCAGACGGCGGCGAAACAGTCCCCCACCTCCACCTACACATAATTGGCGGAAAATCCCTCAAGTGGGTTTTTTAAATTGGCAATTAGTTATTTTTAAGATTATTTTTAGCGTAATTTTCTTGTGTTTGACGCAGATAGCGTCGCTATCTAAGGAAATAAACAAGGAAATTCAAGCAAAAATAGGCTAAAAAGAACAATTGTAGCCTATCGTAACGCAAAAACAAAGTTTTTGCTTCCTATCCAAAACCAATTTAAAAAGCACAATAAAAAAGTTGGATTTTACGATAAAGCCCAACTTTTTTGTTTTGTAACTTTCAACTACTCGGATTTAGATAGAGGAGAAACACTCATATCGAAAATGATTTTCTCTGGAACCTTGCTTTCTTGCTCTGTGTTGGCAGTAAAGCGAGGGTAAGATTTAACTTGGGTGAATAGAGATGGCTCTTGTGCTAGGGCTGTGATAGTAACTTGGCGTATGAAACAGCCAAATTCGTTCATAGCAAATTCTACTGATAAAGGAGTTTTGCCCAAATTTATATTGTTTACTATAATAGATGCACCTTCTGGGACAGAAGTGATTTCTACCATTTTAGTTGCGTTTAACCTACCTGCTGGTACGCTATCGCAAGCTGTAAATAAAGATAGACCTAAGCCTAAAACTAATAATAATATTTTTTTCATATGGTGAAATTAAAGCAAAATAGGCAAAAAAGAGCAAGTGTATTTTTCTTAGTCTATTTAAAAACTAATTTTTAGAACACACTATATATGCAAAAAAGAGGCGAGATTACTCTCGCCTCCCAAAACTAAAAAAAATACTTGAAAAAAAGAGGGATAGAAATTTTAAGTTATTAAAAATAGGCTCTAGTTCCTACCCTTATGAATATAGATAAGTTTTTCCAATAATTACTTTAACTAAAAAGCAATTCTCGAAAAACCTATAACTAAAAGTTAAAATTAACCTCTAGCTCTTGGGTTACGCTTTTTACGCTTACCACAAAGTTTCATCTTAGCACCTGGTTCCTTCTTCTTAACTAGCTTGATAACGTTCTTATCTAACCAGTCTTGTCTAATTGCATAAGCAAATAGTCCGTGTAAGAAAGTGTGTGCTTTGTTGAATTGAGCAACAGTAGAAAAAGTATTACTTATCCACTTGTCGCAATCAGCTCCACTTAATTCAGAAAAGTTTGTTTGAGCAAATTTCTCTGAAGATTTTAAAAGTCTGCCACCTAAATAGTTCATATCTCTAAATGAATGCTCGCTTAGATGCTCCTTAGTTTTCATATAAGTAGCAAAGCCCTTAGCTACAGTCATTTCCTTAGAGTGCAAATTCTTGAAACCTAATGCAATAATTTTTGCACAAAATTGAGCGTCGTCTAGCTTGCTCTTTTTTGGTCTAGCATCAAGAATGCCTTTTACTATGTTAGCTGCGTCTGTTAAAGAAAGCTCTGTGCCTTCTAATATCTGTTTTGTTTCTTTCGTCATAATTCTTATAAGTATTAAGACACTTATATCGACAAAAGTTCCAAAAAAAATATATTTTTTTACGAAACAAAAGTTTTTTTCTACCGCAAAGTCCGATTTTTGCTACATAAGTCGCCTTATTTAAAATACTTAGAACAAAAACTACTCTAAGTATTTTTTTTAGAAAAATATAGGATTTTTTTATCTTTTTTTTAGAAGCCCACAAAAAAAAGCAAGGCTTTTATGTACCTTGCTCTTTGTTTTTATGCACCTTAGGTGAGTCCTAAATCCCATTATTGAAATCTGGATATATATAGTTTTTAATAGAAACAGCCTTTTTGTCTTCTATATCAACTATGCAAGCACAGATACGCAAGTCGTCTTGTGCTACTGTGAATTGGCGAGGTCTGCCATCTAAAAACTTTGCAAGTATTGGCTCGACTGAGCGTCCCAAGCAAGAGTCCCAAGGACCTGTCATACCAGCGTCGCTCATAAAGGCTGTGCCACAACTGAGTATTCTGCCATCGCAAGTTGGAACGTGAGTGTGAGTTCCTATTACAGCTTGAACCCTGCCATTTAGGTGATAAGCCATTGCTACCTTTTCCGAAGTAGTTTCAGCGTGAAAATCCAAGAAGATAATATCGCACTTATCTTTAAGTTCCTCATACATTCTGTCTGCACCTCTAAATGGGCAATCTGCCTTAATCTTAACAAGGGTTTGCCCAAGAAGTCCAAATACGCCAACTTTCAAGCCATTTTTCTCTATAATAATATACTCCTTACCCTTATTGTCAGGTGGGATATTTGCAGGTCTGCACATATTATCTATAGAGTCAATTTCAGCTTCTAGGCAACGCTGATCCCAAAGGTGGTCGCCAAGGGTAATGACATCTATGCCATAACTAAACAATTTTTGGGCTATGTTTTTTGTTATGCCACTGCCTCCTGCAGCGTTTTCGCCATTACATATAACTAAGTCAATTTTTTCTTTAGATACGATGTCCTTAAGATTCTCTGCCAAAATCCTTCTGCCAGCATTGCCGACAACATCGCCTATAAAAAATATTCTCATTTATGCTAAGTCTAATTCTTTTACAACTTCAGTGATATATTCTTGCAACTTAGACATATCTACGTCGCCAGAAATTTTATATAATTTTTCCTGAGCTGCATAATAATCTATTAAAGGCTTTGTAGTGCTATCATATATTTCCAAGCGAGTCTTGATTGTTTCTGGATTATCGTCTGGACGTATAGCTAAAGTTTCGTGGCAAAGTTCACAATTTTCGCCTTCCTTAGATGGCTTATATTCTATGTGATAAGAAGCTTGGCACTTAGGGCAAGTTCTTCTGCCTGTGAGTCTCTTCATAATTTCTTCGTTAGCGACATCAAGATACATTGCATAAGATATGCTCTTATTCATTTCCTTAAGCATTTCATCTAGCATTTCAGCTTGAACGAGAGTGCGAGGAAAGCCATCTAGGATAAATCCATTTTGGCAATCGTCTAAAAGAAGTCTATCTTTAACCATCTTAGCAGTTAGTTCGTCTGGAACTAGCTTACCTGCTTCAGTATAGCCCTTAGCTTCTAAGCCGAGAGGGGTTGAATTTTTGATATTAGCTCTAAAAATATCTCCAGTAGATATTTGAGGTATAGATAGGACTTCGCCCATTACACTTGCACGAGTACCCTTGCCACTGCCAGGAGCTCCTAAGAATATAATATTCGCATTTTTCATAATAAAGATTAGTATTGTAAAAATTTTTACAATATTCAAGATAATAAATAATGAATAATTTGGAATTTGATTTTGAAAGCAATCCCCTCAAAGACTCTACTATATGCGGAATATATGTAGATAGCGATAGCCTTGTGCATATTACAACTCTTGGCGAAAATGGCGAAAGGCTAAGTCAAAGCCTTAAATACAATCCTTTTATGTGGGCAGTAAAGGCACAAAATGAAGATGTGGAAAATTGTGAGTTTAAAGATTTAGATGGCAATGCAGACTTTGCCTTAGATAGCATAATTAAATTTAATGATGTAAAGACTTATAATGAATATTTAAAGGGAAACAAAAGAAATATATTCAGAATGAGGCACTTGGAAAGTCAGGCTCTATTGGCTAATTCAGCAAGGCTATTTAAGGATATGAAGTTTAGCGAGCTAAGGCGTGTACAAGTAGACATTGAAACACATTCTACCGAGGGCTTCCCTAATCCAAAGAATAAGGCAGATAGAATAATTGCAATCGGCATCTCAGGCTGTGGCGAAACAAGGCTCATCGAGCTAGAAGATTTCACAGACGAAGCAGAAAAGAAGCTCTTAGAAGAATTTAACACTGAAATCCAGCTTAGAGACCCAGATACTATAGAGGGACATAACATTTTCAATTTCGACTTAGACTATTTATATAGACGCTCTAAGCTCTTGAAAATTCCTGTAAAGTGGGGTAGATTTGATGGCTCGGTATCTATGCGTAAGACCAGAGTTGCAATAGCAGAGAGAACTGTTGACTTGGTGCGTTTTGACATAGCAGGCAGAAGCGTCGTTGACACATATCTTCTACTTCAGCTCTTCGACATTTCCTCAAGGGCATTGAGTTCTTATACCCTAAAAAATGCTGCAATACACTTTGGTATCAGCAAAGAAGAAGAAAGAACTTATATAGATGGGGCAAAAATCAAAGATATGTTTGTAGAAGATAGAGCAACTTTTAGAAAGTATCTCATAGATGATTTACGTGAAACTAAAGAGCTTGCCGACAAGCTTTTACCTACATATTTCGCCCAACTCGCAAACTTTCCTTTGACTTTTCAAGAGTGTATGCTCAGAGGTTCTAGCCTAAAAGTGGAGTCGCTATTGCTAGAGAAATATTATGAGCAAAAGGCAAGAATACCAGATGAAATGCCTGCTAGTATTTATATAAGTGGGGCGATGAGTGAGGTTATGGAAATTGGCGTATTCGACAATATACTCCACTACGACGTCGCTTCTCTATATCCAAGTCTGCTTCTCTATATAAATGAGTCGCCTAAAAATGATTACCTAAATGTATTCCTACAATCTCTAAAGGAGCTAAGAGCGTATAGGCTTAAATATAAGGAACTTGCTCAAAGCACTCAAGACGCTCACTTAAAAATGGAGTATAATGCAAGGCAACAGAGCTTTAAAATTTTGATAAACTCTTTCTATGGCTACTTGGGGCTAAATTCTGCTAAATTCGGAGATAGCCTACTCGCTGATAAAGTTACAACTCTTGGCAGAAAAATCCTACAAGACCTAATCGAAGCCTTTAAGGCAAATGGTGCGAAAATTATAGAAGTCGACACAGATGGTATATATCTTAAAAGCGAAGATTTTTACGAAAATCCCCTTGAGCTACTTAGCAAAGTTACCCACGTTTTGCCTAAGGGTATAGAGCTTGACTTCGATGGCAAATACGAAGCTATGTTCTGCTATAAGGCAAAAAATTACGCACTAAGAGAGGGCGACAAAGCTATAATAAAAGGCTCAGCTTTTAGAAATAGGGCAATGGAAGCTTATCTACGCAACTTGACTAAATCTTTCATAGAAGCAAAACTTGGGCTAATTAAAATAAATATTTCAGACCTAATCAAAGAAGTCAAAAAGGAAATTGAAGATGGCTCTTTTGATGTTGAACTCTTGGCTAAATCAGAATATCTAAGTATGTCGAGCGACGCTTATGCCAAGGCAGTCGAAGTTCAAAAGAAACCAAGAAGAGCCTCACAGCAAGCTGCCCTACTCTTAGATAAAAAGCTTAGTGCAGGCGAAAAGCTTAGCTACTATATCACCCAATCAGACAAAAAACGAGAAGCCGACTGGAAACTCGCTCGCCCCGTAGAACTCTTCGACAAAGATAAATACCCCTACTCAAAAGAATACTACTTCAAAAAACTCAAAGACTGGATAGATCGCTACAAAGACTTCCTCGACGACACAAACATCGAAGACGCCCCAATCCAAGGCGAACTCTTTTGAAAAAACCTCTCTAAGGTTTTTTTCAAGCATTCCGATATTTTGTGTATGAAAACAATGACATATACAGAAACTCCTCTACCTTATGATTATAGTGCCTTAGAGCCTTATTTAGATAGCGATACGCTTAGACTTCATCACGATATGCACCAAAAGGCTTATCTTGATAAGTTAAACACTGCACTAGAATATGCTACAGATTTTGAAGCCCCTGAGAATTTAAAAGAGCTAATTAGCAATATGTGGAGCGTGCCAGAAGAGATACGCCTTGCTGTACGCAATAATGGAGGTGGCGTATTTAACCACATATTCTACTGGAATAGCCTCTCACCTCAAAAGCCCCTAATCCAATTCGACTTAGCAAATGCCCTCGAACGAGACTTCATATCTATAGATGCCTTCAAAGAAGAATTTACAAAACAAGCTATGAACTTTTTCGGCTCAGGCTGGCTATGGCTATGCAAAGACTCCCAAGGCTTCCTCAAAATTATCGCCACAAAAAACCAAGATAGCCCCCTAATGCGTGAACTCTTCATAAAAGAACTCACCCCTCTACTCTGCATAGACCTCTGGGAACACGCCTATTACCTAAAATACCAAAATAAACGCCTCGACTACATAAATAACTTCTGGCACATCGCCAACTGGGACAACGCCTCAAATCTATATAACAACGAAATAAATAAGATTTAGATATTGGGGCTTTGCCCCAAACCCCATTAAGGGCTTGTTTGCAGCCCTTAAAACCCGCAACCAGTGAAGGCACTGGATACCATAGTTTAGGTCGCTAGTGTGTAAATGCTTCGAGCGTTTGCCTTAGGGTCTCGGTTGCTTGCCCAGCTGCCCTTTTGTTAAATTAAATTAATTTTAAGAAAATTAAAGATAATTTAACAAAAATCCCTCCATCTTGAAAGAGAAGTATCTCTTTCAATTTAATTAGTTTTATTTTAGATTTTAGGCTTTGCACTTGAGGGTGCAAAGTTTCTTTGTCTCTTTGCTAAGCAACTGAAGTTAAATTTTTATTGCTATAAAATAAAAGAGCAAAACAACAAAATAATTCTAGTGCATAATCTTTAACAAATAGCAAGCAAAGCTTGCGACGTGCAGGGCGACGCCTTGCTTCGGGGGTGCAGGGGGCTGAACAAAAGCCACCTGCCTCAGGTTTTCAGGACAGAGTATGCCCTAAATGGGGTTATAGGGGTAAAACCCCTTGCCTAACTCTTTTTATTTTTGTTATATTTATTTTTTTGGAAATTATTTTTTTTAGGCTTAGGCTTTATCGCTTTTTTTGTGGATTTAGAAAAAGAGCCAAAGAAGTTTTTGAGCCTTGAGATAAATGCTATTTTAACAGGAGGATATTCTGTTTGTTTTTCGTATAGACCTGAGTCTGAGGCTTTTTTTAGGGCGAGATATAGTTCTCGGCTAATCCAAGCGTCAGTGGCTGCGTATGTTACTTGCCTATCGTTTAGAGTTTCGCTTGCCCAGTTGCTCATTTGTACGCTTTTTGATATACGAACTCCCATAAATAGCCCACAAAGCTTTTTCAAACCTGTGTTAAGAATACCCATATTACGAGAAAAATCGCTAACTTCACAAAAGCCACCTGCTGTAAAGTCAAGAAGTTGGTGTAGTTGTGATATATCGCCTTTAACTGCAACGCCTGCCTTGATTATATTAGGGTCAGCTAAAATAGAGTAAATCTCTGAGAGATGTTCCTTCAAATAGTCTAATCTAAATAACCAAGCACAATCTTTGCCTGCTAATTGGAGGAGAGATACCTTATATTGCTTGCCTTTTTTGAAAGAGGGTCTAGTTTCTGTATCGAAACCTAAGATGGCTTCTTTTTTGATTTCGGCAATAATATCCTCAATGCCTTCAGCCTTGTCTATAATTAGGACTTTGCCTTGGTACTGCACCATAGGCAAGAGTCGAATTAAGTCCTCTTCAATTTTTTCTGGATAGGCACATTTCATAAGTCTTAGGCTTCTATTAGAGACTTGCCTGTCATTTCACTAGGGACTTTCAAGCCCATAAGCTCGAGCATTGTAGGAGCTATATCACCTAAAGCACCACCATTACGCAATTTCAATCCTTGAACAGTCTTGCCATAAAGCACAACTTCCACAGGGCTTAGCGTGTGGCGAGTGTGGGCTTGGTTCTTTTCGATTTCGAACATCAAGTCAGAATTTCCGTGGTCTGCTGTAATTAGCATAAAGCCATTTTCAGTTTTATCCACAGCTTCAGCGAGGTCTTTAACAGCCTTATCTACAGTTTCGCAAGCTTGAATAGCAGCTGCCAAGTTGCCAGTATGTCCTACCATATCGCCATTTGCAAAGTTTACAACGATTAGGGCGTACTTATTAGAATTTATAGCTTCGACTACTGCCTTTGCAACTTCTGGAGCTGACATTTGAGGCTTTTCGTCATAAGTTTGTACCTCTCTTGGAGACTCTACTAAAATTCTGTCTTCGCCCTTAAATGGCTCATCTCTATAGTCATTAAAGAAGAAAGTTACGTGGGCAAACTTTTCAGTTTCTGCTGCTCTAAGCTGAGTTAGACCCAAGTTACTGATGTATTCGCCCAAGATATTAGGCATTTTTTCAGGTTTTGGGAATAATACATTAGGGCAAAGTCCCTTTTCGTATTCAGTCATAGTAGCATAGTATAAATCTAGCTTAGAGTCTCTATCGAAAGAGTCAAAAGAGTCATTTATGAAAGCTCTAGTGATTTCTCTTGGTCTATCGCCTCTGAAGTTGAAGAACAAGAAAGCGTCGCCATCTTGAACTCTACCTATAGCTTTGCCATCTTCTTCTATCCAAGTTGCAGGGATAAATTCGTCGCCTACCATATTATCTTGAGTAGGATTTGCGTAGTAATTATTAAATACCTCTTCGCAAGTAGTTGCAACTTGTTCAGCTTTTTTGCCAACTAAGCAGTTATAAGCCTTTTCAACTCTGTCCCAACGATTATCTCTATCCATCGCCCAAAATCTACCTATGATAGATGCAACTTTGCCAACTCCACATTCAGCCATCTTAGCTTGAATATCCTTAATGAAGCCCAAGCCACTAGTTGGGGCTGTGTCTCTACCATCTGTGATTGCGTGCAGGAACACGTTCTTTAAATTCTTTTCAGCGAATATGTCGAGCAAGTCATTCAAGTGTCCAAGCATAGCGTGAACGCCAGCGTCGCTACACAAGCCTAACAAGTGTAGGTTCTTGCCACTTTGAGCGATTTCTATAATCTTTTGCAAAACTGGGCTTTCTAAAATAGTTCCAGTTGATAGCCCTTTGTCGATACGTACGATTTCTTGGTCTACAATTCTGCCAGCTCCAATATTTTGGTGTCCAACTTCACTATTTCCCATAATACCTTCAGGTAAGCCAACGTCCAAGCCATGAGCTGTAATCTCAGTGCGAGGGTATTCCTTAGCTATTTTTTTTGAAAAATCAGCTTTCGCCAATTTAACAGCGTTAAAAGACGCCGAAGAAGCGTCGTCGTTTTCGCCCCAACCATCTCTTATTACCAATACTGCAGGTGTTCTTTTCATATTATTCTATATAATTAAGATTTTTTATATTTTCGCAAGACAATTTTTTAGAAGTAGTATATAAATAATCTCGACATAAATTATATAAATATCTTTAATTACTAGTTATGAATTTAAAAGAAGCATACAAAAAGTGCGTCGACTTGGCAATGAGCCATTACGAGAATTTCCCTGTGGCAAGAATGATGCCAAAAAATATTAGAGAAAATGTATCTGCTGTATACGCCTTTGCTCGTACTTCTGACGATATTGCCGACGAAAATCACGAGAATATCGAAGCTGCAAGCGAGATACGCACTAAGGAGCTTGAACTTTTTGAAAGCCAACTTAAGCTTATGCAAACTAAGCCCCAAGCTCTCGAAGAAAAGTGGGCTTGGATATTTATCGCCTTAGCTGACACTACAAAAAAGTTCGACATTCCTGTATCTCTATATACAGACCTTACAAGTGCATTTAAGCAAGATGTAGTTAAAAAGCGTTACGAGACTTTCGACGATGTGCTAGACTATTGCAAGCGAAGTGCAAACCCTGTTGGCAGGCTAGTTTTGCTATTGCACTCTATAAATGATGAAAAGCTCTTTGAAATGTCTGACTATATATGTACAGCCCTTCAGCTTGCTAACTTTTGGCAGGATATGAGCCTTGACTGGCAAAAAGATAGAATATATGTTCCTCAAGAAGATTGGAAAACTTATAATCTCAAAGAAGAAGATTTCTTTAAAGACACAGCGTCAAAGTCTATGACAGACTGCGTGAAATTCCAATGCGAAAGGACGCACGATTTATTCAATAAGGGCGGCGACTTGCCTAAATATTTGCCTCGCCTGCTAAAACTTGAAATAAAGCTAACCCTTGCAGGTGGCAGAGGCATACTCAACAAAATAGCTAAGCTAAAATATAATACCTTAGCAAAACGCCCAAGTTTTAATAAGCTAGACAAAATTAAAATCCTCCTTGCTTCAATCTTTTAATCCCCAATATGAGCGACAATAATATAGACAAACTCGACGACTCCTTTGCAAGTGCATATCAAGTTTTAGAAAGAAAGAAATCTAATCTAGCCTTTGCCTTCTTTTGCCTAGATAAATCAAGGGCGAGAGATATGGATATACTCTACACTTATTGCAGGATTTTAGACGATATTTCTGACGACGAAAAGGCTTCGAATGACAGCAAAAAAATAGCCCTAAACAAGTGGTCTCAAGAGCTTGACAAAATCTATAACAATCAAGAATGTTCCCCCTTTGGCAAAGAGCTAAAGGCTATGATTGAGAGGCGAAAAATCCCTCAGCAGTATATGCAAGATGTCATAGATGGCGTTTATACTGACACGCTCTTAGAGCCTTTTAAAACTTCTGAGCAACTCAAAAAATATTGCTATGGAGTAGCTAGTGCAGTTGGGCTTTGCTCTATATATGTATTTGGCTTTAGTCAAGAAATCACTAAGGAATTTGCAAAGGCTCTTGGCTATGCTTTGCAGTATACAAATATTTTGCGTGATATAGTCGACGATTTTCATCGCCAAAATAGAGTGTATATTCCCCAAGAGGAACTGGACTTTTTTGGGCTAAGCCATCAAGATTTAGCTGAACCTAATGAGAAAACTAAAAAGCTCTTTAAATTTTTACACTTTAGAGCAAAGCACTACTTTAATATGTCTCGTAGGCTACTTTGCCAAGAGGACAAAAAGTCTATGATGCCTGCCCTAATTATGTCGGAGATTTACGAGGCTATACTCGACAAAATCGAAGCGAGTGATTTTAATATACAAAAAGACATAATTAAGTTGTCAAAACCTCAAAAGATTTTCTACGCACTTAGAGCTATAAAAAAGGCTAAGCAAAAAACGCCTAATCGCAAAAATGGCAAAGTTGCTATCTTTGGTGCAGGGCTTTCGGGGTGCATATCTGCGTTTAACTTGTGTAAAGATGGCTTTGATGTAGATTTATATGAAGCAAGAAACTACCCAATGGGTAGGGCTTGCCTATTCAACTGGAAGGCAATTGATAGCGAGATAGATAACAGCAATCACGCTATAATGAAGTGCTATAATTCCTTTATTAAATCCCTCAAAGATTTTGATAGTCTCGACGTATTGCAAGAGAGCGAAAGCAAGATAGAATTTGTTAGTCCAGATAAAACTAGGATAGATTTTGATATATCTATGATGAGCAAAAGCCCCCTCAAATTCCTTAGAACTTTTGGAGGACTATCTCAAATAAAGGGCTTTCAAACTTGGCAAAATACAATTTTGTTATTGAAGATTAAGTTCGGATTAGCCTGCTTATCTAAATATAAAACTGCAGAAGAATTTCTAAATGCAAACAAGATAAATCAAGTTTCAAAAGACGTATTTTGGCCTCAGTTTTGCGAGTCTGCGATAAACACTAGCCTAGCCGATTGCGACTTAAATATATTCATAATAAGCCTTAAAAAGAGCCTGCTCTCTCGTGGAGCAAACTCTAAGCTAATATTGTTTAAAAAGCCAATCGCTACAGCATTTTACCCTAAACTCGAATTTTATCTAAAGGCTTGTGGCTCTAATTTACACCTTGGCGAAAGCATAACTAAACTTGACTTTCAAGATAAAGAGCTTAAGAGCTTTTCTACTAAGAGCCAAGAGAATATCCCTTGCAATATTGCCCTAAGTGCCTTGAATTTCTCTGCCTTAGAAGCTCTATTGCCAGCGTGCCAACTCAAAGAAAAGCTATCTAAAATCGAGCCAAGCGACATTCTAAGTTTCTACTTTACTCTCGATAAAAAGCTTTTCGATGGCGACTCTGCTTGCCTCGTATCTTCGCCCATACACTGGATTTTCGATAGGCAGTGCCACAACAAAGCTAAGGATACTTATTTATATAGTGCCACAATTAGTGCGTTTAAAGCTAAAGCTCCAAGTCTCTCAGAAGCTAAAGAATTGCTTCAAAAAGAGCTAGATAAGTACTTTAACAAAGCCACAATCTTAGACTTCATTCCAATAATGAGCAAAGACGCAACTATTAAGGCTACCCCAATTTCGGAAGCAAACAGACCCAAGTCCAAGGAAGGCTTCACAAACTTTTATATCACTGGCGACTTCGTTAAATGCGATTTACCTTGCACAATGGAAAGTGCAGCCTACAATTCAAATAACCTAAATAGATTATGAAAAAGAAAGCATTAATATTATTTCCTACAATCCAAGAAGCAGAGCCTATTAGGCAAATTTACGCTCCAGAAACAACTAAGCTAAAGCTTGAAGACAGCTTCACTTTCTCTAATGATGATATTGATTTTACTGCATTCATCTTGGGCTATGGAGCTAAAATCACTGAAAGCAGAATTAAAAAAGCTATAGAAAAATTTAATCCTGAAATAATTTTCTTGATAGGCTGTGCAGGTGCGTGCAAAAAAGGTATAGAATTAGGCGAAATGTTCTACGCTGGCAACGACGAAACTCTTGCCAACTACGCCCTAAGCTTTGGAGCAAAAGAGGCGAATATCTACACTAATCTAAAATTTGCCGACGACACTCAAAAAGCTGAATTGGCAGCCCAAGGTTACGATATAGTAGAGATGGAATATAGCTATCTCAAAAATGTATGCAAAGACAATGGAATTAAATATATCTGCATAAGATTTATCAGCGACGTTGCAACAAGCACTTCCCCTATAGAATTTTTCAACGCCCTTATGTGCGAAAAAACTGGCAAAAACAAAACCCTACGTGCCTTAAGCACCTTCATCTGGAAACCTTCTAATATGAAAAAGCTTAAGGAATTTTTAAAGGACATTGCTTCTGTTATGCCAGAATATGATAAGAAAATTAAAACTTTCATAGGCGACTTAAAGCTCTAAATGGCTATAGCCCAAACAGTTTTACTTGGCATAGCCCTCTCTGCAGACGCTTTTGTTGTGGCAGCTTCCATATCCCTACTTGGCAATTTCAAGGCAAAAAACGCCTTGATTTTATCAACTTGCTTTGCCCTCGTCCAAGCCTCTCTCTTTTCCTTAGGTTTTTTTATCGGCGACTTTGCAACCAAGCTCGCCCTAGAAATATTCCCCTATATAGGCTTTTTCCTCCTCAGTGTTCTTGGGATTATTGCAATCAAAAATGGCTTAGAAAAAGACACTTGCAACAATAAACCAATCAAATTCAACAATCCCCTAACACTCCTCATTCTCTCAATTTCCATCTCTATAGATGCCCTAATTGCAGGCTTGCCCTACCCTATCATAAGCAAAGAAGGCTTCCAAAGCTTTATCATCATCGCCCTCACAACTTTTATCATCACCCTAATTGCCACAATGCTTTCAATAAATCTAAAGCACAAATGCAAACTCTACACCCTCGCAGGCATCGCCCTCATAATCATAGGTCTTAGCCTTTTATTTTAATAAATAAGAAATAGGAGGAAAAATTTAGAGTTAGGGGTTTTGCACTTGAGGGTGCAAGGAAGAATGTTTTGATAATAAAAAAGTGTTTACTTTATTTTGTACTGTCTTTTAGACACAAAAAATCTCACATAGAGTGAGATTTTTTATTGGGGCGTGAGATTGCGTTTTAGGCAAGACTTAGTGTATTTTTTTGGGGCGTGAGATTAGGTTTTAGACGAGTATTTGGAAATTTTTGAGGGTCGAAGCGTATTTATATACGTGAGAGTCTCAAAAATTTTCAAAACGGAGTATAAGACCTAATATCACGCTCCAAAAAAAAGGGCTGAGATAACTCAACCCTTTTTTAAAACTTAATCTCTTAAGATTAGAAGCCAATGCTCATGCTAGTGCCGAACCAAAGGTTGCTATTGCAATCTTCTAAGCCGTCAGCTGTATTGTAAGCATAACGCAAACCTACAGAAAAACCACAAGACTCAGTAACTGCTACAGAGAAATCAACACCAAAACCAGTGTAGAAATAGTCTGCACCACCATATTTAAGAGCCATTGTAGCATAATCAGCATAACCCATATAGTAAGCTAAGTCGATTGAACCCCAGTCGCCACCAGTGATGTATTGAGATACTGGTATAGAGTAAGAGATACCTGTTTCGATTACGAATTGAGAGTCAAGATCGAAATCATAGAACACTGCAATGTAAGGAGCTAGGTCTAAACCATTAGCGAACAAAGAGCTTGTGTCAAAAGAGAAAATCAAGCCAATTTCGTTAGTGTGGTCGCCGCCAACATATGTGTATGCAGTGTAACCGAAGCTAACTGTCATAAAATCAGTTGCTGCATAGTTAACGCCTAAGTATAGGTCATTTTCGTTAGCTACGTCGCCTTCAGAGTCAACGCCATAAGCACCCCAGTAACCTGCATAGAAAGAGATCTGATCGTTCAAAGAGTATTCCAAATCAACGCTTGGAGAAACGATACCACCGCCTAATTCAAGACCACGGAATACATACTCAGACTCATAAGCTACGCCCATTGACAAAGAAATGTTAGATGCGATTTCAGGGCAAACAAATTCTTCGAAAAGAGTTGCTGCTGGAGCTGGTGCTGCTACTTCTGCTGTTGTGTCCGCAACTACTTCTTCAGCTGCTAGGACTGTTAATGATGAGCAAGCAAAAATTGCTGCAAGTGATAATAATTTCTTATTCATTTTATTTTCTATGTTTATGTTTTCGATTTATTAGAAAATGTTCAATTAAGAACATAAGTATACATAGCAATAAGCGTGCCAGTTTTTAAGACATAAGAAGGAAAAACGTTTTTTCTCAATAACTCCCCTGTTTATCTACTTAAAAAAAGACTTTCATTACTATAACTCTAATATGAAAGCACAAAGCTACCCCAATTGCAAGAACAATTTTGTAGTAAAATCCACAAAACTACAAAAAAAACTACAATTTTCGCATAAACCCTAGCTATTGCCTAACATAAGACTAATAAAGAAAAAGTAAAACTTTTTCAGTGGACAGCATTTTCAGTGGACAGCTTTTTCAGTGGACAGCATTTTCAGTGGACAGTGGACAGTGGACAGTGGACAGCGAGTTTTCGGGGGAGCTTAATATTGCTAGTTTTTAGCGTTCGATTTAAAGCTATAAGAAAATCTTTGAGCTTTCGACCTTAAACCTTTGAATAAAAATTAATCGCTATAAGAAAATCTTTGAGCTTTCGACTTTAAACCTTTGAATAAAAATTAATCGCTATAAGAAAATCTTTGAGCTTTCGACTTTAAACCTTTGAATAAAAATTAATCGCTATAAGAAAATCTTTGAGCTTTCGACCTTAAACCTTTGAATAAAAATTAATCGCTATAAGCTAGAGACTCAAAAATTTTCTTGAGACTAACTGTCCACTGTCCACTGTCCACTGTCCACTATTTAGACAGTCTGTAATCAATAATAGTGGCTTGGGGCATTTTTTGGCGTTTCCATCTATTCCAAGCGAGTTTTACTGCGAAGTCTAGGGGCTTGCCAGTTGGAGGAATATCATCTGCTAGACGCCAAGCTACGGCACTAATCCACGCTCCATTTGCCAGAGGTATTTGCAATTTATAATTTGCATTATTGCCAAAAACTTCTGCTTCTTTAGATAAAACTACATTTTTGAGCATAAATATAGGTTCTTTATTGCCTTCGCCATAGGGATAGAGCAATTCCAATTCGTCTAAGAGTTCTATACCTACATTATTTTTGCTAAGTTCCATAGATATAGTTATGTGGCTATCAAATAAACTTTTATCCTTTTTATACTTTTTAACTATAGTAGCATTTAAAGTATTAGTAAAATCGTCGAGCATATCTGTTTTAACAGAAAGACCCACAGCCATTGGGTGTCCTCCCCAGTTGCCTAAATATTCCTTGCAAGAATCCATACACTCCACAAAGTTTATGCCAGCTATAGAGCGTCCAGAGCCCTTTGCATAGCCATCTTCAGAGATTTCGCCAAAGACTATCACAGGTCTATTGTACTCACGGCTTAGCTTGCCTGCGATTATACCAACAACGCCAGGGTGCCAATTTTTATCAGATACAACTATGCAAGCATTTTTAGAAATATCCTTATCATCTATCTGCTTCATAGCTTCTTCAAATACGCCACGCTCGATGTCTTGGCGTTCCTTGTTTATATCATTTAGCTCGCAAGCTGCTCTATAACAAGTTGTAAAGTCGTCGCCTAAAAGCATTTCGAGTGGCAAGTTTGCGTCGGCAAGTCGCCCAGAGGCGTTTATTCTTGGTCCTAACTTAAATGAAATATCTATAGGGGTTATGTCTTCGCCAAGCTCCATTCCACTAACTTGAATTAGGGCTTTAATGCCTGTACGCTTTGTAGACTTTAGCTTTTTTAAGCCATATTTTGCCATTATCCTATTTTCGTCTAAAAGAGGAACTAAGTCTGCAACAGTACCAAGGACAACTAAGTCCATATAGTCCTTTAAAATCAAAGCCCAAGACGCTTCGTTCGACAGCTCACGCAAAGCCTTGATCAGCCCATGGGCTAGTTTAAACACTAAACCAACTGTACACAAATTACGCCAAGGAGCGTTGCTAATATCTAGCACGTGTGGGTTTATAAATATGCAATCGCTAGCCTTAAATTCCTTAGCTTGGTGGTGGTCTACTATAATTAAATCTATGTCTTTTTGCCTGATATAATCTATAGACTCATAAGCATTTGTGCCACAATCCAATGCAATAAATAAATCTGGTTTAGACCCAGACAAAGCACGCTCTAAAGCTGCAATACTCAAGCCATAGCCTTCGTCCATACGCCTTGGAACAAAATATGACACATCTACTTTAAAATATTTTAAAATGCTAACTAATAAAACTGCACTAGTTATGCCATCTACGTCGTAATCGCCAAATACCAATACCTTCTGCTTTTTGTCTATAGCCTCAATAATTCTTGTTACAGCTTTGCGTAAATTAGTCAAACGAAATGGGTCGTCTAAGTCGGCAAGTTTAGGTTTTAGAAACATTTTAGCTTTGATAGGGTCGCTAAATCCCCTTTGAATTAAAAGCCCTGCCAAGATATGGCTCACCCCTAAGTAAGCTCCTAAATCAGAGGCTAACTTTTGGTCGTAATCTATAAAGTTCCATTTCATATTTTTATTTAATTGAGGGTTTTGTTAATTCAATTTTCATTGTATTTGTATGAGGATTAAAAAGGGCGAGCTTAAATCTCAAAAACCCACCCTTTTTAAACTTTTTAGTCCTCTTCCCAAGAGTATTTAACTGCAGGAGCTTCAGTGTCTTCAACACGTTTTCTACTGCCGCCGTGCCACCAATAGAATATAGGGGTAGCTACGAATAGCGATGAGAACGTACCAACAATGATACCTATGATAAATACTAAAGAGAAGTCCTTGATAATACCTGTGCCAAAGTAGAACAAGGCGAGAGCTGCTAGTAAAGTTGAAGTACTTGTAAGTATAGTTCTAGCTAATGTTCTATTTGTTGCAATGTGGATTAATTCCTTTAAGGTAGCGTCTGGTTTTAGGGCTAATTCTTCTCTAATTCTGTCGAATACAACTATGGTATCGTTGATAGAGTAACCCACAATCATCAAAATTGCAGCTACCATCGGCGAACTAAATTGTCCAGAACCTAAGCCAAATACCTTACCTAAAATCACGTATAAGCCTATAGTGATAACTACGTCGTGGAAAGTTGATACCAATGCACCTACGCCATATCCAAATTCAAAACGTATAGCCACGTATAGCAATATACCCAAGAGAGACAAAGCACAAGCAATCAAAGCGTCTTTTGCAATATCTGCACTAACTGCAGAGCCAATGCTCTCAGTAGATTGTACAACTAACTTCGCTTCAGGGAATTTAGCATTAAGAGTATCTACGATTTCTGCACCCTTTTCAGCTTCAGTTTGCAAAGCTAAATGTTGAGCCCCACTTGCTATATCTGTTTGATAAGAAACTTGAACTTCGCCTAAATTAGCTTCTGAAGCTGTTTCTGTTATAGAATTGATAGGCAATCTTTGCTCGTAAGTCATAGATAAGTTTTCGCCACCTGTGAAGTCTATACCTACACATTTGTCGCCTTGATAGCAGATGTAAGCAACAGAAGAAGCGAATACTAATATAGACAAATATGCAGTAGCCTTTGCCCAATTTAAGAATTGGAAAGTCGACTCGCCCTTTAATAAAGCAAATCTAAAGCCCTTCTTGAATAAGCCACTACGTACAAACATTTCAAGCAATGCCCTACTTAGAACTAAAGCACAGAACATTGTTGTTACTATACCTACAGCCAAAGTCAAGCCAAAGCCCTTAACAGGACCAGTGCCAAAGTACCACAAGATTATCGCTGTAATTAAAGTAGTAACATTTGCGTCTACGATAGTAGAGAACGCCATTGAGTAACCAGATTCTAAAGATGTCAACAAGTTCTTGCCCAAGTTTAACTCTTCACGCATACGTTCAAAAATCAATATATTTGCGTCAACTGCCATACCCATTGTCAAAGCCAATGCAGCTATACCTGGGAGAGTCATAGTAGCACTAAAGCTTGCTAATACGCCTACCAAAATTGTTATATTTATAAATATAGTAAATACAGCAACTAGACCAAATTTCAAATAATAGCCAATCATAAATGCAATGATTAAGCCTGCTGCAACTGCTGCTGCCCATAAAGATGCGTCTTTTGCGTCCTCAGCAAGAGATGGACCAACCTCGTTTAAAGAAGTTCTTTCTAAGCCCACTGCCAATGGATTATTCAAAGCGTTTGCCAATTCCATAGCTTCTCTTTGAGTGAAGTTACCAGTAATTTGACCAGAGTGTTCTAAAGCTCCATTAATTACAGGAGCACTTATCAACTTGCCATCTAATACGATAGCCATAGCTTGCTTGTTGCCTTCTCTTCTGTCCTCTTCTAAAATCTTAGACGTAACTTTATAAATAGTTTTTGCACCTTCGGAAGTAAAGTCCATATTAACAGCATATTGACCTAAACCCTCAATATAAACGCCTGCTTTTGCAATTATATCACCTAAGGCGACTGGACGCTTTTGTATATAATAAGGTCTTTCAATGATTTCGTTCTTATAAGTGTCTTCCATTACCATAAGCTCGTAACCTACAGGGATTTCACTGCGAGGAGGCTTAGCAGACGATGGACTTTCAAATCTATGAGCTAAACGAAACTCAAGCTTTGCTGGTTTTGATAATTCTTCAATGGCTTCTGGGTTATCTTTTAAAGACACACCTGGCATTTGCACTTCAAGAGCATCGCCACCTAATAAACGTATAGTAGGTTCAGTTACACCTAAGCCATTGATACGATTATTCATAACAGTCAATACGTCCTCGAGCTGGCTTGCCTTAGCATATTCGTCTTGAGAAAGCTCAGCAGTATTTACTTGTAGCGTAAAAGATACGCCACCTTGCAAGTCTAAACCTTGCTTAATTGCACTTTTACTTCTATTGTAAAGCTCGCTTAAAAGTATAGTATTTCTCTTAGTTAGAATTTGAATATCTTTAACATTAATATTAGGGAAAAATTCTGCTAAATCTATTTCATTCTTATTCGAATACTCACGCAATGCGATATACAAAGTTGGATATTTATCTGCAGAGTCTTTGTGGTTTAGGCTATCAACAGTGCCTTCTACTTCTTCGATAAGAGCATTAAATTCTGTTTGTTTAGCTGTTGCAGCACCCTTAATATAGTCATCAAAAGGAGTATCTTTAAAGGGTACCATTGCCAAGACAGCCCAAGTTAACACAAGGGCAGTCAAGATTAATTTCCAAGCTATGCTTCGGTTCATTATATGTATTTTTAAAAATTATTTTTTAGAGATTGTATTTGCTTTTTCTTGAGTAACATTTGTGTTTACTGCAGCAATTAAAAATTCAATCTTAGTATTGTCAGAAACCTTCAAGATATAAGTCTTGTCAGTTTTGTTAGTGATTACGCCACATATACCACCAATAGTGATAACTTCGTCGCCAACCTTAGTTTCAGAAAGCATTTTTCTACGCAATTTTTCTTTTTTGCGTTGAGGAGCTATGAGCAAAAAGTACATAGCAGCAAAAAGTACAATCAAGATAATCCATTGAGAATTAGATGATTGAGGAGTTGTTTGTGCAGTTTCAACTATTTCAGTTGCCTGAGCTAATATCGATATATATTCCATTTTTTACCTTTATTATTAAATAGATTTTAAAAATTAACACTTAGCCCCTTTTCAAAACCCACGATTAGTTCATTAATAATTTCAACTAAATACTATATAAAAAGCCATTGCAAGCATTTTATTCCAAGGCAGGCGAGATTATAGACATCAATAAGCTTCTGAAGTTTTATATTATAACGAAGCTTATTTTATATTTAATATATTCTTAAGGTGAGTTCTAAAAATTGACAATTAGCTATTTTTAAGGCTACAACCGCAAGGGAGTAGGAGCATTGCTTTAGCAATGACCCTGAGCGTAGCGAATGGGCGAAAAGGGCTTTATAGCCTTGAGTCAATATTTTTAACGTAATTTTCTTGTTTTTTAAGGCGAACACCTTCAGGGGTAGAATATTTGCGTTAGCAAATACCTGAAAGGCGAGACATCTTTAGATGCGAGTTCAATAATGTAATTATTTAAGGTAAAAACAAGGAAATTTAAGCAAAAATAGGCTAAAAAGAGCAATTGTAGCTTATCTGAGTGCAAAAACAAAGTTTTAGAACTCACCTTAAGTCTTTTTGTATCCCTTGAATTGAAATTATCTATTACAATTTCAAAAAAGTTATTAAGTTTATCTAGGTGAGATTTTTCTAGCTTGCTTGTATATGCGTAATTTAGCAAAGATTTAAAGTCATAGACAAGGCTCGCTGTATTTATTTTGGGGCGTGAGATTAGGTTTTAGAAACGCAGTATAAGGCACTTTCGGTTTTCCAAAAAAAATCTTACATCGAAGAGTGAGAATTTTTTGTAGGGGCTTCAAATTGCTCCTTAGGCAAGGCTCGCTGTATTTATTTTGGGGCGTGAGATTAGGTTTTAGACGAGTATTCGGAAATTTTTGAGGGTCGCAGCGTATATTAATACGTAAGAGTCTCAAAAATTTTCGAAACGGAGTATAAGACCTAGTATCACGCCCCAAAAGGGTCGCAGCGTATATTAATACGCAAGAGTCTCAAAAATTTTCAAAACGCAGCATAAGGAGTGATTTCAAGCCCCTACACGACGAGGGTGCCGAGATGGTAGGCTACTAGGCTAAATGCTATTGTGTAGGCGGCGTATCTGATAAATTCTTTGGTTTTGCCTTTTAGGTACATAGTTGCTAGTTGGTATGCGAAGGAGGAGTAGGTTGATAGAATTCCTGTGGATATTTCAAATAGCATAAGGTTAAAGTATATAAATTTATCACCTGCTGAGGCGTTGTAATTTGCGTTAATGCTCATACATATTGCTAGGATAAAGCAGGATATGACGTTTACTAGAAGTGTGCCAAGTGGGAAATCTGGCTTATCTAATTTTAGGCTTAGTTTAAATCTGATTAAAGAGGCGATAACTGAAGCAGATATTAGGGCAAAAATTGCGTATTCGTCCATTAGTTTGCCTCCTTTGTGTTTTTGAATAATTTATTAGTAATTTTGATAGCGATTATTGAAAATAGCAAAGTCATAAAGAAATTACCAAATAGGGCTATTAGATACATATCTAAGTCGAAGTTGCTTCTGGCTTGTTGGGCGTATGAATGAGCGTAATAGATTGTAGCAGAAAAGGTTGTAAAGGAAGCACAAAAGCCAGTTAGGATAAACAGTCTTAGGTTTTTTGGTATTATGCTTTCGAATTGTGAGACTACTGCAAATATCACAGAGCCTATGACGTTTATGACGAGTATAGAGTAGAACTGAAAGGCTAGTTCTATGAAAGATAGTGCGAAAAATCTAAGGCTAGTCCCTAGTATAGCCCCAAGCGACACGCTTAATAAGTGTGCTTTGGTGATTTGTTTTGAATATAATTCTTGATTATTGTCCATATATATGAGTAAATTAGAAAATACTTAATATATATAGTCAACAAATAAAATCAATATGTGTGGAATTACAGGATATATAGGGCGAAAGAACGCAGCACCAATTTTAATCGAGGGTTTAAAGAAGCTCGAGTATAGGGGTTATGACTCTTCTGGCATAGCTTTGCTTAAAGATGGCAAGATTAGTGTTGACAAGAAGAAGGGCTTTGTTGCTGAAACTGAAAAGTTGTATAAGGCTAATCCTTTTTATGCAAATTTGGGCATAAGTCATACACGTTGGGCAACTCATGGCAAGGTATCTGACGACAATGCTCACCCTCATATTTCTTCTTGTGGCAATTTTGCTTTGGTGCATAATGGGGTTATAGAAAATTACGAAAGTATGCGTAACTTTTTGCTTACAAAGGGCTATACCTTTAAATCGCAAACAGACTCTGAGTGCTTGGTAAATTTAATTGCGTATCACTATGAAAAGGAAACTGCAGATGGCAAAGACAAGTTCTTTGAGGCAGTTCGTAGAGCTTTATTGCACGTAGAAGGTACATTTGGCATAGGGGTTTTGTGTAGATTTGACGAAGAGCATTTAGTTGCAGCACGTAGGGGTTCGCCTCTATTGATAGGTATAGGGCAAAACGAGCGATTGATTGCAAGTGATGTCTTGGGATTTGCTGGCGAAGCTACAAATGTTATATATTTAGAGGATAACCAGATTGCAAATATCACAGCGACTTCTTGTGAGATAAGCACGATTACCTTAGAAAATGTTGAAACTGTTATAGAAGAAATCAACTGGGAAGAAGAGTCTGCAGAGCTAGGCGAGCATAAGCATTATATGCTTAAGGAAATTTTTGAGCAGGCACAATCTATAGAAAATGCTATTCGAGGTAGAATTGCAGACGATTGTTCTACTGCAAAGTTAGATGGCTTGAATATGAGCCTGCAAGAGCTTAGGAATATAGATAGAATAGTATTTTGTGCTTGTGGTACTGCTTGGCACGCTTGCTTGGTGGCTGAGTATATTATAGAAAAGTACGCAAGGATACCTGTAGAAGTTGAGTATGCGAGTGAGTTTAGGTATAGAAACGCTCCATTAGACAAGGATACTTTGATATTTGTACTTAGCCAAAGTGGCGAGACTATAGATACCCTTGCTGCATTAAGAGAGTCGAAACGTAAGGGCTTTAAGACTTTAGCTATTACAAATGTTGCAGGCTCGACTATATCCAGAGAGAGCGATGGGGGCTTATATCAATACGCAGGCAGAGAAGTTGGCGTGGCTTCCACAAAAGCATTTACTTCTCAATTAGTAATTTGTGCCTTGATTGCCTTATATTTAGGTAGAATGAGAGATATGTCTTTCCAAAAGGGCAAGCAGTTTGTAGACGACTTAAAGGCTCTTTCAGGACAAGTTGAAGAAGCTTTAAAAACAGCTAAGCAAATGGAAAAGATTGCAAAGAAATATGCTTCAAAACAAGACTTCTTGTTCTTGGGCAGATTGTCGCAATTTCCTATAGCACTAGAGGGGGCTTTAAAGCTCAAAGAAATTTCTTATATACACGCAGAGGGTTACCCAGCTGCAGAGATGAAGCATGGACCTATCGCTTTGATTTCGCCAGAATGCCCTACTGTAATTATAGCTACAGACGAGAATATACTCCCTAAGGTTATTGCAAATGCAGAGGAAATTAAGGCTAGAAAAGGCGATATAATTATTATCACAGACGAGCCTGACAAATTCTCTAAAGACTTAGCCCAAGATATAGTAATAGTGCCAAAAACTAATGACGCACTAAGCCCTATTTTGACTACTATACCTTTGCAACTATTGGCTTATTATATTACTTTAGAACGTGGTAATGACGTGGATAGACCAAGGAATTTGGCAAAGAGCGTTACTGTAGAATAATATGAAGTATAAGCACATTTTTTGGGACTGGAATGGCACTCTTTTAGACGACATTTGGCTTAGTGCTAAGGTTGTTTCTGCTATGCTACAAGCTCGCAACTTGCCTAAAATTAGCGTAGATGACTACAAAAATCGCTTTGGCTTTCCCCTTTTGGACTTCTATACAGAAATGGGCTTTGATTTCAATAAAGAGACTTTTGAAGGCATTGGCGACGAGTATATAGCTAGTTATAACGCCCAACGCCACCTTTGCCAACTTCACGATGGAGCATACAGCCTTATAGAAAAACTTCACAAAATGGGAGTTGGACAAAGCATTGTATCTGCTTATCAAGAAGATTTTCTAAGAGATGTTGTGAGAGAAAAAGGCTTGGATAAATTTATGTATAGCATTATAGGCTTAGACAATATTTACGCCTTAAGCAAAGTAGAAATTGCAAAAAAACACTTTCTAAACTTAGGGATAAAAGCAAATGAACTTCTCTTTGTAGGCGATACCCAACACGACAGCCACGCTGCCGAAGAAATAGGCTGCGATTGCATATTTGTATCGCACGGACACAGCTCCCATAGTCGCCTGAAATCCCTAAATACCCACAAAGTCCTAAACACCCACAAAGACTTAGCAGATTACTTGGAACTTTAAATTTAGCCAAGGGATTTTACCCCTGCGTTTAAACCCAAAAAGACCCCAATCAAGCACTTTCGATATGCCCACAAAAAAAATCTCACATCGCCAGAGTGAGATTTTTTGCTTGGGGCGTGAAATTGCCCTTCAGACGAGTATTTGAAAAATTTTTAGGCTCGCAGCGTATATTAATACGTAAGAGTCTAAAAATTTTTCAAAACGGAGTATCAAGGGTAATATCACGCCCCAAGCACGCCCCAAAGGCTAGAAGTCGTAGCGGAAATATAAACGTGCGTTATGTGCTGTTATGTCGTGGGAGACTTCTATTTCGTAGCTGATGCCTGTTCTGGTGTTGTAGCCTTTTGAAAATTCCAAGCCGATGAGGGCGTTGAAGGTGAATTTATTGTAGGCTTGAACACTTAGGTCTACAGGGCTTATATCTATATAGCTTGCAGTGCTTTCAGAATATAGGTCGCCGAATGCGTATCTAACGCCGAGGTCGAGTAGAGGGCTTAGTTTCCAAGAGTTTCCTATATCGAAGTCTGTGCTAATTAGAACACCAACAGGGATAGTGAATACAGATTGTCCTTTTGCGTCTACATTAAGGATAGTTTGTCCGAGTTGCTTTACGTCATAATTAGACATAGCGAAATATGTGTAAGTAAAGCCTGCGTGAGGAGTTAGAGTGTATCCATCTCTTTGGATTAGGTAATCTATACGAATTTCAGAGTCGATTGCATAGCCATATATATCAGCAGAGAGCTTTGCACCTGAATCTTGATATTGGTCTATATCGTTGTTTGAGAATGCGAAGTTTACATCTGCATAAATAAACCAGTTATTCTTTCTGTAGCCATTATATAGAGTTAGGCTGTAGAATGAGAAGTCGTTGTTGGTATTGTTGAAATCGCCAACAGAATTAGACTCACCATATCCTCCGTGTAGGGCAAGACCTACCCTGTAGTTATTGCCAAAAGTGTAGTCTACACCAACATTGCCACCTGCAAAATACATATCATAACCTGTAGAATACGCACCTGCATTTAGCCCACGAGCTTCTACATAAGAGTACATAGGGATAGCCCAAACGCCCCAATTTGTAGGTTCATTTCCACAACATTGGCAACATTTATTGCAATAGAATTGATTAGTTTCGTTATCGAAAGAGCATTGGCAATATTTTTCATTAAAGGCTTCGTTACCTGCACTATATCCTGAATTTACGCCAAGGAAGCGTGCCATAGTTGTATCTCTTGCTAAATTCATCAAAATTCCCATAGAAGAAGACACGCCAGCAATACCTCCAAGGTCGCTATTTACAACGCCATCTTCGTCTGCAGAGAGTGTTAGATAAACAGCGTCAGTAGTTGAGCCATCTAAATTACTTTCAGTTCGCCATTCAATAGTATCAGGAGAGTAAAGAGGGTTTACACTAGATACATTTTCTATAGTCCAAGTTGAAGCTTCAGCCGAAGCAGAGCTGTCATCAATAGTAGTATATGTAGCAGGCGTAACTTCAGTAGAAGAGCTTGTATCTACAACTATAGTCTTGTCGAAGCCCTCAGCAATACGAACATCGCCAGCACTTGCTCCATATACGATAAGACTTGCTCCTTCTTCTACAATTAGAGTAGAAGTGCCAGAGCCAACTAGAGCAGAAGTTGCAGTATCGCTTGAATAGTCGCCTGTGCCACCTGTAGTTTCAACGTGTACAACTAAGGCAGAGTCTGAGGCGAAGTAAGCTGTATCGCTCAAAGTAGCTGAGCTTGAATATGTACCTACAGTCAAGTAGTCGCCAACGCTCAAAGAGTTGCCTATCATTAATATAGCAGTATAGCTTGAGCTATCTAAAGCAGACATAGCTTCATCATACCAATAAATATCATTACCAGAGTCGTCTTGACCTGCAGCTGTGTCGCCATCAAGAATCATTATACCCTCGTTTACAGCCAAAGCTCCATAATTGTCGTAAATAGAGTGTAGCAATAGCGTACCTGCTCCAGTTTTAGTAAATACAGAACCACTTTCTGCATAAATAGAGTCGGCAGTACCAAAA
>JAWXTY010000024.1:0-17750 GCA_044433115.1 Opitutales bacterium
GCTTTATACTCCGTTTTGAAAATTTTTGAGACTCTCACGTATTAATATACGCTTCGACCCTTTGGGGCGTAATATCACGCTTTATACTCCGTTTTGAAAATTTTTGAGACTCTCACGTATTAATATACGCTTCGACCCTTTGGGGCGTAATATCACGCTTTATACTCCGTTTTGAAAATTTTTGAGACTCTCACGTATAAATATACGCTTCGATCCTCAAAAACTTCCAAATACTCGTCTAAAACGTAATCTTACGCCCCAAACAAAAAATTCTCACTCTTCGATGTAAGAATTTTTTGGAAAACCGAGAGTGTTAGGGACAAGAGAACTGTAGAAAAACGAGAGTGTTAGGGACAAGAGAACTGTAGAAAAACCGAGACAAAGAAACTTTTTTGCGACTCGCTGTTCCCACCACAAAAGTTGCTTGCAAGCTTTAGTGGGAAGCTTTGCTTTAGCAAAGACCCCTTTAGGGGCGAGACGAGAACCACTGTTCGAGCGAGTTCAATTCTCTGTTCCCTAAAAAAGCTGTTCACTGTTTTTGCTCATTTAAGAGCAAAACCTAAAATTTAAAATACATTGTAATCAATTTGAAAGAGATACTTCTCTTTCAAGGAGGAGGGTTTTTATTGAAATATCTTTAATTTTTTTAAAATTAATTTATTTCAATAAAAAGAAGAGCGGGCAGCTGACTAGCACCCTAAAGAAAACACACCAATCAACACATTTCAACCAACTCAAACTATGGCTCAAGGCACTGCCTTGTTTCAGGTTTTAAGGGCTGAAACTAAGCCCTTAATGGGGTTTGGGGCAAAGCCCCAATAATCTAAATCTAAATCTATTTATTTATCAATTTAAATCTAAAAAATATAATGAAAGAAATTTCTAAAGCATACGAGCCTACGACAGTAGAAGACAAGTGGTATAAGCAATGGCTAGACAATGGCTGTTTTAAGCCTGATAGTGATGAGTCTAAGGAGACTTACTCTATAGCAATGCCTCCGCCTAATGTAACGGGTGTTTTGACATTGGGACACGTTTTGAACAATACTATCCAAGACATATTGCTTAGGAATGCTAGGCAAGAGGGCAAGAGTGCAGTTTGGATACCAGGAACTGACCATGCAGGGGTGGCGACGCAGACTAAGGTTGAGGGTTACTTGAGGTCTAAGGGGACTTCGTCTAAGGAATTGGGCAGAGAGAAGTTTTTGGAAGAGGCGAAAGAGTGGAGAGACAAGCATGGTGGTATAATTATTGAGCAGTTGAAGAAGCTTGGGGCTTCTTGTGATTGGTCTCGCTTGGTGCATACTTTAGATGAGGATTATTCTAAGGCAGTGTTGGAGTGTTTTGTAAAGTTGTATAACAAGGGTTATATATACAGGGGCAAGCGTATGGTAAATTGGTGTCCTGTGAATTTGACTGCACTTTCTGACGAGGAGGTTATAATGACGCCTCAAAAGTCTAAGATTTACAAGATGAAGTACGAAGTTGCAGGAGAGGGTATATTTTTAGAGATATGTACGACTCGTCCTGAGACTATTATGGGAGACACTGCAGTTGCCGTGAACCCTAATGACGAGCGATATAAGCATTTGATAGGCAAAGAGTGCGTTAGACCTTTCCCAAGGAAGAACATACCTATTATAGGCGATGAGGCTGTGGACTTGGAATTTGGTACAGGGGCTTTAAAGGTAACTCCTGCACACGATTTGGCTGACTTTGAGATAGCAAATAGGAACAATTTGGAGTTCATTTGTATAATGAATGCAGATGCGACTATGAATGCTCTTGCTGGCGAGGAATTTGAGGGATTAACTAGAGAGAAGGCTAGGGCGTTGGCTGTAAAGAAGCTAGATGAGATGGGCTTGTTGATTTCTGTAGATGATTATGAGAATAACGTAGGTTTTTCAGAGCGTGGGGCAGTTCCTATAGAGCCAAGAATTTCAGACCAATGGTTTATGAAATATCCAAAGGTAGAAGAGGCTAGAAAGGTTGTGCAAGATGGCACTATAAAGTTCTATCCAAAGCGTTGGGAAAAGACTTATCTGCACTGGTTGTCTAATATTAAGGACTGGTGTATCAGCAGACAAATCTGGTGGGGTCATAGAATACCTGTTTGGTATAAAAAGGGTGTCGCTTCTGTAGATTTTAAAAATCCTGAGCATATTTACGTTGGTGTTGATGCTCCTGCAGATGTGGAAAATTGGGTACAAGACGAGGACTCTTTAGACACTTGGGCATCATCTTGGATATGGCCTTTTGGCATATTAGGTTGGAACGACAAGGCTTCTGAGGAAGCACGTGGCTTAAAGAGATTTTTCCCTACTACAGACTTAGTTACAGGTCCTGATATTATATTCTTCTGGGTAGCTAGAATGATTATGGCAGGCTTGGAGTTCTGCGATGGCGATACTTTAAATAAGATACCTTTTGAGAATGTGTATTTCACTGGCATTATTAGAGATATGCAAGGCAGAAAGATGTCTAAGAGTCTTGGTAATTCGCCAGACCCACTAGAGCTGATTGCAAAATATGGGGCAGATGGCTTGCGTTTTGCAGTTATGAATTGTGCTCCTCAAGGGCAAGATATTCTATTTAGTGAGGACAGAGTTAGCATTGGCAGAAACTTCTGTAATAAGCTATGGAACGCTTGTAGGTTTAGACAAATGCAAGGCGAAACTGTGGCTAATTCAAGCGTAGAAGAGATTTTAGCTAGAATAGATGTGTCGCTATTAAATGATAACGACAAGGCATTGGTATTAGACTTATTGAACTTGATTGAAAGTACTCGCAAGGACTTAAAGGATTATCAATTTAATATGATAACTCAAAGTATTTACTCATTTTTCTGGAACGATTTTTGCGATTGGTACTTAGAAGTATCTAAGAGCAGAATGGCAGACGAAAATGTAAAGGCTACAATTTTAGCTGTACAAGACTTGTGTATTAGGCAAATTTTATTGTTGCTACACCCATTTACTCCTTTCATTACGGAGGAATTGTGGCATGGTCTTTCTTATGGCAAAGATGGCGAATATATACAAAATGTATCTCCACTTTTGGATAAGGCTTCTATAGTAGAGAACTTGGGCTTGAGCGAAAAGTCTTCTGAGAATGTAGTAATTTTAAAAGACTTTGTTGCAAAGGCAAGAGCATTGAAAGCAGATTATAAGTTGTCGACTCGCAAAGATGTGGATATGTTGTATTTGCCTAAGGCTGAGAATGCTGAATTGTTGGCAGAAAATGCTGAGCAACTTAAAAAGCTTATAGGCTTAGCTAATTTAAGCTTAACTGAAAGCACTAAAGACGCTCCTGCAAGCGTTGCAAATTCTGCAACTTTATACTTAATTCTAAGCGAGCAAGACACAGCTCAAGACAAGCAAAAGTTAGCTAAGGAAAAAGAAAAGTTAGAGGGATTAATTGCTTCTACAAAGGCAAGATTATCTAACGAGACTTTTGTATCTAAAGCTCCTGCAAATGTCATAGAAGGTGCAAAGAAACAATTAGCTCAATATGAGTCTAAGCTCGAAGACCTAATCAAAATCTTAGGATAGCATTTTAATAAAACGCCTTTGTGGAAATTCTGCAAAGGCGTTTTTTATGTATAATATATAGATAAAGATATACATTGTTAAGATGGCGTTTTTTATGCTTTACTACTTTTTGTGAATTTGTTTATATTACAAATATGTTGTATATCTATAAAATGTTGAAAAAATTAACTCTAGTTTTAATATGTGGATTTTTGCTTTCGCAAAGTCTTTTTGCAGGCACTTCTGCTAAGATAGAGGAGGGGCAGGCTTTATTGGAAAATGATTTTGTAAAAGTTGTCTTTGATTTAGAAAAAGGAACTTATTCTGTATTTGACAAAAAGGCAAATGCTCTAAATGCAAAGGATATATATTTTAGCTTAAATGATTTTAAATCTAAAGATGGCTTTAAATTTAGTGCCACTTCAAAGGATATTAAAGATAACTTTGGCGAAGGCGTCGTGTTATCTATTGAAGGCACAAAGGGCAACGATGGCATAGGCTTAAATATTTATCTATATGATAACGATGGTATGCTTGCTTTGGAAAATGCTATCAAGGCAGACAAAGAGTTTAGAGTTATGAACTTTTCGCCTATGATGGGGCAGGTATTTGCCAGCGAAAAGAACTTTACTGATTTTAGGGTGCTAGGTGGCGACTCAGGCGAATATGACACTCAAGTCATCTTTGCAGAAAATTTCAAAGACACTACGCATAGAGCAAATGAGGACTTAGAAGTTAGAGTGCATATAGTTGATAATAAATACGAAGTTCATAACAATATCCTATTTACTTTTGGCGAAAAGGGAAGTAGGCAATCCTTGGTATATGGGGGTTTAAGCTATAAGGAATTTGTAAAAAAAGTATACTTAGAAAAGAGAGATAATAGCTTCTTTGTGGAGCTAAAGGCTTTTGACCCTGTGGGTAAGTTGGTCGACGCAAATTCTTCTTATACTTTTGCAGGCGATAAATTCTATTTTGACTTTTCAGAGACAAATAGATTTAAGGCTTTAGAGGATTATGGGCAAGCTTTGAAGATTGCTAATAATGTAGTCTTAGATGACTATGCTTTGACAGGCTTGAACTTCTGGTATTGTATGCACGAGCGTTACGGCGGCGACTATTTCAGTAATTCTTCTACAGGCACAGTTGAGGCTCTAAAGAAATCTGCCTCAGTAGGCTTTTTACGCTATGGAGCTTTAGGCATACGCCTTGAACCAGACTCTTACGCAAAGCCAAACAATCAGCAAGGCTGGTGGGACGATGAGCATTTCAGAAGAGACTATAAAACTAAGCAAGCCTTAGGTGGACAACTCCTTCCTCCTTTAGATACTATAGAAAAGTGGGGCAAAGCGATTATTGCAGAAGGGGGCGTTCCTCTAATATATAGTCAAACTGGCAGACGCTCTTTAGATTATGCTGAAGCTTTCCCAGAGCATATGTTGTTTAATGAAGTTTCAGCTCCTAAAAAGGACAAAACTAGGGTATATCATATTACAGACCCTCTTTGGACTTACGACTTTACAGACGAAGGCTTTATAGCTCATATGCGAGATGTATATGCAAATTACGCAAAAGGTGGGCTAATTGGCGTTAAGTTCGATTACCCAGACACTGGTTGGGCTTTCGAAGGTGGCTTTGAAGATAAGTATGCAACTACAACTAGTGCTTATAGAAATATCTTTGCATTAGCTCGTGAGGGCTTGGGCGAAAATTCCGACATACACGAGCGTATCCCAAGACACGGCGACGTTGCCTTAGGCATAGTTACAACTCAAAGAGTCGAGCGAGACACTGATAGATTTTACCCAACTTTTGCTAGAAAATGTGGCTTGCGTTGGTATAAAAATCGTGTGGTTACAAAATATGTAAACGACGTTATAAACCCTGAACACTCTTTCCCTTATAACGAAGATGGCTCAAGAGCTTTTTACACTATGAGCTACTTGACTAATGCTCGTATGGAAATTGGTAAATATATAGAAATGATGAGCGAAGAACATCGCCATCAATTAACAAGGGTTACTCCTCTATATAATAATTTGGGCAGTGCAAAGCCTGTAGACGCTTTTAATGATGGCGTGCATTTCCCTCAGATTTTCGATTTGAAAATCAACGAAGATTGGCACCAAGTTTGCTTTTATAACACTCAGCTCGAGCAAGACTTAGATAAGGCAAAGGCGATATATGACAAAATGCCAAGAGAGCCAAAGTACGATAAGATGATTAGTGCAAGAAACGCTCTAATTAAACAAAAGGATAAGTCTGCCTATGAGCAAAAGAAAGATATTTATATAGAAAATACTCATCCAACTTCACACCCTTATACTAATATGTTGACGATGGTAGGCTTGTTGCCAGCTAAACTTAGCGTGCCTTTTGGCGAAGCTGATGAAGATGGAGGCTTGGGGCTAGATAAGGCTAAGAGCTACTATGTATACGACTTTTGGAATAACTGCTTTGTAGGTAAATTTAAGGGCAGCGACACTCTAGCCCAAGACTTGCGTATGGGCGAAGCTAGAATGATGTCAGTACACGCAGTGCAAAACAATCCTCAATTTATATCTACTGACAGACACATACTTCAAGGTTATGTAGATATGCTTATCTTGCCTAAGTGGGACGATAAGGCAAAGACTCTAATTGGAACTTCTGCCGTAATAGAAAAAGACCCTTACAAGATTATCATTGCCCTAAATGGCTCTAAGATAACTAAGCTTGAAGCAAAGGGAGCAAAGGCTGAATTTAAACTAATGGGAAATGACTTAGCTGAAATCACTCTAAATGCAGACAAAAACACAGATGTAGAGTGGACTATAAGCTTTTAAAAATATATGATGAAAACACTAAAACTAATATTAACGCTATGTATCTTGCCTTTTCTGGCAAATGCTAAATCTCCGAATATCTTGCTTGTGCATTTAGATGATGAAAATTTTGCAGGGCAGGACTTTTCGGAGTATATTCCATCTATTAAAGCTCTGCAAAGCGAGGCATTAGAGCTGAATAATTTTTATAGCACAACTTTCAACGAAACTGTAGTCGAATTGCTAAGTGGCAAGTATCCCTTTAATGTAAAAAATGTTGGCATACTTGGCGATATGCAAAGCGACGAGCCTTGTGTTGCTAAGGACTTAAAAGAGCTTGGCTATGCTAGTGCGTATATAGGCAAATGGCGTAACTCAAGCGAAGTTTTTCCCTCAGACTTGGGCTTTGACTTGTTCTATGGTATTTTAGATAGCGACCTAAAATGGCCTTATGACTGGCAGATGAAACAGGCTATAGCAGGTAAACTCCAAGAAGAATGGATTAAAGAGCCTACTTTATCTTTGATGATGAACTCTAATATTATAGAGATGCCTGTTTCGACTAAAAAGCTAGTTCCAACTTTTACTCAAGAAGCCTTGAGCTTTATTCTGCATAATCAAAATAAGGATAAGCCTTTCTTTATGTATTTGAATTATGCAAGCTTTTATGCTCCTGAACTTGGGCTAAAAAAGTTCTTCCCAGAGACAGATAAAAGTAGAATTGCAAAGCACTATGTAGATATAAATGCGAGCCTTGCGAAAATTTTAAAACTTTTAGAACGCCAAGGAACTTTAGATGATACTATGATAATCTTTATAGCAAAGTCTGCTCTAAATCCAGAGCCTATGCCTAAATTGCTTTCTACAAATATGCACGCTGACGCTTTTTATAAAAAATCTGCATTCATCTATATGCCTAAACTATTTAAAGAGCCAAAGTCCCTAAATGGCATTGTTGCAACTTTGGATATGCCAGCCTTTATGATAGATTGTGCTAAGGGAGCAAATGGCGAAAATTCTATGCTTGGATACTTTTTAAATAAGCACCCTTGCGACGAAAGCCCTATATTATTCTATGCAGGGAGCAAATACCTCTTTGCTATGAGGGACAAAAATTATAAAGTAGTTGTGGAAAAGCTAAACTTAAAAGTCCAAACTCAACTCTACGATTTAGATAAAGACCCAAATGAAGAAAATGACTTGGCTAAAACTATGAATGAAAAAGGCGTGGAACTCTTGCGTCAGGCTAGATATTTAGATAGCCTACAGCCTAAAGTTCTCAATAAAGAAGAAGTTAAAAAACTTGAGCAAATAGCTAAGCAAAAAGAAGCCGAACGTGAAAAATTAGCTAAAAAGAAAGAAAAAGAAGCTAAGGAAAAGGCTGATAAACTTAAACGTGAAGCTAAAGCAAAAGAAGAAAAAGCTAAAGCAGAAAAGGCGAAGCTAGAAAAGTTGAAACAAGAACAAGCAAAGGCAGAAAAGGCTAAGAAAGAAGCTATAACAAAAGCCGAAAAGCTCAAAAAGGAAGCCTTGGCTAAGGCAGAAAGCGAGAAAATAGAGAAATCAAAACTTGAAAAGGCTAAAAAAGAAGCTATGGCAAAAGCCGAAAAGCTCAAAAAAGAAGCATTACTAAAGGCTCAAAAGGAATAAAAGCTTTAGGATACTTCTAAAAATTAGAATAAAACAAATAAGATAGCCAGCAAAACAGAGGAGAAAGCTAATAAAAGTAGAATTTTTAATAAAAAAATAAAAAAGTTGATTTTTATTATTGACAAAGTTCAAGAAATAAGCTGTAGTAGATGTTTTAATAATAAAGAACACGGGCGATAGCGCAGTCTGGCTAGCGCATCTGGTTTGGGACCAGAGGGTCGGGGGTTCGAATCCCTCTCGCCCGACGTTTTTCCTTTCTTCTCGCAAATACTTTGAGTGTTTGCGAGTTTTTTTTGTGTTTTTTTTGCTTAAATGTAGATTTTTTGATGTTTTAAGGTGTTTTTTATGTTGACTCTACAGTTTCTCTGTTCAATAATGTTGGGGTATTAATCAAAAATAATTTAAGGAAAATAACACTATGATAATGAAAAAATTTATAAACGACCCTGAAAACTTGACTGTAGAATTGCTAGAAGGCTTAGCTACTGCTTACCCACAAAAAGTTAAGGTTGTAGATCCTAAGGTTGTAGTTCGTGCTACTCCAAAGTCAGAAGATAAGGTTGCTGTAATCACTTTAGGTGGTTCTGGACACGAACCTGCATTGAGTGGTTTCGTAGGCGAAGGTCTTTTAGACGCTAGTGTTGTTGGTGATATTTTTGCTGCTCCTAATGCAGTTGCTGTATCTAAGGCATTGGAAATGTTCAATCGTCCTGCTGGCATTTTGTTGATTATCTTAAATCACGCAGGCGACATTATGAGTGCTAAGATGGCTATGAAAATGGCTGCTAAAAAGGGCGTAAACGTTAAGTCTATTATGGTTTCTGACGACATCAGTGCTGGCTTAGACGCTGCTATTGAAGACAGAAGAGGCTTAGCAGGTAGCGTACTTTTAGCTAAGGTTGTTGGTGCTGCTGCTGAAGAAGGCAAGTCTTTAGACGAAATCATCGAAATTGGCGAAAAGTTCAATGCTAGAATTGCTACTTTGGCTGTTGCTATGACAGGTTGCACTCACCCACAAACAGGTGGAGCTATCAGTGAATTAGGCGACGACGAGATGGAAATTGGTATGGGTCAACACGGCGAAGCTGGTGGTAGCCGTTCTAAGATTTTGACTGCTGCTGAAACTGCTAAGAGTATGTTTGGCAACTTGTCTGCTTCTTTGAAGTTGACTGCAGGCGAAAAAATTTACGTTATGATGAATGGCGTAGGGGCAACTACTCCTATGGAATTGGCTGTAGTATTAAAGAATGTTAAAGAAGAAGCTGCAGCAATTGGTGTTGAAGTTATCGGTGGTATGATTGACGAAATCTTGACTGTACAAGAAATGGCTGGTTTCCAAATGATTATTGGTGTGGTAGACGAAGTTTCTCAAAAGTACGTTTACGCTAAGTCAAATGCTCCTTATTGGACTTCTTTAGGTGAATAATTTTTAAAAAAACATTTCAAGGAAAAATAAAATGAATATAGATATTAACTTGTTTAAAAAAATGTTTGCAGCTGCTTACGCAGAAATCGTTGCAAATGAATTAAAACTATGTGAACTAGACTCTGTTTGTGGCGATGGCGACCACGGAGTAGCAATCAAAGGTGCATTAGGTGCAGCTGAAGCTTCATTGAATGAGGCTACTGACCTTAAAGAAGGTTTGTACGACGCAGGTGTAGCAGCTATGTCTCACTCAAATGGCTCTACAAGCACATTGTTTGGCTCTTTGTTAATGGGTCTTTCAGATGGCATCGAAGATGGTGTTACTGAAGTTGATGCAGCTGGTTTTGCTTCTCTTTTCAAGGCTGGTTTAGAATCAGTTAGCGAAAACACAGCAGCTAAAGTTGGCGACAAGACTTTGATGGACGCTTTAATTCCTGCAGTAGAAGCTATGGAAGGCAAGGCAAGTTTGGCAGAACTTTTGGAAGCAGCAGCAGCTGCAGCTAAGGCTGGTTCTGACAACACTACAACTCTACAAGCTAAGTTTGGTAGGGCACGTAACTTGGGCGAAAAGTCTATTGGTTCAATCGACGCTGGCTCAGTTTCAATTTCAATTATCTTTGCACAGTTTGCAAAGGTTTATTCACAAAACTAATTTTAACTAATAAAGAAAGATAAATATTATGGCAGATATGGACGGTATGATTGATGCATCTGATTTTGGTGCAGGCATAGAAACTAAAAACGCAGGATTTTTCCTAAGAGGTAATTCAAGTGCAGATTGGGGCGTAAAGGCTCGTTTATCTCGTATCTTCAATGAAAAGAGTGGAAATTCTTTGATGTTGGCTTTTGACCATGGTTATATTATGGGTGCAACTCGTGGTTTAGAACGTATTGACTTGAGCATCGTTCCTCTAATTGAGCATGCAGATTGTATTATGTGCACAAGAGGTATCTTAAGAAGTTGTGTTCCTCCTCAAATGAACAAACCTGTTGCTCTTCGCTTCAGTGCTGGTTCTACAATTTTAACAGACTTGAACAACGAAGTTTTAGCTGATATTGATGACGCTATCAAGTTGGACGCAACTGCTCTAGCACCTATGGTAGCTATTGGCGACCCACAATTCGAAGCAAAGACTATTGCTAACTTGGCTAAATGTGCTGACTATACTGCAAAGTATGGTATTCCTACATTGGGTGTAACTGCAGTAGGTAAGAACTTGGTTCGTGATTCTAGATACTTGTCATTGGCAACTAGAGTTTGTGCTGAAAATGGTGCTAATTTCGTTAAGACTTACTACTGTGAAGAAGGTTTCGAAAAGGTTGTAAATGCTTGTCCGGTACCTATCGTAGTTGCTGGTGGTAAGAAACTTCCTGAAAATGAAGCTTTGGAACTTTGCTATAAGGCAATTTCTGGTGGTGCTAGAGGCTTGGATATGGGTAGAAATATCTTCCAATCTGAAAACCCAGTTCAAATGTTATTAGCTACTAAGGCTATCGTACACGAAGGTCTAAATGCTGAACAAGCATTCCAAATGTACAATGACTTGGTTGCTTCTAAGTAATTAACCTCGTAATAATATAATAAAATGAAAAAGAACTTAATCGCTGTATTATCATCATTGCTATTGTTAGCGAATGTTGCATGCCAATCTACAAGTAAAAATACTTGTGCAGCAGCAGCAACTTGCGACGCAGCGGCAACTTGTGATAAGCCAGCAAAATGTGAAATCCCTCAATTGACAAAAGAAATGTTTTATAACGAAAAAGGCGAATTTAATCAAGAAGCTGCAAAGCAAGCTTATTTTGATATGATGCAAAGAATGGGTTATCCTATTAGTGAAAATCTAAAAGCTAATTTCTGGGCTATCGACTTCGGTTTAGGCGATTTCCCAGCAGTTGGTATGGGTGGTATATTCTGGGCTCACGAAAACGAGCATGGTGTATTCGGACACGAAATATTCTTGTTGCCTAACCAATACTTAGTTGAGCATAAGCACGTTCCTTACTTGGCAATGCCTGCTAAGAACGAATGCTGGCACGCTCGTAGAGGTGTAACTTACTGCTTCGGCGAAGAAGGTGAAGACATTGCAAAGTACAACTTGACTATCCCTGAAAGCCAAAAGCCATTCTTCACATCTAAGAAGGTTACTCCTGCTTGTGCGAAAAAAGGCAATGTTGTTTTCTTGAACAGATTAGAAGCTTGGCACTCACAAATCGCTGGTCCTGAAGGTGCTATCGTTTCTGAGTATGGTTGCTTCCACAACAACGAAGGTAACCGTTTCCAAAATACTAAGGTATCCTTCTAATATTTTTTGGGGCGTTATATCACGTCTTATACTCCGTTTTGAGATTTTTTGGGACTCTCACGTATTAATATACGTTGCGACCCCAAAAAATTTCCAAATACTCGTCTAAGACGCAATCTCACGCCCCAAACAAAAATCCCACTCTTGCGATGTGGGATTTTTTTTGTGGGCAAATCTGACAGCCTTTTTTACTGTCCACTGAAAAAAGCTTTTAGCTTTTTTCAAATAAATTCGAGGGCGATGGCGTCGGCGAGGATTAAGCCTTTGGGGCTGAGGCGAAGGGTGTCGCCTTCTTCGAGGAGGAGGTCTTCGGATTTGAGTTTGTTGATTGTGGCTCTGTGTTTTTGTGAATTTGCTTTGGCAAAGCGTGCTTTAGCTTGAGTGTAGTTGAAGCCTTTAATTAGGCGTAGCCCAAAGATTATTGAGGATAAAAGCATTTCATCATCGTCTAATTTTTCACACTCTATAAAAGTGTTTTCGCCTTTGGATAATTTCTCTGCCCAAGAGTTGAAGTCTTGGAGGTTTTTGTATCGCATATTTTTATATTGAGACGCAGCCGATGCTCCCAAGCCCACCCACTCATTCATATTCCACGTGCCAAGATTGTGTTTACAATATGCTCCATTTTTGGCAAAATTTGAAATCTCGTAACGTTCAAATCCATTTCTCTTAAGTAAATTCGAAGTAAATTCCACAAACTCTATCTCCCTATTTTCGTCTATATCCTTAGTATTCATACCAGCACAAAGGGCAGTTCCAGACTCATATTCAATGCAGTAGGCACTGAGGTGGTCTATGGGGTAGGTGATGGCTTTTTTGAGGTCGCTTTCGAGTTGCTCGAGGGTTTCGCCTTGCATAGCAAAGATTAAATCGAGGTTAAAATGCTCGAAGTTCGCAGTTGAAATTGTGTCTATAGCCTTATAAATTTGTTTAAGTTGGGTGTGTCTGCCAAGAGTTCTAAGTAGGCTTTCGTCGAAGCTTTGCACGCCCATAGATATTCTATTTACGCCAAAGTCTCGCATAATTTCAAGTTTTTCGGCATTGATGGAACTTGGCGATACTTCTATAGAAAACTCAACGCAATCGCTTGTTATCTTGCTTTTTAGAATTTCTAGCATTTGCCTTAGATATTTGTTACTTAGGGCAGAGGGTGTGCCTCCTCCTATGAAAATACTTGTGGGTTGAAATTCTGGATATTTAGAAATCTCTAATGATAAGGAATTTATGTATAATTCAAAGTCGCCAGCCCCTATATTTTTCTTATAAAAGGCACAATAATCGCATTTATTCGTACAAAAAGGCACGTGTAGATAAAGCCCCTTGGGGGAGGCTGTATTAAAATTTTTTAATAAATTTAAATTCTTGTCTTGCATAAAATATAAAAGCTTGGAATAATTCTTTGTAAGAAATTTATAAAACTTATGTTTAGAAAAATTGGAAATAAAATTGTAATATTAGCAGCTGCTATAAATCTAATAATATTGTCAGCTTGTTCGAGCGTGTCAAACTTAACTCCACAGAAAGTTGCACAAAGTGAGTCTGGTTCATACACTTTGACTATGTCAGCTTCTGTTAAGGATAGCACTTTAGTACGTGGTTCTGAAAAGGCTTATGTCGTTATAGATGGCGAAAGGCACTTGATGAAGCCTGTATTGAACTTAAAGAACGAGATTATGTATCAATATGACTATACTTTGCCAAGAGGCAAGACTTTTGCTGAGTATTATTATGTACTAGACTATAAGGCTTGTAGCTCTAACAATAGGGTTATCTCTTATAGAAGCATTAAGGGCGACGAAGTTTTTGCTTTGAGACCTCTAACTAGGGTTATCAATGCACTAGCTACTGACATTGCTCCTATAGGGGCGACTGTTGCTGTTAAAGGACAAGGCTTTAACGCTGCAGATGTGATTATATTTGATGGCAAGGCTCTTGAGACTAATTGTGCGTCTCGTAGCTCATTGGAATTTACTGTACCTATCGTAGATGCGTCTAAGCGTTATGATGTTGAAATCAAGCACGCAGATGGTTCTATGTCTTGGGCAGGTGGCTTTGTAGTTAAGCCTTCTAACTTGACTGTATCGCCTTCTTCTATATCTAAGGAAAGTGGTCAAGTTGTTAATATAATTTTCGATTTAGGCGTAAAAGCTCCTAAGGGTGGTTATTACATAGACGTACAAACAAATATCCCAAGTTCTGTTATTATGCCAGAAATCATAGTAGCTGAAGGCGAAAGTTCTGTGGCTGTTCCTGTTAAATTTGCAGCAGCTGGCAAGGGTGCTTTATATATAAATGCAGTTGGATTTAAGGAAAAGATTATCCCTGTAAACGTTGAAGCTATAGTTCCTGTGGAATTTGAAGTGAATACTCAAGGCGAAGAAATTCAAGAAAATGTTTTAATGACTCCTCAAGCTCCAGTTGAAGATGAAGTAATACTCATTGAGCCTAAGGAATAGTTTTTTTTAATAAACGTACAAGCTCTCTTGAAGAAAAGCAAGGGAGCTTTTTTAACCCCTAAGACTAAAAACTCAAGATAGAAAGTTATAAATATGGCAAAGATTTCTCCTGTAAAACCAGCAATAAAAGCCTCTACTGTGAAAAAATGCACAAGGAAAAAGTGTGCAACTAAAAAGCTTAAGGCTATGAAAGACAAGGCAAAGCTTTCTATCTTTGATGAGTCTGTAGATTGTGCTTTTGGAAATATGGCAGATAGGCTAGTTAAGATACAAAGAGACTTGCTTATGCCTGCTATACTCTTTGAAAAGGAAAAGGTTCAAAATACTATTACTGTATTTGGCTCAGCTCGTATACGTCCCCAAGAGCAAACAAAAGTTATCTTAGACGAGGCTAAGGCGAACTATAAAAAGCATAAGAATGCAGAGGCTAAGTTTGCTTTAGAAAAGGCAGAAATCGCCTTTGAAATGTCTAAATATTACACGGCAGCAGAAGAGCTTTGTGCCAGATTGCAACAGTGGATTAATACCTTAGAAGTCCCTGAAGAAGAAAAGTTCTACATAATTACAGGAGGCGGCCCTGGTATAATGGAGGCAGCGAACAAGGGGGCAAATAAGTCTGGAGGCAAAACGGGAGGTTTAACTATATTTATCCCTGACGAGCAGGCTCGCAATAAGTATGTTTCAGAGGAGTTATCTGTTAAGTTCAATTACTTCTTGATGAGAAAATTCTGGTTGTTGTTCTTCTCTAAGGCACTAATCGTTTTCCCAGGAGGAACAGGAACTTTGGACGAGTTCTTTGAAGTGTTTACTTTATTGAAAACTAGCAAAACGCCATTTTATATGCCTATAGTGCTATTTGGCAAGAAGTTCTGGTCGAACTTGATAGACTTTGATTTCCTATTTAGCACAGATGTTGCGACCTTTGAGGACGCTAAGTTATTTATGGTAACAGACACAGTTGACGAGGCATTTGACTATATAACTAGCTCTTTGAGCAAATTATTTAAATAAATCAACTTTAAAGAACTCACCAAAAAAAGCAACTAGGCAAAGAAACTTAGTTGCTTTTTTGTGAGTTATTAAAATTGCTTTACTTTAGGATTATGTCTCTAACTTTGTTTGCTAATTCTTGGTAGCTTTCAGAAGTTGCAGTAACTGCTTTTTTGTATTCTACACGAATTTTAGAGCCAATCTTAGGGAAAGTTGAGCGATTTTTAATAGCTTCGAAAGCCCCACTAATTTTTACAGGGATAATAGGTATATTCATTTCCTTAGCAAAAATTGCGAAAGTTTGCTTAAATTCAGCAACTTCGCCATCTTTAGTTCGAGTGCCTTCTGGGAATATCATTATAGGGTTGTTGCGTTTTAGAACTTCAACTACATTGCCTATAGACTCCACAAGGTTTTCGCCCATATCCATAACTATAACGTTGCTATGCTTTGCAAACCAGCCAGAAAAGCCTGTTTTAATCGACTCTCTCATCTTGGCAAAGAAGTGAGTTTTCTTCATTCTTGAAATCGACAAGCCCTTACAAACATATAAGCCATCAAGGAAAGATTGGTGGTTCGGAGCTAAAATTACAGCTCCAGATTTTGGTAAATTTTCCTTGCCTACAATTTCTACTTTGTAGAATAGACGCATTAAAATCCTTGTCAATAAAACAGTCCCTAAGTGTAATAAGTGCGTGTAAGGGAGTTTAGAAGAGTTTGACTTTTTGATAATTTCACTCCAGTTGATAGACTTTAAAGAATTGCTTGCCTTTACTTCGCCTTTATTTTCATCTACAAATTGAGCTAAGGCACGCAATGAAGAATTTTTCTCAAAGTCCCTTTCACTAATATCCAAAGAGTAGTTTTCTTTTAATAGGGCATGTAGAGAAATTTTGCCAAGAGAGTCTAGCCCCAAGTCCATTTCTATATGAGCATCAGGTGTGATTGCAACTGACACTTGGCTTGCTAAAAATTCCTTAAGGTGCTTGTATATAGCACTTGTTGGCTCTGCTTTTTGCTCTTTAGGAGTATCGCTTGCGATGTCCTTTAAGTATGCAGGAAGCTCGTGCCTCTTTAGCTTAGATAACCTTGTTCTTGGCAAGTCTTTAGTTGTGCATACAAAAGATATTATACGTCTATATGAGGCACAATTCCTATTGTAAGGGAGGATAATTTCGTCTCTAATTTTTTGAGTGATTTCCTCTTGAGATAGCCCTGCAAAGGAGTCGTCTTTAATTCTAATTATAGCTTGAAGAAGATTGTCTTGGAAGAGAACGCCAACTTCGGAAATATCAAAGCTCATCTCTTGTATCCTACTTTCAATTTCTATAGGATTTAGCTTCTTGCCATTTGGGAAAACGAGCAACTCTTTGCGTCTGCCAGTAATTTTCAAAAAGCCCTCAGAGTCTAGTTCGCCTATATCGCCAGTATAGAGCCAGCCATCTCTAATTTGCTCAGCTGTTTCTTCTGGTCTGTTATAATAGCCTTTAGTAACGTTGTCGCCCTTTACAGTAACTTCGCCATCGACTATTCTAATTTCATTACAATGCAAAGCCTGCCCACAAGAACCAATCTTAACCTTGCCTATACGAGGAAAAGATATAATAGGCGAGCATTCTGTCATACCATAACCTTCTACAAGTATGATACCAAAGTTTTTCATATCGGTCGCTACAACTGTATCCATCGCAGCTCCTCCACATATCCAGTGCTTAACTTCGCCACCAAATTTATTGTGGACTGCCTTAAATATTTTCTTTGAAAACTTTTGAGAATTTACAATTCCAGCAATTCTAAATAAAACTTTTGCAATCGCACTTTTAGAAATCTTATCTTTAACTGAAGAGTGAATAAGCTCGTAGAAACGAGGCACTGAAACTACTATATCCACAGGGTACTTTTGCAATAGCTCAGATATATCTATAGGCGACATAGATTTTGGCATATGTATAGTTCCATTTGCCATTAGAGGTGCAATAATCGTACCCATCAAAGGCAATATATGATGGCAAGGCAACATTTGCAAAACTCTAAGTCCTTCAACGAAATATCCAGCTTCGGAGACAGCCTTAAAGTTCATTCTAACATTCAAGAAAGATAGCATAACCCCCTTAGGTTTGCCAGTAGTACCTGATGTATAAACAATTAGGGCTAAATCTTCGTCGTCTCTGATGATTTCAGTAGCTTCTGTTTTAAAGCTAATATCCTTTGGCATATCTTCCAATACAAATACCTCAATGTCGATTTTTGCAAGTTCTATAGCCTTTTTTGTAGTCTCTAAATTTTCACGAGAAGTACAAATAGCTTCAGCTTGAGTATCTTCTAAGACAAAAGCAACTTCGTCTATTCCTGACTTGAAATCGACAGGAACTACGCAAGCATTCCTATTCCACGCAGCGAGCATAGAGCATATCTGCTCTTGAGAATTTTCTGTAAAAAGCACAAGCTTTTTCATATTCGCAGGTAGCATATTCGAAAAGTTAATTACTCTATTAAACGCTTCTTCGTATGTAACAGCTTCGTTGAGAGTTTGGAATATCTTTTTACTTGATTTCCTTAAAAGTACATTTTTCATATTATTTATAAGT
>JAWXTY010000024.1:17850-31083 GCA_044433115.1 Opitutales bacterium
AAGTACATTTTTCATATTATTTATAAGTTCCTTTTTTTAGGTATACATTATGTTAAAACTAAGGTGGCTATAAAAAGAAGCCACCTTGATATATCTTAGAAATTCTTCTTAGATAAAATATTTTACGCCTGAGATGAAAATAGGCTCGAGCTTATTTCCGTGAATATTAATACCCACTTCGTCGCCAAATCTTTCAGAGTGTCCCATCTTGCCCAATACCAAGCCACACGGACTTGTTATACCCTCTATACCAGCTATAGAGCCATTAGGGTTATGAGGTATTGATGTTGCAACATTGAAAGAGTCGTCTACGTATTGACTTGCAATTTGTCCATTTTTAGCCAAAAGCTCTAAAGTCTTTGCGTCTGCAACAAATTTACCCTCGCCGTGCGAAACTGCTATAGAGTGAACGTCGCCCACCTTAGACTCTGCAAACCAAGGAGATAACACACTTGAAACCCTTGTCTTTACATAGCAACTGACGTGTCTTGATATGTTGTTATAAGTCAATGTAGGTGAATTTTCCTTAATGTCAACTACTTGTCCATAAGGCACTAAGCCCAATTTAATCAAAGCTTGGAAGCCATTGCATATACCTAAAACAAGATTGCTCTTATCCTTGACGTGGCTATTTATAGCGTCGCTAAGTAGCTTATTTCTAAATACGCTTGCGATAAATTTACCAGAACCTGCTGGCTCATCGCCTGCACTAAATCCACCTGCAAACATAACTATTTGGCTTTGCTCTATACGCTTTGCCATCTCAGCTACTGACTCATTAATGTCGCTACGAGACCTGTTCTTAAATACAAATATATCAGAGTCTGCACCTGCCTTTTCAAAGGCTCTAAGAGTGTCGTATTCGCAATTTGTGCCAGGGAAAACTGGGATAAATACCTTTGGCTTTGCTACCTTATTCTTTGCAACATAGATAGATTTTTCCTCATAAGCATAAGCCTTTGCCTCGCTTGGTGCAGCTTTTGCTTGAGTAGGATAAACAGCTTCAAGAACGCCCTCCCACTTTGAGCAAAGCTCGAGTAGGTCTACTTCATTGCCTTCAAAGCTAATCTTTGCACTATCATTTGTTTCGCCCAAATAAATAGCCTCAAGCTCGCAAGGGCATACCCCATCTGCAAGTTCTAAAACTATAGAACCAAAGTCTAAATCGAAGTGAGAGCCATTGAAAGACTCATCAAAAGCAAAGCCTAAGTTATTGCCAAAGCAAGACTTAGATATAGATTCAGCTAAGCCACCACTTCTCATAGGTCTTGCAGATAAAACTTTCTTAGCTAAAATTGCTTCTCTAATTAGGCTGTACTTTTTCTTCATATCAGCAAAGTCAGGCAAGAATAAATCATCTCTTGCAATCTTAACTAAGCATACTTTTGAGCCTGCCTTTTTAAATTCTGGCGATATAACATTCGTAGCCTTTTCAGTTGCTATTGCAAAACTAATTAGGGTAGGGGCAACGTCTATATCCTTGAAGCTACCACTCATTGAGTCCTTGCCTCCAATTGCTGCTATAGATAGCTCCATTTGTACTTTCAAAGCACCCAATAATGCACTTAGAGGCTTTGCCCATCTCTTAGGGTCTTGCCTTAATTTTTCGAAATACTCTTGTAAAGTTAGGTATACGCCACTGTAGTCGCCACCTGCTGCAACTATTTTTGCCACAGACTCAACTATAGCATAAATTGAGCCATAATAAGGGCTAAACATTGCTAACTCTGGGTTAAAGCCCCAAGAGAATATAGTAGAAGTATTAGTATCTCCACTTGGCAATGCTATTTTAGAGCACATACAATCTGTAGGTGAATTTAGGTATTTGCCACCAAATGGGTGTAGAACTGCACTAGCGCCAACTGAAGAGTCGAATATCTCAACTAAGCCCCTTTGTGAGCATACGTTTAATTTTTGTAAAGTCTCAAACCAAGCCTCAGTTGTGTTTGCCTCGGTCTTAGGAGTCATAGGGTTTTTGCCTGTAGGCTCTGTAACTAAAGCAGTAGATGATGACTCTACGCCATTTGTATCTAAAAATTCCCTAGACAAGTTTACAATGTCAACGCCCCTCCACTTCATAAGCAAGCGTCCAGTATCTGTAACTACTGCAACTTGCTTACATTCCAAGTTCTCTTGATTTGCATATTCTGTATAAGCCTTTGCGTCCTCTATATTAACTACTACAGCCATTCTCTCTTGAGACTCTGATATAGCTAATTCAGTGCCATCTAAGCCATCATACTTCTTGCTAACTTCGTCTAAATTGATTTCTAAAGAAGGTGCTAACTCGCCTATAGCTACAGATACGCCACCTGCCCCAAAGTCATTGCAACGCTTAATTAGCTTGCTTGCCTTAGAGTTTCTAAACAACCTTTGCAACTTTCTCTCCATAGGAGCGTCGCCTTTTTGTACTTCAGCAGAATTTTCCAAAGCATTATCGTCGTGGTCCTTAGATGAGCCAGTTGCCCCACCAATTCCATCTCTGCCAGTTGCTCCACCTACTAATAAAATTACATCGCCACACTCGGGTACGCCTCTAATTACTTGGTCTCTTGGAGCTGCTGCAACAACTGCACCAACTTCTAAACGCTTTGCTACATAACTATCGTGATAAATTTCAGATACTTGACCAGTCGCCAAGCCTATTTGATTTCCGTAGCTACTATAGCCATCTGAAGCACTTCTACAAATTTTAGACTGAGCAAGCTTGCCCTCCAATGTTTCGCTATAAGGCTTACGAGGGTCTGCTGCCCCTGTAACACGCATAGCTTGATATACGTAACTTCTGCCAGAAAGAGGGTCTCTAATAGCACCACCTAAGCAAGTTGCAGCTCCACCGAATGGCTCGATTTCTGTAGGGTGATTGTGAGTTTCATTCTTGAACATAACCAACCACTCTTGATTTTCGCCATTTACATCTACGTCTACTACTATGGAAGCCGCATTGATTTCTTCGCTCTCTTCTAGGTCTTGTAGTTTACCCAAAGACTTCAATTTCCTTGTAGCAATTAATGCAATATCCATCAAACATACTGCTTTATTACGCTTGTCTAGCCCTAAGTCAGCCCTATAAGATAAGTACTTATTCCAATCTTCTTTAATCTTATCAGAAATTGCACCTGCTTCGAAATCTACGCTATCTAAACGAGTTAAGAAAGTTGTGTGTCTGCAGTGGTCGCTCCAATATGTATCAAGTAACTTGATTTCAGTTATAGTTGGGTTACGCTTTTCTTCGCCCTTAAAATAATTTTGGCAAAACTCCAAGTCGCCCACTGTCATAGCCAAAGATAACTTGCTATGCAATCCTGCTATCTCTTCCTTAGTCATAGCATTGAAAGTGTCGAGAGTTTCAACCATCTTAGGCTCAGCTAAATTCTTGATTAGAGTTTCAGGCTTTTCAACAGGCGATATTCTGCTGTCTACTTCATTTAGTAAATACTTCTTAACTGCATTTATATTAGCCTCAGATAGACTACCCTTTAATACATATACGTTTGCACAGGCAATTTTTGGTCTATTCTTTGCAATAAGCTGAACACACTGCTCGGCAGAGTCTGCACGTTGGTCGAATTGACCTGCCAAAAATTCTATTGCAAAGTGCTGTTCATCAGAAGCGAGAGGGAAAGTTTCCTCATAACAATCTTCCACAGGCAACTCGCTAAAAATAGTAGTCTTAGCCTTTTGATAATCTTCGTCAGAAAGCTTTTCGATGTCATATCTTTGCAAAATACGCAAAGACTCCAAATTAGCTAGTCCTAAGCTTAGTTTTAAATCCTTTAAACAAGAATTAGCTTTATTTCTAAAATTTTCTTTCTGTTCTACAAAAATTCTTCTAATCATAGTTATATACAAAACTATCTTAGCTAATTCTTCAATCTTATTTTAACCCAAGCTACGCTTTTTTTACAAAAGCCAATCAATAAACACAAAAACCCGATACTCTTTGCGAATATCGGGCTTTTAAATTGGAGGTACGAGTCGGATTTGAACCGACGCATGACGGTTTTGCAGACCATTGCCTTACCACTTGGCTATCGTACCATTTTATAATTGATATGCTCTATTTCAAGCCATCTTCAATTATTAAGTAGTCTATTCAAGACAAAGCTTTCTGTTATTGCAAGCTTTTTTTTATTTTTTTGCAAATTACTTTCTTTTGCCTTTTATATTTTGCCTTTTATATTTAACCTCAAAAATGGGTTTTCGTCTGCGAGTGTAGCCTCTTTGTTTCGCTTGGATTTTGGGAGGGTTTCGCTCAGTTCTAAAGTAGGCTTAGGGTTGTTCCAAGATAGTTTGTTTTTAGGGCTGTATTTTTGCACATTCTTCTTTAACTTATTGCAAGGCAAGAGCTTTGTTTTTTGTATTTCTTTTTTTACAACATTTTTACGAGGGACTTCTTCTGTCTTTATCGCTAAAAAGGGGTTGGTGTCTTTCCAAGATATTGAGTTGTTTTTATTATTCTCTCTATTCTTATTTTGTATCTTTTGCGAGCATTGTTTTGCCCACTCAAAAAGGGCGATGGGGCTTATGATATTTGCTCCAAAAAAGCCTGCAGTGATGTCTAAAAGTCTGTCGGCAGTTGCTACTGTGCAGTCCTTTGTATGTTGGGCGCAATATTGCTCGATAAAATCGTCTGCAGTCATATCACTAGGGGTATAAACTTCCGAAAATGTTTGGATATTCGAGCGTCGAAGAACTTCGAGTTTATCGCCTTTGCCATCGAAAACAATGGTAGTTCTGCAATTTTCGCTATCGTGTATGCTTGCTACAATGTCTGAAAGTGCTTTAGTCGCAGCCTCTTGAGAATGCTCTTCTAAGATATTCTTAAGTTTTGGGTTTGCGTGTATAGCATTATATCCATCTATGAGCAGGTGCATATTAGGCTTTCTGGAAAAATTCCTTATTTAGTATATCTACAATTTGTTTTGCCAATTCAGATTTTGGGGCAAAGTCGAGGTTTATGGATTTTTCCTCATCAAAGATTATAGATACTTCGTTATCGTCTTTTTCGAAAGCCTTAGAGTTTGATATATCGTTTGCAACTATGCAGTTTAAGTTCTTTTCCTTAAGCTTCTTAAGTGCATAGTTACGCAAGTTGTCGCTCTCGGCAGCAAAGCCCACTAATATTTGATTAGCCTTGTCCTTAGATATAGTTTTAAGTACGTCTATAGTAGGCTCAAATTCTATGGAATAATCTATGTTTGGCTTCTTGATTTTGTGGTCAAATTTTTGCTTAGGCTTCATATCGCAAACAGCAGCTGAAGCTATAAAAATGTCAGCGTCTGTAAACCTTTCCTTACAAGCCTCATACATATCTTGAGCGTCTTTTACATCTATGATATTTATATCCTTTAAGAGCTTTCTATCAAAAGTAGAGCTTGCCAAAACTAAATCTACCTGCCAGCCAAGGGCTAAGGCTGCCAAGGCTAAGTTACACCCAAACTTTCCGCTAGATGGGTTTGATATGAAGCGAACTGTATCTATGTACTCTCTAGTTGCTCCTGCATTTATTAAACATTTTATAGACATAATTAAGCGTAGTTGAAAGTTTTAAATAATTGCACTCTTGTGTTGAAAAAACAAGAAAATTATCTCAAATTTGCGTCTCAAATGCACTTAAATTTGATAAAAAGAGTGAAAATTGAAAAAATGTGTTGAAATGCAAAAATTTTTTAGCTAGTCTTTAGCTTAGCTTTTATGTGTCTCTATGTATAATTACTTTACCCCAGTTTGTTGCAGCTAGATACTTATAAAAGTTAAAATGTGGGCTTTTAAGCTCACTGAATAATAATAGCTGAAATTTTTAAGAAGAAATGTATAGAAAAATTATATTTATAGTTGCTTTATTGGCAGCAGCTTCGTCTTATGGGCAAAATGTATCACAGATGTCCACTACAGAATTGAACTCAGAGTTGCAAGCTTTGGTATCTCAAGGTAGCTGGACAGGTTCTCGTACTTATGCAGACGAGCTTATTAGGCGTTTCCAAGGTACAGAAGCTCAAAAGGCAACTTTGCATAACTTGTATTACTTGCGTGCTTATGGCAATTTCCAAGACTACTTTGCAGATAAAAGCACAAGTTATGTTAGTAATGCTTTGCAAGACTTAGATGAAATTATTGCATCTAATGAGGTTACTGAAATAGTAAGAAAGGCTATAGATTTAAAGTCTATATGCTGTGAGGCTCTAGGTAATTTCAAGGACTCAGCTGAGGCTTTGGGTATATTGCTAGCTCCTCCTTTTATTTATCAATTAAAGATGTCTGAGCAGTTGGATTTGACTAGGCGTATTGTAAATAGTTTATACACACAAAGGGCTTGGGAAGGTAATGAAAAGTGGTTCACTAGACTTTTGAATATGTCTAATGTACCAGATGACAAGATGCTTGCAGCTTCTGCATTGATGCAATGTGCAATCTTTGCAAAGGACTATGATGAGGCTATGAAGTATTTGCCTTATACTACTATTGACGCTCCTGCTAGATATGACATCGCTTTGAATATCTCATTTTTAAATGCTGCAAGACAATTATCTGACATTAAGCTAGAGAGATATGCAGACGCTTCAGTGTTCTATTCTTTAACTTATGATAAGGAAACTATAGTTAAGTATTTTGAAGGATATAAGGCTAAAGAAGAAATTAGGTTAAAATTTATAAAAGAGAAGAACCCAGAAAGCACTTTTATCCCTACAGTTGAAGGCAGGATTGCTATGGCAGAGGCTCAGTTGAAGGGCTTGGCTAAAGTTGAGGAGTATTCTCCTGTATTGGCATTGGGCAAAGCTATAAATTATCAGGCTACAGAGCGTATGTATGAGAGCTATTGGGCATATACTCAAATGATAGACGCTTTTCCAGATAGCCCTCAAATAGAAGAATATTATTTCTATGCTTTCGACGCTGCTTTGAAAATCGAAAAGCTAAGCGATATGGAAGCTCTAGGTAAGACTTATGTAGAAAAGTTCCCAAGTGGCAAGTTCGCAAAGAATATCAAGTTGCAGTTGACTATGTTCTATCACGAAAAGGCTATGTATGATGAGCTTTTCCCTGCTTGTATGGACTTTATTGATAATTATAATACAGACCAAAATGCAGAGACTGTGGTATATTTGATGGCGTCAGTTTGGATTATGCAAGGTCAGTTTGATATGTTAATTAGAACTTTTGATAGCTATTTGAGAAAGTACTCTAATTCTGTGGTAGTAGACTCTTTCCACTACTGGAGTGGCTTGGCTAATATGGCTAAGAGCGACTATGCTAAGGCTTATGATTGCTTTAAGACTGTAGTTGATAAGTTCACAGATAGTACTTATGTAGTTGACGCTAATTACAGAATGGGTATTTCAGCTTATGGCAACCAAGAGCCAGAATTAGCTGAGCAAATTTTCACTAAGTTTGTTGCTGATTATGGATATAATGACTTAGCAGGTGAAGCTGAATTTTTCCTTGGCGACTTATGCGTAGCAAAGGGAGCATCTGACGAAGCTTTACTTCACTATGCTCAAGTAGACGAAAAGACTTCTAATCAAGATTTCATCGACAACGCTTATATTCAATCTATAGGTATACAAAACCAAGCTGCAAATTACTTAGAAGTAATCAAGCTTGCAAAGAAGTATGTATCAAAGTATCCAGAAGGCAATGTTGCTCTTATGCAGTTTGAAATTGCAAATGCGATGAACGAAACAGGGCAAAAGGGTAGCACTCTTTTGATATACAAAGACATAATTTTAAAATATGGCAACGACCCTCTATTAAGTGGAGCTGACAAGGCTATAGAAAAATACATAGCTAGTTATCAACCTACAGTTGAAAATTTGAATGCTACAAAGGAGTTTATTGAAAAGACTCTAGCAGACAAAGAACTTTTGACTATGTTGGTTAAAGAACCAGGTAAGAGATATAGATATTTCTTGGAAAACCCTATAGTTGATAAGGATTTGTATAAGAAATTTAAAAGCGATGAGAAGTTTACTGTAAATCTTTTCGAAGATACTAAGCCTCTTGAGGATTTGTTAGCTCACTTTAAAGAGCAAATATCTCTAGTTCCTGCTGAAAAGCCTATAGAGTTCTTCAATACTTTATTGACAGAAAATAAGGGCAAGAACCCTACTTTGGAATTTAGGGCTATGATGGCTTTAGATAAATTCTTGAAAGCACCTATAGTTACTAAGGCATTTAATTCTGATGACTATGCTTATGCAAGCCCTGCAACTCTAACTTGGATTGCAACTTTAAATGAAAAGTATTCTATAAATGACGCTCTAAGTGCTTATCAATATATCTTGGATAATTACACAGATAATCAATACTTGTTTGAGGCTGTTTTGGGTATGGCTCAATTATATGCTAAGAATAAGGACTTTGTAAATGCTAATGCGTGTTACGAAAGACTTGAAAATGAGTTTTCTTCAGATGCTAGAGCTTGGCAAGCTGCAATGTCTTATGCTGAGACGCTTGTTATTGAAGGCGATTTGAATTTGGCTATAGAAAAGTTCGAAAACATCAGGCGTAACCCTGAGTTGCGAGGCGAAGCTTTTGCTGGTGCTTTGTACAACTTAGGCAAGATTTACGAGTCTAAAAACGAAGTAGACAAAGCTTTAAATGCTTATGATAATTGTGCGATAGGGCATACTTCTTTCGTGAGATATTCAGGCAAGGCTGCTTTAGCTGAAATTAAGTTATTGCAAAAATTAGGTAGAACTGACGAAGCAAAAGAGACTGCCAAAGCATATTTAGAGTCAGCTAGTGCAAAGACTGCAGATGAATATCAAGATATACTTGAATTATCAAAAATGCTTTAATCTAAGGAGAAATTTATAATGAAATTGAAACTACTTTTAACTATATTATTACTACCTGCCATTTTGTTCGCACAAAGTGAAGATAATGCTGACAGGTCATATTTTGCAGATTTTGCAAAGGTTAAGGCTATCTTGGGCTATCAAGCTCAAAATGCTACAGATAAGATCTACTACGAGCTTAGTGCAATAGAAGAAGAGGACTCAAAACCTCTATATATATTGTCTTTGACTACAAGAAAGGCAGAACAACTTATAATCAGCGAGAATAATAAGGATATATTCCTAACTTATGAGACTGAAGATAAACTGTTAAAGAAGTATAGAGAGGCATTGATTGCTGGCGATAAGGACACGGCTCTTAGCTTAATGCGTAGTGATATTTATGGATTGTTGCCTTTAGTTGAGGCTAAAGAGGACGTATTTATCATTCAAGAGGCGATTTTGGAATACTTAGATTTGCTTGTTTCTGCAGAAAAGGTAAATGAGTTGTTCGCTATATTTGAAACTTTGAAAGTTAGGAACTTAAGAGAAGATTATATCACTTTGGCGTTGCATACGTCTAGGTTATTGGCTGAAAAGGGCGATTTCGAGAGGTCTGTAAAGGTTTTAAATGCTATAGATTTAGATATAAATAACCAAGATTTCACTCCTGCTTTGCTTGAAATTCTTTCTTTGTTTAGAGACTCTGGCAAGATTGCTGAGGTGCAAAGATATTATGAAAGATTGAAGTTTGTAGAAGGTAGCGATTTTAAACTAGAAGCTGAGATGTGGAGTTTGTATTGCGATATTAAGTTGGGCAATGTGTTGACAGCTAAGGTGCTTTTGGAGCGTTTTGCTGGTGTTGACAAAAAGTTGCCTGAATATTCTTTGTATAAATTTATTTTAGGCTTAGTGGCAAGAGACGGCTCAACTCCTTTATCGGCGTTGGAGTTCTTCTCTGAAGGTATAGTTTATGGAAAATCTGTAGACGACTGGATGCCTGAGTTGATGTATAACACTGCATTGAGTTACTTTAAGGCTGAAAAGGTAGACGTTTCTAAGCAAATTCTCGAAGAAATGAAAAAGTTCTACCCAGATAACGTATTTTTAGCACAGGCAGAAAAAGATTTAAAATAAGATAAGAAAGACACTAGGACAAGACAATGAAAATACATAAGTTTAACCCAATTAGGAAAAAGGATACTCTTCTTTATAAACTATTGCTAATCATTGCAGGTTTGCATGCGATTGCTTTATTTATCTTAGGAGGTATCATTATTTCTGAAATTGTAATCGAGCCAGAAACTACTTTCGAAGCTCCCCCACCACCTGAAAAGGTAGAAAAGAAAAAGACTTTCCAGCATAAGGCAAAGCAACAACAGCAAAATTCTAAAAAGCCTATAAAGCGTATACAAATTCCTCCTGCAAAGATGAATAATGTGTCTACTGCAAATATCGCATTGCCAAGTGCAGATACAGCAGGTGCAGGCTTAGGCGGTGCATTAGCTCCAAAGGACTTAGGTGATATGAATATTACTATGTCTAGTGTTAGCTTGCTTGGTGTTAGTGGCAGAACCGAAAAAGTTGTTATCGTTATTGACGCATCTTCTTATATGATGGAAGACAAAAAGGGTGCGTTAAATACATATAATGTAATTAAAAACGACATTAAAAAATTGATAAACTCTTTGCCTGCAACTATCTTGTTTAACGTCATTGCCTTTTCAACTCCTCCTCCTGCTATACATATTCCTCCTTTCTATGAGAGATGGGTAAAACAAGTTAAGCTAAATGCTTTTAGTACTAGTGGTATGGTAACTGCAACTCCTGAAAACAGAAGGAGATTAGTTGAGTGGCTAGATCCTATAAATCAAACTTTAGATGATGTTAATAAATTGCAGTCTAATTATAATATGAAATGGCAATTTTTACCTCAAAGACCAGATGTAGAAAGAAATGGTTATTCATCTAAGGTGTCTATGTATTATGTTCCTTATCAAGTTGCCTTAGAGCAAGGGGCTGATACTATATATTTTTTGACTGCAAAGTGGGTAGATGCTAGCGAGGTTAAAAAGCCTTATACTGAAGCTGTACAAAAAGCTTTTGATGATAAACAAGCTTCTGCAAGAGCTGAATTTGACAATAAGATAACAAGCAGAACTCCAGAGCAAAAGGTAGCTCACGAAAAGGCTGTTAAAGATGCCGAAGCAAAGAGACAAGAAGCCAATGCAAAGGCTATTGCTAAGGCTAAGGCTTGGATTGATACTGAAAACGCAAAGCGTAAGGCTGCAAATAAGTCTTTATACGTATTTACTCCTGAGCAACGTGCAAGGCAATTAGGCGAAATCAATAAAGTTTACGTCCCTTATGATATATTTAGACCCCCAGAGCAACCTAAGGCTGTTTCTTATACCCCAGCAGATGTTGCTAGCTATTATTTAGGGCTAATCAAGAAAGAAAAAGGCGAGGCTGCAAAGCTACCTGTACTAAACTTCATTATGTTTAGAGGTAAAAACGAAAGCATTACTAACCAAAGTATACACGCAGACAGGTTAGCAAAGGTACACAAGGGAACAGTTAAGGTTCTTGTTGGTACTGATCTTTAATAATAAAATATGAAAATACATAAGTTTAACCCAATTAGGAAAAAGGATACTCTTCTTTATAAACTATTGCTAATCATTGCAGGTTTGCATGCGATTGCTTTATTTATCTTAGGAGGTATCATTATTTCTGAAATTGTAATCGAGCCAGAAACTACTTTCGAAGCTCCCCCACCACCTGAAAAGGTAGAAAAGAAAAAGACTTTCCAGCATAAGGCAAAGCAACAACAGCAAAATTCTAAAAAGCCTATAAAGCGTATACAAATTCCTCCTGCAAAGATGAATAATGTGTCTACTGCAAATATCGCATTGCCAAGTGCAGATACAGCAGGTGCAGGCTTAGGCGGTGCATTAGCTCCAAAGGACTTAGGTGATATGAATATTACTATGTCTAGTGTTAGCTTGCTTGGTGTTAGTGGCAGAACCGAAAAAGTTGTTATCGTAATTGATACTTCTGGCTATATGATGACTGACGAAAAGGGTGCGTTAAATACATATAATGTAATTAAAAACGACATTAAGAAATTGATAAGTTCCCTACCTGCAACTATTCTATTTAATGTAATTGCGTTTTCTGCTCCTCTTCCTAATACCATTATCCCTCCTACTTATGGACGCTGGATAGGCTCAATGAAGATGAATGCCTTTAGCAATAGTGGTATGGTAACTGCCTCTCCTGCAAATAAGACTCGCTTAATTGAGTGGCTTGACCCTATTAACCAAAGTTTAGATGACGTAAATAAATTGCAATCTAACTACAAATTAAAATGGCAATTCCTACCTCAAATTCCAGACGCTCCTCCACGAGGTTATTCTTCGAGGGGCTCAAGATACTATGTGCCTTATCAAGCTGCTTTAGAGCAGGGGGCTGACACTATTTATATCCTAACTTCGCAATGGTCTGACTCTAGCGATATTAAAAAACCTTTCCCAGAAGCTGTCCTAAAAGCTCATAAAGATAGAGTAGCTAAGGCAAGAGCTGAGTATGATAATAGAATAAATAGCAGAACTCCTGAAGAAAAAGCTAGATTGGCAGAAACTCGTAAAAAGCAAACAGCTGATAGAGCAGAATCTAACAAAAAAGCACTGGCAAAGGCAAAGGCTGAAATTGATGCCGAAAATGCTAAGCGAAAAAAAGCAGGAACTTCCCTCCTCGTTTCTACTGCAGAACAATATGCACGTAAAAAAGGCTGGATGGATACTGTTAAGATTTCTCGAGACGTTTTCGTAGAACCTGAAGCTCCTAATGCTGCCTCTTATTCCCCTGCAGAAATCGCTAGTTACTATTTAGGTCTAATCAAAAAAGACAAAGGCGAAGGTGCAAAACTGCCTGTACTAAATATGATTATGTTCAGAGGTAAAACCGAAAACATCGCTAAACAAAGTATCCTTGCCGACCGACTCACAAAAGTACATAAGGGGACAGTTAAAGTTCTCGTCGGCACCGACTTGTAAATTTGGGGCGTTATATCGCCCTTGATACTCCGTTTTGCTTTTGTTTTGGACTCTCACGTATTAATATACGCTTCGACCCCAAAACAAAAGCAAATACTCGTCTGAAGGGCAATCTAACGCCCCAAACAAAAATTTTGCTTACGCAAATTTTTGGCTTGCAAAGGGCTTGAAATCGCCCTTGATACTCTGCTTTGAGATTTTTTTGGACTCTCACGTACCATAAGTACGCTTCGACCCCAAAACAAAAGCAAATACTCGTCTGAAGGGCAATCTAACGCCCCAAACAAAAATTTTGCTTACGCAAATTTTTGGCTGGCAAAGGGTTTGAAATCGCCCTTGATACTCTGCTTTGAGATTTTTTTGGACTCTCACGTATTAATATACGCTTCGACCCC
>JAWXTY010000025.1:0-30101 GCA_044433115.1 Opitutales bacterium
AAAAGTTGGAAAAACTCAAAACGAAGACTCTTCTACAAAGGAAGAAACTTCAGGCGACTCTAAGGATAAATCTGACAACGCTGATGACACGAAAGATGACTCTAAAGAAAATTCGCCAGAAGAAGAAAGTCCCCAAGAAGATAGCGTTAAAGATAATTTTGGAAATTCGCATTTGGGCAATGAAAATACAACTTCTTGTGCTTATAACATGGCACAGCACGCCATAAGTCCTCAATATGATGATAATGCAAATATTACAAAAGAAAATAATTGTGGTGGCATTTTATCACAAGAAAAGCTTATCAATGATTCTGCAATTAAGATGTGTAATCTCAATATAAAAAGTGGTTGTTCACTATTATATTGGAGTCTTCTTCTATTAAAAATTTAACAAATTCAAAATCTTTTATATAATATTTTTGAATGTAAACATCTCGCCAATTATTTGTTTTTCCTACCCATTTTATAATATCTTTTGCAAAATCTATGTCTTGTTCTACCCCAAAGCCCTTGAAGTAGAAATAAGCACACAAAGTGCTGTGATTTAGATATTTGCCATCAGGTTGGTAGAATTTTCTACCTAATTCTTTCCCAAAAGTTTTCCCACTTTTTTCAAAGTTATAAGAAGCCATTTTGTCCATAAAGAAATCATAAGTTTCTTTTTCAAATGCTTCGCCACGAAGCATATACAGCTTCATTAAATTTAAATCTACATAGTGCTTGACATATGCAAATTTTTCGTCTGCAGCAGAGTACTTGTATTTTTCGCTTACTGGGATATTTTTAAAAGCAATTTCAGCAAACTCTAGGGCTTTATCGAAATCTCGCATTTTAATTTGGCGACTAAGTTCGGAGTCCTTTACGTAATCACGAGTGATTGGCGAGTCGACATTTTTTCTGAAATTTCCATCATCGTCAAATACATAAAAGCACTCATTTTGCCCCAGCCTTGATAGTACATAGATAGCTCTAAGGCACGCTTGGGGTCTTGTAATGCAATCTTTTCAAAAGCACCAAGTTCCTCTTTTGTAGCTACGCTTTCCATAGCCTTTATAGCAAACGCCTTATCAATTTATCCCTGCACAGCTTCCAAATTGCCCTCCTTGCCACTTTGCAAAACGCTCTCGCTTGCCCAGATATTTGAGCAAAGTGCAATTGCAAAGAGGTAAACTAGAAGTCTTTTAAACATAAGCATATTATCGCACGCAAAAGCCAAGCTGGCAAGGATTTTGTGGGGTGTGTGGGGGGGGTATTTGCATTTAGTTTGCTAGGGTAGGGGGGGTGCAAAAAAATCCCTATGATAAGTCATAGAGATTTTCTAAAGGTAGTATCTAAAGTCTTTATTTAAAGTCTTGAGATGGTTTTATATATCTTATTTAGTTGCTTCTATGCTAATGCTTTCGCTTTCAATTACTGGGCAGCTTGAAGAACAACAATTCATCTTTGCGTAAATTATAGCTCCCACTATTAGCACTAGCACTAATAAGCATAGCACCTTCTTTCCGCAAGAGCATTTTTTAGTCTTACACCCACAGCCACAAGTCGCATTGTCTTGTCCTTTATTAATATCACAGCTAGAATTTTCTTTGTTTTCCATATTATCCATATTATTGCCTTTCTTGGCTTTTATATCGTAAAATTGAAATTTTGATTAAGCACCTTTTAATGCTAATTTTATTAAAGTTTCAACTGTGCTATCCTCGCCAAGGCTATTGCTTGCCTTCCTTACAGCCTTGTCAGCTTCTGGCATTTTATATCCAAGAGCAACAAGAGCAGAAACAGCGTCAGCAAAGTTTGAGTTGTCTTTATTCGACTCTAAAAGTGGGCTTGCAGATTTTGAAGAAGCACCTACGCTCAACAAGTCTCGAAGCTCCAAGACGAGCCTCTCGGCAGTCTTTTTGCCTATCCCTGGACATTTCGACAACAAGCTTAAGTCGCCTGCAGCTATAGCTCCCTCAAGCGTATCTATAGACATTCTGCTCAAGATATTTATAGCAATTTTGGGTCCAATTCCTGAAACTTTTTCTACCAACAACTTAAAGAAGTCTCTCTCTTTTGTAGTTGCAAATCCATATAAGCTTTGCGAGTCCTCTCTATAAATAGCTTGAGTGTACAAAAAGACTTCTTCGTGAAGTTTTGGTAATTTTTCTGCAGTAGTAATAGGTATACTAAGCTCGTAGAAAAGTCCTGAGTTAGTCTCTATTATAGCAGACAAGACAGAGCTTTTAAATAGCTTTCCTTTGATTGCAACTATCATTACTTAAGCTCTAAAACGTCTTCCATTTCGTATAGGTCTGGCGTTTTGCTTACAACCCATTTAGCTGCACGTAAAGCACCTATAGCAAAGATTTTTCTATCGCCTGCAAAGTGGCTAAGTTCCACTCTTTCGCTATCGCCTGCAAAGATTACAGTGTGGTCGCCAATTACGCTACCACCTCTTAGGGCGTGTACCCCAATTTCGTTTACAGGACGTTCGCCAGTGATACCTTCTCTACCAAATTTCAACATAGTATCAGGTATATCTCTTGCGTCTTGGCAAACCTTCATAAGTTTAGTTGCAGTGCCACTTGGAGCATCTTTCTTAAACTTGTGGTGCATTTCTGTAATTTCAATATCGTAGCTATCAGGCAAAATCTTTGCAGCGAGCTTAGTTAGATAATTCAACAAGTTCACCCCTATAGAGTAGTTGCCAGCCCATACCATAGGTATTTGCTTAGTGTATTGCAAAATCTCTGTCCTTTGCTCGTTAGAGTGTCCAGTAGTACCTATAACTATAGGCTTTTTATACTTTGCACAAAGTTCGACTATAGCTAAAGTCGCATCTCTTGTAGAAAAGTCTATAACTGCATCTACTGTATCTATCAAAGTTTCAGCATTATAGCCTTCATCAATCTTAACTGCAATTTCGCAATCGCTACCTTCTGAGGCTTCGATTATGGCTTGTCCCATTCTGCCTAAAAAACCATTTAATAAAATTTTTGTACTCATATTATAGTCCTATTTCCTTGCAAGTTTCGATTACTAATTGAGCATTTTCGCTCTTCATCTCGCATAGAGGAAGGCGTACAAAATCAGTCTTAATCATATTCATATACTTCAATGCAGTCTTTGCAGGCACTGGATTTGGCTCTACAAACAAGTTCTTAAATAGCTTTGCATACTTTTCGTTATAAGTCTTAGCCAATTCTATGTTGCCTACTTCTATAGCCTTTACAAAATCTGCCATCTCTTGAGGTATCAAATTTGAAGCTACACTTACAACACCCTTAGCCCCAGCTTGCATAAATTCTAAAGTCAAGCCATCGTCGCCACTGAATATATCTATAGCATCGCCTGCACGCTTGTGTAAATCTATAACCTTTTCAACCTTGCCACCTGCTTCTTTTAGAGCAGAGAAGTTGCCATAAGCATCTCTAAGCCTTAGAGCAGTGTCGTTTTCTATAGCAATTCCGCATCTACCAGGGATAGAGTAAAGCATTATAGGCTTTTCAGTGCATTTAGCAATCTCAGAGAAGTGTCTAAACAAGCCCTCTTGCGAAGGTTTATTATAATAAGGGGCAACAGACAAAAAGCCATCAATGCCATCAACATCGCTTTCCTTTGTATAAGAAATTGCCTCTACAGTTGAGTTAGAGCCAGTGCCAGCAAGCACATACGCTCTTTTATTTACAAATTTAGCCACTTGCAATATGCACTCTATATGCTCTTTGTGAGTTAGAGTAGGCGATTCCCCTGTCGTGCCAACTGCAACTATACCATCTACACCAGAGGCAACTTGTTGCTCAACCATTTTTTCTAAAGACTCATAATCAATGCTACCATCTGCCGAAAATGGTGTAATTATTGCCGTCCAAAGCCCTTTAAAATTTATTTTATTCATATTATTTTATTTAATTATCAAGCATTATTAGCAATTTTTAAAATATCGCAATGCTAAAATTCTACTGAAATATATTTATAGACAAAAAGCACTCTTTTATAAACCAAAATACAAAAAGCAAGAGAGCCAAATAGAGAAGTTTTCTCAAAGCAGAATGTCCTCCCACTGAGTCTGACTTAGAATATTTCGAGTCGTTTATAGACTGATAACTGTGCATAGGGTCATAAGGCGTAGCTTTTGCCACGTCCTTTTTTACATAATATGCTTTCTTTTTTCGTCTAATCATTTTATATAGGCGACTTCTAAAAATTAGTTTTTAAAAAGTTAAGAAAAGGGCAATTATTCTTTTTTACCTATTTTTGCTTGAATTTCTTTGCTTATCTCGTCAGATAACGCTGTTATCCTCCTCAAAAAAATTACGCTAAAAATAATCTAAAAAATAATTAATTGCTAATTTTTAGAACTCACCTATAAAGAAAGCATATCGCCTTTAAGCTGTCAACAAATAAGCCCAAAAAAAGACTTAAACCTAGTGTTTAAGCCAAAAGTCAAAACCTGCTCAGAGCGGGACTTGAACCCGCATGCCCTAAAGCATACGCACCTCAAGCGTACGTGTCTACCATTTCACCACCTGAGCTAGATACAAAAAAATTTTACAGTGGTAGGGGTGGGGGTCGAACCCACGAACAGCGTAGCTGAACGGATTTACAGTCCGCGTCCTTTGGCCACTTGGATACCCTACCGTTGTAAAATTTAAAGAGTACATACTTTCATTTTTAACCCTCTTTGGCAAGCTTTTTTTTAGTTTTATGCAAAATTTCTTTATATTAAATTTTTAGTTATTGATTACAAGCAACTTAATTTTTGCATTTTCTTTTCTATTTTTTTGCCTTGCCAATAGTTTTATTCAAAAAAAGAGCTTAGTTTTTACACTAAGCCCTGTTTTTCGCTAAATGTTATGATATTATTTTTAAGCTTCAGCACCCTTTGGTAGAGATGAAGGAATGTCTATAGCTTTGATAGTTCCTCTTTTAATTCTATCTAGCCTGTGCTTTCTTCTAATCTTACGAGCGAGCTGTACTGTCAATTCGTCTATAGATTTATACATATCATTTGAGGCTGCTTTGACAATCATATCTGGACCTTGGATTTCAATCCTGCCCTTGGCAATAAATTCATTTTCTTTATGTTTATTAGGGCTATACGCCAGCTCTATCCTCAGTCTCACTATACTATCATCGTGTGAGAATATCTTTTCCATCTTGCGTTCCACGTCATTTTTTAGAGCTTGTGTTAGTTCGAGGTTGTTGCCTGATATTATTATCTCTTTTTGGTTCATTTATTGCCTTTCATTTTTTATTTAAACTTTAACGATTTTCGCTAAAGTGGGTTCTGGTTTTTGTTCTTTTTCTTTGTTTAACTTTAAATATTGTGTATAAAGTATTCTTAAAAGCTGTAAAAAAGAACTGACCTTGTGGCACTTTTAAAAATTAGTTTTTCAAATGAACAGTTGTTCTTTATGTTTTGTTTTCGTCTATTTTTCTGTATTTTTTCGTCAAATAGCTATGTTATTATCCTTAAAAATACAAAAACTATCCTGAAAACAAATTCAAAAATAATCAACTGCTAGTTTTTAAAAGCAGCCTTGAAAGAAAGTATTTTCTTTCTAAGTCAGTATGTTAAACTTATATTTTTGTTAAATCAAGAAAAATCTTCACTTTTTTGAAAAAAAATGTCAAATTGGGCTTTTTATTAGTTTAAACTTGCACTTAGGGGGCTATTTTGCTCTAATGGGGTCTGTTTTTAAGATAAGAACCCACTATATAAGAAAAGGCAGATAATGAGTATATTGAGAGTTGGAGTAAAGAAAATGCACGTATTTATGTTATTAATATACGTTCTAATTTTAGCGTCTTTAATATTTTATACATTTAGCCACTAAGGAATTTTATGAGGAAAGTTGAAAAGGTAGCAGTAATAGGAGCAGGAGCTTGGGGTACGTCTTTGGCAATAATATTGTCGAAGAATGTTAAGAATGTAAAGGTTTGGGCTAGAGAAAAGGCTGTGGTAGACTCAGTTAAGAACTCTAGGATAAACGAAATGTTTTTGCCTGAGGTGGAAATTCCTTCTTCTGTTGCTTTTAGTTCAGATGCAGGGCTTTGCTTAGACGACGCTGACTTGGTTGTTTGGACTGTTCCTATTCACTTTTTATCTAGTGTTGCTGAAACATTTTCGCCTTTTGTTAAGAAAAATTCTGTACATATAAACGCAGGCAAAGGTATTGAAATTAAGACTTGGAAGCGTCCATCTCAGATACTTAAAGAGAAGTTGAAGATGGCAAATTCTTTTGGCTCTATAATGGGACCAAATATTGCTTTTGAGGTTGCAAAAGGCAGTTATGCTGAGGCAGTAGTTGCTGTAAATGACTTTTCAGACGCAGAAGATATGTCGAATGTATTTAGTACAAATACTTTTAATGTGCGTCCATCTAGCGATGTAGTTGGTGTAGAAATTGGGGCAGCTCTTAAGAATATAGTTGCCCTCGCTGCTGGTTTTTGTGATGGAATGAAGTTGGGGGCGAACACTAAGGCTATAATAATGGCAAGGGGCTTCCAAGAAATTTACAGAGCTGCAGCGTCTTTGGGTGCTTGGGGTGATTCTTTTATAAAGGAGTCGGCGATTTTAGGTGATGTGTTGACTACTTGTATGAGTCCTAATTCACGTAATCGTTCTACGGGCGAACGCATAGGGCAAGGCTACAGCGTAGAAGAGGCAGTTGCTATGCTAAACGGCAGAGTTTGTGCAGGCTTAGAGACTATACAAATATGCAAGATGTTCGAGCAACTTCACGGAGTTGAGCTACCAATTATGCACAGCTTGTGTATGCTAACAGAAGCGAAAATCGACAGAGAAACTTGCTTGAAGCGTATGTTGAGCTAAGCTTTTTACTAAAAATCTCAATTAATCTCAAAAAAATCTTGACAAATTCTCTTAAGGCTTTTAAGCTTTTAATGTATATAAAGAAGGCAATGAATGTTGCTTACTACAATGAATTAACTAAAAGTTGGAAAAAGGTTTTAAATGAGTACTATAGATTTATTCTCTCTAAAGGGAAAGCAAGGTTTTATAACAGGGGCTGCACGTGGCATAGGTAAACGTATAGCTGAAGCTTACGCAGACTTGGGGGCAAATATTGCAATCGTGGAAGTTGATATAACTGAAGCTACTAAGACTGCTGGCGAAATTGCTGCAAAATATGGTGTAAAGTGCGTTGCTATAGAGTGCGATGTTACTAATGAAGATAGCGTAAATGCTATGATTGCTAAATACGAAGAGTCTTTTGACTCTATAGATTTTGCTGTAAATAACGCAGGTATTGCAAATGTGTTCCCTGCAGAAGAAATCACAGCTGCAGCTTTTAAGAAAGTTATAGATGTAAACTTAAATGGCGTGTTCCTAACAGCTCAAGCAGCAGGAAAATTGATGATTAAAAAGGGCGTAAAGGGTGCTATAATTAATACTGCATCTATGTCTGGACACGTGATTAACAGACCTCAGACTATTGCAAATTATTGTGCGTCTAAAGGTGGGGTAATCCTTTTAACTAAGTCTTTGGCTATAGAGTGGGCAAAATATGGAATTAGAGTAAATTGCGTAAGCCCTGGTTATATTGCGACCGAATTAGTTGCTTCTATGAAAGATATGCACCCAATTTGGTTGAAAGACGTTCCAGCTGATAGATTGGGAACTCCAGACGACTTAATCGGAGCTTATATATATCTAGCAAGTCCTGCTTCTCAATATGCAACTGGCACTGACTTGGTTGTAGATGGTGGCTATACTTCTATCTAATAATTTTTTCGTACTATGAATTATACTAAAAGTGAAGTCGCAAGACTCATTGATATTAGTGCTGTTAGGACTGACTCATCTCTAGCAGATGTGGACTGTATTATAGATACTGCAAAGAAGTACAACTTGATTTGTGTATTTGCAATGCCAAGCTTTGTCGATTATGTAGTCGACAAAATGCAGGGCTTTGATGATATAGAAATTGGAGGAGTCGTTGGCTTTCCTTCTGGGGCAGAAACTCTTGAAGCTAAGTTGTTCCAAGCAGGGCAAATGAAGTCTAAGGGCTGTACTGAAGTCGATATGGTTATGAATATTGGCTACTTAAAGTCTGCTATGAATACTGAAATCTTAGAGGAGATTAAGGCTATTAAGGCTTGTGTTGCCCCTCTTCCACTTAAGGTAATTATAGAAGTTGCATTGCTAACTGACGAAGAAGTTCAAAGGGCTGCAGTGCTAGTTAGAGACGCAGGTGCAGACTTTGTAAAGACTGGTACTGGCTGGGCAGGCTCAACTACTTTAAATCACGTTAAGCTAATTAAAGACGCAGTAGGCGACTCTATTAAGCTTAAAGTTGCAGGTGGCGTGCGTGATTTAGACACTCTTAAGGCTATGTGCGAAATGGGCGTTTGCCGATTTGGCATAGGCTATAAATCAGTAGTAGACATACTTGAAAGTTGTGATGAATAAGAAAATCATTGCATACGATTTAGGTACTGGCGGGTTAAAAGCCTCTCTCTTTTCTAAAGAGGGGGCTTTGCTTGCATTTGAATTTGAAGCTTATAAAACTTATAATCTAGCTGCTCACTTGCAAGAGCAATGTCCAAAGGATTGGTGGCAATGTATAATTGTTGCAACTAAGAAATTGATAGAAAAAACTGGCGAAGATGTAAATAATATCGAAGCTTTGGCAATTTCTGGACATAGCTTAGGGGTAGTTGCCTTGGGCGAAGATGGCGAGCTTTTGTTAGACAGAACGCCAATTTGGTCTGATAAGAGAGCAAAGAAAGAGGCAGATGAGTTCTTTGAAGGCACAGACTACGAAAAGTGGTATATGTCTACAGGAAATGGCTTTCCTGCTGAGTGCTATTCTATCTTTAAAATTTTGTGGTATAAGAATAATATGCCTGAAATTTATGAAAAGGTTAAATACTTTTTAGGCACAAAGGACTATTGTAATTACTTGTTTACAGGCAGGTGCGTTACAGATTACTCTTATGCGTCTGGCTCTGGAGTTTACTCGTTGAAGAATAGAGACTATGATGAGGAGTATATAAAGCACTCAGGTATAGATAAGTCTGTTTTGCCTGAAATCATTGAGGCTTACGATATAGTAGGCACTTTAACTAAGGAGGCTTCGGAAGCTACTGGCTTGCCTATGAGCGTTAAAGTTGCTTGTGGGGGAGTGGATAATTCTTGTATGGCTCTTGGAGCAGGTGGCTTTAAAGATGGACATATTTATACATCTTTAGGCTCTTCTGCTTGGATAGCGTTATCGTCTTATAAGCCAGTGTTAGATTTTAAGACAAAGCCTTATGTATTTGCACACGTTGCTAAGGATATGTACGCTAGTGCAACTTGTATATTCTCGGCAGGCACTTCGCTAAATTGGGTATTGAATAATTTCTTTTCAAGTTTTGAGGATAAGTTTAAGGAACTCGAAGAGGGGGCAAGTGCTTCTGTAGCAGGGGCAAATGGCGTGTTCTTTAACCCAAGCTTGGCAGGAGGTTCTATGCTAGAGGAAAGTTCTAATATATGTGGAGCTTTTGCAGGATTGAACTTATCGCATAATAAAAACGACATACTTCGAGCTACACTTGAAGGTATATCTTTGAACTTGCGAGTTGCCTTAGATGAACTTAAAAAGGCAGAGACGAATGTGGAGTCTATGCTAATGGTAGGAGGTGGAGCAAAGTCTAAACTTTGGTTACAGCTATTTGCAGATATATATGGGCTTAAGTGCATTAAGACATCTATAGACCAAGAATGTGCGTCATTGGGAGCAGCAGCTCTTGCAGCAGTAGGGGTAGGAATGTGGGATAATTTTGATAGAATTGAAAATCAACACATCGCCGAAATCGAATACTCCCCAAGAGAAACAGAAAAAGCTTTCTACGACAAACACCTCGAAAAGTTTAGAGTTTTAGCTCATTATATGTCCAAATTCGGCGACATTTTAAGCAAAGAATAACTTTAACAAAGGCTTTCGATTTGCCCACAAAAAGTCTCGCATCGCAAGAGCGAGATTTTTTGCCTTGGGGCGTGAGATTGCCCTTCAGACGAGTATTTGGAAATTTTTGAGGGTCGCAGCGTACTTGTGTACGTAAGAGTCTCAAAAATTTCCAAAACGGAGTATCAAGGGCAATATCACGCCCCAATATTTCGGTAGTTAATAGCCTCGAGTATGTGCATTGGCTCGATGTTGTGGCTTGCTTCGAGGTCTGCAATAGTTCGAGATACTTTTATAATCTTATTCCACGCTCTAGCTGACAACTTAAGTTCTGTCATAGCTCTTTCAAGGAGTTGAGTTTGTTCTTTGCCAAGTTGGCAATATTTTCTAATTTGAGCAGGGTTCATATTAGAATTATCCTTGGCTGCAGAGGCGAATTTTTCGTCTTTAAAACGCTCAGCTTGAATTTGCCTTGCCGTTGTTATACGCTCTCTTATAGATTGCGACGACTCGCCTTGCCTTGCTTTGCTAAGCTCACTTAGGGTGAGGGCTGTGGTCTTGATATGTATATCTATTCTATCTGTAAGAGGACCTGAAATTTTAGATTGGTAGCGTTGTATTTGACTTAGGGAGCAGTGGCATTTTTTGTGTCTATCGCCAAAGTATCCACAAGGGCAAGGGTTCATAGCAGCCACAAGCATAAAGTTTGATTTTAGCTCTACCTTTGCCATAGCTCTCGATATGCAGACATTGCCATCTTCGAGGGGCTGACGCAAAAGCTCTAGTACGCTACGTTTAAATTCTGGAAATTCGTCTAGGAATAATACGCCATTGTGTGCTAGGGAAATTTCACCTGGTTTTGGGTTAGAGCCTCCACCTATTAGACCTACATCGCTTATGCTGTGGTGAGGCGACCTAAATGGACGAGCAAAAGAACGCCCTAAGATTTTTTCGCTCATACCACAAGCTGAATATATACCAAGAGTCTCTAAAAATTCCTCCTTAGATGGAAGGGGCATAATGCTAGGTATACGCTTTGCAATCATACTTTTACCAGAACCAGGCGAACCCATCATAAGTATATTATGCGAGCCTGCAACTGCAACTTCCACAGCACGCTTTGCGACTTCTTGCCCCTTTACATCTGCAAAATCTTCGCCATATTCAAGACATCTATCTTCGAGTACGCTATTGTCGTTTGGCAATATTTCAAGTTCCTCTTTGCCGTCAAAAAAGTTGCAAATTTCTTCGAGCGAATTTGCAGAACGCACCTCAATATTATCAACAAGAAGAGCTTCTTTGGCACTTTGACTAGGTAGGATTACCCCACGCATACCAAGCTTTCTAGCCAAGAGAGCCAAGCTTATCGCTCCCTTAACTGGACGCAATGCTCCAGATAGACTAAGCTCGCCTGCTATAATGTAATCTTGAACCTGTTTTTGAGCGACATAGCCTGTACTCATCAAAATTCCAAGTGCGATTGGCAAGTCGTAAGTCGAGCCTTCTTTGCGTATATCACTTGGGGCTAAATTTATAGTTATCTTGGTCGAAGGCATCTCAAAGCCAGTGTTGACTATGGCAGCAGATACTCTGTCTATAGACTCTTTTACGGCAGTGTCTGGCAAGCCTACTATGAATATTTTAGCTTCGCCCTTTTGCCCTGAGTTTACTTCTACTTCAACAGTAGTTGCCTCTGCTCCTATCAATGCTCCTGAATATAATTTTGATAACATATATTTGCCTATTTACAAAAAAAGTACGCAAAGCTTTTCGTGTTTTTGCGTACTTTTAAAAAAGTTTTAATTATTTCTTAGAAACCAAAGTTAACTTTAGCACCATACCAGAAGAAAGTCTTTTCTTCGCCATCATAACGAGTGTCGCCTTGAGTGTAAGATACTCTAGCTCCTGCACTAATTCTGCAATAGTCTGTCAAGTCATAAGCGAAATCTATAGTAGCTCCTGCATACCAGTAGTCATTAGATAGCTTAATTCCATCTACAAAATCTCCACTGATAAATTCGTTCCAAGTCAATGTGCCAGTAAAATCTGCAGTAGTTAACCAACCAGAATAAACCTTAATAGGCATTGTAAATCTTGATGACAAACCAGTAACCATTGCACCTATGTCGGCAGTGTAGCTCACAGAAACTTCAACAGTGTGTTGGTCTAAAGTAGCGTTGTAGTAATAATATAAAGCTGGGTTTAGGTTTACTCCGATATAGGCTGAAGTATCCATTGTAACGCCAAAATAGATTTCTTGAGTTCTATTTTCTAGTGGCTCTAAGTCAGTATACCAGTAATAAATGTAACCCAAGTCGAAAGTGAAGGAATTTATAGAGTAAGTTGTACCTATATAAATGTCGACTTCTGTAAATTGGTCTGTGTCTGAGCCTCTTGACATAGGAGCATTAGTGAAAGCACCAAAGTACAAATCGTAATTTTCCATAAGAGGATAAGCGAAATCTACGCTAGCTTGAACTGAGTCTTCGGCAAGTTCTTCGCCACGAAATACGTATTTAGATTCGTAGCCTACAGATGTTGACACTCTTAAGTAGTCCAAAGATGGATCTGTTATAGAGCTTTGAGCATTAGCAGAATTAGCCAAAAAGCCAAGTGGAGCTAAAATAGATATTAGGGGTAGTATATATTTCTTCATATTCGTTTTATTAGTAAGTATTATTTTTAAGAATTTTCTTTTCTTATTCAAGCAAAATATTTCTATTTATAGAGAAATTTGCAAATTATCGTAGGCTAAGTATACATTTTCAGGTAATTGGGCTTGCCAAGTGTCGTAGTCTATAAGGTGTGTAGTGTGGGTTATGTATGTCTTTTTTGCCCCAAGCTGTTGAGCGTATTCCACTGCCTCGTAGATAGATAAGTGAGATGGGTGCTTTTGAGGACGCAAGCCATCTATAATTAATACATCTATATCTTTAGCCAATTGCATCGCTCTTTCTGTCAACATCTTGCAATCGCAAAAATATGCTAAACGCTTGTCATTGTGCGAAAATACTAGCCCAAGCGTATTGACATTTCCGTGAGGAAGCAGGCAAGACTCAATTTTTGCCCCATCGCCTAAGTCTAAGCTTTCTGGCATTTCAAATAGATTAAAGCAAGGATAGCCCCTATTTTTTTGAGCATTGATAGCATAAGGGAAAATAGCTTGCACTCTTCTTAAGCCAAAATCTTCGCCATATACATCTATATCTTTGCTTTCTTTTAGATCGCAAAATCTACGCAAATCGTCCATACCTACAATGTGGTCAGCGTGTCCGTGAGTGAGGATAAAGCAGTCGATTTTCTCTATATTATTGTGTTGGCATTGAAGCCTAAACTCAGGTCCAGCATCTACTTGAACGTGCTTTGAGGCAATTTCTAGGTGTACGCAAGAGCGAGTACGCCAATTCTTTGGGTTCGTTAAATCCAGCCCCTTATTGTCCGATAACAATAGGGGTACGCCTTGACTTGTACCTGTACCTAAAAAAGTGAGTTTCATATAAATGTAGAGAATATTAGGTCTCTATTTCTAAATAATCAATCTTTATTTGTCTAAATATGCTTGCCTTAAGCTCTAATTAAGATAAATTCTTATAACTTATTAAATGGAATAATGGCGAGAGATTTTAACAAAACTTTAGAGTTGATTATGCAAGAAGATAGCAGATATAAAGCAGGTGCTTATATATTTGTTAGAATGGCATTGGACTTTGCAACTAAGCAAATTGCAGATAAACCTATCCCTAAACACGTGTCGACTAAAGACTTGCTTAAGGCAGTTGTGCTTTTTGCTAGGGAAACTTTTGGACCAATGTCTGCTGTTTTATTTGATGAGTGGAATTTGAAAAATTCTCAAGACGTTGGCAATGTCGTATTTAATATGATTAGAGTTGGAGCTTTAGTTCAAAGCGAAAACGATAGACTTGAGGACTTTGCAGATGTGTATGACTTTAAAAAGGAATTTGTCGATTATTACAAAGCGTAATTAATATATTATGAATACAGGCTTATATTTAGAAAATTTAAAAGTAAATTTAGGGGACAAAGTTCTCATAGATAACTTGAACTTACACGTACCTAATGGCGAAATACACGTCATAATGGGCAAAAACGGCACTGGCAAAAGCACGCTTTCTAAGGCTCTATCAGGGCATAGCGATTATCAAATTACTGGGGGTAAGGCTTTGTTAAATGGCGAAAATATCGTTGGCGAAGCTGTAGAAGACATTTCTCGAAAGGGCTTATTTTTAGCATTTCAGCACCCTGTGGAAGTTGAGGGCGTAACTATTGCTAACTTCATTAGGGCTTGCATAAATGCACGTTTGCCTGAGGGTATAGATATTAATGTGCCAGAATTTTATAAGGAATTACGTGAGAAGATGGCTCAATTAGATATGCCTTCAACTATGTCTGCAAGGAATTTGAATGAGGGATTTTCTGGGGGCGAAAAAAAGAGATGCGACATTTTGCAAATGCTTATGCTTAAACCTAATTTTGTGATTTTAGACGAACCAGACAGTGGCTTGGATGTCGATGCTTTGAAAATCGTTTCTCAAGGGATAAATTCTTACAAGAGCAAGGACGTGGGATTTTTGGTAATTACTCACTATCATAGACTTTTAGAGTATATTAAGCCTGATGTAGTTCATATCCTAGATGGAGGCAAGATTGTTAAGTCGGGGACAGCTCAGCTTGCGAAAGACTTAGAAGAACTTGGTTACGATGGCGTAGTAAAGGCTTAGATATGGCAGCTAAAGATGATATAGTTCTCGGCTTTGAACGAGGAATTGGCGACTTTAAGGAAGCTGAAGATTATGCTTATGACGCTGGAGTTGGGCTAAATGAAGATGTGGTTAATTACATATCTAAAATCAAGGGCGAAGACGAGGACATAAGGCAATTTAGGCAAAGGGCTTTAAAGGTATTTTTTGCTAAGGAAAACCCAACGCACTGGGGTAGCGAAAAGCTTAATGACTTGGATTTTCAAAAAATACGCTACTATTTAGCTAAGGGAGCAAAGAAAACTCGTTCTTGGGACGATGTTCCAGAAGATGTAAAGCGTACCTTTGAAAAGCTTGGCGTACCTGAGCAAGAGCGTGCGTTTTTGGCAGGCGTTGAAGCCCAATTCGACTCTGAAAGTGCCTACTCAAACGTAAAAGATTACCTTGAAAAGTTGGGTGTGATATTTGTAGACTCAAACGAGGGCTTAAAGAAGTATCCTGAAATATTTAAAAAGTACTTTGGCACAGTTATCCCTATTTCTGACAATAAATATTCAGCGTTAAATAGTGCTGTATTTAGTGGAGGTAGCTTTATATATGTACCTAAGGGAGTTAAGGTTCAGCAACCTTTGCAGGCGTATTTTAGAATTAACGCAGAGAATTTTGGACAGTTCGAGCGTACATTGATTGTTGCCGACGAAGGTGCAGAATTGATGTATATGGAAGGTTGCACTGCCCCTAATTTTACTACAGATACACTCCATAGTGCTGTTGTTGAACTCGTTGCTCTAAAGGGGGCAAAAATTCAATATGTAACAGTGCAGAACTGGTCTGATAGCGTCTTTAATTTAGTTACAAAGCGTGGCATTGCTCACGAGGACGCTCAAATTAGATGGATTGACTGCAACGTAGGTTCGGGCATTACTATGAAGTACCCTGCTGTGGTTCTTCAAGGCGAAAGGGCTAGTGGCGAAGTAGTTTCTATTGCACTCGCTAACAAAAACCAGCACCAAGACACTGGGGCAAAGATGATACACTTAGCGAGCAATACAACTTCTAATATCACGTCTAAATCTATAAGTATTGCAGATGGCAGGGCGTCGTATAGGGGTATAGTTAGTATGCCAGAAAATGTTGAAAATTGTAAGAACAACACAGTTTGCGACGCTCTTTTAATCAATGCGACTTCTCGTACAGATACATATCCTGCTGTGGTTTGCTCAGGCAATTCTAATACTATTAATCACGAGGCAAGCGTGTCTAAACTCAATCAAGAACAGATTTTTTATATGCGTCAACGTGGGCTTTCCGAGCAAGAGGCGATTTCTCTCTTGGTAAATGGCTTTGTAAATGACTTAGTTAGGGAATTTCCATTGGAATATTCTGTGGAATTGAAGCGACTAATCGAAATAGAGATGGAAGGAGCTGTAGGATAATGACACATTTATACCCAAGTTCTAAAGACGAAAATTGGCGTTTTGCTGATATAAAGAGCTTTTGCGAAAATGGAGTGGCAAAGTTTTTAAATATAACTAAGACAGAGCAAAATGCTTCTACTGTTTTAGATAGCATTGACTTTGATTTTGAGGCATTGACTACTTTGACCTTAGATAAAAACGGACTAAGTGGAGCTGATGATTTAGATATATCTCAAGGCGAATTTTGTGGCGAAACATCTTCTGCCTTAGAGGCTTTAGTTGCAGAAAATGCAAAAAAGGCTGTTTTGAATTTAAAGGAAAATAGCCCAAAGCTTTTGATAAAGTTGGATAGCTCTCTTAGCTTTAGCCCAAGTAATTTAGAGATAAATATTGCAAAATCTGCTGATGCTGAAATATTTGTATTGCAAGAGACTTGTGCTGAAGCATTTGTGGATTTTCTTTTAAATGTGAATTTAGGCGAAAGCTCTAAGCTCAAAATTGTATTTATAAATAATACAGCAAAGTCTAGCTTGCTCTACACAAAGGCTAAGTTCGGTTTCGCTCAAAATTCACGCTTAGAATTGTTTAGCAAACAAGAGGGGCAATCTCCTTCTAGGGTGGAATATCACTTTGATTTGGCTGAAAAAGGTGCAAAGCTTGAGGCAACTTGCTTTATGGAAAATCACGACAAGTGCTTGCATAATTTAAATACTTATCAAATGCACAAAGTTGGCGATACTTCAAGCAACTTGACACTTAGAAATGTTTTAAGCAATGGGGCAAAGGCAACTTTTGCAGGTTTTGTTAAGATAGAAAAAGACGCTCAATGCACTTCTGCAAAGCAATCTTGCAAGACTTTACTCTTAGATAAATCTGCTCAAATTAAGGCTCTGCCTATATTGGAAATCGAAGCAAATGACGTTGAATGTGCCCATGGCTGTGCAGTATCTATGCCAGATGAGGAGCAGATATTCTATCTCAAAGCAAGGGGTTTATCTGAAACGCAGGCTAAGAAATTGATTGCGGCAGGCTTTGTAAATTTCGATAGAGCATTTGTCTAATATTCTTGCGTTCTTTGCTGTTTTTGCTTAACTAATATTAGTTTATGAAAAGAATTTTATTTATTGTATTATTTCTATTTGGCTTAAATTCTATGTATGCACACATAGATAGACCTGTAGATGCACTCATTTTTGAGGGTAAAACTTACGAGACTTACTCTCAGCCCTTGGGTTCTTTTGTGGGAAATGACAAGGCAAAGAAGAGATTGCTTAGCCAAAATCCAACTAATCCTCGTTTGCCAAAGCACTATTATGCTACATACGAGATTAAGGACTCTAAGCTATACTTAAACAAGGTTGAGATTATTAAAATCAGCGACGCAACTATGCGTAAGTGGCGTATACCTCTTGCTTTGACTTATGAATTAGTGCCTCTTGAGGCAGAAAAGCTCTTTGGAAGTGGAGCTACATATCCCATTCTTTGTAATTGGTATAGTGGCGTTTTGTTCTCAACTATATTCGATGGCAGTCGCTTTTATCTAAATTTATTTAATGACAATTATTATTTTAGCATAAAGGAGGGTGAATTTCTTTCTATGGAGGAATATTCTACAAGGAATATTTTTGCAAATTGCGTATCTAAAAACGAGGCTCATTTGATATATAAATTTTTTACAGACAAGAGTTTTGGCTATGAGAATAAACTTATAGACTTAAGGGCAGTTGCCGACTTATCCTTTTTAAATCAAAACGAATTTTTGATAACTAGAGATGGGAAACCCTTTAAAACTAGAGCTTTCTTTGCCTTAGATAAGAGGAAAAACCCTTGTTTATATATGCCAAGAACAGCAAACTCAGAAATGCTAAAACTATCGCTTATAGACAAATCAGGTCAAGACATAAGCGAATTTAAAACAGGCGACAGAGTCGAAGCTATAATATCTATATCCCCCTACGAAAGTCGAAATATAGCCCTTGTAGGCTTGCGAAAACTAAACGCCGACGAACTAATCTTCAGCCCAGACTTCAGCTTACGCTTAAAGCGATAGCTTTAAGCAGTGGACAGTTTATCCAGCTCTGGCAAGAAAAAGCTCCTTGCAGAGCTTTTTTTCTTGCCAGAGTTGGATAAACTTGCTTGTCTTATATACAAGCTAGGCACTATGCGACGTAGCTTTGAGCGAACCCCGCCAGATTCGGAAGGAAGCAACGGTAGTTACAAATCACGAGTGCTGTAGTTGTCCTAGCCCTTTTTGTAAGCTTTATTAGTCCTCTTTGTGTAAAAAGAGTGGCACTTTTAATTTTCAAGCTTAAATATATTTAAAAATGCTTTCTTTCCTTGTTGGATTTTATTTAGAAAGCTAAACTACAAAACAAAGAAATTATGTCTCAAGAACAAGAAAATGAACTTCAAATAAGCCAAGTTGAGGGCGTATTTGATATGATGGCAAACCAAAATGGCATATTGCTTAACCCTAAGAGAAATGGGAAGGCTCACCCAAGCGACCCTTTTGTATCTAAAGATTTAATACGTAAATTTGGGCTAAAAAGAGGACACTTTATCTCAGCTAAGGCACATATTAGAAAGGGGCATAATAACCCTAAGGTTCGCTTTATAGAAACCGTAGATGGCATAGCTTGCACTCAGCGTAGAAAGCAAACGCCTTTTAGAGATTTAACTGTAATATCGCCAAGAGAAAAGCTTCACTTGGAAACTGCTGATGGCAAATTAACTAATAGAGTTATAGACATTTTCTGCCCTATAGGCAAGGGTACTAGAGGTCTAATCGTTGCCCCTCCAAGGACAGGTAAGACTACACTATTAAAGGATATTGCATTGGGCTTGAGCGAAAATCACCCAGAGTGCAAGGTTATAGTAGTGCTAATTGACGAACGCCCTGAGGAGGTAACTGACTTTAGAATGGATTTGCCTTTCGCTGAAATTTACGCTTCTAGTAACGACGAAAATATGCAAATGCACTTGAGAGTTGCAGACTTGGCTATAGAGCGTGCAAAATTTATAGTAGAAGCAGGTGGCGACGCTGTTCTTTTGATGGACTCGCTAACAAGGTTATCTAGGGCACACAATGCGTCGAAGTCAAGGGGAGGCAGAACAATGTCAGGTGGCTTGGATATTAGAGCTTTAGAAAAGCCAAGGCAAATATTTTCAGCTGCAAGAAACACAGAAGAGGGTGGCTCTTTAACTATAATTGCCTCAGCTTTGATTGAAACAGGTTCAAGAATGGACGATCTCATATTCCAAGAGTTCAAGGGAACTGGCAATATGGAAATGGTATTAGATAGAAAACTTGCAGAACAAAGAATTTGGCCTGCAATAAATTTAGCAGCTTCGGGAACTAGAAAAGAAGAGTTGTTGTTGAGTAAAAAGGAGCTAGAGGCATCGTCTTTTCTAAGGCGTGCAATGTCGAGTTCTCGTACAGAAGAGGCAACAGAAACCTTGATAGAACGCCTTAGCCAAACTAAGACTAATGCAGAATTTTTAAAAGCTATACTCTAAATTTAGAAATCACTAAGGGCTAATAATGGATAATTACATAGAAAATTTAAGAAGCTTCTTTCCTATTTTACAAGAGAAGATTGAAGGCAAAAATCTCGTTTATTTAGATAATGGGGCAAGTGCTCAAAAGCCAAGGGCAATGATTTCGGCTATATCTAAATTCTACTCTAGCTATTATGCAAATATACATAGGTCAGCCCACACGATGAGTAGATTGTCGACGCTTGCTTATGAAAATGCAAGAAAGAGCATTGCTCAATTTTTCAATGTAGGCGAAGATTACGAAGTGATATTTACAAAGTCTACAACAGAGTCTTTGAACTTAGTGGCAAGAGCTTGTGGGGCAAAATATATAAAGGAGGGCGACTGCGTTTTAGTATCTCAAATGGAGCATCACGCAAATTTAGTGCCTTGGCAAATACTTTGTCAAGAGAAGAATGCAAAGCTGATTTTTGCAAATATCGACGCTAAGGGCAATTTAGATATGCAGGACTTAGAGGATAAATTGAGAAATAACAATGTTAAGATTGTATCGATAGCTCAAGCGTCTAATGTTTTGGGAACTGTAAATAATGTTGAAGAGATTGCTAGACTTTGCAAGGAATATGGGGCTTTATATAGCGTAGATGCTGCTCAATCTAGCCCACACTTCTTGGTAGATTGCGAAAAAATGCGTGCAGATTTTATATCTATATCAGCTCATAAGTGCTATTCTGCTACTGGACTTGGCTTGCTTATAGGAAGAAAGTCTTTATTAAATGATATGAATGTTTATCAAGTAGGTGGCGATATGGTAGACGTAGTTGATTGGCAAAGTGCGACTTATAAGAACGCTCCAGAACGCTTTGAAGCAGGAACTCCCAATATCGAAGGGGCTATAGCATTTGGGGCGAGCGTCGAATTTTTGTCTACTTTAAATGTAGATAAGATTATTGCAAATGAGCTTGCTATCAAAGACTTTGTCTCAGAAAGCCTAAACAAAATCAAGGGCTTGAGAGTACTTGGCAATACTTTAGATAAACTACCAATCTTTACTTTTGTACACGAAAGCATACACCCACACGATATAGCGTCCCTTTTAGACACAAACGGCATAGCTCTCAGAAGTGGCAATCACTGTGCCCAACCTTTGGGTAAACTAATGAACGCCCCAACATCATGCAGAGCCTCTTTCGCAATGTATAACACAATGCAAGAAGCAGAGTACTTTGTAGAACGCCTACAAAAAACGATTTCTTTCCTAGCTTAGCATTTTCAGTGGACACTGAAAAGGCTGTCCACTGAAAAATAGGCTTCGCCTATTTTCAACTATGTGGGTGAGCTTTGTTGTATTCTTTTTTAATTTTTTTGAGACCTATGTGGGTGTATATTTGGGTGGTGGCGAGGTTGCTGTGTCCTAATATTTCTTGGAGTATACGTAGGTCTAAGCCATTGTTCATTAGTTCTGTGGCAAAGGAGTGGCGTAGTTTGTGGGGGCTAATGTTGCTTGGTAGGTTTGTTAGGTTTAGGTAGTTTTTTAGGTTGCGTTGTATGAGTCTTGCGTAGATTTCTTTGCCACTTTTTAAGAGAAATACATTGTCGCTACTTTGTGGGTAGTTTTTTCTAAGGAGTTTTAAGAGTGTGCTAAGCTCTTGGGTAAATGGGCAAATTCTCTCTTTGTTGCCTTTGCCTATTATAGTCATATACATCTTATCGAAATTTATATTTTGCCACTTAAGGTTGCATAACTCGCTTATACGCAAGCCTGTATCGTAAAAAGTGCCTATGATGACTTTGTCTCTAAACGCTTCGTATTCAGATAAAAGCCCCTTTGCATAGCAAAATTCAGGAGCGTCGATGAGGCGTGTAACTTGCCCCTTTGTCATAAATACTGGCAAATTCTTGTCTGGGCGAGGCAAGCGAATAGACATAAATGGATTATCGCCTGCTTCATTTGTCGCTATTAGATATTTATAAAAGGAGCTAAGAGCTGAAATTTTGTTACGTAGAGTAGTCTTTGTATAATCTTGCATAAGATAGACTATATAAGACTTGCAAGCCCTTCTGCTTGGGCAAGATATATTGTTTTCGTCGCAAGATTGCAAGAATGTCAAAAACTTTTTTAGCGACCTTTCGTAATTTTTTACGCTATGAATTGAGTATCTCTTTTGTTGGGCTATAGCGTTTATAAAAGAGTTTATCAGGCTCTCATTTCTATCGCTCATAGTTGGAATATTCTCTGCACGTTTTCTACATAGTTAGCTACAAAGTCCTTAAATACTAATACGTATAACAAAGCTCCAAGGGCAAGTACTGGACCAAAAGCTATCATTAGGTCTTTCTTTTGCCTTTTGAGTATAGGGATTAGAGGAAGTATTAATATAGAGCCAAAGAACGAGCCTCCCAAAATTGCAAATACTGCACCTTGCCAGCCACAAAAGGCTCCTATTAGCCCCATAAGTATAACATCGCCTTCGCCCATTGCTTCTCTATTGAAAACCACTTCGCCTATGTAGCGAATTACATAGCACAAGCCAACACCAACAGTAATCCCTGCAAAACTGCTTATGCCAGACTTAAATGCACTCAGCAAAAAGGGTGCGTTTTCTATATCTGCGTCGTGTATTTGAGGTATAGCCACAGACAATATAAAGCCTATCAAAGCTCCCCCTGCTGTAAGGAAATCAGGCAGTTCAAGAGTGTCTATATCTATGAAACTCACCACAATCATAAGGGCAGTAAAGAACATCATCACATAGCTAACAGGACTGTCTAAAAGTAGGTAGCAAGCCAAGAAGAGCAAGGCTGTAAGTAGTTCTATGAAGGGGTATCGAAATGAAATCTTTGCCCCACAGCACCTCGCCTTCCCTCGAAGAATGAACCAGCTTAAGATAGGTATATTATCGTAGGGCTTTATGCGTTTTTTGCAGACGCAAGTTGAAGGGGGCTTTACCACAGAAAGCCCCTTTGGCACTCGCAATATAACCACATTCAAGAAGCTACCTATGCACGCTCCACCTATAAATGCAAATACTGCAAAGATTATATTTGAGTAAAATAAGTATTCTTGTGCAGATATTGTCATTGTATACAATCCTCTAAAGTTTTAGTCATAATTTTGCCTACTTTAAATAGGACTTCTTCGTTAAAGTCAAAGCAAATTTGCAAAGCCTTTGCTCCCTGCCAAGCTAGCATATCTAAGCCTGCTGAGCATTTAAGCCCATTATTCTCTGCTTCTATTATAGAGTTAAGCTTGCGTTGCTTTGCGTAGACCATATCAAAATACACAGCCTCTTTGCTAAATATAGAAAAGTCGCAAATGCTCGGGTCTGTATCCTTTAGCCCAATGCTTGTAGCGTTTATAATTATATCGACTTTGCCAGCCCAATTAGGCTCAAAGCTAGAGGCGTTAAAGCCATTTTCTCTAAGATTTTTTGCAAGCTCTTGAGCTTTTTCTATAGTTCTATTTGCTATAAATATCTTCTTTGCTCCACTTATACCAGCTTGAAATGCAGCCGCCTTTGCAGCTCCTCCTGCCCCATATATCAATACGCAAGCATTCCAAAAAGTCTTTCCAAATTTAACCTTTATCGCATTTTCTAGCCCAAAGCCATCTGTGTTGTAGCCCAAAATCTTGCCATCTTCTATCTTTAGCGTATTGCAAGCTCCACACATTTTGGCAAAGTCGTCTATCTCATCTAAGAGGGGCAAAACTTCTTCCTTAAAGGGTATAGTTAGATTTATGCACCTGAAATTTTTTGCAACAAAGCTTGGCAAAACTTCCTTTAGCGTGTTGGGCTTTACTTCAAATTTATAATATATAGAGCTTTCGTTTAGCCCCAAAAATTCCAAAGCCTTATTTTGCATAATAGGGCTAAGCGAGTGATTAATAGGATAGCCAAATACAGCAAGTGGGGCTTTTGCCAAATTGATTTTGTCTAAATCGCTTTCAAATAAAACCTCATTCATAATGCCTTTCTCCAAAGAGGGCTGTTCCCACTCTGATTATAGTTGAACCTTCTTCTATGGCTTGTTCTAAGTCGCCTGACATTCCCATAGATAGCTCTTTTAGTTCTATATTAAATTCTGCTTGAAGGGCTTCCTTTAGTTGCCTAAGCTTTGAAAAGCAAAGCCTTGCCACTTCTAAATTTTCGTCTAAAAAGCCTATAGTCATAAGCCCATTTAGCTGGATATTTTCAAGCTCTAAGGCTTTTTTAACTATGCTCTTTGCGTGGGCGTCATCTAAGCCAAACTTGGCGTCGTCTTGGGCAGTGTTTACTTGGATTAGAACCTTTTGCACCTTGCCAAGCTCCTTAGCTTTTGCGTCTATTTTTACAAGTAGCTTTTCGCTATCGACACTTTCAATTACATCAAAGTTTGCAACAGCTTGGGGTGCTTTATTTGATTGTAAATGTCCAATTAGCTCCCACTTTATATCCACATTAGGCATTTTCGACAATGCTTCTTGCACACGATTTTCACCCACATATTCAAAGCCAGCACGCTTAGAATATTCCACAACCTGCCAAGGGTGATTTTTTGTAACAGGCAATAGACGCACGCTAGAAATATCCCTATTTGCCTTTTTGCAAGCTTGGGCTATGCGTGCGTTTATCTCGCTTAAGTTTTCTAAAAATTCCTCGTAAGAAAGCATTATTGTATATTTTGTTTTTGGTCTTTAGCAGCTGCCATTAGCCTTTTGCCAAAGCCTATTAGATTGCCAGTAATATTGCCTACATTGCTAAGTACATCGTCTAAGGCACTTACAAATCTATCAATTTCTACATCGCCTATAACATAAGGAGGCAAGATTTTCATCGTGTCGCTATAGTGGTTTGCCACGTGAGTTAAAATCCTATGTTTTTCCATCATAGAAGTAACAATCATCTGTATAAATAGAGAATTATTTGCAGCCTTTAGCGTATTCCAAGCAAGCTTTTCTTTAAATTTTGTAGGCTTTTTGAAATCTATAGCAATCATAGTTCCCTTGCCACGAACTTCTTTGATAAAGTCGTATTTTTCTTGAAGTGTACGTATTTTTTGCCTTAGCTTTTCGCCCATAGTTGCAGAGCGTTCAATTAGATTTTCTTCGTCTAATACAGCTAGGGTAGCCAAGCCTGCCACGCAAGCGAGGTTATTTCTGCCAAAAGTTGTAGAGTGAACGACGCACTTATCTAGGGTGCAAAAAGAGCTTTGGTGAATTTCTCGAGTTGTGATAAATGCTGCAACTGGAACGTATCCACCACTTAGGGTCTTTGCCACAGTGATAATGTCAGGGTCTAAGTTCCAATGCTCAAAGGCGAACATCTTTCCAGTTCTGCCAAAGCCAGTTTGAACTTCGTCTGCAATAAATAAAGCCCCATATTTCTTGCAAAGCTCTTGAGCCTTAGGCAAATAGTCATCGTCAGGAGTATAAACGCCTTTGCCTTGTACACATTCAAATATAAAACCTGCCACATCGCCTTTTTTTAGCTCAGCTTCAAGGGCTTCTATATTGTTAAATTCAACTGCCCCAATATTTGGTACAAAAGGAGCATAGCCCTCTTGAAAGTCCTTACTTACAGTTAGCGACATAGAGCCATAAGTTAGACCATGGTATGCCCCTGTCATAGACAACATTTTAGTCTTTTTTGTATGAGCCCTTGCAAATTTAATTGCCCCCTCATTTGCCTCAGTTCCTGAATTACACAAGAACACAGCGTCTCGCCTGCCACCTGCACGCTTAACTAACTCTTGAGCAAGCAAGCCACTTAGCAAAGCACAATCGAGTTGCACCATATTCGACATATCTAAATCGAGAGCGTCATTGATAGCCTTTTTAACAGTTTCGTGATTTCTGCCAATGCCATAAACTCCATAACCACTTAGAAAATCGAGATAGTCATTGCCATCTTTGTCATAGAGATACGCCCCCTTTGCCGAAGTATAGACTTTGTCAAAGCCTATAGTTCTCAACACTTTCGCCAGAGTTCTATTTACATATTTATCGTGTAGTTCGTAGTTCCTACCTTCGTTTTCGCTGATAATTTTTTTTAGGTCAAAGTTTTCCATGGGCTTCTTATATATTTATATAGCTATGTTCGAAAAAATACTCTTGCTCTTTTTTATAGGCTTTGTATCTTAATTATTTTTATATACATACCATTAAAACCAAAATTACAAAATGTTCAATCTTTTTTCATTAAATAAATACGTAGTAGATTTTGACCCATTTATTATAAAATTCCCTGAGGGATTTTTTATCGAGGGCATTAGGTGGTATGGCTTTGCATATTTAGCTGGCTTTATTATAGGTATGTACCTGCTCAACTTATACACTAAGAAAAATCGCTCAAAGCTCAGCTTGGACGACAACTCAAGTCTGGTTGTTTATATGCTATTTGGCGTTATGATTGGGGGGCGTTTAGGTTATATGCTTTTTTACAATCTAGGCGAATTTTTGGCGAACCCCCTTAGCTTATTTCAAGTGTGGAAAGGTGGAATGGCAAGCCACGGAGGCTTTATAGGAGTGGTAATTGGCATTGCTCTTTTTGCAAGGAAACATAAGCTTAAGTTCTTTTATGTAGGCGACTTAATTGTAAGTGTGGCAAGTTTGGGCATACTTTTTGGCAGGCTTGCAAATTTTATAAATGGCGAGCTTTGGGGCAAGATTAGCGATAGCCCCCTTGCTATGATATTTCCCAATAGCCAAAGTGGTGTGCCTGTCGAAGCCATCTTGCCAAGACACCCATCTCAGCTCTACGAAGCACTAAGTGAGGGTTTGCTCTTGTTTATATATATGCAATATCGCATTTGGAGGGGCAACTTAAAGGTTGGTATACTTTCAGCTCACTGGCTAATAATTTACGCTATATCAAGGATAGTTTGCGAGATTTTCAGAGAGCCAGACAGAGGCATAAGCCTAATATTGGGTATGAGTCGTGGCACATTCTATTCTGTGCTTACTCTACTTGCAGGCATTGCAATTTTAATTTATGTAAAGAAAAACGAAACTGAATTTCTCGTAAAATGATAAAAGTTATAGCAGTTGGTAAAATGAAGAATAGGGAGCTTAGTTCGCTTGCCCAAGATTATTTGTCGAGGTCTCAGCGTTTTGATAAGGTTGAGCTAGTGGAAATTAAAGACTCGACACTTCCGAAAGAAGCAGAAAAAATGCTCGAAATTTTGCAAAAAAACAAGGGGGCAATCTTTGCTATGGGCGAAGAGGGTAAAGAATACACTTCTGTAGAATTTGCGAAACTATTAGAAAAGCACCCCCACGCCAACTTTCTAATAGGCAGTGCCTATGGCATAGATAAGGAAATTAAGCAGAGGGCTACCCAAATTATAGCTCTTTCAAAAATGACTTTCACTCACGAATTTGCACGTGTATTTTTGCTTGAGCAAATTTATAGAGCAAAGAATATCCAAGCCAACACAGGCTATCATCACGTCTAAGGCGATTATTTGAATGAATATCTTTATAAGACAGGCAAAAATCATCTTAGATGAGTCGATTTTAGAGGGCGATTTATCTATAATCAATGGCACGATTTCGGCTTTCAATACAGAGCTAAACCCTCCTAATGACGCTATAATTATAGAGGCAAAGGGCAAATACCTATCGCCTGCATTCTTTGATATACACACTCATGGCACTTGTGGGGCAGACTTTTCTTCAGGCAAAATCGAAGATTTTGAAATTATTGCAAAACAAAAGCTCAGCGAGGGGGTATCTCATATTCTGCCTACTTCTCTATGTATGCCTATAGATGGCTTAAAGAAATTTATGCAGACTGCAAAGGAATATGCCTCTCAAAATAAATATGCAAAGATTGAAGCTGTGCATTTAGAGGGGTCTTTTATTGCTACAGAAATGTGTGGGGCTCAAAACAAAGAATATTGCAGAGCCTGCAATTTAGAGGAAATTGACGCTCTTTCTAAAATATTCAAAATCGCCAAAATTTCATATTCCTTAGAGCAAGACCTTCAAAGTAATTTTGTCAAAGCCTTGATAGATAGAAATATAGTTCCTTCGCTAGCTCACTCAAATGCAAATTTCAAGCAAGTTGAAAGTGCCTACAACTTGGGTCTAAGAAATATAACGCATTTCTTCAATAGATGTAGCCCAATGACGCATAGAGACTTGGGGGTAGTCGGAGCAGGTCTATACTTTCAAGATATCTATTTAGAGCTGATTTTAGACTTAGTCCACGTCGATAAAAAGGCTTTAGAGCTTGTTTTGAATATTAAAGATAAGTCGAAACTCATTGCAATCACAGACTCTATACTCATTGCCAATATGCCTGAGTCAGTCTATGATATGGCAGGCGTAAAGGTATCTCTAAAAGACAATGTAGCAAAGATTTACGGCACTGACAATCTTGCAGGTAGCACGCTTAAGATGAACGATAGCCTCAAAAATCTTGTAGAAGAACTGGGCTTAAGTCTCCCCTTGGCAGTAAAGCTCTTGAGCGAAAATCCAGCAAAGTCTCTAAATATGCAAAGCAACGCAATTGCTACAGGCTCTCTTGCCAACTTAACTTTGTTTAATGAAGCTTTCAAAGTCTCTTTAACTATAGTAGATGGACTAATAAAATATAAAAATCTTTGACATATAGCGTATTTGCAAATAAATACTTGCTCTTCTTTGGGCTTTTTGCTCTAATTTTGGGCAATATATGAAAAAATTTTACATTACAACTGCTATAGACTACGCAAATGGCTCACCTCACTTAGGACACGCCTACGAAAAGGTTCTTACTGACTCTATCGCTCGCTACGAGCGTCTAAAAGGTACAGAAGTACACTTCCTAACTGGCTTAGACGAGCATGGTCAAAAAGTACAACAAAGTGCCAAAAATGCAGGTATTAGCGAACTAGAATATTGCGACCAACACGCCGATAAATTTATATCTATGTGCAAGGAGCTCAACATTTCTAATGACGACTACATACGCACAACTCAGCCAAGACACAAAAAAGTTGTACAAAGTATCTTGCAAGACCTCTTCGACAGAGGCTTAATCTATAAAGCAGAATACAAGGGCTTCTACTCAACAAGGCAAGAGCAGTTCCTCCAAGAAAAGGATAAGGTAGATGGCAAATTCCCAGAAATATTTGGCGATGTAACTGAAATCACTGAGTCAAATTACTTCTTTAAAACTAGCGAACACCAAGAGTGGCTCGTCGATTATATCAAAAATAATGAGGACTTTATCTTTCCTCGCTTTAGAACTAAACAAGTTTTAGAATTTCTTAAAGAACCTCTAAATGACTTGTGTATATCTCGCCCCAAGGACAGGCTTCAATGGGGTATAGAACTTCCTTTTGACACTAATTACGTCAGCTACGTTTGGTTCGACGCCCTAATTAACTACATATCTGCAGTTGGCTATGGCACTGATGAATTTGCTAAATATTGGCCTGCCGATTTCCACGTGATAGGCAAAGACATCTTAGTTCCTCCTCATAGCGTATATTGGCCTATAATGCTTAAGGCAGCAAATATAGAGCTACCAAAATCTTTCTTAGTTCATGGCTGGTGGTTATCTTCAGGCGAAAAAATGTCGAAGAGCTTGGGCAATATCGTAAACCCTCTCGACCTAATTTCTAAGTTCGGTGCAGACTCTTTCAGATACTTCCTTATGCGTGAAATGAATGTTGGGCAAGATAGCGATTTCTCTATAGACCAATTTTTAACTAGATACACTAGCGACCTTGGCAACGACCTTGGCAACCTAGTTAGCCGATTGCTAAATATGTCTAAACGCTACTGCTCTTGCATAGTTGGCGAAGCTACCATAGAAGAACAAGAGGAAAAAGACCTAAAGGAACTCTGGCAAGCCACTCAACCTGAAGTATTTAGACTATACTCTTCTATGCAATTCCACACTGCCCTCGACAAAATCTTCACTTTCATTCGTGCTATAAATAGATATGTCGAACAACGTGCCCCTTGGAAACTCGCAAAGTCAGAAGACGCTACAGATAAGCAAAAACTAGAAACAACTTTGGCAAATGTTGCCGAAGCCCTACGCCTATCTGCATCTGCCCTAACTCCAATTATGCCAAGCATAAGCGAAACTATCCTAAACTTGCTCTCTCAAGAAAAATTAGAACTCTTTGGAAATTCCCTAGATTGGTCTAATTCCCTCCAAGGCAAGACCTTAGGCGACCCTGTTATATTATTCCCTCGCCCTCAACTCGAAGAATAATAACAAATTTGCAGTTTTTTCTTCATTTTTGCTTGACTTTCAAAAAAAACTGAACGAGAATGTTTTACATAATTAATTATATTAGTAAATAAATTAATTAATCCCCATCATATATACACATAAAGACCCTCGCCACCCAGCGAGGGTCTCCTTTTGGGGGCGTGATATTACGGTTTATACTCCGTTTCGAAAATTTTTGAGACTCTCACGTACATAAGTACGCTTCGACCCTTTTGGGGCGTGATATTAGGTCTTATACTCCGTTTTGAAAATTTTTGAGACTCTCACGTATTAATATACGCTTCGACCCTCAAAAATTCCCAAATACTCGTCTAAAACCTAATCTCACGCCCCAAAAAAATACACTAAGCCTCG
>JAWXTY010000026.1:0-29783 GCA_044433115.1 Opitutales bacterium
TAACTGGCGATATTGACGCAGATAATGCTAATTATGTTGGTGGCAAAAATTCAAACTTTGCCTTGGATAATGCAACAATTTCTGGCACGCTAACTATGACAGATATGTCTAGCGTTTCTACTGACGATAGTTCAACATTCCAAGCTGACACAGCTTATATCTTAAATACTACAAATACTGACGAGAACACAACTTCTGCTACAGACTTAACTAGTAATCTTGTATTTGCAGATGGCGATAGTGGTGCAAACACTGCTGCAAAGACTGCTTACGAAGTTTCAGACGACACTATAGTTGTATCTGGCAACATCTCGGCTTCTTATGATACAGGAGAAGCAGACGCTTCTTTAGTTGTAATTAAGACTACTAGTGGCACAGTTAATCTTGCAGATGAAACAGAAATTACATCAAGCTTAAATGGCGAAAATGGCATAGCTATAACTAATGAAAAAGGCACTGGTGGCTTGACTGTAAATATAGCAGGCAATGTTGAAGTAAATGGCGATATAGTTGCAAATTCTCCTTTTGTTTTGACTGCTACTTCTTCATCTACAGGCGATATAGTTGAAAATGCTACATTGACAGTAAATGGAAATATATCTACAGGCGATGACGACTCAGACGACTCGGCTACTATCTCAGGTGCTAATCTAGTTTTAACTTCAGGCTCAAGTCTAAATACTGGCTATACTACTGAAGAAACTTACGGCGAATTGACTATCACAGACAATGGCTATACTACTGAAGAAACTTACGGCGAATTGAATATCACAGACAATGGCTCTATAAGTGCTGACAACGCTAGCATTACTGTAGGCGACGTTACTATAGGCGATGGCACAGATAGCTCAACTCTATTCTTGGATAATCAAACTGAGATGACTGCAAATGGCGACCTCACTGTAAACGATGGCTCTATACTAAGCTTAGACAGCGAGTCTATTTTGACTATCACTGGCGTATTGACTATGAATGGAAGTGTTACAATTTCTGTAGAAAATAATAGCGTTATCAATTCATTTAGCATAAACATAGATGACTCTAATATTACATTAGAAGCTACTGGCAGTGCTGCTACTCTTGTTGGTGCTGAATATGCTACTGTAATGGCAGGCTTGGGCGACCAAGACGTAGATGGCACTTATGGCACATTTAGCTATGACTCAATTAGTGGCAAGATTACTGTAAATACTGTAACATACTTCCAAGAGGCAAAGGCAAGCAATACTAACGAAATGGCTCTAGCTATAGCTTTAGATAATATCGAAGCTAGTGTATATGATGACACTATGCCTCGCTATTCTTTAAGCGACTCTTCTGCCGATATAGAAAATCAAGCTAAAATTGACTTTAAAAACGAAGTTGATGCAAATGGTTTATCTGCATATATAATGGCTTCAAATTCTTATATAGCTGAAGTTAACACTATGTTGCTTTCTAATATGAATTTTGCAAATGCAAATAGAGCAAGAGCTATCTTGGCTAAAAATGCAGGTTCTTATTTAGCTGAAACTAGCGAAATTGAAATAGTTCAAGAGGCTACTGGCGTTGAAATCGTAGACTCTCAAGAAGTAGCTTTAATCAAAAATAGCAATGTTGCTCAACTACAATCTATCAATTTGTTAGGCTCGAAAGACGCTAGTAATGGCGTAGCTGGTTATGACTATTGGTCAGTAGGCTCAACTGCTAATTTCGACAAAATCTTGGGCGAAAACTTCTTGGCAGGGGCTTCGATTGGTGGTACTTACAACAAGGTGTCTGGCGACTCTGGTGATAACGCAAACTCAACTGCCTTCGTGCTAAATGCCTATGCTGTATATGCAAACGCAGGCTTTGAAGCTTTCGGCAATATTGGCTATGCACACTTCTGGAACGATGGCTCTAAAAATGGAGAAAGTGCAAGCTGGGATAGCGACGCATTTAACGCATTAATAGGTATATCTTACGACTTAGAAACTACTGTAGAAGGCTTGACTATAACTCCTATAGCTATGTTAAACTTTGTATGCCAACAAGCAGACAACGCTACATATACAAATGGCGTAGAAGTTTACGATGAGTCTTATTTTAGTGCAAAGTTGATGTTTGGCTTTGAAGTTGAATACGTAATATCTGCTCAATTCAATTCTGTAATAAGAGCTATGTACTCACACGAATGTGGCGACGCAAGCTACAATAATTCTTACGGATTTACAAATGGATTTGTAGTTGGTGGAGTTGACTATATCGGAGGTCAAGCAGGCAGAAGCTCTGCACTAATGGGCTTAGGTCTAAGCTACGACTTCTCTGAGACTTGCACAGCCTACTTCGACTACAACGCTTACTTGTATAGCAACCTAGCAACACATTCGCTAAATCTATCTGTAGCATTTAAGTTTTAAAAGATACACAGATAGCAAAATCAAAAGAGCAAAGACTTCAAAATCTTTGCTCTTTTTTGTTGCAAAAGGATATATAAAAAGGGAACTGTTTGTTCAACAATCCCCTTTTTGTTTAAAGGTGAGTTCTAAGTCTTAGTCTCTTCTAATCAAGAATTGAAGTATGTACCAAAATAGAAGTATTACGCTTGCAAAGATACCAAGTGAGGCTGCTACATATTGATTTTCATTGTATTCGTGTAAAATCGCACTTGTTTGATATATTATTGAAAATGACGCAAAAATAATCATTGCCCCTGTAAATAATAGTCCAAGTTGGAAGCCAAATATTATAGAACAAACTATTAAGCCTAATGCTAAAAATGAGCACATTATTAATATTGAACGCAAGAAAGAAAAGTCCTTGCCTGTGAAAAGCACTATAGCAGTTAAGCCTAAGAACATTGCTAAAGTTAAGTATGCAGCTTGAGGTATAGCCTCAGGAACTAGAGCGTTTGCTATCAATAATAGAGGGGCACAAATCACTGCTTCAGCTACCACAAAGAGGGAAAGCCCTGCATATTGCATAGACGCAGACTCTGAATTTAAAGCCCACTTATTTGCTATATAAGACACAAACATAAATAGCCCCATAACTATCAAATAGTTATAGCCTTCATACATTTTGCCAGCGAGTTCTGCCATTTGAGGCAAGCCCAAAAGGAAGTATTCTAACAAGGCAAAGCCCATAAGAGCCAAAGCCAAGTGCATATAAGTTTTTTTAATGAAAGTGCCTCTTGTAGACGCTTCACTAACGCTTTTTGTCATATTTGTTGTATTCATAAATTTTTAACCTTTTCTATATAAGTTCTATATACATAATTTACACATTGTAGCCTAGTAGATTGTTCTAAGGAAATTATTATATCGCTTTTTAAGTAAAATTCTTTACGTGCTTCGAGCAGATTTTCTATAGTTTCTCTTTGATTTTCCACTTGCATCAAAGGTCTATTGTCTGCTTTTTGTATTCGTTCTAAAATAGTATCTACAGGCACAAAGAGACATATAGATATACCCTTAGTCTTGATTAATTCTGGCATATCGTCTCTGCAGGGTAAACCGCCTCCACAAGAGATTATCGCACCTTTTTCTGGGGCTTCTTTTTCTACAAACTCACGTTCGAGTTGCCTAAACTTTGCCTCGCCATATTTTTCAAATATCTCAGGTATAGACATTTCCATCTTTTCTTCAATGAAGCTATCCACATCTATAAAGGGCATATCCAACTTGTTGGCAATAGCCTTGCCAATCATAGATTTCCCTGTAGCCATAAAGCCTAAAAGGAACAAATTTGGATAGTCTTTAGTCGATATTTTCATTTTAATATAAGCAGTATTATTTATAAATTTGCTTTTTACAACAATAAAATAAATTAATACTCTTGCTCTTTGATAAGTCTTTTGTTCTAATTTCCTAATAATTATGCCGATTTAGGTATATTTATTGATAGGAAAAGAACAAAAGATGAATATAATAAAAAGAATAGCCCAAAAAATATTTGGCAAAACAGCTCCTGCAAAAGCTCAAGAGCCTAAGACAAAGTGGACGAAAAAGACATATAATAAAAACTCTAAGAACAAAAATTCTAAGAACAAAGAAGATTTTTCAAATAACAAAAAGCCAAGATATGATAACAAGGATAAGGCAAATTCTGGCAACAGAAGAAGTCCTGAAAATAGAGATAGAAAGCCTGCAACTAAGAGAGCTAGAAAAGAACTTGCAAAGCCTACTAGCAATGTAAAGCCTCAAGAGCCTACTGCAATACCTATGCCAGAAGATACTAGTTATCAAGAAAATGCAGCGAAGTTTAAGGACTTAGGTATCATAGACAACATCTTGGCAGCAATCAGTGATATGTCATATTCAGAGCCTACTGAAATTCAAACAAAGGCTATTCCTGAAATTCTAAATGGCAAAGATATTATTGCTACAGCTCAAACTGGCACAGGCAAAACTGCTGCATTTGCATTGCCTATACTTCAAAATATGAAGGAGCATAAGGATTATTTATCTACATTAATTCTAGCTCCAACAAGAGAGTTAGCTACCCAAATTAACGACGCTATAAATAGCTATTGCAAGTATACGCCTCTAAGGTCTGTATTGGTAGTAGGGGGCGTATCTAAGCAAAAGCAACTAGATGGTATTGCAATGGGTGCTGACATTATAGTAGGCACTCCAGGGCGTGTTTTAGATTATATTCGAGGTGGCGAAATTTCTCTAAAAAAGATTAATTATCTAATTTTAGATGAAGTTGACAGAATGTTTGATATGGGCTTTATAGACGACGTTAGTTATATAATAAGGTCGGCGTCTACTGATAGACAAACTCTATTTTTCTCAGCGACTATGCCAGATAGCTTGGTTAAGTTGTCTAAGTGGGCTTTAGTTGAGCCTGTTAGAATAGACATAGGCGTTATGCACAAGCCTGCTGAAACTGTAGACCACTGCATTTACCCTATAGATAGAATACAAAAATACGATTTGTTATTAGAGATTTTAGAAAATAATAGAGAGGAAAAGGTAATCATCTTTACTCGTACTAAAGTCGACGCAGATATGATTAATGCTAGGCTCGAAGGGCGTGAACACAAGTCTTGTACTATGCACTCAGATAGAAGTCAAAAAGAGAGAGACCAAGCATTAAAAGCATTTAAAAATGACGAAGTTCGCATTTTAGTTGCAACAGACATCGCTTCTAGGGGTCTAGATATAAGTGCTGTATCACTAGTTATCAATTATAATGTACCTGAACACTCAGAGGATTATGTGCATAGGATAGGTAGAACAGGTAGAGCAAAGAGTCAAGGTTCAGCTATAACATTGTATTCTTCAGACGAAGTTGATTTCCTAAGGCGTATAGAACGTTTCATTGGAGCAGAAATTCCAAGAAGGAAATTAGATACATTTAATTATACATACGAGCCAGAATTAGTTACAGCAAAGAAAGTAAGAAGGAGAAATCGCTAAATGGCAGATTGCAAAAAGGCAAAAGTAGTACATATATGTCCAACCCCATTTGGACACGCAGTCTTTTTGAAGGTATTGCGAAAGGTCTTTGTTATATATATGGACAAGGTTAGTTCCTCTAACTTGGACTCAGCTATAACTAGGCAAAAGTCTGAAAGACCAACTACTCACGACTTAGTTATGTCTGTCTTAGACGCTGTTGAAGCAAAGATAGACAAGGTTGTTATCGACTTTGAAGAAGATGGCGTTTTCCAATCTACTATGTATATAACTATGGAAAATGAGATTGGCAAAAAGCTAATCGAACTAGACTCAAGACCAAGCGACGCCCTAAGTTTTGCTATAAGGCAAAAAGCTCCAATATACATACTTAGCGATATACTACTGCGTTTAGAAGACGTTAGCGAGCTTTTAAAGGAACTAAAAGAAGAAGACTAATATGTTGCCAAAGTGCTTTGGATTAGATAGGGCAATCTCTGCATTAGCCCCTATGCAAGATGTTACTGACGAGGGCTTTATGGCTTGTATAGCCTCTTTGGGCTGTCCAGATTTTTTCATATCTGAGTTCTTTCGAGTTACTCAAACTTCAAAGCTTGAACCTCATATACTTAGAGCTGTGCTATCTAAACCCCAAGGGCGAGATGTTGCAGCCCAACTCATTGGAAACGACATTCCAAGCATTGTTCGAACTATAGAAAATCTAAAGGCTTACGAGGATATAGATTGTTTAGACTTAAATTGTGGTTGTCCTGCCCCTAAGGTATATAAAAAAAATGTGGGAGGCTCTCTCTTAAAAGAGCCAAAGCAGATAGACGCAATTCTAAAGGCTATGCGTAAGACTTGGGATAAGTGCCTAAGCGTCAAAATGCGTATAGGCTTTGATAATGATAAGAATTTCTTGGATATACTAAAGGTAATTGAAGATAATCAAGTCGACTTTATTAGCTTGCATTGCAGAACTGTTACTCAGCTTTATAGAGGGGTAGCCGATTATGATTATGCTAAACTTGCTGTAGAAAGTGTAGATATTCCTGTGATTTTAAATGGCGATATTACTTCTGCAAAAGTGGCAAGCAATGCCCTTGAATACACAAAGGCAAGGGGCGTGATGGTAGGTAGGTCAGCTATTCGAAACCCTTGGATTTTTAGACAAATTAATGAAGCGTTTTCTGGCAAAGAAATCTTTCAGCCAAGATTTTGGCAAGTGCGTGAATTTATAGATAGCCTAAGGCAAAATTCCTTAAAGAGTAATTGCAAGATAAAATATTTAGATGGCAGAATGAAAAAGTTTATAAATTTTATCGCAATTAGTGTAGATAAAGAAGGCAACTTTTTAGGCGAAATGCGAAAGGCTAAGGGCATTGATAATCTTATGCAAATTTGTGATAAATATTTATTAGGTGAAAATGCAGAAGAACTTTTCTCTCTCGAACCTTTCCCCAACCTATGTGCAAGACCAAACCACGAGGATTAATAAGGGGGGCTTTCTAAGAATTGCTTTTGATTAGGAAAGCCAATAGAGTCTTGACAATGAAAGCTTTTTCAAATAACTTTACATACACTTTTTAAACAATACTTAGACTATGCAAGTAATCGTATATCCTCCTTATAATAATTGCGAAAAACCGCAGTTATCTGATATTCAAAAGAAAATTTTAGAGCTAAAAGTTCAAAAGAATGCTGTAATTTTAGCTCACAATTATGTTTGTGATGAAATTCAACAAATAGCAGACTTTGTTGGCGACTCTTTGGGGCTTTCTCGTGAGGCTAAGAATACTGACGCTGAAGTTATTGCCTTTGCAGGTGTAGACTTTATGGCAGAGACTGCAAAGATTTTAAACTATGAAAAAACTGTGGTGCTTCCTGACCACGCTGCAGGCTGTACGCTCGAAGAGCTTTGCCACCCAGCAGAGTTGGCTCTATTTAAAAAAGAACACCCCAACGCCATTGTTATTTCTTATATAAATTGCAGTGCTGGTGTAAAGAGGCTTAGCGATATTATATGTACAAGTGGTAATGCTTTAGATATAGTTAAGCAAATTCCACTAGAGCAAGAAATTATATTTTGCCCAGACCAACATTTAGGCTCTTGGATTATAGAGCAAACAGGCAGGGATATGATACTTTGGAATGGCTATTGTTGGGCACATACTCAGTATAAGGCTGAGGAGTTGCTTGCTCTAAAAAAGGCTTTCCCTAACACTCCAATTATTGCACACCCAGAGTGTCCAAAGGAAGTTAGAGACGTGTCAGATTGTGTTTGTAGCACAGAGAAGATGATTAAGTATTGTAGGGAGCACGAGAGTGAAAAGTTCATAGTTGCGACTGTAGTTGAGATGATACATCGCTTGCGTAGGGATATTCCCAACAAGACTTTTATAGCAGCGACTGCCTCAGGTAGATTGTGCCAGCATTGTAAGAATATGTTGATGAATACTCCTGCAAAGCTTTTGAAGTGCTTAGAAAATTTAGAGCCACGCATAGAAATTTCCAAGGAATTAGCTGAAGAAGCAAGACGCCCTATAGAGCGTATGCTTGAAATGTCTAAATAAAGGGCGTAAAGGCGAAAACTGTTGACTTTTTTTTGAAAGCAAACAGTATTTCAGTTATGTTAAAAAAGACTTTTATTTCATTAACTATATTGCTGACAGCCTGTGCTTTGAGTGCAGGCAATGTTTTAGAATTTCGTGGCGAGGCTCGCCAAGGTATATATGACGAAACTGGTTTATTGAAAACTTGGGGTGAGGGGCAACCTAAGCTACTTTGGCAATTAGATGATATAGGCGAGGGATATTTACCCCCAAGCGTAGTCGATGGCAAGTTGTATTTGTGTGTTTTAGATGAGGCTAAGAAAGAGGAAGTTCTCAAGGTCTTAGATAAAGATGGCAAGTTGCTTTGGGAGCTTGTATATGGCAAGGCTTGGACAAAAAGTTATAATAGCACAAGGGTTATGCCAACTATAGTAGGCGATTTTGCATATATGGCAAGTGGTGCTGGCGAAGTTGTATGCGTAGATTTAAAGAGCAAAAAGATTGCTTGGAGTGTGAATGCTGCAAAAGAGTATGAGGGAAAAACTCTACCTTGGGGCTATGGCGAAAATATTTTAGTTGCAGAAAATAAAGTTATATTCACTGCAGGAGGCACAAAATCTACAGTAGTTGCCTTAGACGCAAAGACAGGCAAGCTAATTTGGAAGTCAGGAGTTGTAGGCGATAAGGCTTCATATACATCTCCAGTGCTAATGGAATATAAGGGCAAAAAGTCTATATTTACAACTGTGGATACTTATGCTCTTGGCGTAGATTTTGAAAATGGCGAGATACTTTGGTCTTATAATTTAAAGCCAGAGGGCTTTGTTAAAACTAAGAAAGATAATCTAAAGTGGAAAGTTATGGGAGCTTCTCCTATTTATAGAGATGGCAAAGTGCTTTGTACATCAGGGTATGAGTCAGGGGCTTATTTGTTTGAAATACCAGAGGGTAAGGGCGAAGTTAAAGTGGCTTGGGAAAATTCTGAATTAGACCATCATCACGGCGGGCTTGTTTTGTTGGGCGATAGATTGTATGGGGCAAACTGGAAGAGCAACACTAGTGGTAGCTGGCAATGCGTAGATTGGAAAAGTGGCAAGACTATTTACAATCAAGAGTGGGAAGGCTTCTCTAAGGGAAGTATGGTATATGCAGATGGCTTGTTGTATGTATACGAAGAAAAGCGTGGCGAAGTTGCTATTGTAGACCCTAAAGCAGACAAGTTTGAGCCTATTAGCTCTTTTACAATCACAGATGGCAAAGGTCCACACTGGGCTCATATAGTTATTGCAGATAAAGTTATGTATATAAAGCACGGCGAAGTTCTCTTTGCTTATGATATTAAAGAGTAGGATTTAAACCTTAATAAAAAAAGATTATGATGAAAAAAATTATTATTTCTATTACAACATTATTAATAGCCTCAGTTTCTATAGCTGAAGATATTTCTCAATTTAGAGGAGAGGGCAGAAAGGGCGTTTATAGCGAGTCTGGCTTATTGAAAACTTGGGGGGAAGGGCAACCTAAACTTCTTTGGCAATTAGACAATATTGGCGAGGGCTATTTACCTCCAAGCGTAGTCGATGGCAAGTTGTATTTAAGTGCCTTAGACGCTGATAACAAAAAGGAAATGCTCAAAGTTTTAGACTTAAATGGCAAGCTTTTGTGGGAATTGGAATATGGCAATGCTTGGAAAGGTAGCTATAAAAATTCTAGGACTATGCCTAATATAGTTGGCGATTTTGCTTATATGGCAACAGGTGCTGGCGAAGTTGTATGTGTAGATTTAAAGAACAAGAAGATTGCTTGGAGCGTAGACGCTGTAAAAGAATATGATGGCAAGCCTTTTAATTGGGGTTATGGCGAAAATGTTTTAGTTGCAGATAATAAGGTTATGTTTACTGTAGGTGGTTATAAGACTGCACTTGTTGCTTTTGACGCAATGACAGGCAAAGAGCTTTGGAAAACTAAATCTTTTGAGCAAATGGCAACTTATGTCTCTCCTTTATTAATAGAGCATAATGGCAAAAAGCAGGTAGTTGCTGCCGTTGCTGGCAATGCTTTTGGGGTAGATTTAGATAATGGCGAGATTATTTGGCAAGTACTTTTAGAGAGACAAACTCCAGAAAAGAAACCTAAAAAGCCTAATGACACTACATGGGGTCTATGGAAGATTTCAGGGGCAACTCCTATATATAAAGATGGCAAAATTTTCTTAACTGCTGGCTACGACTCAGGCTCTTTAATGCTAGAATTACCAGAGGCTAAGGGCGAAGTAAAGGTGCTTTGGAAGAACCCAACTTTTGATAATCATCACGGAGGTATAGTGCTTTTAGATGGAAAGTTGTATGGGGCAAATTGGAACAATAACAACAGTGGCAATTGGCAATGTGTAGATTGGCAAACAGGCGAGACTATTTATAATCAAGAGTGGGAAGGCTTCTCTAAAGGCAGTGTGGTTTCGGCAGATGGCTTGTTATATGTATACGAAGAAAAGCGTGGCGAAGTTGCTTTAGTTAACCCAAAGTCAGATAAGTTCGACATTATTAGCTCTTTTACTATTACTGATGGCAAAGGTCCTCACTGGGCTCACATAGTTATAGCTGATAAGGTTATGTATATCAAACGTGGCGAAGTCCTCTTTGCTTACGACATAAAAGAGTAGGATTTTTATGTCTAGGGTAGTGTTATGCAGGTGTAAAAGCAGGAAGTTGGTGCAATTTCCAGAAAATATAGACGACGACTTAAAGGCTTTTGATGAAGTTGTTTATATAGATGACTTATGCTCTAGCGTGTTGGAAAATCCTGAAAAACTTAGAGAAATTTGCGATAGCGAGACTGTCGTTTTAGCGTGTCATAAGAGAGCTGTAAATGCTTTGTTAGACTATGCTAAGGCAGGCAAAGTCAAGGAGGTTTTTGACTTTAGAAGTGGCGATATATCTGCATTTAATTCTTATCTAAATGCTTTGCCTAAGGGAGAATTTTCTTCTACTGAAATAAGAGAAAGCTCTAATGCTTGGTATCCTTGTGTGGACTATGATTTATGCGTTAATTGCCTTAAGTGTATGGATTTTTGCGTATTTGGTGTGTATGCAAAAGTCGATGGAAAGTTAAAGGTAGTTGCCCCCAATAATTGTAAGGACAATTGCCCTGCTTGTGCGAGAGTTTGCCCAAAATCTGCTGTTATATTCCCTAAGTGTCCTGATTTGAAAATATCTGGCAAGCAAGAAGAGGAAGTTCCAGCTGAAGATTTTTATGACTTGCTTAAAAAGCGTAAGAGAAGGAATGTATTAAAATGAGAGCATTTCTAAGACCCCTATTTGAGTGCAAGCCTAAGGTATTGTATAAATTGGCTAAGAATATGTGCTGGCGTGGATATTGGGCTATGCACAAATTTGAAAAGAGAATGGCGAAAAATGAAGATTATTTTCCTGCCTTTTTAATGCTGTCTTTGACAAATAAGTGTAACTATAACTGCTTGGGCTGTTGGGTTACAAAAAATTCTACCTTTTTAAGCGTAGACGCTGTCAATGATATGATTAGGCAAGCGAATAAAAAAGGCTCGTATTTCTTTGGACTTTTAGGGGGCGAACCTTTGATGTACGATGGGCTTCTTGATGTATTGAGGGCAAACCCAAAGTGCTACTTTCAGATATTTACAAATGGGGCTTTGCTAACAGAGGAAAAGGCAAGGGAAATTGCAAAGATTGGCAATGCCACAGTTCTAATTAGCCTTGAGGGAATGAAAGAGGAAAGCCTTGAGCGTCGAGGTAGTGAAAATGCTTACGACCTCGCTTTAAAGGCTATGGAAAATGCAAAGAAAGCTGGGCTTTTTTGGGGAGTGGCAACCAGCGTTTGTAAGAATAATTACAAGGACTCAATCACTCCAAAATATTTAGATTTCTTGGCAAAAATGGGGGCAAACTATGTGTGGTATTACATATATAGACCTGTGGGTGCTTTGGCGACAAGGGATTTTGCATTGAGCCACGACGAGATTGTAGAAATGCGTAAATTTATAGTTGAGGCGAGAAATTCTAAGTCTAAACTGATTATTATCGACGCATATTGGGACGACAAGGGTAGGGCGATTTGCCCTGCTGTAACAGGAATGAGTCATCATATTTCTGCAGGTGGCGACATTGAATTTTGCCCTCCTTTGCAAGTTGCAAGCAATAGATATAAAGAGGGTGTGGACTTGGGCGAAGTATTTGCTAAGTCTAAGTTTATAAAAGATTTAAGAGAATTTTCTGCAAAGCAAACTAGGGGCTGTGTACTTTTGGATAAGCCTGAGGAGCTTTATGAATTTTTGAAAAAACAAGATATTTATGACTCTAGTGGCAGGGGAACTTTCCTTGAAGAATTGGGCAAGATGAAAGTCTGTGCAGGACATAATATAGAGGAAATTCCTGAGAAGAATTTTGTGTATAAATTTTTAAAAAAGAAGTATTTCTTTGGCTTTGGAGCGTATGGCTAATATAAGGCACATAGTAGAACAATCGAAAGAAGAGAGATTGCGTATCACTTTGGCTATGAGCGAGATAGTTCAAAGAGATGGGCTTATCCCTCCCTTTAGCTTGGAGGCTTTAAAGCAAAAATTAGAGGAAATTTCTCCAAAAATTGGCATAGCAAAAGAGCTTTATAATTGGGCTTTGATTATGCTAAATAATGAAATTTGGCGTAAGGAATTTGCTAAAGTTGATTACGACAAACGTATATTGCTACTGCCCCAATGTTTGAGAAAACAAGGGACTTGCATTGCTAAATTTGACTCTATAGGGCTTCTTTGCGAGGCGTGTGGAAATTGTAAGATAGATGGATTGCTAAACCTTGCTGAAGATTTAGATATGCTAAGCGTTGTTAGCGATAGCACTTCTAGTGTGCAGGCTCTTTTTGAAAGTGGAAAAGTCGAGGCTGTAATTGGCGTAAGTTGCTTGAAATCAATGGAAAAGAGCTTTGAAAACCTGCTTAAGCAAGGGGTGGCTGCAATGGCTATACCACTATTAAAAGATGGTTGCAAGGACACAGATGTTGACGCTAAGGAAGTTATGGAAATTATGAAGCTAAAGATTTCTGGAAAGCCTTTTTTGAATTTTATAGAGATAAAAAATGAGGTGCAAACTTGGTTTAGCATAGATAGGCTAAGGGAGCATATAGAAATTTCTGGCGATATTTGCGAAGTTGAGGGGCTTGAATATCTGAGCCAAGCAGGAAATAGATGGCGACCAAGCTTGCTTGTTAGTGTGTATTTTGCTTTGACGAATGAGCCTATAGAAAATGTTGCAAAATTGGCTATAGCTATAGAGTGTTTTCACAAGGCTTCTTTGATTTTAGACGATATTGAAGACGACGACGATTTTCGTGATGGCATTTTAAACCTACACAAAAAGTTGGGGCTTTCTCAAGCTATAAATGTTGGCGATTGGCTAATAGGCTTGGGTTATGACTTAGTTTCGAGTTTTCCTGCAAAGAGGAATTTGGTATCTTTAGTTGCGAAAGTGCATAGATATTTATGTCAAGGACAGGGGCAAGATTTGGCAAATTATAAGGATTTGAGCTTGGCAGAGACTTTGGATATTTATGCAAAAAAGACTTCAAAGGCATTTGGGCTTAGCTTGAGTTTGGCGTTGGCTCTAAGTGATTTTTATGAGGATTACGCAGAAATACTCGAAGAATTTGCAGAGAATTTTGGCATAGCCTACCAGCTTTATGATGATATTAGAGACTTGGAAATAGATGAAAATATTTCAATGATTTACACTTTGACTAAGGAATTTGGAGCAGAAAATGCGAGGGCGAAACTTCATAACTTATACGAAGAATATCTTGCAAAAGCCTATAAATCTTTGGAAAAATTGAATAATGTTAGCTTGAAGAGATTGCTATTTTCGGCAATGGGGAAGGTCTTTAAAGATGTATAATTGCCTCACTAATCTATTGCTTGATTGCCTAAGGCGAGGCTTTGATTGCATAGATGAGTCTTTTAAAAAAGATATATCAAAGAACTTAGATGATTTCTGGAAGTCTCAGTATGCGAATGATTTATATTATGTTAGCTTTGTTTTGCTTCTCATAAAGGCTCTTAGAGGAAGTATCAATTACGAGGCAAAAGTCGAATTTGAAGGCTTGGATTTAATACACAAGTGTGCCTTGGCAAGAATTTTGTTTTTGCTAGATAAAAGAGACGAAAATTTGATAAAAGCAATTTCCAAAGAGCCAATAAATTCTGTATACGACATATTTCTAAAGGCAGGCGTTATGTCGGACTTTGAAGTGGATATGAAGATAGACTCATTTTTGAATAAGTTGAAATTTTTTAGCAAATTTGGAGGAGGATTTTCCAATATAATCAATAGCCAATACTCTTCAAATAACGCAAGTGCAGCAGCCTTGTGTGGCTCTTATATTTTGGGGAAGTCTATGCCTAAAAAGAGTGTGGACTTTTTGATGAATAATCAAGATGCTTCAGGTGGTTTTTTTGCAGAAAAGGACTCGCCTATACCTGATTTATTGACTACTGCCACATCGCTTTTTGCCCTTAGCCTATATGGATTTAGCCCAAAATATGACGCCTTAGACTTCATTGAAGCCCACTGTTTAGACGACGCAATGTTTTCGGCAACTATCAAAGACGACAGGGGCGATTTAGAATACACTTTTTACGGAATTTTAGCTATAGGAGCTATGAAATCTATATGATAGATAAATATAAAATAGCCTCAAAAAATGCTAAAGAGACTTTGCTTTCAGAGATGAATGAGGAGGGTTTTTGGCGTGGGGAGTTGTCGTCTAGTCCAGTTAGCACAGCAGTTGCCTGCATTGCTTTGCACTTTTACGACAAAGAGCTTTACGCTGACAAAATTTCTTTGGGCTTGGGATATTTAGCAAAATCGAGCCTAAATGGGGGCTTTGCTGACGCACTTGGGGCAAAGCCAAACCCAACTGCAACTATACTATCTCTTTGTGCTTTTAATTTGTATTCAAAAAAGTATGCAAAAAATATAGAGCAAACAAAGGCATATTTAGGAGATGGCTGGCAAGAGCCTAAGTCTATAAAGGCGAGTATTTTAGAGATATATGGCGACGATTTGACATTTTCTGCTCCCATACTTGCAGTGTGTGCTGCAGTTGGGTTATTGGGGGATAATGCGTGGAATTTAGTTCCAAAACTGCCCTATCAATTAGCTATAATTCCCAAGAAATTCTTTGCCTTGTTGAAGTTGCCTATGGTTAGCTATGCTATACCTGCTTTGGTATGCGTTGGAGTGTGCAGAGACTTTTTAGCGAGAGGGAAAGTGTCTAAATTTAGGCGAAAATTTGCAGAAATTCTCTTAAAAAAAATATCAGCTATGCAACCCAAAAGTGGGGGCTTTTTAGAGGCAACGCCACTGACTGCCTTTTGTGCTATATGCTTGATTATTAGTACTTTTAAAGAGCATAGCATAGTTAAAAATGCACTGAAATTTATAATAAAAGAGCAAAATGAGTCTTGGGCTATAGATACCAATTTGTGCCAGTGGCTCAGCTCTTTGAGTGTAGATGCACTAAAGGCAGATTTTTCTGAGGAGAAAAGGCTAAGGCTCTTGGATTTCTTTGAAGCGAATGTTTGGCGAGAAAAGCACAAGTTTACAGGGCTTATTGCAGGTGGATTTTCTTGGACTAATACAGATGGAGGTGTCCCAGACGCAGACGATACTTCGGGGGCTTTAGTTGCTTTGTATTATCTAAAGGGGGGCAAGAGCGACGCTCTAGTTGAAAATGCGATAAAGTGGTTGTTGCACTTGCAAAACAGAGATGGAGGAATGCCTACTTTTTGTAAGGGTTGGAACAAGTTGCCTTTCGACAAGAGTTGTGCAGATATTTCAGCTCATAGTATCAAAGCATTTTCTTTGTGGAAAGAGCATTTGTCTGGAAAACTGAAGGCAGAAGTCGAAAGCTCTATATTAAAATTGCTAAGCTACGTGGAGGCGTCGCAAAATGAAGATGGCTCTTGGCAGAGTTTGTGGTTTGGCGAAAATGACTTAGAAGGAGGTATATCTAAAGTGCTATCTACTGCAATAGTCTTAGACCACGCAGGAAGTTATTTAAAAAATAGCGAAAAGGCTGAGAACTTTTTATATGTAAATATGCACGAAAATGGCACTTGGGGAGGAATAGACGAACATTCTGCAAAATATTTAGTTACAGCAAAGTGCATATCTGCACTAAGCAAAATATCCAAGAAGAACGCAAAACTAGACTTAGCCTTAGCCCATTTTTTAACTATGCCTGAGCAATCGGAGGTTATAGGTCTGTACTTTGCAAAGCTTTGGTACTCAGAAAAGCTATATTCTAAAATATTTGGCTTGAACGCTAAGGAAAATGCTTTAGTGTATTTATCTAAGAAATGAAAATTGCCCTATTGAGAAATTTTATAATCGCAACGCTATTGCTTATATCTATATATGCAATATACAACTGGCGTGTGGGCGAGTTGAATTTACCTGAATTTGCTGCAAAAGATAGAGATGGAGCAACTGCAAGAAAGGCTCAAAGTCAAAATATAAATATAGGCGAGTCTTTTGAGAAATTTGAAGAGGAGGCGATTTATTCAGATTTATCTTGGACTCAGTTTAGAGGAGCTAATAGGGATAATATAGTAAAGACTGCTGGCGAGCTGGATTTTGATTTTAATAAGAATGCCCCAAAAGTTTTGTGGCGAGTGCCTCTTGGTCAAGGATATGCGTCGCCTGCTATATACAATGGCTTAGTTTATGTATTGGACTACGACGAGCAAGAGGGGGCAGATATGCTCAGGTGTTTCAATTTTGAAAATGGCAAGGAGCTTTGGCGTAGGTGGTATAAGGTGAGTATCAAGCGTAACCACGGAATATCTCGAACTGTGCCTGCTGTTGCAGATGGAGTTGTTGTGAGCTTTGCACCTTTTGGACACTTAATGGCTCTCGACGCAAAGACAGGCGACTTGCTTTGGTCTAAGGACTTAGTTGCTGAATATGGCTCAGTCATACCTCAGTGGTACGCAGGGCAATGCCCACTTATAGATAACAAAACTGTAGTTATCGCTCCTTCTGGCAAAGATGTACTTTTAATGGGCTTAGACTTACATACAGGCGAAGTCCTTTGGCAAACAGAAAATACTGAAGCTTTAAATATGTCGCACTCATCTATAATGATTGCAGAAATCGAGGGCGAAAAACAATATATATACGGAGCTTTGGGAGGCACAGTTGGCGTATCTGCAAGCGAGGCAGGCAAGCTCTTGTGGATAAATAAAGACTTTAAGCCTAATGTATTCGCACCTTCGCCAGTGTATCTAGGAGACGCAAAGTTCTTGCTTACAGCAGGATATGGAGCAGGTGGGGCTTTGTTGCAAATAGAAAAAAATGGCGACACTTGGTCTAGCACGCTATTGAAAAAATGGAAGCCAAAGGAGGCAATTTCCTCAGAACAGCAAAGCCCTATATTTCTTAATAATAAGATTTATTCCATAATGCCCAAAGACGCAGGTATGAATAATTCAAGGTTTATTTGTGCAGACGCAGAGGCGAACACTTTGTATACATCAGGTACAGACTTCAAGTTTGGCTTAGGTCCTTATATATTTATAGACAACACATTTTTGGTCTTAGATGACGAGGGCGTGCTTTATTCTCTAAAGGAAGAGGGCAATACTGTTAAGGTTTTGAGCTTTGCTAAGATACTAAATGGACACGACTCTTGGGGACCTTTAGCTTATGCCGATGGCAAAATCATAGCTAGGGATATGGACGAGATGGTCTGTGTTGGCTTTGCAAAAAAGGAGGATAAAGATGAGAACTAAGCTATTTAAAGCTATTTCAGCTCTAGCCCTTATTGCAAGCTTTGCCTTGTTGGGTTTCTTTATTTTGAATATGCCTAAAGCACCCAAAGCTAATATTAAGGAAAGGGTAGCCCCAGACTTGAGCGTATTCTTTGCAGATATGAGCAAGTTGAATTTGCCAGAAAATATATTTATATCTTCAGCAAAAAAGTATGAGGGCAAATATTATATAGCAGATGCCATTGCTAAAAAAGTTTATTGCATAGACGGAAATTCAAATATTTTGTGGGAGAGCAAAGGGCAAGATAGCTTCATATTGCCTAATAGAAAATTCCCTTTGGATATTAGCGAAGATGGCAATTTGTGGGTTGCTAACACTGGAAAATTTCGCTTGGAGCAACTCGATTTAAATACAGGTAAGTTCATTGCTTCTTGGCAAGCGAGAGATAAGCTCAAAGGTTGTTGTAACCCAGTTGGCTTAGTTGCCCTAAGTGGAGGTAGGTTCTTGGCTATGGAAAAGGGTGTGAATTTGCTTAAGCTATTTAATCCAGATGGCTCAACTGAAATTTTAGGAAAACTAAGTGGCAATTGGCTAGACTATGAAGTCGAAAAAGAAAATGACAAAATTATATATTGCGATGGCTTAGAATTGAAATATTTAACTTTAGAAGATTGATTAAAAATGGCAGACAATAAAAAATATTTAACAAGAAGAAATGCAATTAAGACAGGTGTCCTTGGTATGCTTGGGCTTATTGGAGCAAAGGGCTTAACTAAGGAGAAGGAAGGCTTTTGGCAGATAGACCCTGCAAAGTGCGTAAAGTGTGGATTGTGCGAGACAGAGTGCGTAAAGCCAATTTCGGCTGTAAAGTGTAAGCACCAATATGAGTCTTGTGGCTATTGCGATTTTTGTAGTGGATTTTATCACGAAGGCAGGACTGCCCTTGATACTTCTGCCGAAAATCTACTTTGCCCAAGAGACGCTCTAAAACGTAAATTCATTGAAGAGCCTTATTTTGAATATCAAGTCGATGAAGATTTATGCACAGCTTGTGGCAAGTGCGTAAAGGGTTGTGCCGACTTTGGAAATGGCTCTTTGTTCCTGCAAGTTAGCAGAGAAGAATGTTTGAATTGTAATGAGTGTACTATAGCAAAGGTATGTCCAAGCGACGCTTTTGTTAGGGTGGGCGAAACAACTCCATATATATACAAGAAAGCAGTATTCTAATGTTAATTACTTTAGCACAAGCTAGATTTCCAAAGCCAGATTTTACTTCAGGCTATGAGTATCCAAATATGGACTTAGTGCCTTTTTATGCAAGCACAGATTGCTTTAAGTTGTTGTTGTATGTGGCTTTAATGGTATTTGTGGGCTTTGCAATTTATAAGTGGCGTTCTAAGAAACTCTTGCTTTTGGCAAGTTTTGTGAGCGTTGCTGTAATTGGTTTTTACCTAAAGGCTTGCCCTTGTCCTGTGGGGCTATTTCAAACTACTTTCGACTTTATATTAAACGCAGAGGCAAATTATAATATCATTTACTTTTTGATATTCGCTTTGCCTATAGTCTTTGCACTCTTTTGGGGAAGAGTCTTTTGTGGAGGGGCTTGCCCATTGGGAGCTTTCCAAGAATTACTCTTTATAAAGGAGCTGAAAATCCCTAAATTTATAGATAAACTTCTACGCCTTGTGCCATATTTTATAATCTGTGCCTGCATAAGCTTTGCCTCAGTTTCGGGACCTGCCATTGCCTGTGCCTACGACCCTATAGTGCCAGTATTTAGAATGAGTGCCTTTATGAATATGTCTATAGTAAGTGCAGTTTTTGTGATTTTGTGCCTATTCATAAGTCGCCCATATTGCAAGTATTTCTGCCCTTATTCAGTATTGCTCAAGAGTGCGTCGTATTTATCTAACAAGAGCGTAAAGATAACAAAGGCTAAGTGTATAGGCTGTGCTTTATGCGAGCCAATGTGTCCGAATGGAGCTATAATTATACCAGATGGCAAATTTGCTGATGACAAGAAAATTGCGAGAATTAAGAATATAATTTTATTGTTGCCAGCCTTTGTTTTGGTGGGCTTGCTGATAGGATATGTCTTTGGATTGGGCTTATACGAATTTCACCCAGCTTTGAATTTATATGCTGATTTGCAAAATTCTGTAGACGATTTTAATACCCAAGTTTATTGGCAAAATCATACCTCAATGCAGTATATAGAAGATGTGCTTGTGTCGCTAAGGTGGAAGATGTCTATAAGTTCTGCAATAACGATGGCTGTGATGTCTTTGCTTGTGGCTTGGGATTTAATTAGAAGTGCCAAAAAGAGGCATTCAACTGAATATGAAGTAGATAGAGGATTGTGCTACTTGTGTGGGCGTTGCTATGCGTCTTGCCCTGTGGAAGTGCAATCTCAAAAAGAGGAGTCGAAATGAAAAAGTTTTTTATAAAATTATCAGCACAAATCGCTGTGTTGTCTCTAATATTTTGTGTGGTAGTAAGTAGCTTTATGCTCGTGGATTTTATGCGATTTAATGCTGTTGAAGCCCCTGCAAAATCTAAGCTAGATGAGCTTCGTACGCAAATTACAGCTACGCCAGAAAATGTGGAGCTACAAACACTTTTTGGCGAGCTTGAATTGATTTATAGACGTGCATATTTTGTAAGCGACGCTCAAATTACAAGTGGGGCGAGCCTTTTGTTATTCGGCTTTGCAGCCTTTTTGCTATCTTTTGCTTTGAGGGCTTATCTATTGCAAAGCTTGCCAAAATTGCCTGAAAAGGATACTTTGAAAAAAGAGGAAAAGGCAGAAGATATTTTCATTAAAACCCTTTCAGCTGCGATAGCTCTCAGCTTGATTGCGTCTCTTGGCGTAATTATCAAAGAGGCTATTCCAAGTGGAGATAGCCAAAGCCAAGAAATTCACGCTCTATATAGCACTCAAGCTGAACTTGACGCAAATTGGACAGGTCTTAGAGGGGCTAGAAACGATGGTATTGCCAAGAATTTTACATTGCCAGAAAAGCCTCAAATATCTGAATTGTGGGCGACTAATATTGATATAGAGGGCTTTAATTCTGTGGTTCTTTTTGAAGATAGAGCATATATAAGTGGTATGCGAGACGAGGCTAGGGTCGTTAAGGCTTTTGATGTCAATACTGGCGAAGAGCTTTGGGAAAAGATTGCAGATAAGCAAGTTGAGTCTGCTTACGACGACCAAACAGGGCCCGCTCCTTCAACTATGGTATGCGACGCCCACAGAGCCTACGCAATTTTTCCATCTGGCGAGCTTTTCGCTTACACAAAGGAGGGCAACTTAGCTTGGCAGAAAAAATTTGCTACCCCTGAAATTAATTATGGATATGCAAGCTCTCTATTGCTAAGCGAAAATACTATAATCGTTCAAATGACTTTAGACGAAAGTAATGTCGTATACGCCCTTGAAGCAACTAGTGGCAAGGAGCTTTGGAAGTCTCAAAACGACGTGCATAGTGCGTCTTGGTCTAGCCCTACTTTTATTGAGTGCGACTCGAAAAAGATTGTTATAGTTATGAGCAGTGCTGAAGTTGTTGCTATAGACTTTTTATCAGGCGAAATTCTTTGGAAAAATAAATGTATGAGTGGGGAAGTTGCCCCTTCTGTAACATACAAAGATGGCAAGCTCTTTGTTGCAAATGAGTATGTAGCTGCCTACGCTATAGATGTCTTGACAGGCAAAACTTTGTGGGAAAATTCTTCAGCAATACTCCCTTCTATAGCCTCTGTAGTTGTAGACGAAAAGGCACTCTATTTCTTCTCAGCAGGAGGCACTTACACTAAGTTAAGCATAGAAGATGGCAAGCTTGTTTCTGAGAGCGATTTAGATAATGGCATTCATAGTTCGCCTATATTAATTGGCAATAAATTGATTATTTGCGACATTGAAGGGCAAATGTTTATTAGCGACGAAAATGGCAAAATTGAAGAAAGTATCTACGATTTTGAAGAAGCTGTAAATGCTACCCCTGCCTTTATTGGCGATAAAATTTTGCTAAGATTAGAGGAAAAAATCCTATGCTTAAAGCTTGAGGAGGCACAATGATTGAAGAATTTATAGGCTCTTTAATTAAAGAATATGGCAAGGACAAATCGGCTATATTGCCAATATTGCAGGCAATTCAAGCCAAATACGCCTACTTGCCAAAAGACTTAATTAAGCAATACGCTTTAGCTTCAAGCCTCGCTGAAAATTATATATATTCAGTTGCCTCTTTCTACTCTTCTTTTAGGTTTAAGCAATCTGGCAAACACTCCATAAAAATATGCGTAGGAGCAGCTTGCCATATTAAGGGAGCACCAGATTTATTCGAGGCTTTCACGAAAAAATTGAACTTAAAAGATGGCGAAGATACAGACGCTTCGAAAACTTTCACATTGTCGAAAGTTGCCTGCTTGGGTTGTTGTATGCTAGCTCCTGCTGTCTTGATTGATAACACTATATATGGCTGGGTTGAAGCGAGCCAAATAGACTCGATTTTAGATAGTTTTTTAAATACTAGAGGTCAAGATGGCAAAGGCGAAACGCAAATTGCTAAGGACTTTGATGGCGAAATTAGGATATGCCTATGCTCTAGTTGCGTGGCAGGTTCGGCTGATAAAATTTATAACAAAATCAAGAGCGAAATTGCAAAGTATAACTATAAGATAGATTTAAAAACTGTTAGTTGCAAAGGGTCGTCGTATAGAGTGCCTATGTTTGAGGTCTTAACTGACAATGGCTTAGTCTTTGATTATAGTGGAGTTAGCGAATTTGATGTAGAGAAAATTTTGCGTAACCATTTTAAATCCTCAGGTTTTTCTAAACTAAAAGTTCAGCTTCGAAAGCTTGTAGATAATATTTATTCTAAGGACGAAAGTCTTTGCTCTTGTTCTAAAGATGATGGATTTTTTGCTAAGCAAAAACGTGTTACAACTAAGTACGCAGGCGAATTTCCTCCCTTAGACTTAGATGCTTATAAGGCAAATGAGGGCTTTGACGCTCTCGAAAAAGCAAGGCAAATGGGGGCTAATTGGGTCTTAGAACAACTAAATATTTCTGGTCTAAGAGGTAGAGGCGGCGGCGGCTTTCCTACTTTTCGTAAGTGGGATATGCTCACTAAACGTGGCAAAACTAGATACTTAATATGCAATGCCGACGAGGGCGACCCTGGGGCTTTTATGGACAGAATGCTTATTGAGTCTTTCCCATTTAGGGTTTTAGAGGGTATCTTTATTGCAGCTGAATGTCTTGAAGTAACAGGCGTAGTAATTTATATACGACAAGAGTATATTAAGGCTATAGAAATTTTAGAAGAGGCTCTTAAAAAAGTCGAAAGTATTATAAATGGCAAGTTCTTTGTAAAGCTTTTTAAGGGTGCTGGAGCTTTCGTATGTGGCGAGGAAACTGCATTGATTGCGTCTTTACACGGCTCGAGGGGCGAACCTATGTTGCGTCCTCCTTATCCTGTGGACTCAGGTTATAAGGCTTTGCCTACCATTATTAATAATGTCGAAACCTATGCAAACTTGCCTTGGATTATCTTAAATACTGGTAGCGAATTTGCGAAGATTGGCACTGAAACTTCCAAGGGAACAAAAACTTTTGCCTTAGCTGGTAAAATTAAACGAGGTGGCTTAATTGAAGTGCCTTTGGGTATGACTCTTCGTGAAATTTTGTACGATATTGGAGGAGGCTCTTTGGAAAATAGAAAGCTTAAGGCTGTTCAAATTGGAGGACCTTCTGGTGGCTGTATCCCTGAGCGACTTTTTGATATGAAAGTCGATTATGAGGAAATTCAAAAGGCAGGAGCTATAATGGGTTCTGGTGGGCTTGTTGTCTTGGACGACACAGATTGTATGGTAGACTTGTGTGCGTATTTCTTGGAATTTGTGATAGACGAGTCTTGTGGAAAATGCACAGCTTGCAGGGTTGGCACTTCTAAAATGCTAGAAATTATTAAGCGTATACAAGATGGCAAAGGCAAGTTGAGCGACTTAGATGAGCTTGAAAGCTTGGGTAATTTTATAAAAACAGCCAGCCTTTGTGGCTTGGGTAAAACTGCTCCGAACCCACTTTTGAGTTGCTTAAAGTATTTTAAAGACGAATTTGTTGAACATATAAATGGTGTATGCAGAGCTGCAAAGTGCAAGAAACTTAGTAAGTTTGTAATTAACGACTCTTGTATAGGTTGCACTAAATGTGCTCAAGCTTGTGCAAGCGAAGCTATTGCTTTTGAGCCATTTAAGAAACATAGTATTGATTTAGATAAATGCACGAGATGTGGAGTTTGTAGGAATATATGCCCTGTTTCAGCTGTGGAGGTTGTGATATGATTATTAAAATAGATGGAAAAGGTATAGAGGCAAAAGAGGGTATGACTATACTCGATTGTGCTAAATCAGTGGGTATAAATATCCCAAGCTTGTGCAATCAAAAGGGTATAGGGCATAGGGCAGGTTGTATGATTTGTGCTGTGTTTGACTTAAAGACAAATAATTTTGTGCCTTCTTGTGTTTTAAAGGCTGTAGATGGGCAAGAGTTTGAATTTGAGACAGATAGGGTTTTAGAATTTCGTACGCAATGCTTAAAATTGATACTTCAAGAGCATAAGGGCGACTGCGTTGCCCCTTGCCACAAAGCTTGCCCTTACGGATTTAATATACCTATTTTCTTGGAATATGTATCTGCAAATAATACTGAGGCTATTGCAAAAATGATGGAAAATGCTCCAGATTGCAAAAATTGTAAACAGCTGTGTATGAAGGTATGTAGGCGAAATTTAGTCGATAAAGCTGTGGAAATTGTCAGCCTTATTGATATGTATAGAACTGGCGAGCCTACTGCTGAGAAATCTAGGGATAAGCGATATAGCCACACTTTGGGTAGACCAAGCAAGGAGGACTTGGCTCACTTGGTCGAAACTTCAACTGACAAAAATTCGTGCTTACAGTGTCATTGCAGGAAATCGGAGGATTGTCAACTTAGAGACTTGGCAACAGAACACAAAATTGGAACTCAAAAAGGCTTGAGCCACAGAGACTTAACAAGGCTTAATTCAGGTAAATATTCTTTTGAGAGTGCAAAATGCGTGCTTTGTGGAGAGTGTAGCCAAGAAGAGAAATTTTCAATGTGGGGCAGGGGTAATAAAGTATTGCCAAAGCTTTTAGATGACGCAGAAATTAGCGAAAAAGAAGCAAAGAACTGCCCTGTTGGTGCAATATCAAGGAACTTTAGTATAAATGATTAGGGCTGTTTTATTTGCAATTTTGGGACTCCTTTTTTTAGTGGCAGGCTTTGCTTTGTTGCCTGAAAAAATAGAGGCGAAAAGCGAGCCTAAGTTTGTATTTGAAATTTCTAAGCGATTGGAAGATAGCTCTTTAGCTCTTTCTGTCGCAGATGGTGCTTTGTGGAGATTGAGCAAAAATTCATCTATGCAAAAACTAGATGATAATGCAGAAGTTTTAGAGAGTTATGCTTTGCCTTTTGAAAAATTATCAAAGAGCTTTTGTGTTGAAAATAATGTATTATATGCTGTTTCTAATTCAAAAAAAATATTTGCTTACGACTTAAATACATCTAAAGTGCTTTGGGAATTTAGTGCAAAAAAGAGAATTCTTGCTGATTTTGCCTTAGATAAAGATTTGTTAATCTTTGCTTCTTATGATTTTAGTGTTTACGCATTAAATAAAAATACAGGAAAGCTTGATTTTGAATATAAGGCACAAGAGGCTATAAATGAAAAAGTTGCTTTAGATGAGGATAAAATATACTTTGGGGATTGTGCAGGCGTTTTAACATGCTTTGATATAAGTTCCCACCAAGCAAAAACAGAGGAAATTAGCGAGCATTTGCCAAATTCGCCTTTGATAATTAAAGAGTCTTTGCTCATTTTAGATTATGAAAATAGAATTTTTTGCTTAGATAAAAATACTCTAAAAGAAAAGTGGCAAGTTGAAAGTAATGTAAATAAAATACTAAAATTTGGCGACAAGGTTTTTGCTCTTAGTTCTGATTTGTTTTTATTGAATTGCGAAAATGGTGAGCTTGAAAAATTAATTAGTGTAGATGAAAATTTGGAAATAATTGAAGCTTTCTCTGAAGAAAAATTTGTTTTGATTTCGGAGCTTGGTAGCATTTATATTTATGATATGCAAAGTGGTGAAATTGACTTTGATTATAAATTAGGGCTTAGCTTAAAGGGTATAAAAATTTATGCAGGCAAAGTCTTTATAATTGATGATAAATCTGGTATTTATATAATAAGGGAAAGTTGAAATAGCTATGATTAGAGTTGAAGGATTGACTAAAGTTTATAAAAATGATATTTCTAAGAGATTGGTGTTGAATGACTTGAGCTTTGAACTTGGCGAGTCTAAAAGCTTGGCAATAATGGGAGACTCTGGTTGTGGCAAAAGCACTTTGTTGAATATTTTGGGGGCTGTAGATGGCGATTTTAAGGGAAAAGTTTTTATTGCAGGGCAAGATATTTCTAGTTTAGACGAAAATTCTTTAGCAGATTTTAGGCGTAATGAAATTGGCTTTGTCTTTCAAAAACATTACTTTTTGCCTCAATATAATTTGCTAGAAAATGTATTAATTCCTACATTGGGCTTAGAGGGCGATTTTAAAGAAAGGGCAAAAATGCTTTTAGATAAAGTTGGCTTGAATAAAAAGTATATGCAATACCCTAGTGAAGTTTCAGGTGGTGAGTTGCAAAGGGCAGCTTTGGCAAGAGCTTTGATAAATTCGCCAAAAATTCTACTTGCAGATGAGCCTACAGGAGCTTTAGACTCTAAAAATTCTCAGATAGTTTTAGACCTTATTAACTCTATAGAGGGCTTAACTAAGATATTAGTTACGCATTCAAAGGCTCACGCTGAAAATATGGAAGATATTCTTGTTCTTGAAGATGGAGTTTTATCTAAATGTTCTCAATACTAAAAAATATCGCTTATTTTTATAAGAGCCATCTTGTGATTTTTTTAAGCATAGCTCTAGCTTGTGCAGTTATTGTGGCTTCTTTGATTGTTGGCGACTCATTGAGTTATACTCTTGAGACTAAGGCTAAAAATCGCTTGGGTAAAGTTGAAAGTGTAGTCTCTAAAATTGGAAGTGTTTCAAGTACTGAAATTGCAAAAGGAAAGCTTTCTTCTATTTTAGCATTGGACGCAATAGCTCTTGCAAATGGGCATTCTCGCCAAGTTAAATTGTATGTAGTTGACGAGAATTTTTGGGGATTATCGCCAAGTGGGAATGTTCAAAAGTCGCCTTTAGTTATCAATGAAACTTTTGCAAAATCTTTTGACTTAAATGCTAAAAGTCAAATTGTTTTACGCTTAGCTCATCGAGATTTTGCTTCGGCTGAAATCCCTCTAAACAATTCAGAGCCAGAGATGAAGTCTGCAAGTTTTGATGATTATGAAGTTGTTGGTGCAGAAGATTTTGCAGATTTTTATTTGTACGATTGGCAAAACTCGCCACCTAATGTTTTTATTTCTTATAAGCTCTTTAAAGAGAGTTTTGACACCCAAAAATCTGCGAATTTGTTCTTGTCGGATAGCTCAGATATATACAATGAATTTGAGCCTAATTTTGATAATTTAGGGCTTAGTTGTACTGAGCATTTAGGCAAATATATAGTTAAGTCTAGCGATGTTTTTATTAATAAAGAGTTGATAAATTCTATGTTGGGTGTAAAAAATACTCTATCTTGGTTTGTATCTAAAATTGACTTTAAAAATGGGCAAGACTACAATGCTTTTATAGTTGGTGTAGGCGATGATTTAGGCATTGGGGAAGTTGAAATTAATGAAGTTTATGCTGAACAAAAATCTCTTAAAATTGGGGATTTTTTAGATTTAAGTTATTATGTTTTTGACGAAAAGTTGAGGCTAAATACAGCTAGTGCAAAGTTGAAAATTACAAAAATATCCCCTATAAATGAGGGATATTTTATAAGAGAAATTGTGCCAGAATACGATGGCTTAACAAACGTAGACGATTGCACAAATTGGAAAAGTTCTATCCCTATAGATTTAAAGAAAATAACTGATTTAGACAAAAGATATTGGAATGAATTTGGGGCGACGCCAAAGTTTAGGGTTTCTTATGATTTAGCTAAAAATCTTTTTGCAAATGGCGAAGAAAAGTCTACAGCTATCCTTTTAGATTATGACCCAAGAAGCTTGGATTTTTCGAAAATAGACTTGCAGAAATTGGGCTTTATAGCAAGTTATCCAAAGAAAAATAGCCTTGAAAATGCACAAAATGGGGTGGATTTTCAAGGGCTTTTTGTGGGGCTTAGCTTCTTTGTAATCTTTAATGCTCTGCTTTTAATTTATTTGATTTTAAAGATGAATTTAACAGCACGCTTTGAGGAGATAAATCTTCTTAAGTGCTTGGGGCTAAGGCTTAAGCAAATAGAAAAGCATTATATAAAAGAGTTCTCTTTAAGCTTGTTTTGTGGAGCTGTTTTGGGCGTGGGTTTAGGGCTTGGTTTTTCTAAATTATTGCTATTTTTGCTCAATTCGATTTGGGGGGATATTTCAGGTGGAGCAAATATAATTTTTGCATTTAAGTATAGTTCTTTTGTATTTGCGTTTTTGCTTTCGTTGTTTTTGGGCTTTGTGCTTGTAAAAATACTTTTAAGAGGTTTTTTCTCTCAGGCTAAAGATGCAGAAATTAGGGCAAGAAATTATAAAAATTCCTATCTTGTAGCTTTAGGAATTTTCTTTGTTGCCTTGTTGTTTTTTGCTCTTTTTGCAGATTTATCTTTGATGATAAAGTCTATCATTTCTTTGATTTTGTACATTTGGGGTGTGTATTTATCTTTGATGATTTTTAGAAATTTTGGCACTTGGAAAAAGTGGAATAAGTTTAGTTTTTTGCGTGTGGGTATTTCAAATACCTTGTCTAAGTCTGTTTATTTGATTTTGTCTTTAGGGGTGTATCTCTTGTGTGTAGTTGGCTTAAATGAAATTGACAGCACAAAGAATATAAGTGAATATAACTACGTGGTTAAGACTGTTTTAGGGGCAAAGGTTCCTGAGGATAAAGGCTTTGATTTTCTATCTTTACGCTTAAAGGAGGGGGCTTTGGCGAATTGTTTGAATTTGAATAAGGTAGAGCAAGCTCAAGTTTTGGGGGCAGATATTAATGCTCTAATTGATGCAAAAGTAATTTCGCTAAATGATAGATATGAGGGTGAAATTGCTGAAGATGTAGTTGAAATGTATGTGGATAAATCTTCGATGATTTGGAGTTTAAAGGCGAGTTTGGGTGATGAGTTTGAGTATGAAACTCAAAATGCAAAAGTTAAGTTAAAGATAGTTGGAGCATTAAATCCTTCTATATTTCAAGGTTCCTTTATTATTGCAGATGATGATTTTGTGAAAATGTGGTCTGCTATAGATGCGTATAATTTATTTTTGGCACGCTCAAAAAATGGGGCAGGTGAAGTTGATTTAGCAAAAATATTTTCAAAATACTTGCCAAGTGTAGACAGTGCAAAATCTATATTAAATCGCTTCGACGCTTTGCAAAATGCCTATTTAAAAATATTCTATCAACTTGGGGTTTTGGGCTTAGTTCTTGGAGTATTGGGAACACTTATTGCTACTAGAAGTCGTCTTTTAAAAGATGCAAAGTTGTTGTCTGCTTTGCATATACTTGGGCTAAGGCGTGGGCAGGTTTCTAGCTTGATTACTTCTGAGTATATGCTATTGAATGTGTCGGCAAGCCTCGTTGCAATTTTAGCATCTTTGCCAATAATAAAGCTTTCAGATAATTACCTGAAAGCCTTGGTTATTTTTCTTATAATATTGTTATTGAACTTCTTAGTTTACCCTATTGTAAAGGGCTTAGTTGCAAGTAGCTTTAGAGACTAAGAGATTTATTCCTTCTTTTTAGTAGAAGTCTTTTTAGTAGAAGTCTTCTTAGTTTTTGGCTTGTTTAAGAAAGCCATAACAGCTTCATAATCATAAATATCGCCTTTGTATCCTCTGCTTTTCATAAGGTTAGGGTAGCTGTGGTATCCAGTTGTGAAGAGGTCTGG
>JAWXTY010000027.1:0-27297 GCA_044433115.1 Opitutales bacterium
TTAGATAATAGGATCTTGTTCTTGTGGCTATATATTTAAGGGCAAGTTTTTTTGGAGGGGATAGTAGAGTGAATAAGTTGCCCTGCCCTAACAGTTTATTAGGTCAAATAAGATATAGCAATAGAATATAAAGGGGGCTTCTAAAAATTGGAAATTAACTATTTTTAAGATTATTTTTAGCGTAATTTTTTTATTTTTTAAGGATAATAACAGAGTTATTTGATGTAAAAACAAGAAAATTCAAGCAAAAATAGGCTAAAAAGAGTAATTGTAGCTTATTTTAGTGCAAAAATAAAATTTTTGCTTCCTAATCAAAATCAATTTTTAGAAGCCCCCTAAAGATATATGCTCCTTTTTGTTAAGACTTCAGGTTAAATAATTCACATTTTTAGAGAATAGGATCTTGTTCTTGTGGCTATATATTTAAGGGCAAGTTTTTTTGGAGGGGATAGTAGAGTGAATAAGTTGCCCTGCCCTAACACTTTATTCGGTCAAATAAGATACAGCTATAGAATATAAAGATATATGCTCGTTTTTGTTAAGACTTCAGGTTAAATAATTCTCATTTTTTAGAGAATAGAGAATAGAGAATAGAGAATAGAGAATAGAAAAATCAAAGATTTTTTAACAACAAAAACAATACCCTATCTATCTATGAAGATTTATACTTTACACACTTTTCCGAACAGTTTCGCAAAGTGTTTTGAATATGCTATTAACTATTCATTGTTCTTTATTCACAAAAAAATATAAAGTCTCTAAAGCGTGAAAACTACATTTAAAGTGAATTATTTAATCTCAAGGGTTAATATCTATAGCTTAAGGATTTACAAATCTAAATAACCCTACTCGCATCGCAACTACTATATGATTAGATATTTAGAGTGTTGGTTTTAATTGGAGTATTTATATAAATAGTTGCGTGCGGCTAAATAAGGCATAATGTGAGGATTATGCGAGTACTTATGTGGGTGCTTATCTGGGTGCTTATCTGACATATTTATCTGAGGGATAGTTTAGGTTGTCCAACAAATAAGGCTTGGGGATTTCTCCTCAAGCCTTTATAGGGGGTCGTCTAAATTTTTTTATAGAACTTTTGCAAGTTTTATCACAAGTGTATTGCTTGCTTTGCTTGCTTTGCTTGCTTGCTTTGCTTGCTTTACTTAGTTGTAACTCTGATGTAGTGGACGCCCATTTGCTTCTTCTTTGAAATAGTGAAGTTTGCAAATAATTGGTATATGCCCTTCTTTAATTTTATCTTATTGAAGCTTATTGATCTTGGGTTTTCGTTGGCTGCAATACTTTGTGTTTTAGTAATATCGCCTATAATCAACTCTACGTCAGTGATATATGGGAAGGCTCCTTTTTCTGGACGTGCGACTACAGATGTGCCTTCTATTGCTGGTATTGCAGGGGCGTTGTCTTTGATATTTACGTCTAAGTCTGTTGGCCAACGGAACAATTCAAAGCTATATTCGCCATCTTCAGGTACGTATACAGACCAGTAGCCTGTAGGGAAAGTGAGTCTTCCGCCTCTGATTTGCAAGTCTTGATCCCAGAAGCAACTTATGTGTCTGTCGTGAGTATTTAACAATACACAATCTTCATTTGGAGCTTTTAAAAATATAGGTTTTGTAGTGTCGTTTTGATCTGCAATATAGTCCCAATATTTATCATAAACCTTAGTAAATTCAGCAACAACTTCAGGGTAATCATTTGCAATATCCTTCGCTTGGCTTGGGTCTTTAGACAAGTCGTAAAGCTCTTTTTGGTCTACCAAACGCATAGAGCCTTTCATAACCACAGAAGGTGCATTTTTGTCCATCAATTCTTTTCTTTGAGTGTCAACGACCATATATCTATCTATAGATTTTTGAGGGTCGTCGATAACAGACTTTACGCTTATGCCGTCCAAATTCTTAGGGATAGCAATTTCGCATAGTTCATACAAAGTAGGGGCAATGTCGATATAGCCTGTAAGTTGGTCTACATTAGTGCTTTTGCCATTAGGTAGTTTCATAAAGAAAGGAACGTTATGTCCGCCTTCGTATACCATAGCCTTTTTGCCTCTTAGACCAGCAGCGAAGCCAACAACTTCATTAGTTTTCGGGTCTACTGTTTCAGTGAAGTGGCTACCATTGTCTGTAGTGAATATAATTATAGTATTCTTATCCAAACCAGACGACTTCATAAAGGCGTTAAGTTTTGCCATATTCTCGTCTATATTTTCAATCATAGCATAGAAACAAGCGTCTGGTACATTCTTGTTATCCTTAAATTTGTCTGAATATTTATCAGCAACGTGGAATGGGAAGTGGGCTGCATTAGGAGTCAAATAGCATAAAAATGCCTTATTTTCGCTCTTTTGCTTTGCCATAAATTCTATAGCCTTATCAAACAATACGTCAGTGCAATATCCCTCCACTTTAACAGGAGTGTTATTCAAGAAATATGTATTGTCAAAGTAGCTATTTAGCCAAAAGTCAGGAGTTTGAGTCATACCACCACCTTTGAACCAAAATGCAGTTTCAAAGCCTCTATCAAAAGGTCTATAAGGGTAGTTATCGCCTAAGTGCCACTTGCCAAAAAGCCCTGTTGCATATCCATTTTTAGCAAAAACTTGAGGGAGTATCTCATAATCCTTATCCAATATATAGCGACCCATTACAGTGTGCCATACCCCCACTTTATTAGAATACATACCAGTCATCAAGCCAGAGCGAGTTGGTGCACAAGTAGTTCCTGTGTGGTAATTTTCAAATCTATAACTTTCGCTAGCAAGCTTATCTATGCTTGGAGTCTTTAGGTGAGGATTGCCATAGAAAGACAAATCGCCCTTACCCATATCGTCAGGCATTATAAACAGCACATTCATTTTTTCTGCATTTAAGCTAAACATAGTAGCTAAAAAGGTCATTAATATTATTATCTTCTTCATATCCATTCAATTAAGTTTTTATTAAAAAAAACAAGGATACACTTTAAAAATGTATCCTTATACACATTTTCGCCTTTTACACTATCATATTTTTTACAAAGGTGTAAATGCTAAAATTATTTTTTATGAAGCAACTATTGCTTTCTTATTCTAACATAATAAGCCCCAAGCTTTTTCTTGCCTACGAGATAGCTAGCAAATAATTTATAATCACCTTTTTTGAGCTTTATATTTTCAAACTTTATAGACTCTGGGTTTTCATTTGCAGACAATTCTATAGTTTTCTTTATATCGCCTATGATAAGCTCGCCTCCAGTTAAAGTTGTATCTTTCTTATTTTTATTATTAAGATCGTCTCTAAAATTCAAGCCAGTTTCAGGTGTCCAACGCAAAATTTCTATAGTGTAGTCGCCATCTTCAACAGCCCTTACAGACCAAAAACTTTCTTCTGTAATCTTGCTTTGAAGTTTAGTTACACCTTGCGTATGCAAGCAAGTTACGTGTCTATCGTGAGAATTTAAAATCACATCTTCATTATTTGGAGTAGACATATATATAGGGTGGTAAACGTCGTTTTCAGGGGCAATATAGTCCCAATATTCGTCGTGAACCTTTCGCATTTCAGAAACCATTTCAGGATAATCCTTTGCAATATTCTTAGTTTGCCCTAAGTCCTTAGACAAGTCGTAAAGCTCTTGTCTATTAACTAGACGCATATGCCCTTTCATAACTACAGATATATTATCCTTGCTCATCAATTCTTTTCTTTGAGTATCGCCAACTAAATATCTATCTATATTGCTCTTAGGGTTGTCAATTACAGACTTTACGCTAATGCCGTCTGTCTTTTGAGTGCCTTTTAAGCCACAAAGTTCATAGAGGGTCGGAGCAACGTCAATATATCCCATAAGTTGGTTTAGCTCAACGCTCTTGCCATTAGGTATTCTCATAAAGAAAGGAACGTTATGCCCACCTTCGTATACGCCACTTTTTTTATCCCTTAAGCCAGCAGAAAAGCCTACAACTTGATTAGTCTTTTTATTTGTGGTTTCTGTAAAAGTACTGCCATTGTCTGTAGAAAATATAACTATAGTATTCTTATCCAAGCCAGAAGATTTCAAAAAGCTTTCCATCTTGCCCATATTATCGTCGATATTTTCTATCATACCATAAAAGCCTGCATTAGGCACACTCTTATTTCCTTCAAACTTTTTCTTATATTTATCAGGAGCATTAAATGGGCTATGAGCTGCATTTAGAGAAGTAGCAAAGGAAAGGCTTTCCCTCTGTTTGCTTTTCCTTCATAAATGCAATAGCTGCGTCAAAGAATACATCTGTGCAAAAGCCTTGAGTTTTTTGAATTTTGTCGTTATTTTGCAAAGTTGGGTTAAAATAAGAATTACGCCAATAATCAGGACCTTGCCCTATTCCTCCAGCCTTGTGCCAAAGAGTAGTTTGAAAGCCTCTATCGAATGGTCTATAAGGGTAGTTATCCCCCAAGTGCCACTTGCCGAACATACCAGTTGCATAGCCACCTTTAGCAAAAACTTCAGGCATAATTTCTCTATTTATATCCAAGATAGAGCGACCCAATATAGTATGCCATACCCCCACCTTATTACAATACATCGCACTCATTAAGCCTGAGCGAGTTGGGGCACAAGTAGTAGCAGTGTGATAGTTTTCAAATCTATAACTTTCACTAGCTAACTTATCTACGTGAGGAGTTTTTAAATGAGGGTTGCCATAATAAGAAAAGTCGCCTTTTCCCATATCGTCAGTTAAGACGAACAAAACGTTCATCTTTTCTGCACTTAAGCTAATTGCACTTGCAAATAGTGTAGTTAATAAAATTAATTTTTTCATATATTTCTTTTTTATCGAGAGTGAGGAGCTGTAGGCTTTTTACCCTTTACATATTTAGTTAAAAGAGCCTTCATTTCCTTAACCTTTTCAGGGTGTTGTTCGTATACATTGTTTACTTGAGCAATATCTTCCTTCAAATTATACAACAATCCAGCAGTACCTTCTCCTGTTGGCTCAGTATCACTTGGGATATATTCCTTGCCTTTAATCTTGTTGTGAGAACCACTTTTAACATCTATATAAACCCAATCGCCTTGACGCAAAGCATAAGCATTATTATTAGTGTTATGAACCATTATATCTCTAACTTGTCCCTTGTTTTCAGACTTCCAAGCACTTATCATATCAAAGCTATCTTGAGCTTCATCTTTTTTCAAGTCATATCCAATGATACCAGCAAAAGTTGCAGCGAAGTCAACTTGGTTTATTGTAGTATCAGATACTATACCTGCATCTATCGTACCCTTCCAAGATACTACGAAAGGAACGTGGTGTCCGCCTTCGAACAAGTCTCTTTTAGCACCTCTAAATGGACCCGAACTCCAGTGCCCAAACTCTGCTTGTCTATCGTATGCCCAGCTTTCAGCACCATTGTCTGCTGTAAATATTATGATAGTGTTGTCTATTAAGCCCTTACGCTCTAGTTCAGCAACTACTCTGCCTAAAGTGTCGTCAGATTGTATCACAAAGTCGCCAAAGTATCCAGCTTGGCTCTTGCCCCAAAATTCCTTTGCAGGTGCTATAGGAGCGTGAGGCGAATTTAATGCTAAATACAAGAAAAATGGCTCGTTCGCATTTTGTTGACTTATATATTCTACAGCCTTTTTAGTTAAAGTTGGCAATACCTCTTCTATCTTCCAGTCGTCAGAAGCAGGTCCTTGTCTTAGATTACCGACACCTTCTTTTCTGCCTGCAACGTCTGTAGTATTATTTACATCTCTAGTAGGGGCTGTTACAGGTATATCGTTTTCTATCCAGCAATAAGGAGGAAAATTAATTGTGCCATCGCCATAGTAATAATCAAAGCCTATAGAAGTTGGACCTCCTGACATTTTCTTAGTCCAATCGAAAGCTTCAGCTCCATTGCCCTTAGCTCCCTTTTTACGCATTTCTTTCCAGCCCCAACCTAAGTGCCACTTGCCAATCATAGCAGTTTTGTATCCACAAGCCTTGAACATCTTAGGCAAAGTGAAATCGTCTGGCTTAAATTTAGACTCTGCAAAAGCATTACAAATTCCGTGAAAGCTTCTCCAGTGGTGCTGACCTGTCAACATCGCATATCTACTTGGCGTGCATATACCAGAAGAGCTATGCCCATCTAAAAATCTCATACCAGAATTTGCCAAAGCATCTATATGTGGCGTTTGTATCTTCGACTCTTTGTTGCCAAAAGACGCATCGCCATATCCCATATCATCAGCGTATACGATTACCACATTTGGCTTTGCAGCATAGGCACAAGCACCTATAAATAAAGCCCCCATCAATATTATCGTTTTTTTCATTTTTTATATTCTATTTTTGAGTTTAAATTTCAATTACCCTATTGAGCGTGAGGAGCAGTAGGCTTGCCACTTATATATTCATCTAAGAGTGCCTTCATTTCCTTAACCATCTCTGGGTGTTGCTCGTATAAATTATTTACTTGTTCTATATCTTCTTTTAGATTAAAGAGCAAGCCATCTGTTTTTTTGCCATAATTCAAAGTCTTGCCATTAGGGATATATTGCTTGCCTGCCCCAACGTATTGATTTATATAAATCCAATCGCCTTGACGCAAAGCGTATGCACCATCTTTTTCGGTATTTTGCACAGTTGCGTATCTCAAAGGTTTTTTGTAGTCTTTGCCCTCTAAAATAGGCAATATGCTATAGCTGTCTTGGGCTTCTTCCTTAGATAAATCATAGCCAACAATTTCAGCAAAAGTTGCAGCAAAATCCACTTGGCTGACAACGTCGTCGCAAACAGAACCTGCCTTGATATGCCCTTTCCAAGACATTATAAATGGCACTCTATGCCCACCTTCAATCACGTGTCGCTTAGAACCTCTAACAGGACCTGAACTCCAATGTCCATATTTCTTTTGTCTATCATATAAGAACTGAGCTGAGCCATTATCTGCTGTAAATATAATTAGGGTATTGTCGTAAAATCCCTTATCTTTCAAAGCACCAAGCACTTTAGAAATCATATCATCACTTTCAACTACAAAGTCTCCATAAGGACCTGCTTGAGATTTACCATCATACTCATCATTAGGAGCTATAGGAGCGTGAGGCGAATTTAACGCAAAATATAAGAAAAATGGCTTGTCTGCACTTTGAGTATTTATCCACTCTACTGCCTTTTTAGTTATACTAGGCAATACCTTTGTAATGCCCCATTCCTCCGACATAGGTCCTGCAACTAGCGTACCTGCCCCCTCTTTTCTTGCTGTATCCAAAAGAGATAGCTCTACCATTTTTGTAGGCACAAACAAAACTTTGTCGTTTTCTATCCAAGTGTAAGGAGGGAAGTTTACAGTGCCATCGCCAAAGTAATAATCAAAGCCTTGGGCAGTTGGTCCCATAGGTATCTTCTTAGACCAATCCAAGTCCTCTGGGAAATATTTCGCACCTCTTGTAACTACCTTACCCTTAGCCCTTTGACTTTTATTGTCTTGGTATGTAGGCAGTTCCATAGCTTGCCAATTCCAGCCTAAATGCCACTTGCCAACACAAGCAGTGTTGTAGCCCTTAGACTTAAGCATCTTGGCTATAGTAAAGTCGTCTGGCTTAAAAACAGACTCGCCAAAGCCATGAACTATATCGTGAAAACGTCTCCAGTGGTGCTGACCTGTCAAAAGAGCAAAACGGCTTGGAGTGCATATCCCAGATGAGCTATGCCCATCTGTAAAAGTCATACCAGAAGCCACAAGCGAGTCTATAGCAGGCGTTTGTATCTTCGCCTCCTTATTGCAATACGACACATCGCCATATCCCATATCATCTGTATAAATTATTACTATATTAGGCTTTGCAGCATAGGCACAAGCACCTATAAATAAAGCCCCCATCAATATTATCGTTTTTTTCATTTTTTATATTCTATTTTTGAGTTTAAATTTCAATTACCCTATTGAGCGTGAGGAGCAGTAGGCTTGCCACTTATATATTCATCTAAGAGTGCCTTCATTTCCTTAACCATCTCTGGGTGTTGCTCGTATAAATTATTTACTTGTTCTATATCTTCTTTTAGATTAAAGAGCAAGCCATCTGTTTTTTTGCCATAATTCAAAGTCTTGCCATTAGGGATATATTGCTTGCCTGCCCCAACGTATTGATTTATATAAATCCAATCGCCTTGACGCAAAGCGTATGCACCATCTTTTTCGGTATTTTGCACAGTTGCGTATCTCAAAGGTTTTTTGTAGTCTTTGCCCTCTAAAATAGGCAATATGCTATAGCTGTCTTGGGCTTCTTCCTTAGATAAATCATAGCCAACAATTTCAGCAAAAGTTGCAGCAAAATCCACTTGGCTGACAACGTCGTCGCAAACAGAACCTGCCTTGATATGCCCTTTCCAAGACATTATAAATGGCACTCTATGCCCACCTTCAATCACGTGTCGCTTAGAACCTCTAACAGGACCTGAACTCCAATGTCCATATTTCTTTTGTCTATCATATAAGAACTGAGCTGAGCCATTATCTGCTGTAAATATAATTAGGGTATTGTCGTAAAATCCCTTATCTTTCAAAGCACCAAGCACTTTAGAAATCATATCATCACTTTCAACTACAAAGTCTCCATAAGGACCTGCTTGAGATTTACCATCATACTCATCATTAGGAGCTATAGGAGCGTGAGGCGAATTTAACGCAAAATATAAGAAAAATGGCTTGTCTGCACTTTGAGTATTTATCCACTCTACTGCCTTTTTAGTTATACTAGGCAATACCTTTGTAATGCCCCATTCCTCCGACATAGGTCCTGCAACTAGCGTACCTGCCCCCTCTTTTCTTGCTGTATCCAAAAGAGATAGCTCTACCATTTTTGTAGGCACAAACAAAACTTTGTCGTTTTCTATCCAAGTGTAAGGAGGGAAGTTTACAGTGCCATCGCCAAAGTAATAATCAAAGCCTTGGGCAGTTGGTCCCATAGGTATCTTCTTAGACCAATCCAAGTCCTCTGGGAAATATTTCGCACCTCTTGTAACTACCTTACCCTTAGCCCTTTGACTTTTATTGTCTTGGTATGTAGGCAGTTCCATAGCTTGCCAATTCCAGCCTAAATGCCACTTGCCAACACAAGCAGTGTTGTAGCCCTTAGACTTAAGCATCTTGGCTATAGTAAAGTCGTCTGGCTTAAAAACAGACTCGCCAAAGCCATGAACTATATCGTGAAAACGTCTCCAGTGGTGCTGACCTGTCAAAAGAGCAAAACGGCTTGGAGTGCATATCCCAGATGAGCTATGCCCATCTGTAAAAGTCATACCAGAAGCCACAAGCGAGTCTATAGCAGGCGTTTGTATCTTCGCCTCCTTATTGCAATACGACACATCGCCATATCCCATATCATCTGTATAAATTATTACTATATTAGGCTTATTCGCATAAACGCAAATACCCAAAAAGCCACACAAAATCACTATAGTTTTCTTCAACATCATCATTATATTAATTAGACTAAAATCCTATCCCAAAATACCAAGATTGTCAACAACGAATAAAGAGCTTTTTAAAAAACTTTATTATAGTTTTCATTCAACTTTTTTAAATCCACAAGAAGCTTGTCTCGTATACGCTTAGGCGACAAAACAGTAATTTCAGAACCCTGTGAACGTATCCAAAAATATAAAGACCAAGTATCCTTTACACTAGCACTAAGCCTCCAAGTATTATCTATATAACTTATCTTTTGGTCGGCAGAAATTGGCGTCTCTTGCAAATATACAGCAAGGCTCTCAGTTACAATCGCCTTAAATTTAATATCTTTGCAAAGCCCAAACTGCATAGCATCACTTGCAATATAGGTATCCAAAGAAAACCCCACAGGCACTTCAAGCTTTTCTGCTAAGACTTCTATTTTCCTAATTCTCTGCAATGCAAGAGCTAATATCTTTTCATCTACTCCTACTACAGTTGCTATCAAATAAGGTCTCAACCCTAGTTGAACAAAGCCCAAGGGGTTTAATATATTATCTTTTGTGGCTTTTAAATTGGGGTCATAACTAAGCTTAATTTGCCTATCTTCAAGGAGAGCAAGCTTAACTTTATCTATAATATTTTTTGGCAAAGAGACCTTTTTTAGAGGCAAACTTTGTGCTATATACCTAAATTTAGTTCTCAATTTCGACACAGATAAAGCTGATAAATTCCTAATTTTCTTATTCGAAAGGCTGAAATTTTGCTTAATAGAAGAAAATATAGAATTGGGCAAAATATCCCTTAAAGCATCGTCTGCAAGACTGAGAGAAATTGCCTCGTCGAGCGATATTCCCCCAAATTCTTGAGCCATATCCCTTAGCCAATACCACTTGTAAGGCTGCGAATTTTCATCACTAACAAGAGGAAATATCTTTGATAAATCACGCAAGTCCCTCTCTATAGTACGCTTAGACGACTCAAAACCACAAGCAGAAAGCCTATCATTAAGCTCTCTACTTGTAATAAAATTTGGATATTTAGGTATAATCCTCAATACCTCCCACTGCCTAGCTATGGATATATTCATATAGAAACCAAAGTACACTGCGACAAAAATTGACGCAAGAATTTTCATAAAAAAAGATATATAAAATAGAAATAGCGTCTCAAAAACTGAGACGCTATGAGCATAAAAGGTTTATTAATCCCCCTTTTAGCCAATGCAAATCTGTAGAGGGGACTTAAAAATTTCCGTACTTTTAAGAATTATGACGATAGGGTGCTTCTGAAAATTAGCAGTTGATTATTTTTGAATTTATTTTTAGGGCGTTTTTCTGTGTTTTTTCGTCAAATAACTCTGTTATTATCCTTAAAAACGAACAAAAAGAAAACAAAAAGAACGACTGTTTATTTGAAAAACTAATTTTTAGAAGTGCCAGATATTCAAAGCCCCCTCAATACAACAAAGAATACCACAGCCCAGCGACAATCTATGACGCAGACTATAGACCTTAAGGGGGAAAATATACATAAAATTATTGACATATATAAGCAATTTTATTTTAATCAAGAAATGAAATACTTTAATTGTTTATTTATACTCCTTTTTATTAATAACTTCTGCTTTGGCGAAGTTATAATGAATATATAATGAATAGTCCTATAGACAAAAGTGGGAAAATTCTCTATGCTCCAATAGAAACAGATGCAAAAAAAAGTTTCTAGCGAAGAATTGGCAAAGGCTGCCTTAGCTGGGAAAAATGCAGTTGTTGGTGTAGTAAAAGCTCCTCTAAAAAAAGACGATGCAATTAAGATTGCTGAAGCTCACTTAGTGAAAATTTATGGCAAAAAAGTCCTAGAACGTAGAGATAGCCAAATTAAAGTAAGGGAAAAGCTATATCCTAAAAAGGCAAAATGACATCTAGTGGGGCTTTAGGCACGAAGCGTAGGTATACATAATCGCCCTTTTCGCAAGCTCCTTCTTCTATTTGCATTAAGTAAATATCTTTATAGTTTTCTTTGCTAAATTTCAATAGAGCAGTTGCTTCTGCCCTTATGTTGCAAGCGTAAAAGTAATAATAGCCCTCGCCACTGTCCTTATATCTAGTAGTTATCTTAACATAAACAAAGCCATCTTCTATGTCTATAACCTTGCCAAGTTTAGTTATGACAGGGTCGTAGTTCGGCTCTTTTTGGGTAGGGGCTACCACGCTTTGCTCTTGGCTAGCCTGAGTTTGAGTAGTACTAATACGCCTAGTTTGCCCAAGAACCCCAAGTGCTAAACTTAAGATTAAAATAACTGTAAAGATTTTTTTCATATCGGACATTAAATTGAGTACTAGAGGAGTATTTGGAAATGTTAAACTTACAACACAAGACACTTTCGTTTGCCTTCAAAAAATTCTCACATCGCAGAGTGAGAATTTTTTGCTGGGGCGTAAGATTGCGTCTTAGACGAGTATTTGAGATTTTTGTTTGGGGTCGCAGCGTATATTTATACATAAGAGTCCAAAAAAATCTCAAAGCGGAGTATAAGGCGTAATATTACGCCCCAGCCCCTTCTTCTTTTTCTTGTTTGAACTGATCATACCCAGGTCCAGCAGAATTTACTTCAGCTTCGAAGAAACCGTGAAGTTGTCTAATTCTAGTTGGGTGTCTCATTTTTCTAAGAGCCTTAGCCTCAATTTGTCTGATACGTTCTCTAGTTACGTTAAATTGCTTACCAACTTCTTCTAGTGTACGAGAATAGCCATCTTGCAAACCAAATCTCAAAATCAAAACATTACGCTCTCTCTGAGTCAAAGAGTCCAAGACATTAATCATCTTTTCCTTTAGCAAAGAGTACGCTGTCATATCATAAGGGTTTTCAGCACCTTTATCTTCGATAAAATCGCCAAAGTTAGTGTCGTCTGAGTCGCCTACAGGGCTTTGTAAAGATATAGGTTGTTGAGCCATCTTCATTATAGCTTGTACACGTTCAACTGGGAATTGCATTTCGTTTGCGACTTCTTCTGCAGTAGGTTCGTGTCCTAATTCTTGCAAAAGTTGCTTTTGAACTTGCATAACCTTATTCAAAGTTTCAATCATATGAACAGGTATTCTAATAGTTCTCGCTTGGTCTGCTATAGAACGAGTAATTGCTTGTCTAATCCACCAAGTTGCGTATGTAGAAAATTTATAACCTCTCTTATACTCAAACTTTTCCACAGCCTTCATCAAGCCCATATTGCCCTCTTGGATTAAATCTAAGAAGTTCAAGCCTCTGTTAGTATACTTTTTTGCAATAGAAATTACCAAACGCAAATTTGCCTTAACCATCTTAGTCTTAGACCTATGTGCCTCTCTAATAGCAACACGTACCAACTTAACTAAGTCTAGCAAGTCGGTCGGACTCATTCTAATTTGGCTTTCAATAGCATTATATCTCGACTGGAATTTATCTAGTTCAGCAACGCTCGCACTCTTGCTTAGCTTAGCTAAGGCGTTCAATTTATAAGATAAATCTTCAATCTCACGAAGCATTGGAGCTAATCTATCTAAAAATTCCTCAAAAATCTTCAACTTAAAGTGATACTTCTTATATACATCTTTAAGCTTCAACTCAGTATTTTTAAATTGAGTTAAATTTCTCTTACTATTAGTAGGGTTTTCTGCAGTTTCGTATGTATTCCAATACTTAGTTAGCTTTTCTTCTAAGGCTTCAGCTTCTTCGATAACCTTAGGTAGCTCTGCAAAGTAAATTTCACGACTTTCAACCTTTTTATCAAGTACAATCTTGTCGAAACGTTCTTCTTTTTGAAGTAACTTCTTTGCTAAATCTATTTGAAATTGATTAGTCAATGCTATAGAGAACAAAGCCTTAGTTGCCTTTTGCTCGGCATGCTCTATTTTTCTTGAAATTTGAACTTCTTCGTCCCTAGAAAGCAAAGGCACTTGCCCCATTTGCTTTAGATACATACGTACAGGGTCGTCTAAAGAGTCAGTAGCACTTGCCTTAACTTGCTTTTCTTCCTGCTCCTTTTTCCTACGCATAAAAGACTCGATGTGGTCTTTTTCTAAAATTTCTATATCCAAAGTTTCAAGGATATTCATTACACTATCAAGCTCTTTAGGGTCGCTTAGCATTTCGGCAAGCGAGTTATTTATGTCTTGTATAGTTAAAAAGCCTTGCTCTTTAGAGAAGTGAATTAAGGCACGAATTTTGTCGTTTAAAATCTTTTTTCTCTTTAATAGAGATGCTTCAGAAGTTGCTTTTTTTGGCTTTGCTGGCTTCTTTACGGCAACAACTTCCTCTTCAGCTTCAAATTCTGCATCAAAAGGAGGTTCAAAATCGCTATCCATAAAGCTATCAATGTCATCAATGTCTACTACTCTTGACTTTTGAGCGTCCTGCATTTCTACCTTTTCAGCTTTAGGTGCTTTTTTCTTAGTAACAGTCTTTTTAGCCACAGTTTTTTTAGCCACAGTTTTTTTTGTAGCCTTTACTGCTTTTTTCTCTACCACAGGTGTAGAAGCATTTGCGTCTGTCAATGTATCTGTTTTCTTTTTACTTGCCATATATTTTATTCAAACTTCCAAGGGTAATTGCCCAAAGATTTTCTCCACTTAGACAATTCCTTGACTAAGCCCATCATTTCTTCATTTGCTATGTTGTTGATTTGCAATTTTTTATTTATAGTATCTATGTGCTTTTGACAATATTTTTTCCAAATTTTTTCAGCAGAAGCCTTTGCCAAACTAAGAATATCGCCTTTAGCTACATTATCCATAGACAAAATTCTATAAATAAAGTTTCTTTCAACATCGTTTTCCAACAATAAATCAAAGTTAGATTGCTTAAAATCTATACCTTCTTGGGCAGCAGAAATAAATCTAGCAAGCAATTTGCCCGCTAAACTTTCAGTATTTACCCAGTCGCAAGATATTATTTCAGTCAAAATCTTCCCTATTTTATCATTATGTAAGAAAAGTAATAAAGCATCATATTCTGCATTTGTCAATATAACTTCTTGATTATCTTGATATTTTTTTTGCTCTGGGCTAAAGTCATTTTGTCTATACCTTTGCCTATCAGCTAGATACTTAGAAAAGTCCCTGCTTACACTAGAGTAATCTGCCCCAATGCTAGTGGAGGCTACCCTCAAGTAATCATCTTGTAAAACCTTTGAAGATGAGGAACTTATAATTTCATATATAGAAGAAAGAGCCTCCAATTTCCCCTGCGACGAAGATTGATATAAGTCCCTAAAAAGCTTATCCGAGACAAATTTTATAGCATTTTCAGCATTTTCAATAATTTGCCTCATTTTTTCAGCTCCAAAATTCACTATCAAAGAGTCAGGGTCTTGCCCCTCTTCCAAGCAAGCGACTTGCACATCTAGCTCGCAAGCCAAGCATATAGGTATCAATCTCAAGGCAGCTTTTTGCCCTGCTAAGTCGGAGTCTAGCAACAATACAATCCTTGAAGCGTAGCGTTTAAGGGTCATTAGCTGAGCTTGCCCTATAGCAGTGCCTTGCCCTGCAACAGTATTTTCAAAGCCATTTAGATACATTCTTATAGCGTCTAGTTGCCCTTCAACTAAAATAAAGCTCGATTTTGCAGACTCAGCTTGCCTTGCCTTATCTAAATTAAAGAGTGTATTTTTCTTAGAAAATACCACAGTTTCTGGCGAATTTACATATTTGCCCTGCTCGTAGTCTATATCGTCAGGAGTAAGTGCCGTTTTCCTTGCAGTAAAAGCTATAACTTGGGAGTGTATATTGCAAATAGCAATCATTAAACGCCCTCTAAATCTTGGATTTAGCCTAGATATATCGCCATTTTGCATCTCTCCAAAAAAGAGTCCACAATTATTTATAGCTTCTTGGCTGAAGTTGTTTTTAAGCATATTCTTAAAGCGAGACCAATCTATAGGAGCAAAGCCTATACGCATTTTCTTAGCGTCGTCCAAGCTAAAATTTCTCTCTTTAAGCCAATATTCTCTTATAGCTTCGTTTTCCTCTTTAAGGAAGTTTTCACAGAAAAAGTTGCAAGCAAGTTCATTTATATCAAGTACTTGCTTCTTTAAAGAACTAGATATAGATTTGCCTTTGCCCTCTTCATATTCCAAAGTTATGCCATATCTGCTTGCAAGGAGTTCCACAGCTTCCGGGAAAGTCATATTCTCTTTTTTTTGAATAAAAGTGAATATATCCCCACCTTGCGAAGTACTAAAACAATAGAACATTGCCTTATCTGGATTTACAAAAAAAGAAGGCGTTTTCTCTGTAGTAAAAGGACTTAAACCCTTATAAGAAGCCCCAGAACGCTTTAAAGAGACGTAGTTAGAGACCACAGAATATATATCAACTCTGCTCTTAACTTCATCTATACTTTGCTTTGTTATACTTGCCATATTAGACTTCTAAGTCCTTAATAATCTGCTCCATACTAAATTCTAGTTTCTTGCCTTCTTCTAAACTATCGCTCTCGTCTTGAGCGTCTTTATATAGAGCGTTCTTTTTAGAAGCAATGTCTAAGAACAAAGAATAATACGCCTTTGCCCTAGATATATTGCCTTCATTATTACTTATTCGTGCCAAAGCTAATAATATTTCAGGACATTCTGGAAAATCTCTATCTGCTTGCAATAAATTATCAAAAAGTGAGCCTTCGCCATCTACTAAAGCCCCAATTTTTATCTTCAACAAGACATATCTAATATTGCCCTTATCCCTTGCCAATGCTTGCTTTGCAGCCAAAAATGCGTCTATAGACATACTTTGAGCCATATAAGCTTCAGCCAAGACTGCCCATGCTCTGCTAGAATTAGGATTTTCGGCAACCAAAGTTTGAGCAAGATTTTCAGCCTTTGAAAATTCTCCATCTTCTAATAATTTCTTAGCCTCATATATCTGCAAAGATAGCTCGCTAGTTTCTACATCTATAAGCTCTTGAGCCTTTTCTTCTGTGCTTTCTGTTTTTTCTGAACTTTCTGAGCTTTCAGCATTTTCTGTTTCAGCTTCTTCTATAGTAGATTTTTCTGTAGCTATAGGCTTTTCTTCCTTCGCTTGTTGAGGGTCTAGCAATGCTCTAATTTTTGCACTTTCCTTAGCTAAGGCTTCATCTTCTGCCTTTTGTTTTGCTTCTTCTTGAGCAACTTTTTCCTTTTCCTCTTCTTCTTTAGCTATAGCTTCAAGACGCTTTTCTTCAAACTCTTGTGCTTCTTTTTCCTCTTGGGCTTTAGCTTCCTCTTCAAGACGTTTTTCTTCTTGAATTTTTGCTTCTTCTTCAAGTTTTTGAGCTTCAATTAGAGCATTTTTAGCCTCTTCTAACTTAGCCTTATAAGTCTCTATTTGCTCTTTAAGCTGAGGGTAATTTTCCTCTAAGAATGTAGGATTAGTCTCTTTTAATAATAGGTAATATTTTTCTAAATTAGTCATATCTGACTCAACTAGATATATATCTATAAGCCCTGCTAAAATCTCGCTTTTAACTTCTACGTTCTCTGCCCTACAAGCCCCTAAAGCCGACTCAAACCAAGCCTTAGCCTGAGATATATTCTTCGATTTCAAGAATAGCTTTGCAATCTCGCAAGCCTCTGTAGTATTGGGATTTCTGCCTACATTTTTAATAAAACTCATATAAGAATTTAGAGCCTTTTGATAGAGTTTTTGCTTTTCTTGCAAAATGGCAATTTCCTTCCAGATACTAGCATCTTTAGGGTTTACATTCAAGTAACGCTCGTAAAGAGAGAGAGCCGAATTTATAGCATTACACTCTTGATAAGCACGCCCTGCATTTAATAATAGAATTACATTTTCGCCTGAGAGCTTAAAAGCCTTTTCGAAATAGATGGCAGAAGAAGCATATTCTCCAGATTGAGAAAATGCGTAAGCAAGTGCCTCGCAAAGAGATAGTGTTTCGCCATATTTACGATAAGCCTTTTGCAATACATCTATAGCGACCTCTGGATTACCTTCAGTTAAGTGATTGCGAGAAAGTTTCACAGCCTCATTAATATTTTGCAAACGCTGTTCTGGGCTTTCTTCTTTTTCTCCCCAAAACCAAGCTATATTCAAGCTACTAAAAATTAGGGATATTATTAGAGTTTTGATAAATTTATATTTCATTAGAGCGTAAAATTTTCTTGTTTTAGAGAGATAATAATGCAATTATCTAAAAAATAATCAATTAAATATATGAGATTTTTTACAAAAGCAATCTTATTTCTATTATTTACTATACTAAGCTTGGGGCTAAATAATCTTCAAGCTGAGCAAAGTGTGGTATTTGAGGGCAAGCTAGACAATTTTTCAAGACATAGTTACTATAATTGTGTCGAAAAGATTTTCAGTGCCTATGAAGCTGAATATAAGAAAATAAAGCTTGGCAAATTCAAAAAAGTTGCCTTAAAGGTTTATACTAATTCAGGGGCTGGATTGGCAACTCCCACTGCCCTAGTTGAAGCTGTAATTATAGAATTGGAAAAGCGTGGATATGAAAGAAAAAATATTGCTATTGTAGATATAAATAGACAAAAGCTTAGAGACTCTGGCTTTTTACCTAAATATGGCGAACTAAAAGCAGGACTTGCAGACAATTTTAAGGATTGCCCTGTATATGATTTAGACAGTGGCAAATACTTCGATGACGATTGGTTTTACGACAATCAAATGCCTGCAAAAGTCTCGCTATACGCAACTCAAGAGCATAGATACTCGCTTAGCTCTGAGAATATGCGAAAGAGTTACTTGCCTGTTCCCCTATTTTTAAATGTAGACTTTTGGATAAACTTGCCTGTGGCTACTGATATGGAGTCTATTAAAATTTCAGGAGCTTTGGCAAATGCCTCTATATGGAATATGTCGAATAACGAGCGTTTCTTTAGTGCAACAGCAAACGCCCCAATTGCAGTTGCCGAAGTGATGGCTATCCCCGAGTTAAAGGAGTCGCTACTGCTAAATATTATGAGTTTTGAGCATATACAAGTTATAGGAGGTAGCGTATTTAACCACGCCTATGTCGCTAGCGATAAAAAGCTTATAGCAAGTGCAGACCCTTGTGTAATAGATAGAATTGCCTTTGACTTTTTAAATATACATAGAAAACGCAAAGGCTTTGACTTTATAGAAGAACTGCCTGTAGTCTTTGAATACTGCAAGCAAGTTGAAGTTGGACAATATGATTTAAGTAAGGTGAAATTTAAAGCATTGTAAAGGTATTGTAAATATGGAAAGCATTGTAATAGATAAAAATAGAAAGGGCGACGACCTCTTCCCTCTCGTAAATGATAAAGACGAAGTTATGGGCAGTGCCTTTAGAAGTTATGTACACGCAAATAATCTTTTGCATAGGGCTGTTCACGCTCTCGTATTTAATAGAGATGGCAAGCTTCTTATGCAGATGCGTTCTGCCCTAAAGGACAGATACCCAAGCTGTTATACTACCTCTTGCTCAGGACACGTAGACTATGGCGAGACTTATGAAACTGCACTAATTAGAGAATTTTATGAAGAACTTGGCGTTAAAACAAAGCTTGAAGATTTTGTATACATAGGCAAAGTTGAGGCAAATTCTGAGACTGAGGGCGAATTTACAAAAGTATATGTATTTATAGAAAAAGAGGAGCTTGAATTTTCTTTCCCAGAAGAAGAAGTTTCAAGCCTAGATTATTTTAATAGAGAAGAGCTAGAAGAAAATATTGCAAAAAATCCCGAAAATTTCACAAAAAGCTTTCGATTTATATATAGTTATTTTCTTGAAAATTGCAAAAATGATAAAAATTTACGTATAATGCTTGCAAAATTTCTAAAAAAATAAGATATTGGGGATTTATAAAAATAATTTAAAAATATGTCAAAAGTAAGAGTAAGATTTGCACCTAGCCCAACGGGCTTCTTTCATATAGGCAGTGCTAGAACTGCACTATTTAATTGGCTTTATGCACGCCACACTGGGGGTACATTCGTACTTCGTATAGAAGATACAGACAAGGAAAGAAACACTCAAGAATACCTAGATGTACTCCTTAGCTCTATGAAATGGCTTGGACTAGAATGGGACGAAGGTCCTGAAGTCGGCGGCGAATATGGTCCATATTTCCAAAGCCAAAGAGATGATATTTACTTAAAGTACCTACAAATTCTTAGAGACAATGGCAGAGCTTATGACAAAGATGGAGCTGTGTTCTTTAAAATTTCCCAAGAAAAACAAGTCCTAGCAGACGCTGTTTATGGCAATGTAGAACGCCAAGAGGAAAAGGATTTCCCTATATTTCGTTCAGATGGTTCGCCTGTATTTCACTTTGTGAATGTAGTTGATGATATTGAAATGAAAATCACTCACGTAATTCGTGGGCAAGACCACTTGACTAATACTAATAAGCACCTAGAACTTTTTAAGGCTTTTGGAGCTGAAGTTCCTCAATTTGCACACATTCCTCTAATACTCAAGCAAGAAGGCTCTGGCAAGATGAGTAAACGTGATAAAGGTGCTTTAATTGAAGAGTATACAGACAAGTTCTTCTTGCCTGAAGCTGTGGTAAACTTCTTGTCGCTATTGGGCTGGAACCCAAAAAATGGCAAAGAGATTATGCCTACAGAAGAAATTATATCGCTCTTTGACTTCGACAATATAGTAAAGAGTAACGCTCGCTTCGATGAGAAGAAGATGAATTATTTCAATCAAGAGCATTTGAGAGCCTTAGATATAGATAAATTTGAAGTTTTAGTAAAGAAAGCATTTAATAATGATGCTCTACTAATGACTAAGGGCGAAGATTTCCTAAAGGGAGTGTTGGCTTTATGTCAAGCAAAGGTTGCGAATTTAACAGATATTAATTCCTTAATATCATATTTCTTTACAGATGAATTTGAATTTAACGAACAAGCTAAAACAAAATTACTCAAAAAGGAAAACTTCCTAGCTAGAATGAGCCAATGTTTAGAGTTAATCGAAAATGCCCAAAGCTTTGATAAAGATAGCATATACAATATCTTTGCAAAGGCTGCAGAAGATGAGGGTATTAAAGCTTCAGAATTTTTCCCTATACTACGCTTTGCAACAACTGGACAAGCAGGAGGCCCTGAGCTATTCCCTATGCTGAGCCTATTTGGCAAAGACGAAGTAATCAAAAGAATTAAGGCAACAATTCAAAAATTTTAACTATATAAGAAATTAGATATGAGCGACTCTATTAAACACGAATGTGGTATAGCAATGATAAGGCTATTAAAGCCTCTAAGTTATTACCAAGAGAAGTACAACACTCCTCTATATGGATTTAACAAGCTTTTCCTACTTATGGAAAAGCAACACAATAGAGGGCAAGATGGGGCTGGTATAGGTGCTATTAAATTCGATGTTAAACCAGGTAAACCTTATCTATTTAGAGAACGCTCTGTAGAAGACACTGCTCTTAAAGACATTTTTTCTCACCAACTTAAGAGCTTTTCGAAGATGGTCAAGAATAAGATTATTAACCCTAAGAAGGCTGAGAGCGTAAAGGAAAATTTTGACTATGCTGCTGAACTTTTAATAGGACACTTAAGATATGGCACTAGTGGCAAATACGACAAGTCAACTTGCCACCCATTCTGCAGAAAAAGCACTTGGCCTGCAAGAAACTTGATGTTAGCTGGTAACTTTTCTATTACAAATCCAGAAGAGCTAAACCAACGCTTGGTAGATAGAGGCGTACACCCTATATTTACTACAGACACACGTACTATATTAGAAGAAATCTGCTTCCACTTAGATATAGAACACGGCGAAATTTATAGAGATTTAAGAGACCAAGGCTTAAAGGGCGCTGAAGTTCTTAAGAAAATGGACGAACGCTTAGACCCTGCAAGAGTTGTAAAAGAGTCAGCAACGCACTGGGACGGCGGTTATGTATTGGCAGGTTGCATAGGCAATGGCGACGCTTTCATATTGAGAGACCCTAATGGCATTCGCCCTTGCTGGTATTATAAGAACGACGAAATCATTGCAGTTGCCTCTGAAAGAGTTGCTCTAATGACTATATTTGAAGCCCCAGAAGAAGATATGGTAGAGCTTGAACCTTCTTCTATGCTAACTATCAAAAAGAGTGGTCAAACTATCTTGACACAATTTACTCCTCCTCAGGAAAGGAAATCTTGCTCTTTTGAAAGAATTTACTTCTCAAGAGGCAATGACCCTGAAATTTACAAGGAAAGACAAGCTTTGGGCGAGTCGCTCTGCGAACAAATTATATCGCACACAGGCTTGAATTTCAAAGATACTGTGTTCTGCTATATCCCTAATACAGCCGAAACTGCATATTATGGTATGATGCGTGGTATGCGTAAGGCAAGACGTATGGAAGTTAAGGCTAATTTGATGGAAAAAATCAACTCTGGCAAGCACATTACTGAAGACGACTTGGACGACTTGGTTTTGGATAACTGGCCTAGAGGCGAAAAAATCGCTCATAAGGATATTAAGCTACGTACATTTATCTCGCAAGAAAAGGATAGAGCTCAACTAGCTTCACACGTTTACGATATTACTTACGGCATTGTTAAACCTAAGGATACCCTCGTTTGCATAGACGACTCTATCGTTAGAGGTACTACTTTAAAGAAGCAAATTTTGCGTATTTTAGGTAAGCTAGACCCTAAGAAAATTGTAGTAGCTTCAACTGCTCCTCAAATTAGATACCCTGACTGCTATGGCATTGATATGAGCGAGTTGGGCAAGTTTATTGCTTTCCAAGCTGCAATTCAATTATTGAAAGACACTGGCAAAGAAGCTCTTATCGACGAAGTTTATCAAAAATGTAAGGCTCAAGAAAACTTGCCTAGCACTGAAATGAAAAACTACGTAGACCTAATTTATAGCTCATTTACTACAGAAGAAATCACTAGAAAGATTGCTCAAATGGTTTATCCAGTTGAAACACAATGGGCTGGCGAGCTTAATTTGGTATTCCAAACTATAGAAAACTTGCATAAGTCTGTTCCAACTTCACTTGGCGATTGGTATTTTACAGGAAACTACCCTACTGCAGGTGGCTATAAGGTATTGAATAAATCTTATATCAATTTCTACGAAAACAACGACGGACGCTCTTATTAATAGATGAAATTTTCTAAGCTAATTCCTATCATTTTATGCTTCATTGGCTCTGCCTTATACGCTGAAGAAAGCAATGAGCTAAATGATATTTTTTCGGAATTGGCAAATAGAAAAACTACCCAAGAAGAACTCAAGGATACCCCTGAGTATCAGCAAGAAGCGATACTTAGGAATACCTCGACTTCTTCTTTTTTCATTGTGGGCGAAGACTCCTTTGGCTTTTCTCAAATTAGGGAAATTATCACCTGTGCAGAAGGCATAATCGAGCAATATTTGGGGCTAAAAATAGGCTCTAATAATAAAATCAACTTGAGAATTATCCCCTTTAGCGATGAAAAATACGACAAGCAATTCTATATAGATACCATAGATAATGCTATGTATTTAATGCTCAGATGGGACAAAAATCTTGAGTATGAGGCATTTAGCAAGTTCATAATGGGGGCTATGCTCCGAAAACTTAGCCAAGAGCGAAAGTTGGATAAGGACTATGAAGTGCCATATTTCTTAGAATTATCGCTATCTATACTACTCCAAGAGAGAGCAAGGGCTATGTCCTCTGAAATGGCAAAAAAAGCATCTGAGACAAAACTTTTGAGCCTAAAAGACACGCTAAATATTAGTAGAGAAATAGGCGATATAGAGCAAAAAGACTTGAGTGCCTACTGGAATTTAATCGCCATAAATAGATTTTTCAAAGACAAGAAACTCTTGAGAGGGCTTTTGAGTAACTATCTTTTCAAGAAAGACGACTTAGATATTTATAATTATATATCAAACACATACAAAGATGGCGATGTAGAAAAATACTTTAAATGTATCATCTACAGCGAACTTAGTTCTCGAGCAGGTGGAGTTATGTCTATGCAAGACTCTGCCGAAGAATTATTGCGACTAAGCTTCATAAGAAAAGACAGCATAAACACAGCTCTTGGCGACAAAGACATAGTCAAATATAGCGAAGATAAAGAAATTAGAAACGCTATAAAAAGACGCATAACAGAAATTAAAATACTTTTACCCAAGATAAACCCTGTATACTTTAACACCCTAATATCCTTAGGGGAAATGTTCGAAGAAGCCCTCAACAAAGACGAAAGTGCCTTCGACGAAACTCGCCTTATATTCATAAACGAGTTCAAAAACGCCCAATACCTGCAATCTCGAGCAATCTCCCTCCTAAACGCAGAATAAAGCTGAAGAAAACCTTTCGAAGAAGCCCTCAACAAGAACATATCCCTCTTAAACGCAGAATACCCCCTGCAATCAATTCACCACCCCCCTCTCGAAAGCAAAACAAGATAAAACTACCCCCTGCCCTGCAATCTGGAAAACCCCTATTAAAAGGTAAAACAAAGCATTTATCTCAAATAGAACCTTAGAATGTTTTCATCTTCAAGGCAAAACAAGCTCAAACACACCCTGCCCTACTCTAAAAAAGCTAAATTTTAGCATAACTTCAAACTAAAAAGCGATAAATTCCCTCTCAATAGATAAAAAGTAAAAGAAATTTTTAGCAAATAAGGGAATAAAACAAAAAAATCTCATAAAAAATCGTAGCAAACCCCTAATAAAATAGCCATATAGAGAAGAAAACACAAAAAATTGCAAAAATTGCAAAAAAAAGCTTGCCAAAGAAGAATAAATATGTCTTAATCATTCTTATATTTATTAAACAACGCCAGGTTAGCTCAGTTGATAGAGCAGTTGATTTGTAATCATCAGGTCGTCGGTTTGACCCCGACACCTGGCTCCATTTTAAAGCCCTTAAGTTTAGCGACTTAAGGGTCTTTTTTTACCCCACTCAAAAACTAATTTCTAGAACTCACCTTTACACTTATTACTATGAAAAAATTTATTTATACCTTAACCTCCTTTATACTTGCCTTTACGTGCAATGCTAAAGCAGATCAACTTAAATTGAAAAATGACGCATATCCAGAATTTTCTTGGGATACTGTGCCTGTTGCTTTGCATTTTAGTTCTAGGTATGATTTCTCTGAGGCTCAAGTAGAATTTTTGGCTAAATTTCCTGTATTTTGCGTAGAAAAGCACCAAGGCGTTTCGGTTCACAATGATGCACGAAAAGGGGCTTTTGTTCTAACTAAGGCTATAAAAGAGCTAAACCCAAAGGCTAAAGTTCTCTTCTATTGGAACTCTAATATAGATGGTGGCAAAAACTATTTTGGGCATCAAATTTTAGCAAAAGGGCATCACCCTGAGTGGAAGCTTAGAGGCACTGAGGACGTTTTAGTTCGAGGATACCAAGAAACTTTCGATACTACTGTACCTGAATTTCGCAAATGGTGGGTATCTATACCTGTAGAGGCTGTTAAAGAAGGAAATATGGACGGCGTATTTATAGATGCAATTCCTCACTTTTTTAGAGAAGAGGCAAAGCACGTGAAAATCTTGGGCGAAGAAAAGTATAAGGCAGTTCAGCAAGGCGTTGCTACAATGGCTCAAGACTTGGCTTTGCAACTTGGCGATGACAAAATATTATTATTTAATAATATGAATGAAGGTGGCAGGGATTTTGAAAAGGATCTTGCTGGTATCGCCGATGGGGGTATGATAGAAAATTTCTGCAATTTTTCGCTAAATATCACTACAAAAGAATCGTCTTTAGCACAAATAGATCAGTTGGGTATTGCGGCGAAGCAAAAGCGTATTATGATGGTAAAGGGCTGGCCTCGTTATAGTTATAGACGTTCCGAGCAAAGAGAGGGCATTCCAGAAGAAACTATAGATGCACACGTAAAAGAGGATATTATATTTCCTTTATCTTGCTTTTTGATGGGGGCAGGTGAATATGCGTATTTTGTATATTCTTGGGGTTATCGCTCCGCACAAGGTTCTTTGTTAGACTACCCTGAGTACAGCAAGCCTTTAGGCAAGCCTTTGGGCGACTACACTCGCAATGGCTGGATATTAACTAGAAAATTTGAGTATGCAGACGTATGGGTAGACCTAGAAAACGTAAAGGCTAAAATCGACTGGAAAAAATAAAGGCATTACTTCAAGAGAAGAGCTGGCTAAGATGAAGATAATTTCTTTTCCAAGTATTCCTCATAATAAGACTCTGCAGCTTCAATGCCAAAAACATCTATGCACTCAATTTCAGAACCATCATCAAATTCACATATAACACCCATGTCGTAAGGAATATCACAGTCCTCAGGGATCATATATTCAGGAACATATCCTTTTTTTATAACAATATCAATTTTTTCTTCTTCAGTCATAACTCAAGCAATCACATAAATTTATAAAATTGTCAATTAGAAATCTAAAAAAATACTAATCTCGTTTTGTTCGCAAGATTAGTATTTAAAGATTGATATTTAAGAAAATATTACAAGCCAAAAAGTGAGCCTAATTGATAGACTATGAATGTTATAATCCATGCGATTGAAAATAAGCCTACGCTTTCGTAAACTACATATTTCCAAGAGCCTAGCTCCTTCTTGATTATTGCAAGTGTAGCCACACAAGGTATAGACAACAAGGCAAATAGCATTATACAAAAGGCTTGAAGTGTTGAATAATTATCCTTTAGTTGCTCTCTAAGTGGGGTAGACTCCTCGTCCTCCTCGTCGCCAAGTGAGTATAAAATACCCATTTGAGCCACAAAAACTTCCTTAGCTGCAAGAGCTGCAATAGTTGCTGTAGAAATCTTCCAGTCAAAGCCAAGTGGGGCAAATACAGGCTCTATAAACTTGCCAACACGTCCAGATATTGAATATTCAAAAGCCTCGTTAACTTGCTCATTTTCCAAATCCAACACAGCCTCTTCTCTTGCTTCGTCGCTCAAGGCAGTGTTTTCTTCTACTGCACTAATAAGAGCATCGTAATCCTTAGACATATCTGTTTTTTCTGGATAAGTATTACATATAAACAATATTATAGATATTGCTAAAATTATAGTACCTGCCTTTTTGAGGTACTGACTTGCCTTCTCCCACATATTTATAAATATGTTACGCAAAGTAGGTATTCTATAAGGAGGCAATTCCATCAAATATATTTCATTTGAGCCTTTAAATACAGTAGATTTCAAGACCTTTGCAGCAATTAGGGCAACTGCGATACCTATTACATAGATAATCCACATAACAAAAGCTTGGTATTTTAAGGCAAAAAATGCAGGAATAATTAGTGCGTATATAGGCATTCTCGCTGCACAAGACATAAAAGGCAATACCATTATTGTAGTCTTTCTATCTGTCTCGCTCTCTATAGTACGTGTAGCCATTATAGCAGGTACGGTGCAACCAAAACCCACGATTAAAGGTACAAAGCTCTTGCCTTGAAGCCCAAAAGCTCGCATAACTGAGTCCATCAAAAATGCAGCTCTTGCCATATATCCAGACGACTCTAGTATAGATAACGCCAAGAATAGCAAGACTATCTGAGGCAAAAATACCACAACTCCGCCTACGCCTCCTATAACGCCATCTATAATCAATGAACGCAACACTGGCATAGAGTCCTCGCCCCAACTATTTGAAATTGCACCAGACAATATCTCGAAAAATTCCTCAACATATCCCATCAAAGGATCAGCACATTCAAATGTAAAGCTAAAGACTAAATACATTATAGCAAAAAAGATAGGCAAGCCCAATACCCTATTTAGCAAAACGCCATCTATCTTATCTGAAATTTGAGCCCTCTTGGAATTTGTAAGATTTATACCAGCTTTACAAACAGCACTAAGCATTGCGTAACGAGCATCTGGGATAAATATTTCAGACTCGATTGCGTGTATGCTCAACAAATGCT
>JAWXTY010000028.1:0-21616 GCA_044433115.1 Opitutales bacterium
ATAGTCCGACTAGGGCAAGGTAAAATGCTCCTATTAGGGTTTTAGTGTATTTTTTCATAATATTAATTAGTGTGTGTTTTAAAGTCTTTGTATTCTTAAGTTTTGTGTAGCTATTTTTAATATAGACACAATATAAGGTAAAAATTACACCAAAGTCAAACTTTTTCCCAAAAAAACTTTAAATACTTATTATACCCCAAATAATTAAATAAATAAAACCCAAGCAAATAATCCACTTTAGACAAAAAAGGGATACTGTATAATCTATACAGTACCCCTTTTTTATATTTATACCATAGTAAGTTCTAAATTACTTTTTAAAGTTAAATTCCTTTATGGGAGATGTCGTCCTTGCACTATCCATTAGCTTTTCTAAGTCCCTTGCCTTTTCGGGATTTTTTGAATACACATTATCACTTTCTGTAGGCGAGTCTTTTAGATTATAAAGTTCAGTTTTAATATTTTTTGGTGTATTAAGCCCTAACCTTATGAGTTTCCAATCATCTTGCAATATCGCTTGTTTGCCTCCTTTTTCGTGAAATTCCCAATATAAATAATCGTGCGTATCATTTTGACTTTCCCCTAATAATGTAGGTAAAAAGGAAATTCCATCTAAGCCATCGGGAACTTTAGCGTCTATTATATCTGCAAAAGAGGGCAAAACGTCCCAAAAAGCACTTACTAAATCAGTCTTAGAGCCAGCTTTAACTTTATCTTTCCAATAAACTAACATAGGAGTTCTAATGCCACCTTCGTATAAGTCTCGCTTAATTCCCCTAAGCCCTGCTGTGCTGTTCCAATAAACTGGATTATGCCCATCGCCACTATGAGCCCCATTGTCTGAAGTAAATATAACTATAGTATTATCTAAAATTCCCTCAGCTTCTAAAGTTTCAAATATCTGCCCTACATAAGTATCTATTGCATACAGCATTCCAGCAAATGCTTCAAGTGGATTAGAACTAGAACTCTTAACTTTACTCTCATTTGGATACTTGCCCTTAAACTGTTCTAAGTATTTGTCAGGTACAGTCATATAAGAATGAGGCAAGGTCATTGCATAATAGACAAAAAATGGCTGTGATTTATTTTCCTTTATAAATTTAATCAGCTCACCTTGTATTAAATCGGCAGAATAATCTTTGCCAATTTCTCCCTTTTTGCCTGAATTTCTAAGCATAACTTTTTCATTATCACTCCATAAATATTTAGGATAATAAGAATGAGCTAAAGTTTGGTCGTTATATCCATAAAACCTGTCAAAGCCTATCTTTGTAGGAAAAGACTCTGACTCATAAGCCCCTAAACCCCACTTACCAAAAATACCTGCCTTATAATTATTATCCTTAAACATTTTAGGCATACTAAAAATATCAGCTGGCATATGCATATTGCCATCTTTAGCATTTAAAGGCGAATGCTTATTGCCCCTAATAGGGCAATGTCCCGTATGAAGCCCAGTCATAAGCGAGCTACGTGAAGGGGCACAAACAGTAGCACCACTATAATGTCTATAAAACTGCATACCCTCTTTTGCTATCCTATCTATATTGGGAGTTTTAAGCTTCTCTTGCCCATAACAAGATAAATCGCCTATCCCTAAATCGTCTGCAAGGATATAAACTATATTCGGCTTCTTATCTGCGTACAAAAAGCACTTAGCGTTAAGATTAAAGTAAACAATACATTTTTTAATTTTTTCATTTAATTTCCTTTGCTTTTAATTTCCTTTGTTTTTAATTTATAGATTTGAATTTCAAATTTTAATTCTTCTTTTTCTTAGCCTTTGTTGCAGTATTAGCTGTTGCAACCAAAGGAGTTTTTAATGCTTTTTCCTTAGATAATTTTTCAGTTAAACGCATATTATTTTCGTCTAAAATCTGAGGATAGCATACTAAAAAGTTATTCTCATCTATTAGGTTTAAATAATAATATGTAGTCTTTGCAGGCAAAGTAACGCTAGCCTTATTGCCACTTAAATCTATACGCTTAACTCTCTTCCAAGGGTGCTTTGGATCAGCATCTGAAGTTGTGTAAATTAAATCTGCACGAATTATTTTTGCCCCATTTCCCTTTAGAACAAATTCAACTGCGTCGCCCTTTACTTCGTGAGAAGCTACGCTTGGCACATTCTTATTTGTTGCAGGAGCTTGCACAGCATTAGGGTTTAGATAAGGTTCGTCTGCGTCCATTTCTGCCAAGATTTTAGTTAAAACCTTATTCATTTCGGCAGTTTTTTCTGGCATTTTTTCAGCCAAGTTCGTTTCTTCGCTTATATCTAAATTTGCCTTCTTTTGGCTATCGTATAATCTAAATAGCTCTAATTCTGGCTTAGTGCCGTAATTTCTAACTAGTTTATAGTCGCCAATTCTAATAGCACTTTCTTGGGCAGAAGCATTAGGGAAGTGCCATAGCATAGTGTCTCTAACTTTGTTATTCTTATCTTTAATTAGGCTTGCGTCCTTAGGATTTTTAACTAAGAAATTACTTAAATCTAAGCCATCAAAACGCTTGCCTTCAGGTACTTTAGACTTTGTCCAAGACATAATAGTTGGGTAAAAGTCTAAGCCATTTACCAAAACGTCGCTAGTTACTCCAGCTGGAATATTTGGACCTATTATAAATAAAGGCACTCTAATACCACCTTCCATAGCAGAAATTTTGCCCTTTTGGAATGGGAAATTATCTGTATATCTCTCAGTGCTACCTTCCATACCTCCATTGTCAGAGCTGAAAATTATATAAGTATTTTCGTATAATTTATGTCCCTTCCAACGTGGGTCTTCTGTCTCTAATAAATACTTGTATAATTGAGAGCAGTAGTAGTCTAGCATTTCAACCATTGCTCCATAGTATGGATTTTTTTGTCCATCTTCGCTTTTTGTGATAGGAGGAGTCTTAGCGTCTTTAGGGAAAGGCACGTTCATTTTCTCGCAATACTTTTCTAGCAACTCTCTACTTCTAGTGTGTACAGGAGCGTGTACTAAAAATGTACACCAATATAAGAAGAATGGCTTGTCTTGTTCATTTGCAATCTTTAGGAATTTGATAGCGTCGTCTAAATTGTCGTGTTGAGGAAAGCCATTTGCGTCTAATTGATAAGGATTAGATGGCTCAGTCGACGCAAATATCTTGCTTCTATCAGGAGTAGTGATAGTTGCACCTCTATTTGATGCAGTGTAATCAAAGCCTTGAGGAGGAGCGTATTTAGAAGATGGGTCTTGCATATGCCACTTGCCTGCGTGTCCAGTTAAATAGCCATTTGCCTTTAATACCTTAGCTAGTCCATTTGAAGAAACAGAGCTATGCCCTTTATAGTAAGGGGTGATATTTGCAGAATGTTTAAAGTTGCCAGGGACTGGGAGTATGCCACCACTAACGTGAGTTAGGTTTGTGCGAGCAGGGTGCAAGCCACTTAAAATCGCACTTCGACTTGGAGCACAAGTAGGAGCAGGCGAATAGGCTTGAGTAAACATAACCCCCTTTTTAGAAAGTGAGTCTAAAAACGGAGTTTCGTAAGGGATAGAATTATCCAAGTCGTAACAGCCTATATCCTGTTGCCCAAAGTCATCAGTCAAAAGCAAAATTACATTAGGTTTTTCAGGGCGTTTAGTTGATGCGTGCAGTTGAACTATAGATAAATTCAACACAAGGCACATAATAAAGCATATATATTTATTCATAAAAGCATACTAATACTTATACTAATTCAAAGTCAATACAAAAAAATCTCCCTAGCCCAACACTAAGGAGATTTGATTTAATTATAAATACTTTAGAAATTGATACCTACAGATAAGTTTAGGCTATGCGTTGTAAGCTTATCGTATAGATAAGCATTGTAGTCAAAGTATATGCTACAAGCCTTAGAGAAGTCGTAACTTAGCCCAAAGCCTAAGATAGCACTTCCAGAACCAGACTTTCCACCTATGTAATCAAATGCACCCATAAAGCCATTATTTAGGCTATAAGAATAATCATAAGACTCGTCTGCAAACTCGAATGCGTACATTGCTCTAAGTGTAGAGTTGAACTTTTCAGTAATAGCATATTGAGCTTCTAAGCCAACTATAAGTTTTGCACTTAGGTAATCTTCGCCAAGGGCTGTTGTCAAGTCGCTCACAGCGTCGTCATTTTCAGTATAAACTGCATTTAGCATAACTACAGGGCTTAGAGATAAGTCCTTAATTCCTGTTTCAATCTCGTAAGATATACCAACTAAGGCGTTGATTGCTGTGCTATCCCATTGAGAACTTGCTGAGCCTCTGCTTGCCTTATTCCAGAAATGTGCATAGCCAACATTTGCAAATACTTCAAGAGAGTCTGCTGGCTTAAAAGTAGTGTATAAATTAGCCAAGAACGCTGTAGAATTTGCCTTATCGCCTGCGTCGCCCTCTACCCTAGAGTATACGCCACCAAGAGATAAACCTGCAATGAACTTTTCGCTGAATATCTTGTCTATGCTCGCCAAGCTTCCTACTGACCAATAGTCGTAACCAGCTACTCCATTTGCAGAGTTCTTTGAACCCAATAAGTTTATAGATTGCAATTGAGCCACATTTGAGCGTTGAGCCAAAGCATAATCTTTTGCTTCTTTCAAATAATCAGCTTCCTCTATAGGCGTACCTTCCTTTGTTATATAAGAACCCTTAGCCTTTTTGAGGATTTCCCTAGACCTATTTACATTAGCAATATTCAAGTTGCTCAACAACATAGTATTAACCTCATTCATATAAGAATTGCCATTCATTATATAAGAGTCTAAGCCATTACTTGCCACTTCTGATTTATTATCCTTTAGGGCTTGGTTTGTGATTTCGTCAGCATCTGTGTCGCCAGTGTCTACCTTTTCTATAGAGTCTAAGGCAAGAGCTAGAGAGCTTTCATTGCTATCGCTTGCTTGCTCTTGGAAATAAGAGAGTGAGCCAACTTCAACTGTAGTGCCATTTTCAGTAGAGCTAATAGAGCCTAAAGTGATGTACTTGCCATCTTCTATAGTTGCCCCTGCCCCTTCTAAATCGCCACTAGATATAGTGAACTCTTCGCCAACAAGCATAGAAGCAGAACCCTCGATAAGTATAGTAGCGTCTGTGCTATTTACATTTACACTACCCATATTGCCAAGGCTATCTGTACTTAGGCTAAAGCTTGAGTCATTAGTTATCAATTCCTCTGCTGTCAAAGTAGAACCTGCTAAAACTAAACTAGAGTCGTCGCTCAATTCAAAGCTACCTGCCCCTAAGTCTACGCTTGTTCCACTTAAGTATACATTTGAATTAGACACTGTTATATCGCCACCACTTGTAGTGATTTCTGAATTATTATTAGCAACTAAAAGACCATCTGTTATAGATATATCGCCACCACTTGTAGTAATATCGCCAGTGATATTTAAGCCTGCATTAGAGATAGTGATATTGTCTGAATTGCTGTCGTCATCGTCGCCAGTAGTGATATTTCCAGTTAAATACATTATAGAGCCTTCATAAGAAGCACTGCCATCTATTGTAGAGCTACCCTCTGTTATGCCAGAGCCACTCAACTCAAAAGGAGAGTTTGCAACTATGTCGCCATATACTGTCAAGCTACCATTCATATCTACATTTAAGCCACCTGAAGCGTGGTCATTAGTAATAGCAATACCATTAGTCAACTTGCCATAGCTATCTATAATCTTTGCAACTACAACAGTTCCATCTTCAAAGCTAACTTTGCCTGTATTAGTCTTAATTGCAACTAATTCGTCGCTATCTGTCTTATAAGTAGCTGAGATATTACCTGATAAAACTACGTCGTTTGTATTTAGTTCTATACCAACTTTGTCGCCCTTGCCTTCAAAAGACATATTGCCACTAAAGTCTGTTTTGCCACTTGCCTCTGAGTCAAAGCTATAAGCTGTGTCTGCAGTTATTGCTGTATCAATCTTGCTATGAACTGTTTCTGCTTCGTCGCCTTTTAGCTCAGTTGTATAATCAATTACGTCCTTGTCAGGATTAGTGTTGTCGTCGCCACCACCTGAGCCATCGCCACCACCTGAGCCAGCATCTACAGCAAAAGTCAACTCGCCAGCATCTATATCTACTATATAATCTGTGCTACCTATAGTTATAGAATTATCCCAATCTATAGTCAAATTACTAATATCTGAGCTTGAGCCATATAAATATGTGCTTTCACTTAAATCTACAGTCAATAAAGAAAGAGCGTCAAAACTCACATATAAAGAACCTGAACCAGTGAGCGTTCCCAATATATTTTGTCCAAAATTATTTGAATTAATAAGAATTTTCAATGAGCCATTCGCTTCTATATTAACACTAGAGCTTTCATTCATTATATTGCTCAACTGCACGATACCTGCTGAAATATTCATAGAACCAGTGTAGTTAGCCATAGATGAATTTATGTACAAAGAGCCACTTCCTGTCTTATTGATAGAGCCAGAACCTGCTATAGAGTCAAAGCCTGTTGTGCCATCGCCTATAGTTATAGATGAATTACTTTCTGTGTTGAAGTAAACTGTGCCTGCTTCTGTGTTATACAAAAAGCCACCATTTTCATCTGAAGTACCTGCATAATTGCCTAGATAGAAATACTTATTATTTTCATCTGAAACAAAGCTAATTGTACCTGAATTATAAACAGCACCACCTTGAGCTAAAGCACTTGTAGAGTTTGTATAATTGCCATTAAAATTACCCATAAAACTGAGTGTACCTGAATTATAAATCGCACCACCTTGAGCACCTGCACTAGAAGTCGCTAAAACATAATTCGAAATAAAATCGCCACTTATAGTCGCCATAGTGCCAGTATTTGCTATCGCACCACCTCTAGCATTCCAATTCGTACCACAAGCAATAGCATAATTGCCTATAAAATTGCCACTAATTCCATCTGTTATAGTGCCAACATTATATATAGCACCACCTTGTGCATTTGCTGAAGTTGAATAAACATAATTTGCTAAAAAGTCTCCTGCTATACTGTTAATTAGAGAAGTTCCTGTATTATTTGAAATAGCACCACCACTAGATGCACCACTGCCAAGAGTCTTAGCGTAATTGCCTATAAAAGTTCCCTTAATATCTCCTATAACTTTGCCTGAACCATTCCAAATTGCACCACCACTACCTGAAACAGTAGAGCCCTCAGCCAAATCAATATAATTGCCAACGAAGTCGCCAGTAATGTTAAATGCAGTTGTAGAGTTTGCGTAAATAGCTCCCCCGTAATTAATAGAAGATGAAGCTATGAAACTTTGATTTACATCTACTCCACTTGAGTGATTTGAAAGCCTAACATTAGTACCTGTCAAAGAGAAATCTGAAGTGCCATTTTCGTCGCTTTGAGATGTATTTAAAACGACATTGCCACTTTCATCTACACTCCAAGTAGCATAAAATTTAGTGCCTTCGCTTTATCCCAACTTATCGCTATTTATAGATACATTGTACTTAACTGCACTTAGCGTGCCATCTACGTCTTCATACTTAACTATAGTCAAGCCACTTGGGATAACATCGCCTTCAACTTTAACTAGAGTATATGTAGCTGAAGTGCTGTCATCTGTGTCGCCATCACCATCGCCTGAGCCAGCATCTACCTTAAAGATAATCTCGCCAGCGTCGTTTATACTTACAATGTAATTTGTGCTACCTATAGTTATAGTAGCGTCGCCATCATTATTTGTGCTAACTGAGCTATCCCAAGCAATGTCGCCACTAAAGCCACTTGCATCGCCATAAATAGATGTAATGCTATCTGTAAGTAACAAAGAGCCTAGAGAGTCGTAGTCAAAGCCTACATATAAATCGCCAGAGCCTGTTAGAGTGCCTAGTATATCTTCGCCAAAGTTAATTGAATTAAGCACTATAGTCAAATTGCCATTTTCGTCTATATTTATTATAGAACTTTCATTCATAACATTACTCAAATACATACTGCCTGATTTGATATTTACAGAACCTGTGTAATACGCCATAGATGAATTTATGTATAAAGAGCCACTTCCTGTCTTATTGATAGAGCCAGAACCGGCTATAGAGTCAAAGCCTGTTGTGCCATCGCCTATAGTTATAGATGAGCCACTTTCTGTGTTGAAGTAAACTGTGCCTCCTGCGTTATACAAAAAGCCACCGTTTGCATCGCTCTTAGTTTCTTCAGTAGAGCCTGCCCAATTGTTTAAATATAAATAATCATTGCCAGCTATTGTGTTGAAAACTATAGAGCCTGCAACTGTATTGTAAATAGCACCACCACGAGTTACTGTAGCACTTTCAGAATATACGCTATTGCCATAGATATTGCCTATGATACCTCCAGTAATTACTCCACTTTCAGCATCTACTGAACCTATATTAACTATATTATGAATTGCTCCACCTGTGATTTCGCCAGCTCCAATACTTGTAACGTAATTTTCAATAAAGTCGCCTGTAATTGAAGATATTGTTCCATTATTTAAGATTGCTCCACCTGAAACAGTAGTGCCTCCCTTTGCAAAATTAGCAATAAAGTCGCCAGTGATACTTCCTATAATGCCTGTAGTTTGATTATAAATTGCACCACCTCTTGCTATAGTATTATCTTTTATGCAATTTACATAATTTGCAATAAAATCGCCTGTAATCGAATTTATTATATAGCCATTATAAATTGCACCAGCGTCTGTAAAGCCATTTTTTCTTGAATAATAATTTTCAAAGAAGTTACTTGTAATTGAATTTATCGTGCCTAAGTTATAAATCGCAGAACCAGTATTGCCTGCCTTCTTTATAAAATCGCCAGTGATAGACTCTACAAGCGTATCGGCTTCTATATTTTGCCTATCGTTACTTTCGCCTGTAGTGTCGTAGGCTACATCTAAATTTACGCCAACAAAAGCCTTTGTATCTTCGTCATAATAATATTTTGTGATAGTCAAGTCGCTGTCATCGCCAGCAATACTCAATGTATAGCCAGACTCAACAGCAGACTCGCCTTTGTCGTAAAGCTCACTTAGGGTAGTAGAAAGCACGGAATCGCTTGAAGTTATATTGATTGAATTTAGCTCTTCTGCAAAGATTTGGTTTTGTGCAAAAAAACTAAATGTCAGAAGGGGTAGACCTCTAAACAAAGCCTTAATGTTGGGTTTTAATTTCATAATATATATTTTTTATTAAGTGTGTAAACTATGGTTTTTAGCTTTCTTTTGAAATAGATAAGAACCTAAGATTAAAAGATTTAAATTTAAAAAGCATAGCTATAAACAAGCTATTTTAATTTCTCGGAAAATTGTCATAAGTGATTGTTTCTTAGCAACTAAGATAGCTATTCAAGACTGAGACATTTCAAAAACGCATAAAATTCCAAGCCTCTAAAGAGCAAGCCCCCATAAAGTATTTGCACTAATTGAGGCAAAAAAAACTGAATTATTAAAAGCCTTATAAATCAAAAATATAGCGATAAAAAAGATTTATTAAAACCTAAGCACTATACAAAAAAATATTAAAAAAATATTTTTTATACTAAAATTCCAAGCAACAAAGCCCAATTTAAAGCCTAATTTTTATGAGAAATAAAGCTTGCTATTTTAATTAAGTTAGGCGATACTAACTTTTATTAACAAAAGGAATAATTATGAACATAAAAGTTATATACGGAAGTGAAACAGGAAATGCCGAAACTTTGGCAAATAACACTAATGATGCGTTGAAATCTGCTGGTTTTAATGCTGAAGTATGCGATATGGACAACACTAGCGTTGAAGCCTTAGCTGCTAGCGACGTTGTTGTTGCTATCACAAGTACTTGGGGCGATGGCGAAGCACCTAGTAATGCAATAGAATTACACTCTCAACTCGAAAACACGTCTGCAGACTTATCTTCAGTAAAATTTGCTGTAATGGGTATAGGTATGTCGTCTTTCGACCAGTTCTGTAAGGCTGCTATAGATTTTGACGCTTTCCTCGAAAAAGCAAAAGCAACTAGAATTTTAGATATTGAGCTTTGTGATGACGATTATGATGACAAATATCCAACTTGGATTGAAAATCTAATTTCTGCATTAAAAGCATAGAACTTATCAATAATTTTAAAAAGTCTATTAAAGGGGGTTTCTAAAGTAAGAACCCGATAGACTTTTTTGTTGCGTAATTCTTAAGCTAAGACAAGTATATAGTTAAAAATAAAAGCTATGAATATAAATAAATCAAAAGAAGAAACTAAGTGTTGCTGTTCAGCAAAAAAAGAACAAATCTCTTGTTGTGGAGCGTCCCAAGAAAGCAGTTCTTGCTGTTCTACTTCTACAAAAGCTGAAGCGTCAAGTTGCTCGTCTTGTTGTGGTTCTTCACCGAAAAAGGGCAATGAGGGCTTGGTATTAATCATATCTGCAATTTGCATTGTGCTAAGTTTTTGTATAGATTATTTTAGCGAGGCTACTATATTTAAAATCGTCTTAAATCCTGCGTGGATAGCTGTTTATTTCTGTGCAGTTCCCCTTGCAAAAAGTGCATTTAAAGCTTTCTTTATAGAAAAGAAGATAAAGTCTTCCCTACTTGTAACTGTGGCTATGCTTGCAGCTGGTCTATTGCAAATTTTAGAGCTTTTAGGGATAACTAGCGATGGCGGGCATTGCCATAATTATATATTTGTAATAGCAGAAATTGCCTTTTTAATGAAATTAGGGGGCTATTTTGAAGAGCGTACTATCAATAAGAGTAGAAGTGCTATAGAGGCTCTATCCCAACTTATACCAACTAAGGCTCTTAAGAAAATTGGCGAAAACTTTGTAGAAGTAGATGCAAAAGAGATAGAAATTTCAGACATTTTGGCAATACGCCCAAATAGCGTAATTCCAGTCGACTCTATAATTATAAAGGGGCAAACTTGCGTAAATGAGTCAAGTATGACAGGCGAAAGCTTACCTGTGGATAAATCTATAAATGACAAGCTTATGGGAGGCTCTTTCAACACTTCAAACTACATAGAAGTTAAAGCAATATCTACTCTAAAGCATAGTGCAATTTCCAAAATTGTTGAAATTACTAAAGAGGCAGAAGGCAAAAAAGCCCCTATATCTAAAATAGCAGACAAGTTCGCAAGCCTCGTTGTACCTTTTACTATAATGCTTTCTATATTAGTATTTTGTGGAAATTTCTATATATATTCAGTAGGCTTAGAAGAGAGCTTAATTAGAGCCTTAACTATACTTATCGTACTTTGCCCTTGTGCCTTTGTCTTGGCAACTCCTACTGCGATTGCAGCAGCTATAGGCAACTTGGCAAAAAATGGTCTGCTAGTTAAAAGTGGCGAAGCTATAGAAACTTTAGCTAAGGTAAAAGAAGTATTTTTCGACAAAACTGGCACTCTAACAACTGCCAAAATTCAAGTTGAAGAAGTTTTCACTTTGGGGCTAAGCAATGATGAATTATTGTATTATGCAGGTTCAGCAGAAAAATTTTCAGAACACCCAATCGCAAAAGCAATATCCGAATTTGCCTCAAAATCCCAAGAACTAGCAAGCCCTCAAAGCACTATATCAAAGGTCGGCATAGGAGTTGCAGCCCAAGTAGATGGCAAGCTTGTTGAAGTTTTAAAATACGAGCCATCTATACACTTTAAATGCAATGACTTTGCAAATAAATCCCTAAAAAACTCTAAGGCTATCGTGTGCGTAGTTATAGATAATCAGCTAGTTGGGGCAATATCACTCTCAGATAGCCCAAGGCAAGAAAGCCCTACAGCAATCTCTCAACTAAAAGAATTAGGCTACAAAACTTCTATGCTAACAGGCGACACCCAAGAAGTCGCAAAAGCCCTTGCAGATAAAGTTGGTATAGAAAATGTATACGCCAATTTATCGCCTGCCCAAAAGCAAGATATACTAAAAAAAGCTCAAGAAGATGGCTCAAAAATATCTATGATAGGCGATGGTATCAACGACGCTCCTGCCCTTGCTACAGCAGATGTATCAATGGCAATAGCTGAGGCAAATAACGACATTGCAGTCGACACAGCTTCAATATCTATAGTTGGAGGAAACTTGGCAAAAATCCCATTTTCCCTAGAATTTTCAAAGAAGGTACTTCGTACAATAAAGCTAAATATCGCTTTTTCTATTATATGGAATTTAGCAACAACTAGCCTTGCCTCTTTGGGCTACATAGACCCAGCACTCGGAGCAATCCTACACAATGTATCTAGCATAATCGTAGTATTAAATTCGGCGAGCTTACTGAAAGTAAAGCCTAAAAAGTCTTAGATAAATATTACAAAAAAAGTGCCAAGATATTTAGAGTCTTGGCACTTTTTGTAATCTAATTTAAGATACTACTTTTTAGCCTTTGCAGCTGGCTTAGGTTCAGTAATAATCCTCTCTATAGCAGATTTCACCTTAGCTCCAGAAGTACTTGCTTGATTTTCCAAAAGAGCCTTATATTTAGCAACATCTGCCTCATTTAAAGTCTTGTATACAGAAGTTGCAACCTTTACATACAAAGCAATATCGCCACCTGAACTTGCAATATTATCAACAAAGAAAGCCATTGATTTTGTATTACCACAAGTCGCAAGAGCTTCCAATGCCTCTTTCTTTACATTTGCATCAGCAGCCTTTGCCTGAGATAACAAAGCCTCTTCTGCACTAGCTAAACGCTGTTCTTTAGTTGCCTTAATTGCATATAAATTACCAGCTTTAATGCCTGCAATTAAAGCCCCATCTGCCTTTTCGCAAGAAGCTAAAATGCTTAGAGCTGTAGAACTTGGCGATATATCTAAATTCTTATCAGCTTGAATTTGCATAATTTTCTTAGCAGCCTCATTGCCCCCAATTTTTGCGTATGCAGTCATAACTGCCAAAGAAATTCTTTCGCTAGAACAATCTATTTTAGCTAAAAAACCCAATGCTTTATTATCTATAGGCATAAGTCTAAGCATATCAACTTTAGCATTTTCGTCTGCCTTATTAAAGTCCTCTATACTTGGTACAATATAGTCAGGGAAAGTAGAAGTAGCTAAAACTAAAGCCACCTGAGCGTCTTTGTTCTTCGGAGCTAAGCCCTTTAAGATACCTACTGCCTTTTCGCCATATTGAGCAAGAGCCAATATAGCAGTTTTGTCGCCTTTTTTCGCCAAGTCTACTATAGAATTAAAAGCCTTTGCACTCTTAATATTCGCCAAAGAATAGATTATGCCATCTTTAGCAAGTTGATTTTGTTCTGAAGTAAATGCCTTTAATAAGACTTCTTCAGCACCATCGCCTTGCAGTGCTACAATCCTAGCATTTTGAGCTAAATTTACATCAGCTGAATTTAAGTTATTAATGTCATCGACACCCCCTGCAAAAGCTGCAGCAAATGCGAATAATAAAGATATTGTTGTAATTTTTTTCATAATATTTAAGCTCCCAAGAAATAAGGTGCACGTCTTGCTCTTGATAGCATAGACTTAACTTTAGCACTACCTTGAGTAACAGTCTCAGTTTTTGCGTCCCATTTGATAGTTTCATTTGTACGTCTTGCAATACACATCAACTGGCAAAGCGAAGCTGTTCTATGTCCTGTTTCAGCAGGTGCAATATTCTTATGCCCATAAGCAAAAGCGTCTAAGAAATCTGTTCTGTGGTCGTTAGAAACTTGCAAGCGAGTATCGCCAGATTGCAATGCTTGGCTTAGCAAATGAGGCTTTGAAGACTTTATATAATTTCTATTTACAAGCAAGTCTCCTTCTTCGCCAATAAATCCTATAGACTGTGGCTTTCCCTTAGAGAAATTAGCATCATTGATATATACAGTTTCGCCTGTATCATACTTAAAGTGTCTTGCAATTTTATTTGCCTTATCCTCTGGTACAAACTCGCAAGGTCCTGAATTATCTCTATCTAAAGCCCATTGAACTGTATCAAAGTGGTGAGCACCCCAGTCGCCCTCTTTCCTTGAGCCATATTCATAGAAACATCTCCAGCCACCATTCCAGAAAGACTTAATTCGAAGTGCATTATAAGGTCTCCAAGGAGTTTGACCTAGCCACTTATCATAATTCAACCAAGAAGGAATAGGCTCTTCCTTTAAATCCTTAGGTTCTTCAGGGAACACGCCAAGAGAAACGTCAATTCTCTTGATTTTGCCTATGTAGCCATTACGCACTAATTCAGCAGCTTTTCTGAAATCTGCATAGCTTCTTTGCTGAGAGCCAACTTGAAGAACACCCTTATTCTTCTTAACATAATCTGCCAAAATCCTACCTTCTTCTATAGTCAAGCTAACTGGCTTTTCCACATAAACAGCCTTACCTTTTTGTAGGGCAGCTATAGCCATTTGCACGTGCCAATGGTCGGGAGTACAAATCCAAACTGCGTCAATATCATCTCTATCAAAGACTTCTTGATAATCCTCGCAAGTGTCTATAGCTCTATAAGGAACTTTAGTATTCTTTTGAGCATTTGCATTACAAGTTTTTTCTGAAGACTTCAAAAAGTCTTGCCTAACATCGCAAAGAGCCATCAACTGAGTTCTTGGCGAAGATGTTATAAAGCCCAAATGCCCCTTAGATATACCACCTGCACCAATGCAACCTACATTTATTAGATTGCTTGGAGCTGTGCCATCTTTGCCCAAAATACGAGCTGGCAAAAATTGTATAGTCGAAGCTAAAAGCCCAAAAGATGAAGCCTTAGCTAAAAAATTTCTTCTTGTTATGTTTTTCATATATACTTTATTAAAATTTCAAAGCTAATTCTAAGTATTTTCCCACTTAAGTAAAGCAAAAAAAGAGGCAAGTTTCCCTGCCTCTAATCTCAAGCTTAAAGCTACCCTTTATCAAATTTGAGATTTAATTATGTCTTCAAATACAGACAAGCCTGCTTTTGCTCCTTCGCCTTGAGCTACAACTACTTGTTTGTAAGGGACTGTAGTGCAATCGCCTGCAGCGTATATGCCCTTAACTGAAGTTCTGCAAAACTCGTCTATCTTGATTTCGCCAATCTCATTCATATCTAAAGTATCTTTAAATAAATCAGTGTTAGCACTTAGTCCTATTTGAATAAATACTCCACTTGCGTCGATTTCAAAGATTTCTTGAGTTTCTCTATCTCTATAAACGAGCGAACTTAGCTTGTTGCCATCGCCTTTTATCTCTACAGTTTCCACTCCACTTAGGAATTTAACATTGCTAAATTCTGCCACCTTTTCTCTTAGAACTGTGTCGCCACGAACTTTATTTGAATACTTTAAAACAGTTACTTCGCTTGCTATATTTGCCAAGTCTATCGCAGCTTCTAGCCCAGAGTTACCTCCACCTACAACTACAACCTTTAAACCCTTATACAACAATGCGTCGCAGTGCGTACAAAAAGCTATGCCCTTTCCCATATAATCAGCTTCGCCAGCAACCCCTAGAGTCTTACGTTTTGCCCCAGTTGTAACAATCAAAGCCCTAGATATTATATGCTCATTCATAGAAGTAATTAGCTTTTTCTTGCCATCTTCTAAAATCTCAAAATGCGTCGCTTGACGTGAGTCGTAAATATCTATAGGGTAATGCCTCAACTGCTCGTAAAGCTTTGCAGCGTACTCTTTGCCTGTGATAAGCTTGTGCGAGCTAATATTTTCTATATCTTGAGTATCGAGCGTTTGCCCACCTACCCTATCTGTAATTATAGCAGTCTTAAAGCCCTTTCGTGCAGAGTATACAGCACTAGTTACGCCAGCGGGCCCACCACCAAGGATAACAACGTCGTAGTCTAAATGCTTCTCTTCTTGAACAAAGCTTGTACCTAATTTTTCTTCTAACAAAAGCAACAACTCAAGCAGGTTCACTGCCCCAATCTTAAAGACACTATCTTCACAGTAAAGCGTAGGTATAGCTTGTATAGACAACTTATCCATCAATTCAGGATATAAGCCTCCATCTACAATTCTATGCTTTATACTTGGATTAATTATAGAAATCAAGTTCATCGCCTGAACTACATCAGGGCATTTTGTGCAACTTAAAGATATATAACTTATAACTTCAGTTGAGCCATTCAAATTCTTTATTCTATCAATAACATCAGCTTCAGGGAAATTCTTAGCCTTGCCCTCAAGATTTAATATTGCTATTAATAAGGTAGAAAATTCGTGTCCTGTTGGCACTGCCTCAAAGGAGAATGAACTTTCTACGCCATCTTTAAAAATAGTCAAAGAAAGAAAATTGTCTACTTGAACATCTTCTACTCTTAAACTAAATTTGCTATAACAATCCTTAAGGTCGTTAAGTAAATCTAGCATATCATCTTTAGACGAATGATTTTGCGACGCTTTTACCACAAATTCATAAGTCGAACTCAAAGGTGCAAAAAGCCCCCTCACTTGATTTTTCAAGTCCTCATTTAAAATAGACATCTTTTTCTCCTTTGTATCTTAAGAGGGCTTCTATAGAATTTATAGAAGGGTAATTCTAAAAATTAGCAGTTGATTATTTTTGAATTTATTTTTAGGACAATTTTTTATGTTTTTGAGGATAATAACAGCGTTATTTGACAAAAAAACAGAGAAAATTGAACAAAAAGAAAACAAAAAGAATAACTGTTTATTTGAAAAACTAATTTTTAGAACTACCCACCCCCCCTATTTTATTATTTATATTAGATTTTACCTACTAAATCAATGCTAGGTACTAAAGTCTTTGCACCTTGCTTCCACTTTGCAGGGCAAACTTCACCACTGTGGCTTGCTACAAATTGTAAAGCTTGAAGTCTACGCAACAACTCGTCTGCATTTCTGCCAACGTTACCAGCTAATACTTCGTATGCAACAATCTTGCCTTCTGGGTTTACTACAAATGTACCTCTTTCAGCCAAGCCAACTTCTTCAATCATTACATCAAAGCCACGAGCTAAAACTGCAGTTGGGTCTGCCAACATTGGGTATTTGATTTTCTTGATTACAGCAGAAGCGTCGTGCCAAGCCTTGTGTACAAAGTGTGTATCGCAAGATACTGAGTAAACTTCGCAACCAGCTGCTACAAATTCTTCGTACTTTTCAGCCAAGTCTTCCAACTCTGTAGGGCATACAAAAGTGAAGTCTGCTGGATAAAAGAAGAAGATAGACCACTTGCCTAAAACATCTGCCTTGCTAACTGTCTTAAAGCCGTCGTTTACATACGCTTCTACTTTAAAATCTACTATTTCTTTTCCTATTAATGACATATTATTTCCTTTTTTTGATTATTTATTTGATTTATTGTTAAAAAATTTAAGCCTTTGCCTTTTCTAAACTAGGTAAACATTTCTTGCATATAGCATTTATCGTTATAGAAATATCCTCATAAAGACTCAGCTCCTTAAAATCTTCTAATTTTATATTAGAAACATCAGTAACTTGCCCGCAATTCCTACATATAATATGAGCGTGTGGCTCTACATTACTATCGTAGCGAATTAGATTAGAGTTATCTAACTTTTTGATGAAGCCTGCCTTAGAAAAGTCGTTTAAAATTCTATATACACTATCTGTACTAATCATAGGGCTTTTTTGCCTAACAGCCTCAAGGACATCTTCAACGCTTGGGTGCATTTTGTTTTCGTATAAATATTCAAAAACAAGTAACCTCTGCGATGTCTTTTTTATGCCACTTTTAGCACAAAAGCTTTCAAACTTTTCTAAAACTTTATTCATCATATAAACAATCAAATACAATTTATTCCTAATTGCAAGCTTTTTTTTAATAAAAATCATTCTTATTTAGATTTTAGGCAAAATTCTTGCCATTTTCCTCTAAATTTAATGCAAAAAAGAGCTAAAACTTAATTTAGCTCAAAGAGTTATTAACTTAACCTTGTCTCAAAATCAACATAAGAAAAACTTTTTAGGACTTCGCAATCGCCATTTTTCTTGCGTATTGCAATATTAGGCAAAGGCATTCCATTAAAGGTATTGTTCTTTACCATTGTGTAAATTGCCATATCTTCAAAGTAGAGCCTGTCGCCTATATTGAGTTTTTTATCGAAGGAATAGTCGCCTATCACATCGCCTGCCAAGCAAGTGCGTCCTGCCAATCTATAGCTAAAAGCCTTCTCGTTTTTCTTAGCTGAATTTTGCAAAGGGGGTCTATAGGGCATTTCAATTACATCTGGCATATGGCAAGCTGCACTAGCGTCTAACAAAGCTATATCTATGTCATTATGAACTATATCCAAAACTTCTGTCAGCAAATATCCAGCATTTAAAGCAACTGCTTCACCTGGTTCTACATAGACCTTTAAGCCATATTTATCCTGCATACGCCTAATGCACTTTTCAAGGGTAGCAATGTCATAATCCTTACGAGTTATGTAATGACCTCCTCCAAAATTTATCCACTTTAGACGCTTTAAGTATTTAGAAAACTTTTCTTCAACTGCATCTAAAGTTTTTTCTAAGTCATCTGAATTTTGTTCACACAAAGTATGAAAGTGCAAACCCTCTATAACTTCAGGAAGCTCTTCGGGGAAATCTCATAGATTCCCCTAAAGCAAATACTTCATATTCATTGCCTATAGCCACACCAGTACCATAGCCTCTATTGAAAGTAACAACCCTACCAGTTTTGCCTATAACTTTCGCTGGGAAAATTATATCAGCAACTCGATTTGCAACATTATCGCACATTTTGCGAGCCAAAAGAGCAATAAGACCATCAGTAGAGCTTCCTCCTGTAACTTGAGTAGAAACATCAGTGTCGCTTATGCCATCGTTAGAAACAACAAAGTTAACACTTTCTAGCAAAGAGCCAGTAGTTGTATCTAAAATTTTAGCAACTGCTCCAAATCTCAAAACTCTTTTCTCTAAATTTTTACCCAAAGTTGCAAATCTACTTTTTTCTGTGTAATCTTGGAAGTCATCAACAGCCACAACTACTATATACTTTACACCCTTGATTTTACCTATTTGAGCAGCATTTTTGTCGCTCATATCCATATTTCCAGAATTAGCAAAATCCTGAGCTTTAAATATAGCACCTAAATCAGACATAGGCACTAACTCAAACTTCCTTGTTGCTTGTATAGACGATGTTAAATTAGCGTCCATAGACTCCAATACTCTATTCATAGCCATCGTACCTCCCTTAGCCTTCATAGCAGAAACTAAAGAATCTGTAGCTATAACTTTATCAACTGCCATAGTAGCTTTTTCAACTTGTGCAGATACAAATACTGCACATAGCATACTAAACACGAATAATATTTTCTTTTTCATAAAATTATTTTCCTTTCCTCTATTTATTAATATAAACTTTTATGGTTTTCAACAACATCTGGCAATTCATTTGCTTTTACATCAACCTTAAATCCTGATTGCTCAAACATCTTAGCAATACCCTTTAATTTTTCAGCTTCTGCTTCAGTCAACATACGTTGTTGTTTTCTATCTTCTGCTTTTTCTTTTAAAGACTCAACAACTAAGTCGTGATTTATAACACCAAAACCCATATTGTTAATCCTAGAAGACAAAGCGTACTCTAAGTTTTTAACTTCTTTGCCAAGCTTTGGATATCCACTGTCATTTCTAACGTAAATTACAACCTTTTTTTGTCCTTGAACAACAGGCTGACTGACAGTCTTTTTTGTTAGAGTTTCTGTAACGTGCCTTTCGGTAGTATAAGTAGTAGAAGTATGACTTTCTTCAACTTGTGCAGTAGCAATAGAAGCACTCATAATACTAAACAATTCTAAAAATTAATTTTCGAAAAGTAAAAACAAAGTAATATGGTAGGACGGACAGGTAAATATTCCACCCCCTGCCGTGTATTATCATATAGCGGAATATTCGCACGATAACCTTGTTATAATGTGGGATTGAAAGGTAATGCTCTGCCTCAATCCGTGTTAAAAGTATAGCTGAGCATAGCACTTTTAACTGATTAAATATTATAGACAATCAAAAACTTTAAAAAGTCAAATAAAATAACGCAATGGAGATAAAAATTACAGATAAGGCAAGTCCGTTTTGGGGCGATTTGATGGGAAAAGTCAAAGATAGGACGGCTATAAACACTGCATTGGGCAAAGAAGCTGAAGTTCGTTTGCGTAAGCATTTTTTATCTTTGCATAAAAAACCAAACAAAAAAGGATTTATCGTCTTAAACCTCCCAAAAGTCTAAGAGCTAAAGAAAACATAAAGAAGAAAAGCAAAATAACAGGTATAATTATTGCAAAGCTCATGCCTAAATATTTCATCGTTTCAAGCGAAACTTCGCCTGTTGCTCTATACGAAGCAAATACCAAAAAACCGAATATAAAAAGAAAGCTTACAGCTAAACGCCATGTTATATCAAATAAACATTTTAATATTTCTTTAAACAGAGAAACTGGTTCTTCTTTTTTCATAAAGGTAAGTTCTAATTTTTAATTTTTCAACTAAATCAACAATAAAATGGCAAAGCTTTTTTGTACTAGTTCTTTTTGTATGGGCTATGCGATTTAAAGGAGTTTAAAAAGCAAAATACTTAAGTTATTTGCGTTTGCTGGCATTGTATTTTTCTACGTCTTTTAATACATTGCCAGCAGTTTCTGCCCCAACGCTACCCACTGCAATTATAAAAGAACCCACTAAGCCTATAAATCCAAAGAAGATGTAAAGTGCGACAATAGTTATTATAAGTCCCCAAAAATCTTTTACCCCATAGTCAACGTATTGAACAAGAACGCCAAAGCCTATAGGCATAGTTAAAACAATAAGCCAAACTGTAAAATATTTAAGCGTTAATTTTGTAATCATAAATTTACTATAAATAATAAAATAAACCTAAGTCAAATAAAATGAGTGAATCTTTCGAAATAAACATAGAAACCTTAGCTGATACAAAAGCTGTTAAGGCTTTACAGGAGGCTTTAGATAAAATTAGTGGGGTTTTAGCTTCTTTTATTGGCGTGTCGAAAAACTCAACTTCTGCTACAAAAGAACAATCCCAGCAGTTTGAAATACTTTCAACTAGCGTTGACGAAAACGGAAGCGTTTTTTTCTTTGTTAAAAATTGAAAAGGGAGAGAGTCTCTGCTAAGGTTATTATAAGCAAAAAAAATAATCGAAACAGAAAGCTACTCTCTTATGAAAAAAGAATCTACAAATTCACAACAAATGCAAGCAATTTTTACTCCTCAAGAGCTACATTTTGCAGTTAATGGTGAGTTCTTGTATCTAATAAATAATATAAAAATATTAGATACAAGAACTCACCTTAATCAATTATCTTTAAAGTTGATTTTATCTGTGGTTGAGGCTCAAGTCGATGAGCTTTGCGGGGCATTTTACAACCCTAAATCAAACAGCAAATACTATCGAGCTGGCTCGGTTTTGTCGCAGGTTTTTAATGGCAATAACTGGCATAAGGCTAAGTGCCCTAGAGTCAGGGAACGTTTGAAAAATGGAAAATCTAAAGAAGTTCATTTGTCGCAACTTGCTGCTATTAAAGATACTAGCATTTGGGAAGAGCAACTTATGCGTAATATCCTTTGTGGCGTTTCTTATGGCAATATGAACAAACTTAACCCTACGGACAAAAAAATTAGCAAGGCTTCTTTAAGCAAATTATGGGAAGAAAAAGCAAGCGTTTTAGTCGAAAATCTGCAAAATGAGTCTCTTGAAAAATACGACTTAGTCGCCCTGATGATAGATG
>JAWXTY010000029.1:0-21560 GCA_044433115.1 Opitutales bacterium
CACAGCCTTAGCGACGACGAAGTTTGCATAGAATTAACTAAACTCAACGGCATAGGCGTCTGGACAGCCCAAATGCTTATGATTTTCTCTATGGAACGCACAAATATTCTTAGCTATAATGACTTAGGCATACAAAGGGGCTTAAGAATGTTATATCGACACAAAAAAATCACAAAAGAGCTTCACCTAAAATACTTCAAGCGATATTCCCCCTACAACACCCTTGCCAGCTTCTACCTCTGGGCAATATCTGCCAACGCAATCCCCGAACTTAGCGACCCTTGCACTGAGAAATAAAAGGACTTATCTTCAAAATCATAATTCCAAGAAACCCAACAACCCAAACGACTTAAAGCTAAGGCACAAAACTGCAAACCAAGTCTCCCCTAAACCCAAGCCCTAAAAAAATAATGTATAAATAATGGCGACATTTTCTACACCTACGCCACGCTATACCACGCTAACAAAACCCCACTCAATCGCCCACAACCCCAGTAAATAAGCCAAAAAACGGCTCAAACCCTAGAGTTTAAGCCGTTTATGTTTTTGTACTTGAGGCGGGGGTCGAACCCGCACGCCCTGAGGGCACAGGATCCTAAATCCTGCGTGTCTGCCAATTCCACCACTCAAGCAAACAAAATATTTATCTATTAGAACTTTTTATTAATTATACGCATCTTTAATCGACACCTTATTTAATAAAATATACTAAAGAACTATACAGATTTTAATTTAGTTGTAAAGAAAAATCTTCTTTTTTATGAGCTTTTTATGCTTTTTATTTGATTATTTAGATTTTTGACAATTTTAATAATTCAAATAGCTAAAAAACTCGATTGTTGAGTTCCATATATTCAATTAAAAATTTATAAAACTCAACGAATTTTAAAGAAATCAGATTTCGTAACGAGTAAATCTCTTTACTTCAATCTTTTCGCCTATAGTTGCAACCTTTTCAGTCAAGATTTCTGATACTGTAGCCTTGTCGCTCTTAACGAAAACTTGTTCTAGCAAACATTGGCTTGCAACGAACTTGTCTATCTTACCAGCAACAATCTTCTCTTTAACTGCTTGAGGCTTGTTCTCTTCTTCTAATTGAGCCAAAGCGATTTCACGCTCTTTTTCAATCAATTCAGCAGGAACGTCTTCTCTTGAAACAGCAACAGGAGCGGCAGCCGCAATGTGCATACATAAATCTCTAACAAATGCTTGGAAGTCAGAATTGTTTGCTACGAAGTCAGATTCGCAAGCAACTTCAATTAAAACACCAACCTTGTTATTAGAGTGAATGTAAGATGCAACTAAACCTTGACTAGCTGTACGGCTAGACTTTTTAGCAGCGATTGCAGCACCCTTAACTCTTAAAATTTCGATTGCTTGTTCTTCATCGCCATTAGCTTCGATTAAAGCCTTTTTGCAATCCATCATACCAGCACCAGTGCGAGCTCTTAGATCGCCAACCATCTTTGCAGTAATACTCATTATTAAATTCCTTTTTATATTAAAATTAAATTACTCAGCTGCAGGAGCTTCAACAGCTTCAACAACAACTTCTTCTACAGTTTCAACAACTTCAGCTACTTCTACTTCAGCCTTCTTAGCCTTAGCAAATGCACCCTTAGGAGCTTTAACTTCAACAACTCTACGAGCTAAACCAGCTTGAACTGCTTCGAAAATAATTTCAGCAATCAATCTAACACTCTTTACAGCGTCGTCATTACCAGGGATAGGTAAGTCAACTTGAGAAGGGTCAGAATTTGTATCAACTAAAGCTACAACTGGTATACCCAATTTCTTAAATTCTGCTACAGCAATTTCTTCAGACTTAATGTCAACTACGAAAGCGATACCAGGCAACTTAGAAATATCCTTGATACCTTCAAAGTTTCTGTTCATACGGCTCATTTGACGACGAATTGCAGCAGCTTCCTTAGCATACAACTTTTCCATTTCGCCATTAGTTTCCATATCCAAGAATTTTCTATATTTCTTCAATGAAGCCAAGATTGTAGAAAAGTTAGTTAAAGTACCACCTAACCAACGATTTACGCAATATGGCATATTGCAACCTTGTGCAATTTCTCTTAATATTTCTTGTGCTTGACGTTTTGTACCAACGAACATTATGTCTTTACCTGCAGCAACAGTTTCTTCTACTAGAGTTACAGCTTTTTCTAATTGAGCATAAGTTTTTTCTAAGTCAATGATAGAGATACCAGAACGGTGATCGTATACATAAGGTTTAGAACGTGGATTCCAACGACGAGTTTGGTGTCCAAAGTGTACACCAGCGTCCATCAAGTCTTTTACTGTGATATTCATATTTTTTGCTCCGTATTCGCTTTATTGCGAACCTTGGATTCTTTCTTTTTAAGATTTATTGTTGTTTATAAAGTTTCTAAGGCTTATCCCTAAAAACAATAAGAGTACAATACAATAGATTTTAATTTTCCATTGCAAGCATTTTTTACAATTTATCTTAAAGAAAACAAAAAATTTTGCAAAAAAAGAATAAAACGAGTCGTTTCGAGCTGATTTTTACATTTCAGCTCTAATAGTTTTCATTTTTCGCTCCATTTGGCTCTCGTCAAAAAGCTTAGTAATGGTCGCTAATTCCATTACAATTGGGTAGGCTGTTTTAGAATAATGCCCTGCGAACTTCCACTTGTCGCCATCTTTAATACCATATTCAAAACTACTACCCCTCTTAGCCCCCTCTTTATGAGTAGAAGCACCACTTGCCTTAGAAATTTCCTTATTTAAAATTCCCAAGATTTCCAAAGCGTCTTTTTCAGCCAAAGTAAATTCCTGCGTAGCGTCCATTAGCTCAGCCCTTAAAGCCTTTTGATATTTCAATTTATAACCAGCCTCTTCTTTAGTTATAATAGTGTAAGTTGCCCTATCGTTATGACAACCTATACAAGCAATTACGCCAAGAGCATCGTCCATCTTTTTAATTTTAGCCAATATAACAGGATTTGAATTATACCCACTTTCAGCCAAATGCTTTTTAACTTCAGCATTAGCCTCGTTTTCAGAATTAGCCCAAGCACTACAAGCAATAAAGCCCAAGAATAAAGATAGAATAAATGTCTTAATTTTCATAACAACACTAAACTAAACCCTACCCCCAAAAACTTCAAGCAAAAAATCTAGTGATTTTTCGCCACAAATCCCCAAAACCACACCCTAGAGAATACTTAGTATATTTATATAAAAGCCCCTATCTTTTCACCAAATTTACAATCTTCAAAATGCAATACGAGGCTCTCGGACAAAAACTCTTTAGACAAAGGAGTTTTCTTCCCTAAAGAGTTGATAGATATAAGATACTTCTTAAAATTGGATTTGCTAAAACAAAACCTTCTTTTCAGATCTTAAAGGAATTAAGAATAAGCTAGCTAATATTGTTGAAATCGCTATAAATATAATGTCTAAGACATCGAAAGTCCCTCTTAGAACTTTAAAAAATTGTAAAATTTCTAAAAAAATCGAAATAAAACTAGCAAAATAAAAGTAAATATATATAAAAATTTTTCGTTCATTACCCCAAATACTTAAAATAAACATCATATAAGAAAAAACCATTAGAGAATAAGGCAAGTTATTAACTAGCGATTCTGAAAGTGTAAAATTTTGAGAATATAAACGAAATTCATTTATATTCTCATTAAGTCCTAAAAAATCTGTAAAGCTAAAAAATAATAAAGAATTAGGTCTATATCCATAATAAATTCCCAAAGCAAAAATGCTTGCCACGATTCCTAATATCAAAAATACAATTCTATAAAATATAATATTTTTCATTTTAAATAAATAGAGGGTTATAGCTAAGTTACAACCCTCTATAAGCAGAAACTTATCGAGCTGTCTCTGGTTTTTTTAGTATAATGCAATTATCTAAATCTATATCCCCTAAAGTGAAATCTATTTTGCCACAGATGGTTACAAAATCACCTTTTTTCAACTTAGATAAAACTGGAGCAGAATCTTTGGGAAACAAACAATGTATATCCATTCCATCATTACTAGACAAATCCAAAGAAAGCATTCCAAAAGTAGAGTCAAAACCTCTAATAGTACCTGATATAATATACCACTTGTTTTTAAACTCACTTTTAGCTGCAATTTCATTTTCTCTATAACGCCTTTTTATCTCAGAGGCTTTTGTTGTTAAAATCTGAGACATATCAAGCTTGCCATCTTCAGTTTTTGGAGGATATTTTGAACCACCTTCATCTACACTACCTAAAGTAAATAACATAAATAAAGACAATGAGAGTATTGATAATATTTTTTTCATTTTAATTCCTTAATTTATTTTAGTCCATTTTTTTTGATTTTCAGTTACTTCCTTTGCATATTTTAAGAACAGCGAATTTCTCCTCAACATTAAAGGTGCATTTAGTAATATAAAAATAATAGAAGAGTATCCGACAATTGCATTTATTAATAAATCACATTGTGTTTCAGTAAAACTCTCAAAACCTGAGATGACAAAAGGACACGCTATCCATAATGCGACATATAAAACGATGGAAGATATTAATATAAATCCTTGAAACACAACACCTAAAAACGAACGTCCTAACCAAGAATTTTTACTGATATATTTTTTTGTAGTTTTATTAAATTTCACTTCTTTCCAGTTTTCTCTTGAAACAGATACTTTATAATTTTCACGACTTACTAATTTCCATGAAAATAATCTAATCCCACTCCCAAGATGATTTAATATACTTATACCTTTTACTCCTGAAGCTAGGGTATTAGCACTCGCAATAGAATCAAAAGAATTATTTTTTCCTATCTCCCAAGCACCAAGACATAATACTAATGCAAATAACGCAGAAAAAGACCCAATGATTAAACTATTAAACTCCATTCCTAATGTAAAAGGAATAATAATACCTACAATATAAAACAATATAGAAGCTAATGCAAAATAGCTAGACCACTTTACTTTTGTTTGTATTTTTTTATAGGCATTTTCTATGTCTTGAACGAGAGGAGGTTATCCATCATAAGATAAAATACATTCATCCATATTTAACCCACCCAAAAGCCCAACAGTTAACTTTCCCTTTACAGAAATATTCCTATTGCCATTTGCAGAATAGCGTACTTCTTCATTTTTGAAAGATTCTAGCAAAGAAATCTCTTCCGGAGCAATTTCTATAGAACAATTAATTTTTTTATTTAATACAATCTTATCAAAAACATTTCCGCCTGAAGAAGATTTAGTAATATCGCCTTTTACAATTATAATCTTCCCTTCATAGTTTTTCTTTACTGCATCTGAATTTTCTTTGTAAGATTTAAGAAGTTCTTCTGCTGTTATTGTTATTATTTCATTGTTGATGTTTGTGTTATTTTCCATTTTTTACTTTTTTATATTTTACTTTTTTATAAAAACAATTGAATTAGATATTGCAGGTTATTTAACAGTCCAAATGGTATATTTCCCCATTGAGGCATATTATAATTATCTAGAACATATTGCTCATCAATTTTCATTAAAGAATTAAAATGATTAAATTTTCTATAAATAGACTACTGTATAACTTATACACTACAATTTTAATCTTATGTGTTATGTTTTTAAAGAACATTAAGAAGTAAATTTATCTGAAAAGTTTTAAAAACCCTTCAATAAATTCATTCCCTTTATTACTACATTCTCTAGTACATTAAAAATATTTCAGATTTTTTTAGTTATTTTGAAATTTCTAAAAAAATCAATCAATTAAGCGATCTGTACATTCGCTCCTATTTTAAGAAATTTTAATATCTAAAACATACTTTTGATTAATACCAGAAGATAACATTCCAAGCTCCGTTGTAACATACCTAACTGCAATGCCTTAGAACCCCTACCATCTCAAAGGTAACACAAACTTAGGGGTTAAAATCTTAAAGCAAATTCCATTACACTATTTATATCAGTTAAAAATTTGCATAGCAAAAAAATTTTTTGGGGCGTAAGATTAGGCTTTAGACGAGTAATTCGGAAATTTTTGAGGATCGATGTTATATTAATACGTGAAAGTCTAAACAAAACATAAAGCAACTTTCGATTTACACAAAAAAATTCACATCGCTAGGGAGGGATTTTTTATGCTTGCCCTAAATGTTTTTGCAGTCGTTTTCGTCTTTTGCAACGTAGCCTGAGTCTTGGCGATTGTGGTTTACGGAATTTTTCTTGGTGTATGCTTCAAAAAAGTCTTCGGCACTCATACCTAAAACTTGAGCTATAGACACCAAAAAGTGCATTATATCTACAACTTCTACTTTTGCGTTTTGTACGTCGAATTTTTGATATTTTGCCCACCACTTCCAAGGAACTGAGTCGATGAGTTCAGAACATTCTTGTTGCAATGCCCTTGTGTAATTCAATACCCACTTGATACGCTCTTCTTCTGTAAGATTTTGAGTATCAATGCCTATGCGTTTATTTAATTCGTATTGTTCTTTAAAGATTTCTTTTAGGGAGTCCATTTTTTTATATATTTAAGTTGTTTAATTTTATGTCTAAATTTTTCAAGTCAAAAGTTTCGTAATCACTTATAGGCAATGCAGATATAAAACTCTTGCCATAAGGCTTTGTCAAAATTCTGTCGTCTAAGACCACAACTAGCCCCTTGTCGCTTTCAGAGCGTATCAAACGCCCAAAGCCCTGCCTGAATTTCATAATGCTCTCAGGCAGAAATATTTCCATAAATGGGCTAATTCCCTCATTTTCCAATAGTTGCGACTTTGCCTGCATAAGAGGGTGGCTAGGATTTGCAAAAGGCAACTTTGCGATAACCACACAACTTAGGGCTTCGCCTTTAATATCTATGCCAGTCCAAAAGGAGTCAGTTCCCAAAAGTATGCCATTGCCCTGCTCTCTAAATTTATGAATAAGCTCGCTTCTGTCATAAGAGCCTTGGGTGAAAATTCGTCTATCTTTAACTTCTTCTTGAAGAATTTTTGCAACGTCGTTTAGCTCGCTATAACTTGTAAATAAAACTAGAATACCCCCTGTTATCTTTTTGCTAATCTTTGATATGCAATCAGATATATACTTTGCATTCATTTTCTTATTAGCGTCAAAGTTCGGAGCTTGGCGAGAGAGCAACACACGCATATTCTTCTTATAGTCAAAAGGTGATTTAACTATATTTGTTTGAGCAATTTCGCCCCCAACTTTGCCTGAAAACTTATCTACATCTTCCCCATTATAAGAGAGCGTAGCACTAGTTAAAACCACAGAAACTCCTTTGCCAAAGAGCCTAACACGCAATATCTTAGAGACATCTAAAGGGGCAGATTGTATCTTTGTTATATCGCCCATTTTGCCATATTTTTCAAGCCAATAGACTTGCTTTTTATCACTTAGAAATATTGCGTCTTCAAGGGCTAAGCAAATTGCGTTGGTCTTTTTTGCATAGTCGTCTATCTCAGCCTTTTCGCTTTCTGTATTCGCCTTTGCAGCTAGCGTATCTAAGCACTGTTTTAAGGCTCTAAGCTTTAGGCAAATTTCCGTATCCGCCCAAGCCTCAGCAACTAAGCTAGCACTATCCTTAGATTTCAGATATTCAACTCGCACGCCTGCAAAGAAATTTTCAGTAGCTACAATCGCATTCGAAAGATGCTCTATATCATATTTAGTAGAATACTTCAGCTTTCTAAAAAGCCCTCGCTTGGTCTTTGGGTTATAAATCCTCTTGAGATGACGCATTATGCTAAAGTCGCTCAGCTCCATACCAAAATTATCAGTTGCAACATCAGGCAACAAGTGTGCTTCGTCGAATACAAAAAAGTCGTTCGCCAACAAAATCCCCTTTGTGTCGCCATCGACCCCCTGCCCTGACGCCATCAAAGAAAATACCAAGCTATGATTTAGTATAACCACATCTGCACTAGCCATTTTCCTCTTTGCACTTTGATAATAACAGCTAGATTTCTCGCATTTACGCTTTGTGCAAAGTGAGCTATCAGCATTTACCCAATTCCAAACCTCCTCGTCTGGAGGTGGGCTAAGCTCGCTTTTCAAGCCAGTTTGAGTGGATAAAGCCCAGTTAGAAATTCTAATTAGCTCCTCCTCTTGGCTAGACATAAATAAGTCTGCCTTTTCAGAAATTGCTTTAGACAAACGATTTGTGCATAGATAATTATTCCTACCAAAAAGCACTGCCTCCTTAAAATCTGCATATTCAGACAATTTCTCTGTCTTTGCAAAAAACTCTCGAATAAAAGGCAAGTCCTTATTGATAATCTGCTCTTGAAGAGCCTTAGTGTGGGTAGAAATAAATACCTGCCTGCCCTCTTGCTTTGCGTAGATTATTGCAGGAATTAGATATGCAAGGGTTTTGCCTACCCCTGTGCCAGCTTCGAAGATTAAAGCAGAGTCTGCCTCGAAAGATTGGGCAGAATAATAAGCCATTTCGCTTTGTTGCTGACGATGATTAAAGCCCATCGCCTCTTCAAGATAGCCCCCATCAGCAAAAATAGACTCAGTCAAAGCGACTAAGTCCATTCTAGTTGAATAGCTCAAAGCAATCATAAAAAACTTTACTTTCTTGAAGCAAAAAAGTCTTTTATAGTTCTAAAGAAACCACTGAAAGAGCCAAAAGTATCACGAACAGCACTTGGTTCATAGCCACAGTGTAACATACAATCCTTACACTCAGATTGCGTGCCATCTTTACCCAATGAGTAATTATCCATACACTCCATAAGCTCCTTAAATGACTTGCAATATCCATCGTTAATCAAATAACAAGGCTTTTGCCAGCCAAATATAGAATAGCAAGGGTTGCCCCAAGGCGTACAATCTAAGTCAGGGCGTTGTCCCTTAACAAATTGCAAAAAGCTTGGTGAGTGATTGAAAATCCATCTCTTAGATGGCTTGCTTAAAATTTCTGTAAAGAGTTCCTTAGTCTTATCTTTTTCTAAGAAACCTGCTTGGTTTTCTGCCTTTTCATAAGGGAAGCCAGGAGATAGCATCATACCTTCAACGCCTAAATCAGTGATAGTGTCGAAGAACTTTCTAACATCATTTGCGTTTGCGTTGTTGAAAATAGTAGTGTTTGTAGTAACTCTAAAGCCACGTTTTACTGCTTCTTTAATCGCAGCAATAGTAATGTCATAAGCACCATTTTTGTTTACACTTCTATCGTGCATTTGAGCATCGCCATCTAAGTGTATACTAAAAGAGAAGTATTTGCTTGGCTTGTAGTCGTCGATTTTCTTTAAAAGAATTTGAGCGTTAGTGCACATATATACATACTTCTTACGCTTAATGAAGCCCTCAACCATCTGAGGCATTTCTTCGTGAAGTAGAGGTTCGCCGCCTGCGATACTCACCATAGGAGCTCCGCATTCTTCGAGAGCTGCCCAAGCTTCTTCTTTAGAAACTCGCTTACGCAAAACATCTGTAGGATATTGAATTTTACCGCAACCTATACATTTTAAATTACATAAAAATAGAGGTTCTAGCATCATAACTAGAGGGTATCTTTTTTGTCCCTTTAAGGACTTTGATATAGCATATTTAGCTACAGTTAAAACTTGTGATATTGGTACTGCCATAACTTAACTATAGAATAGATTTATTAGATATTTACAAGGTTTTTTTAAAATTATAACTCAAAAAAATACGCTCATATCTTCAAAAAGCGTATATTTATACGTAAAAATCTCAGCAAAAGCCCGAAATAAATCACCTAAACCCTTCCGATTTATTGCTTGGGGCGTGAGATTACCCCTTAGACAAGGCTTTGGGATTTTTTTGGGGTTGATGTTATATTAATACGTGAGAGTCTCAAAAAATCTCAAAACGGAGTATAAGACCTAATATCACGCCCCAAAAAAGGTTAGAAGGATTTGAGGAGAGAGTCTAGGGCTGTCTCGGAGTTTTTCTTGCCGTCTTCTTCGAGTTTATTTAAGTAGTCGGCAAAGATTATAGATTTTTGTCGGCTTTCTTCGATATAGTCTTTATTTATGCCTTCTGAAAGAGCTAAGCCAGCAATGGCGTTGTTATATTTTGCAAATTCAGGTTTAACGAAACTAAGTTCTTTTAGAAGAGTTTTTGACTCGCTTACTCTTTGGTTGCCACTTGCACGTAGCATAGTAGAATAAAGTTTAGCCAACTTAGTTTTAAGCGAGCTTAGTTGAGTGTCCCACGCTTTAATTATTGCAGCATTTTCTTCAAGATTAGTGCTTGGAGCACCTGTAGAATTATCTGAAAAAATTGAGCTTGCTTCGCTTTCTTGGGAGTAGCTACCATCTTTAAACTTCGCTAAATTGGCTTTTTCTGTGGCTATAGTAGTTTTTGCTTCTTCAAAAGCTTTCTTTATATTTTCATCTTTAGTAAAAAATTCTACATTATACGACTCTGCTTCATCTAGTATACCAGAAAGCTTATTAAAGCTTAACTCCAAAGAGTTTAGGTATTTAGAAAATGGGCTAAGTTTTGTGGATATAAACATTTGAGACTGCCCTTCTTTAAAGGCTTTTTCTATAACATTTTTCGCAGAGTTTAGATTAGTCATAGAGCTAGACATCTTTTCGAGTCCTTCAGCAACACTAATCTTATATGCTGCTACAAAGGCGAATTTTTGTTCTTCGATTGCCTTTTCTATATATGTATCAATGCCAGCAACTCCTATTGATTGTAAAGTCTTATAGAAATTGAACTTTGCATTAGCTTTTTCGAGTAGAGTGCTTCCTTCAAAGCTAGTAATTCTATCTAATAATTCTTTTTGCTTAACTACAGAATTTGTAATACCAGCTTCCTCTGCCTTTTTATAATACTCAAAAGCATTCAGGCTATCTGCATTTTCTCTATTTCTATGAGTTCTAACACACAAATCAGCCAATTCCATATAAGCTAAGCCATAGCCCAAAGAGGCAGATTTTTCCAAGTACTTTAGAACTAAATCGTCCTTATCCTTGTTATTAGACATCTCATAAGCTAAGGCAGTCATATAATTTGCACTTGCGTCTTGGCTGTTTGCGTTTGTATATTTAAGAATTAGAGGCAAATGCTTGGCAAAATCTGGGCTTTTCTGCCAATCTTGCACAGCCATAAACCTTGTCTTAAGCAAGTCAAAAAGCTTATTATCATCATTTCCACAAAGCTCAATCATAATATCCATAGATGACTCTGGGGCAACTGCGATATGCTTTTTAAAATAAGCATAAGCCTCGTCTGCTTGATTATTCTTTATCAAAGCTTGCAAAACTCCATCTAAGAGCTTTGGGTGAAAGCGTCTATCTAAGGTATTTTTCGCTAATTGAACATCTTTAATATTATCTAAATAATAGCTAACTAAAATATTGTTTGCAAAAAAGTATTCCTTAGCAAAAGCGTCATTTAGCAATTTTTCGATAATTTTCCTGTTTTTTGTAGTATCTAAGTATATATAAAAAATAGCCAAGTTACACATCAAATCATACTTGGATTTATCTTCGTCTACATTTTCGAGAACATTATTTACTATATCTATTAATTCATTCGCATCTAATTTTTTAACTTCAGCAAGTTTTAATTGCATATAAGCTAAGGCTTCCACAGAAGTCCTTATAGCCAAGTCTCTATTACCAACTAAGAGCGACCCCTTAATCCTACCATTGTATAAATTACTTTTAGCTATAACTTCAACCTCGCTCCAATGTTTATACTCTGCTTCATTTCCAGTGTTATAATATAAAGATTTAAGCTCAATAATTGCCTTTGAATTGCCTATATTTGCAAGTTTTTCCAAAGCAGAGATAGCACGAGTTAGAGCAGCCTTGTCGCCTGTATTTGAAGCAAGGTCGTAATCTGCCATCGCAAGCTTAAAGGCATTTTGATTTAGCTCTTCTTGGCTAAATTTAGGGCTATCTGAATTTCCACAGCCAACAAGAGATGACAATGCAAAAATCCCAAGTATTATTCTTATATTGTTTTTCATTACAAAATTAACGCTATACTTTATATAGTTTTAGTCAAGTTTTTTATCCACTAGGTGGGTTCTAAAAATTGGCAATTAGCTATTTTTAGAACCCATCTATACTACTCTGCAGCATAGCCATATTCTTTTGCCTTGTCTATTAGTTGAGGTTGCAGTGAAATTAGATCTATTAAATCTATGAAGGCAAACTCTGCCCACTTGTCGCAACTATTGGCAAATTCAGGCTGTGCCTTGAGTAATTCTAGCCAAGCTTTTGCACTAAAGTCTTCTAGCTTATTACACTTATTAGACAAGTTGGGTTGCTTCTTTAATAGACTTAGCCAAACTTCAGGGCTAAACTCGTTTAGCTTATCGCATTTACTCGCAAGGCTTGGGTGCTTTTCTAGCAAATCTAGCCAATCACGAGAGTCGAACCACTCCCACTCATTACACTTATCAGCCAACTTAGGGTGCTTCTTTAATAAGTCTAACCAAGCCTCCGACTCAAATTCAGCCCACTTATCGCACTTATCTGCAAACTCTGGCTTTGCCGACAACAACTTAAGCCAAGCTTCCAAGCTAAACTTATCCCATTTATCGCAATCGCTCGCCAAGCTTGAGTCTTGTATTAATAAGACTATCCAGCCATTTACGTAGCCCTTTGCCTCTTCTGCAAACTCAGGCTTTGCTCTCAATAAATCTGCCCATTCCTTCGCAGAAAACTCTGCCCACTTATCACAACTTTCAGCAAAACTCGAGTCTTGTATCAATAAGACTACCCAGCCATTTGTATGTTCTTTTGCCTTATTTATAAGTTGAGGATGCACTTGCAATAGGTCAGTCCACTCGTAGAAGCTAAACTCGTCTAGCTTATTGCATTTGTCTGCAAATTGTGGATATTTTTTCAATAAGTCAAAGCAGTCATAAGAGCTAAACTCATACCACTTATTACACTTGTCGACCAGCTCAGGGTGCTTATCTAATAAAGCTAACCAAGCACTAGAGCTAAACTCGCAGCACTTGTCGCACTTATCTGCAAATTGAGGCTGTTTATCTAATAATTGAAGCCAGTCAAAAGAGTCAAACCAACTCCACTTGTCGCACTTATCTGCTAACTTAGGCTGTTTAGACAACAAGCAAGACCAATTATAAGAACTCAACTGATACCACTTTTTACACCTATCACACTCTTGTACAAATTGAGGTTGAGCCGACAATACTTCTACCCAATTCTTAGAGCTAAACGCACTCCAGCTCCTACATTTTCCTTCAAACTGAGGTTGTGCAGCCAAGAGACTTGCCCAGCAATCTGAGTCGTAAAAAGTACCCCAAATAGTACACTTATCCTCAAATTGTGGCTGTATAGATAATAACTCAACCCAATCTGCAAAATCAAAACAAGCCCAAGCATTACACATATCAGCAAACTGTGGCTGACTTTGCAATAGGCTAAGCCACATCTGGCTATCAAACCAACTCCACTTATTACACTCGCTTGCAAACTGAGGTTGTGCTTGCAATAAATAAAACCAATTAGTAGAATTAAGCTCATTCCATCTATTACACTTATTAGCAAATTGAGGCTGAACTTCCAATAACTTAGACCAATCTAAAGCACTAAGCTTAGACCACCTCCTACACTTAGTAGCAAACTGAGGCTGCTTAATTAATAAATCTACCCAATTTTCAGAACTGAATTTTGCCCATTGCCCACACTTATCCTCAAACTGAGGCTGTTTCGACAACAAACGAAGCCAATCTAAAGGCTCAAAGCTATCCCAATTATTGCACATACTCGCAAAAGCAGGCTGAGTCTCTATTAAAGATAGCCAGTTTTCAGAAGAAAATTTAGCCCACTTATCGCACTTATCAGCAAAGTCTGGCTGGTTTTGCAATAGATAAACCCACGCTTGAGTATCAAAATCTGCAAGTTTTGTACATTCTTTAATCAACTTAGGCTCTTTTATTAATAGGGCGACCCAACCATTTATATGCTTTTTTGCCTTATCTGTAAATTGGGGCTGTTTTTCTAATAATTCTACCCAGTCGCTCGCATTAAACTTTTCCCACTCATTAAATTTATCAGCAAACTGAGGTTGTTTCATCAATAGATAATGACACTCTTCTAAAGAGCAACAAAACTCGCCCCACTTTAGATATTTATTAGCAAAGAGTGGCTGAGATAACAATAGCCTTAGCCAATCACTAGAGGAAAACTTTGCCCACTTGTCGCACTTATTTACAAATTGTGGGCGTTCTTTTAATAAATAGCTCCAATCGCTTGGGCTAAACCTATCCCATTTTTTAAATACACTTGCCAACTTAGGAGTTTTAATCAAAAGAGCAACCCAGCCATTAGCATAGTCCTTTGCGTTGACTTCAAACTCAGGCAGTTTCTTTAATAAATCGCTCCAATCAACAATACTTAAATTTTTAAAATCTATACTTTCTTGAATTGTATTTTCTTCGTTCATAGCTTTAGTCCTTGCAATAGGTGGCTTCTAAAAATTAGTTTTTCAAATAAACTATCGTTAATTTTTAGAACTCGCCAATAATAATTATATATTCGTTATGAATACGTTTATACATTAGGAATTAAATATTTGCAATACTTTTTTAAATAATTTTTTAAATAAAGAAAAAAACTCAAAACAATCACAAAGATTTTTAAAAAAAATACAACAAAATTACTTCGCCTTAAGTTATTGACAATCAATAATATACCCCCCCCGAAAATGGGTATAAATATTCATAAAAAAGGCTTGACGAGTAGGAATAAAAATGTTTAATACTTGAGCAAAGAAAAGCAACCTATTATCTCTATGAAAAAATTTCTAACTCTACTTTGTGTATTTACTGCACTTGCAAACATTTCCTTTGCAAAATTGTCTTATCACTCTCAAAGAGAGACTTTAGCCTACCCTATTTCTCTTTTAAAGAAAAGCGATGAGGCAGATAAAGCTCGAGCCTTTCAATTCTTTAAAGATGTGGAAAATTTCGACTTGGCTAAAATATATATTGCATATTGCCATTTCACTGCAACTGGAACAGAACAAGACAGCCTTAAGGCGAATAGCTTGATAAATTCCATAGATAATACTGAAACGCTGGGCAACTTTCTAAGCTCTTCGCTATATTCAGACAATTTGCCTAATCTACAGTTTTCTCTTCTAATTGCTGACTCTATTTATGCAAAGACTAAGGACTTTAAAAAGGCTTATGAAAATTTTATAAATCGCAGCGATTTGAAAGAAAAGGACGCAGATGCTTACAAAAGAATAGTGGCTTTAGCTGAGTTAGACGAAAGGAAAAACGCAAAAATAATAATAGAAAATCTCCTAGCTAAAGAGGATTACGAAAGTGCTATAAAGCGAATAAAGCACCTAGATGATATGGATAAACATTACGCATCGGAAATTTTTGCAGGTATTATTAAAAACGAGAAAAAAGACTTAATTAAAACTATAATTAAAGAGCTAGAAAATTGTAAAATTGAAGAGGGGAAATATGGCTTTGAACTTGCATATTGCTATTACTATGGCGTTGGCGTTCAAGAAGATAAGAAAAAGGCCTTGGATATTTTAAAGAAAAATCTAACTAAGGGAAACAGCCCCTTAATCGCATTAACTGAACCCTATAGAAAACACGAAATGCTCATAGATAAAAATACTATAACTGAGCTTATGTTCATCTATGCAAAAATGCAGTTTGAAGCTGGAAAAAACTACCTTTATTTGCGTTGCTTGACTTATGGACTAGGCACTGAAATAGACTTAAATACTGTAGTAAAAATCAAATACAAAGCCTTAATAGAAAAGAAAGAGCCAACAAGGGTAGACATACTTATCGATGAAGCAAGGTGGGCAGATGAGCGTGAAATATTAATAGATTTATACGAGAGAGAATTGAATAGACCCATAAGTAATTTTCCTGCAAGTAGAGTTACAAAAGCCCCTAAAGATAAAGAGAAAGAGCCAAGAAAATTTGATAGCTCTAAGGCGAGATATGTTACAGAGTATTCATTTTACTTAATGAATGGCGTTGCCTGTGAAAAGAAGCAAGACAAGGCTATAGATTTGCTAAAATCCTATTATGCAGAAATAGCAAAAATTGCAAAAGATAAAATTTTATTTAACAACTTTTTAGTTCCACTAGAATATCTTGCATATTACTATGACAAAGGCATTTACTTCGAAAAAGATGAAGAAAAAGCAAAGGCAATAAGGGCAGATATAGACAAGTATGCTCAAGAAAGTTTAGAAAGATTTTGCTATTATAATATATGGCAAATTTACGAGAAAACATATTCAAAATCAAGGCGAGATACGAGCAAAATTAGCTATAGTACAAAAATTTCAGACGATGAAATGGAAAGTTATTACGATAAAAAACGCAAGGAATTTGAAGAATACCTAAAGCAATTTCCAGAAAAGAAACAGGGAGCAATCATAAGCTTATAAAAAGGAGAAAATATGAAAAAAATTATAACTACAATCGCTCTACTTTCCCTTGCAAATTTTGCATATCCTTTGATTGAAAGTAAAATATCTCCAGAACTTGAAGCTTATTATAGAGAAAATGACTTAATAAAGTATCCTATGTTGTTTTTGCTTGGCAAAAATGATGTAGAAAAAGATGAAGTTAAGGCTTTTAAAATCCTTTTAGATATGACTAAAGAGGACATAACAATGGCAAAGGTCGCCCTTGCTTATTGCTATTTTACAGGCACTGGCTGCGAAGTTGATGTGGCAAAGGCTGAGGAATACCTAAGAGACTGCAAAACAGAAACTTTAAAACTTGATGGATTTAACAGAGACACTAAATGGACATTTAGAAACGATAAGTTTAGCTTAAAAATTGCAGATGTTGTATTCGAAAAAACTGGCGATTTTGAACTTGCCTATAAAAATTTTTTGCATAGTTCAAGCTTTAAATATGAACACGAAAGTCTCTACAAAAAACTTCTTGAGCTTGCAGACAAAGAGCCTGAAAAATATGCTAATTATATCATAAACGACCTAATAGAAAGCAAGGATTACGAGAAAGCTGTAAAGTTTTCTAAATACTCAACTGACACTAATAACAAAAAACTTCTTAACCTACTTGGCAATTTAATCATTGAACAAGAAGACAAATTAGTTGCTCAGCTTTTAGAAAATCTCGAGGCAATTTCTTATAATCTAAATATTTATTATTTTGAATATGCCTACTGCCTAAACTTTGGAATTGGCGTTGAAAAAGATGAGAAAAAAGCCCAAGAGATTTTAGCTAAGTATCTTAAAGACGAGTATTTTTGGTCTTACTTAGTTTATAATATATACTGGATTAGCAAAGACGCAAAAGAGACTAAGCAACTAGAAAAATTCATCTTAGATTATGCAATTCAAAAGAAAGATGCAGGAGAAGCTAGCCTCTATGCAATCTGTCAAAAAAATGGAATTGCTATAGACAAAGACCTCACAGCATACCTTGCACATCAGTATAAAAAAATAGAAAATAAATACGAACGCTCGCCTACTTATGAAATTTTAGGGCTTATATCTAATAGATCCGAAAGGACTAAAGAGATGATAGAAATTCGATTTAAGACCCTTAAATTACAGTGCGAAAATGAAGGTGATAGAAGCCACGCTTTAATGCAGTATTGCCACTACTTAATCAATGGCGTAGGTTGTGAAAAAAATGGAAAATTGGCTATAGAGCTTCTTGAAAATAATTATAACAACCCAGCCGAGCTAAAGTGGAGTAGCGAATTTTTGCCTTTTGAATATCTTGCATATTGCTATGATAAAGGTATTTACGTAAGAGAAAACAAACAAAAGGCAGAGGAAATTAGAGCAAAAATTACAGAATTAGTAGAAAGTACTAAGAATTTTGGATATTCAAATCTCGAAAAGCTTTACGCAAAGAAAAGCCTTGTAGGACAAGTCAATGATGATATTAGAATTGGCGACGAAGCTTTGATGATTTTCTATAAAGAAAAGGAATACAAGAGAAAGCTTCTAAAAGATGTAAATTCTGAAAGTGAAAAAAAGTCTGTTTTAAAAGTGATAGAATTAGCAAAGAATTTCTCAAAAGACGACGCAAAATCGAAGGCTGATTTATCTAAAATTATGCAGGATTTTCTCGACAATAAATCGCCTGTGATGAAAGATATTTACGACTTTACAATGAGCAATAAAACTTATCCAAACCAAGACTTCAAGGATATATGCGTCCCTTACTTAGAAGAGGCTGCAAAGGACTTTATTCCTGAGGTATTATCTGCCTTAGCTCTTTGTTATGCAAATGGTTCGGGAGTTATAGCTAATCGAAAAAAGTATGCAGATTTATCTTATTTAAGTGCTATAAATCCAAAAACGCCCGATGATACTGCAAAGTCAAATTTATTTTCAGCCTTTAGGACATACCTAGAGTTAAATGAATTTGAAGATGCAAAAAAGACCTATGAATTTCACAATAAATTCGATCCAAACATCTATGTAGAAAGGCAATATCTAAGTTTAATTTCCCAAGAAAACAGTCCTTATAGAGACATAGAAAAGGCGAGCAAAATCTTTGAAAAAATTTTAGAAAATGCAAATACTAAAACTGAATTAGAAAATGCAATTCAATCAGTAAAGACAAAACTTGAGTCTAAATACACTTTTCTTTTGGCAAAAAAAGCCTATGATTTAGGAAGCAGAAAGTCAACTATAGAAGGTCGTTTAATAGATAATTATACATACGGAATTTTTGCCGAAAAGGATATAAACAAGGCAGTTGAAATAGCTATAAATATGACGCAATCTAGGCGTTATTACGACCCATATTCGCTTTTAAAAACATTGTATTTGGATAGTGAGGACAAAGACCAAGAATTGTTTAAGAAACTGATAGACACATACATAGATAACAAAAGAGAGATTGCTTCTGTATACTTTTTTAAGGCATTGGCAATGCACGAAAACTATGGATATGAGATGGACGAAGGCAAATTTAGCGAGTATCTTAAAAAGGCTTTTGCAGGTTCTTGCAATGGTGGAAGTTTTTTATACAATGATGATTTAAAATTAAGTAAAGAATTTACTCTAAAAGCATTGCCTTATATAAATCCATCTAAGAAAGCGAGCTTAGCTATACTTAACACAAAAATTGGCGAATACGAGAAAGCCTTAGAGTACGCAAAGGATAACCCTACCCTAAGTATGCAAATTGCCTTATTTAAAGACAAGACACTCGACGCAAATTCCATAGAAAAATTAAAGGCATCAAAGGATTATAACGCACGTATTTTTTATGCTACTTTGCTTTATAAGGGTCAATGCGTCGAAAAAGATGAAGCGAAAGCCCTAGAGATTTTGGAGGAGTGCGAGAAAGCTGTAGCATACAATAGGTCGTCTTCGATGATTAGAATTAATTATTTGTGGTTGTGGCAAATTTACACAGACAAGAACGAGACCCAAAAGGCAGAAGAAATCCTAAAGGCTCTCTACTATCGCAATTTTGCAGTAATAGCTTTAGACATATATAGAGGCGAGCGTAATTTTGATTATATATTTGACTCCAACATTGAGCCTAAGGAGGCTTATGCAAAATTCTGGCAAGACTACGCTGAAGGCAAAGCCCTAGAGAAGTCTTTTAGCCAACTTTTCGAGAAATATAAATACAGCGACAAATCTGCCCAAAAGCGATTGATAAAAAAACTAAGGCAAAGCTTAGAATATTAATCCCCTAAAGTTTTGCTTATCCCATTTAATTCATAAATCGAGTCAATTTCTACCCCAATCAAGTAATAAATCAACTCGATAAGTTTTCATAATCTTAAAAATTTATATCTTTATCTTAAAAATATTTACATCTCTTTTGTTGACAAAAGAGCTAAAAATCGAGAGAATATCGAATTAAATATATAATTACTTTAATTATAACTCCAAATTTATGAAAACATACACAAACTATATAAAAGCTGGGCTTAGCTTTGCTTTGTTAAGCTTCTTTGCCCCAAGCATTTATGCTGAAGAAGACACAACGACAACCTTAAGCGTCAACAAATATTCTTATATAGATGGCGTGTTAACAGCAACAGCTACACCTGTAACTATAAGCTCTATAGTTGGTGATAGCGATGGTATTTCTGACTCGGTTGTTTATTATGCAACTTGGAGCAATGTCAGTAATTCTTATGTATTAAATACTGATGTACCTACAGATGGCACAGATTACTTTACAGTTACATATAATGGAGTAGGAGCAGAAAGTCTTACTGCTGATTCATCAACATCAACATCAGGTGTTTTTGTAAACAACTCAAAAACAGCAATTTATTCATCAACTACTTCTACTGCTGATGTAACAGGCGATTTTATTGCTAATGGTACTACACGTATAGGTGGAGGTGCTGTTCAAGTTTACACATCTACGTTTGGAACGCTTTCAGGTAGTTTTATTGGTAATTCTTCTACTAGTTGGACTAGTTCTAATGCAGGAAATAAAGGTGGTGCAGTTTATGTTAGAACTAATGCAGCAGTCAATGCTTCTATATCTAGTATTAGTGGTGATTTTATCGCTAATTATGCCTCTACAGGTGGTGCGATTGGTCTTTATAGTACCGCTAGTGGTACTGTTTCTATAGATACTATAGAAGGCGATTTTATAGCTAACTATGCTACTCAGTTAGATTCTGACTCTAATTATTTTAATACAGCACAAGGTGGTGCGATTTGGCTTAGTACAGAACTTGCAACTAGTGTTTATATAAACTCTATTACTGGTGATTTCTTGGGTAATTACGTTACTTCTACTGATACAGCACAAGGTGGTGCTATTGCCATAGCTAGTACAAGTACAAGCTATGTTTATATAGGTGGTTATGATGAGACTGATGGTTATTATGGTATGGAGGGCAATATTATGAGTAATTATGCAGTGTCATCTGGCACAGCTCAAGGTGGTGCAATTTATAACAATGCTGGCTCAATAACTTTCACAGCTACTGATAATGATGATGCTACAGGCAATGATTATTTATATATGGGTAACTGGGCAGGTGCTTCTGAGGATAGTTTAAGTTCTGCAGACGACGCAAATGGTGGTTTCTTATATCAAGACTCAGGTGCTACAACTTTCTATACAGACGCAAGTTCTTCTATAACTATAGGCGATACTAGCCTTACAGGCTATGACTCTATTGCAGGCGAAGGCTCTATAGAAAAGACAGGTGATGGCACTTTGATAATAAATTCTTCAATGGCTTATTATAGTGGTTCAATGACTGTTAGTGGTGGTACATTCAAGTTTAGTAATGTAATGAACAGTAGCTCTTCTATTAGTGTTGATGCAAGTGGCACTTTGAGCATTGTTATTAATTCTTCAAATTATGGCGAAACTATTTTAGGTACTTTAAGTGGCGATGGCAGTGTTTTGATTAGCTTTGACACAGCTTCTTTGGCTGATATAGCTGACTTGACTTATAGTACTACTAGTATTTATGACTCAAGCACACTAAGCAATTCTATTGCTTGGGATAGCTCTTTGACTACAAACGCAGATGGCAACGCTACTCTAAGCGTAGATGACGTTGACTATATTGTAACTATATCTGACGATGGCTACATAACTTTCGCTATTGATACAGATGATGAGTCTGGCAATAGTGGT
>JAWXTY010000030.1:0-18332 GCA_044433115.1 Opitutales bacterium
AAATTTTCTTCGCCAAAGACTTCGTCGCAGAGTTTGCGTAGGTTGGTGATTTCGTTGTCGTCTATAGATATGAAGATTACGCCGTCGTCTTTTAGTAGATTAGACGCTAAGCGTAGGCGAGGAAACATCATATTTAGCCAGTTTGTATGGTATCTTCCCATTGTCTCTGGGTTAGACTTTGTAGTTTGTTCTGTAATTTCCTTATATTTTGCAATAGGGTCTTTAAAGTCGTCTTCATAGACAAAGTCATTACCTGTGTTGTAAGGTGGGTCTATGTATATCATTTTGACTTTTCTATAATAGGCATTTTGCAAAAGCTTTAAAACCTCTAAATTGTCGCCTTCTATATAGATATTATTAGTAGAGTCAAAGTCGACACTTTCAGCTGCACAAGGGCGTAAAGTAGCAGTCGAACGCTTGCCAATTGTCTTATAGCAATCAGACTTACCCTTCCACTCAAACTTATACTTTTCGAAGTCATTATCAATATACTCGCCACACAAATTAAGCAACATATCAATATCCAACTTCCCCTCCTTAAAACACTGAGGAAACACACTTTTCAACCTATCCCTATCCCCCTCCTCAACATCAAAACTATACCCACTAAACTTCTTTATCTCTTTGTTATCCATTGTATTTTTATCCTTATTTTAAATTTATATTTATTCCCTGAACGCTAAAGACATAGCTTTTTTCTCATCTTCAAGTGCTAGTTTTTTATATGCATTCTTTTTATTTGTGTCTCGACTAATTGTTTCTAGGCGTTTGTATATAGAACTTCTAAAATAATAATAAGAAGATATCCTAGATGTTATTTTCATAGCACCATCTATATCAAGAAGTGCATCATCTAATTTATTTAAAGCGACTTTTGCTTTTGCTCTATAGAAATAAGCTGAATGTAATTTAGTATCTCGAAGAAGAGCATCATTACAATCACGAATAGCTCCAGCATCATCTCTGATTTTAAGTTTTGCTTTTGCTCTGTTTGCATAAGCTTCTGCATAGTTAGGATTTAGTAATATAGCTTTATCAAAGTCTCTTGTAGATCCATTATTATCCATCAATTCTAACTTCATAAGACCTCTAATATTATACATAAAAGAATCTTCTTTTTGTGATTCTATAATTTTAGAACAAAGAATTAGTTTTTCTTTAATCTTTTCTTCTTTTAAATATTTCAAAAGAAGATTCTTCTCGTTTATTTCTTTATTTATATCTGTTTTTAATTGTTTTAACTTCTCTGTTTGATTTTCGTAAGTAGCTGCTTTTTCTTCAGCATTTTTTAAGTTTTCTTTTGTCGTATTTAGTTCCTTTAAAAGATTTTTATTTTCATTCTCTAATTCAAGTTTTCGAGCATTTGCTGCATTCTTATTTGCGTCTGCTGCCTCTGCCTTAGTGTTTGCTTCAGCTAAAGCATTGTCAAGAGAACGAACTTGTACATTTAAACCCCTTGTTTCTTTTTTTTGTTTATCAATACTTTCAAACTTCTCTTTTTCTGCATTATCCCTTGACTCTTCGGCAGATTTTCTTTTCCCTCTTTCCTCAGATAGTTTATCTATAGTATTATTATATTCTTTTTCAAGGTTTTCATGAGTTTCTTTTAAAACTACTTTTTGTCCTTTAGTTGCCCATTTTATACAAAAAGTTTTAACTGTAGAGTGATAAAAATTCGATAAAAGTTCACCTGCGGCTAAAAGGGCATACATTGAACCTAAAACAGCAAGAGTGCATATAATAGAACATCCAATGATTCGCAAAATACCTCCACTATTTGCAATATATTGCTCTATCGTCTCAATCTTTGAAATCCTAGATATGCCTTCGTCAAATATAAATAAAGAATAGAATATTTTCCAATTTTTAAGAATCAAAACTAAAGTAAAGGTTCCTAGAATAGGATTCCTAACTCTATTGAAAAAATTACTCCCTAATGACTCGCATATTCCTTTGATCATTGTTCAATTCCTTGTCTCATAAAAATTATAATATATCTTTTCATTCCTCTATTCACTTTTATAATTTATAATTAACCATTTACAACTAACAATTCCCCTTAAACTCTTTCCAGTCGCTGACGGGGGTTTCGGTGAACTCTATGTCGTTGTCTAGGGCTTTGAAGTGGGCTTTGCCACAGTGGATTTTTAGTAGCTCTTTTGCCCTTAGTTCCATTGTGTCTGTAGTGCCTTTTGTCTCTAGTACAAAGTAAAGTTTTTTGTTGCCATTGTCGTTTAGTAGGACAGCCCAGTCTGGGTTATATGTACCTATAGGCGTTTCTATCTTAAAGCGACTTGGTATCTTAAAGAACATTTCAACTTCGTCGTCGGCGTCTAGTGCCTTGGCAAAATTACCTTCTACATTGCTATCGTATATGACGTGGTCGTATATGCTATTATCTACAGCGACTGCATTTTTATCTAGGGTAGCTATTAGTTCAGAAGTGTCGAAAATCTCTTGTATATAATATTCCTCATTCGCTAGTTTGACGTACTTAATGCCATCTATAGCTAGCTTGTGGCGATTTCTCTCTATGATATCTAAAGTCTTTCCGTAAAATTCTTGAGGGTTTAGTAGAAACTCTCCAAAACGCCCACTAGACTTAAGTATATTATTTATAGTTTGACGCTTAAGAGATGTCCTTGAAGAGATTAGCCTTGATATGTCAGGTAGCACTAAAAAGTTTTGTTCTACTTTTTGGCTTCTAGCTGTTTTTTCTATATGGAGTACGCCTTCTTTTGCTACGTCTATATCTGCAGTTTGTGTAAGCAGGCGTGCAGGCTCTATGCTTGGCATTTTGCTAATGTCTTCTATAGAATTTGCAATTAGTGTAGCTAAGTCAAACTGAACTTTATACATAGTCTTTTGCTTTATCTTAGCCCAAAGTTTTAAGAATGCAGGCGAAAGCATTGCCTCTTTCTTTAGCCTTACCTTAACTTCCTTAGACGCATCTTTTATGACAGGCGTGTTGTCGGCTTTGTCTAAGGCTTGCATAATTGCTCGCATTTTTGCTTGCGACCACCTTTTAGACAAGTCTAAAGTGCCTGCCTTTAGCTGAGCCTTCATAGTGTCTTTAATTTTGCAGTCCTTAGATATAACCTTGTTATCCTTTAAGTCTTCCATTATAGAAACAGCCTCGCTATAATTAAAGCTCTTTTCTTCTAAGACTTTTTCGGTATAGTTTTGCTGGTCAAAATCGTCTGTAGATATAGGGCTAGAAGACGCCTTGACAATTTCAATAACCTTGGTTTTTAGAGCTTGGCTTAGATTTGGGATTTCTACCTCTTCTATGTCTTTATGTTGATTGCCTGCATTGTCTATGACGCTTAGTTTTTGTAGAGTATTTACAATGCTTTCAGACATTTGAGGGCTAATTTGCCTATCTACTTCTACAACTTCTTCGTACTTTACGCTCAATAGATGTTGGATATCTAAGACGCCAAACTTCAAGCCTGTTTCTTCTTCAATCTCCTTTTGTAGCTTAGTTGCAAAGTCGGAAAAACTTTCATTTGCCACAACGTGAAGTATGTTTATGTTTTTGTCTTCTATACGCTCGCCATCTTGGTTTACGCAAAGCCTTAACCCTCTGCCAATTTTTTGCCTACACGTAAATATAGATTTCTGGTCTAATAGCGTGCATACTTGGAATACATTAGGGTTGTCCCAGCCCTCTTTTAATGCAGAGTGCGAAAATATAAATCTTAAAGGGCACTCAAAAGATAACAACCACTCCTTATCCTTCATAATTGTATTGTAAGTACTGTCGTCAGCTTGGGTATTACCTTTAGTGTCTTTATATACGCCCTTTTTGTCTTGAGAAAAATACGCATTATGTGCCTTGGAAACTTCTGTATCAAACTTGTCTTTTAACACAGCGTACTTCTCTTTATTGATAAGCTCATTATAACACTCTTCAAAAAATCTTGCATAAATTCCTTGAGTGCCATCTTCTTGCCTATACTTCTTTACCTCGTCTATAAAGAAGAGCGACAAGACCTTTATCCCTTTATCGAAATACCTAAGTTCCTTGTCTAGGTGCGTCCTAATTGTATGATAAATTTGAGACCTCTTTATAATGTTTTCATCTATAGATCCTATAGATTGCCCCAAGGCAAGCTTGTCTGAATTTGTAAACTCTATGCACTCGCTGCCTAAAGTACAGTCTATCCCCTCAATGGCATAGCCTTCGTAAAGCTCTCTATTGCCAGTTTTTACATATAGGTCGTCGCCAGCTTTTACTGTAATTATCTTACGCTGCACGCTTGCTTTTTTGTCTTCTATATCAATTTCAATCTTTGCCTTAAATCCACTCTTATTGCTAACGCTTTTTAAGGCAATGTAGGGCTTGTTGTGGTCGTTCACAACAGAATTCGATATGACTGTAATTTGCTTGACCAAGCCCATCTGGTACGCATCTACTGGGCTAAGCTTGTATATTAAATTCTCCTTAGTCCTATGCGTTGCTGAATATCTTAAAACACAAAGAGGATTGAGGCTAGATATTGCTTCTTTCGCCTTTGATGTATTGTCGACAGACTGAGGCTCGTCTACAATGACAATAGGATTTGTGTTCCTAATATAAGTCATAGGGCTTTCGCCATTTAGCTTATCTTGGTCTTGGTTAATGATGTTTTCAGCTTTCTTAAAGGCGTCAATATTGATAATCATTACCTCAATATCTGCAGAAGTCGCAAATTGCCTTACATCGTTTAGCTTTTGAGAATTGTAAATAAAGAATCTGTAAGGTACGCCATCGTAAATCCCAGCAAAATGCTCTTGCGTTATTTGCAAAGACTTATATACGCCCTCTCTGATAGCAACACTAGGGACAACTATGATAAACTTAGTAAAGCCACAACGCTTGTTTAGCTCTAAAATAGTGCGAGTATACACGTAAGTTTTGCCAGTGCCTGTCTCCATCTCTACAGTTAGAGGCAAAGCATTTAAAGAGTCGATATCACTAAGAGGCAAAAAGTTCGCCTTTTGAGACATATTTAGATTTTTCTGAATAGACTCTTCGTCACCTAAGAAAGAATTAGCAAAGCCATAATCATTTTGATATAGCGACATCTGCCTAGAATTATCTGCAATAGAGAAAGTCATACTGAGCTTTTCTTGCCCCTTAAATACAGACACAACAGCCTCTACAGCCCTTTCTTGGAATTCTTGCTTCTTAAATTTTAACTTCATAAATTATCTAAATAGAATATAGGTGAATTCTTAAAATTAGTTTTTGAAAAGTTCAGCCAAGGGCAATTTGCTAATTTTAAGAATTCATCTAAGATAGAGTATTTTAGCATTCTTTCAAGACAATTAATAAGTAGTTTAAAAAAAATTAACAATAAAAGAAAAGCTTAAATAATTTTTGCTTGCATTATAATTTAAAAAGTAGAAATATACATATGTATGACATTAAAGACTTTATTCTTACTAACAAAGAAAAACTTACATAAGATTATAATAGTTTTTCTTTCCTGTATTTCTATTGCAAGTGTAGTTGCTTGGGCGTATCTAACTTATGATTATATTGATTATGATACGCGTAGAAATCAGGCAGAATCTGCAATAGAAGAACGTAAGAAATCTGCTGAGCTTGAATATGAGGAGATGAATGCTCAATATGAAAAACATATTAATACTCTTGAAAAAGAAGAGGAAGAAAAAAAGGAGAAGTTAGAGCAAATTTCCTTAGCTGTATCGCAAAAAGAAGCATATTTAAAATCGGCAGACTCAAAAGCTCAAATTATCAGAAATTTAGATGAAGAAATAGCTCTTAAGCAAAGTAATTTAGATAGTCTTAATTCAGAAGTATTCAATTTGACTTCTACTAAAGTTCAAAACGAAGAGATTATAAAGGCTCAAGAAGTTTCAATTAAATCACAAGTTCAAGAGATAAATAAATTAGACTTAGGTATAAATGAACGTAATTTGGAGCTTGGGAAATTGGACGCTAAAATGCTTTCTTTAAGAAATTTAAAGAAGGAGAAGGTGGGGCTAGAATCAGAGATTTTAGTTTTACAAAAAAGCCTAGATGTTTTAGATGCAAATTTGTCAAAAAAAGAAATATCTCAAAGTTTAAGCTCTACGATTTCTGCTAAAAAAGAAGAGATTTCTCTTTTGGAAAAGAATATTGAGGCTCTAAAGAAAGATTATTCTGGTGCAGTCGAAATTGATAAAGGATTAAAGGAAAATATACATTCTCTTGAATTATCTAAGCTAAGTTTAGATAAAGATATAACTTCAAGGCAAGATTCTTTGAAAATCTTAAAAGAAAAAGAACAAGCTTTAATGGATATAAATATTTCAACTAAAAGTTCCCAAACAAAGTTAAGCCAATTAAAAGCAGAAATAGCAGAGCTTGAGCCTCAACTAAAGGAATATAAGGAAAATATCGTAGCTTTAACGAAAGAAGTTGGGCTAAATATTGCAAATCAAGATTTATTGCTAAAAAATATAAAAGAATTAAACAATGAACTACAAGAGCAAAAACAAGCCATAAAAATGCTTAAGCTTCAAAATAGCGATTTGAATATTGAAAAGCAGGCATTAGATAAAGAAATAGAAGAGAAAAAGATTTATATAAAAAGCCTTGAAGAAAAAATCACAATCTTAAGCACTCAAAATAAGGAGACTAAATAATTATGGCACTAAGTTTATTTATTATTTCACTTGTATTTTATATATTAGTTTTAGGCTATGCCGCATATCTATATAAAAGAGCTGACGATTTATATCCAGAAAATATAAAGAAGAGTGTTCTATTAGCAAGCATTGAACAAGCTCAAAATACGCTTACTGACTTAAAAGAAGAAAATGCTAAGTTAAGAGATGAAAAACATATTGCCCTAGAAAATATTTCTCAAGGTAATGCAATGAAGGCATATATTGAAAGCAATAGAGATACTGAAGCTAATCTTAGGGCTGCTATAGATAAATCTAAAATCGATATTAAAGACGTAAAAGATAAATTAAATAAGCTAACCGAAGAGTTGCAACAGGTTTCTCAAGAACTCCAAGATAAGCAAGAGGCTCGTAGGCACATAGATAATGTTATATCCTTAAATAGCTCAAAGGCAGAGGATTTGGATACTCGCATAAATATTGCTGAAAATAGTTTGAAAGCAGCGGAAGCAAAACTTGGGGCTTTAGGCAGGGATATAATAGAGAAAACTCAAGAGCTTAATGGCTTAGATGCAAAGGTTAAATTTGCAAAAGAAGAGTTGGACGCCCTTAAAAAAGAAGAAAAAAGGATTGCCGATAGTAAAGACGAATTAGTCAAGAAGAAGGAAACCCTAGAAGAATCTATACAAAATCTTGAAGCAAAAAAGAGCATACTAAGTCCTGCTGTTTTGGAATATGAAGCTAAGCAAAAACATGCAGAAAAAGCTAGAAGTGAAAAATGGAAAGATTTAGAAAATTACAATATAACTACAAGGATAAGCAATCCTAAAGACTTAGATGAGCAAGAGTTTTTATCTGAATTTAAGTTGGCATTAAAGAATAATAATATAATATTTGATGAACGAACTATAAATGCTTTCCATACTGGATTGAAAGTTCAAGAGTCTTCGCCTATGGTTGTTCTCGCTGGCACATCAGGTACAGGTAAGAGCTTGTTGCCAAAGCTATATGCAGAATTCTTGGGTATGGATTTCTTGTCTATTGCAGTTCAACCTAGATGGGATTCGCCTCAAGATATGTTCGGCTTTTATAATTATATGGAACAGCAGTTTAAGGCAACAGAGTTATCTAGGCGTCTTTGGAGTTATGATATTTACAACAATGAAATTTGTAAGTATAAAACTAAAAATGATTTACCAATGAATATTGTTTTGTTGGACGAAATGAATTTGGCAAAAGTTGAATACTACTTTAGCGATATGCTAAGTAAGTTAGAGTTGAGGCGTACTATAGATGAATCTACTCCAGAAAAACGTAAAGATGCTGAAATTGAATTGGAAACTTCCGGAACTTCGGACTTGCCAAGAAGGCTTTATGTTGGGAAGAATACTTTGTTTGTAGGTACAATGAATGAAGACGAATCGACTCAATCTTTATCTGATAAAGTTATGGATAGGGCAAATGTAATGCGTTTTGGTAGACCAAAAGACTTAAATATAACTCCAAACTTAGAGCAGTTTACAAAAACTGCAAAAAATATGCAAATGCAAACTAGTCTTAGCTCTTGGGATAAATTTCAATCTAAAAACAAGGGTGTGAATCCACTTCTTGAAGAGTTCCTAAGAAATATAAATGAAGAATTAGATAAGGTAGGTCGACCTTTTGCACATAGAGTATTCCAAGCTATGTCTAATTATGTAAATAATTACCCTAATCAAAGCGAATTGGGAGTAAAAAGTGCTATTGCAGATCAGGTTGAAATGAAGATTTTGCCAAAATTAAATGCTTTAGAAAAAGACGACCCAAATACAAGTGCTATATTAAATAAAATACAAGAAAGTATATATAAATTAGATGATGAAAACTTGTACAAGGCATTTAAGAGGGCAAATGAAGATAGCCATAATGTATTTTTCCAATGGAGAGGAATAATGAGGTAAGAATGCGTGATTCTACACATTTTAGCAATTTATCAGAGCTATATGCTAGCTCTGCTTTTTGCGATTGCTCAAGTGTGAATAGCTACTTAAAAAATCACAGTATAGAAGAGACACCTGAAAAATATAAATTTGTCGAGGATATCGTAGAGATGATGTCTCGTTTACGTTTTGAGGCAGAAGGGAATGATTTCTCTGTTATGGCTCACAGTAAACGTAGAGCATTGCCTCTTGATATAGATAGCATAGCCGAAGAGCTTACTGATAAAGATAAGAATGAAGCTCCTATTCGCATTATCAGCATTATTGCACAAAAACACTTGCATATGCTAAAAGTGCTTGTTGAAAATTTACATAAAATTCTAAGGAGAGTTAGGCAAAAACAAAATATATCATCAATCCAGCAAATAGATTCTTATTGTTTACAGTGGCTAAGTAGGCAGTCTGGTTACACGGTAGCCGAAAAGGCAGGCAATAAGCAAGAATTACTTGCTGTTGTTAGACAAGAGTCTTATTTTACTTTAGAAAACAAGGTTTTGAAAGACTTTTTAAAGAAATGTTTGACTATAGGTAGTAAATACTTGAAAAAATATGAGAAAAACTTCCCTAACTCACAGCGAATAAGAGCAGTTAAGTCTTTAGTGAGTTTTAGCCAACTTCAACTGAGAGAACCCTTAATGCAAAGCATAGCTAACATATATGCAATGCCAACGCCAAACTATACATTGCAGTATAATGCAAGGTATTCTAAGTTATGGGGTTTATACAGGCAACTAATACAGCAAATGAAAATAATAGAGCTTGTTTGGAAGAAAAGGCACAAGCTTTTTTATGAATATTTTTACATAAACTTTTTGAGCAATTTTCATATTCTAGAGCTTAAACCTTCGCTTTTTAAAACTATGTTTTGGATTTCATTTATGCCTCAAAACGCTAGATTTATAAGAAATCCGCATAAGTTAAGCTTGTATGAAATAAAAGGGTTTATCTTCAAAATTGAATATAAAGATATAGAGCAAAATTTTATAGAAATTAAGCTGTCTCAATTTGATAAAAATGGCACTCTTATTAAAGAGAAGTCTTATGTGCCTATATTTCTTGAAGATGAAAGTATATCGATAAAAGACACTTCGTATAGCTATGTATTTTACTGTTTATCTGGCAAAAATAATCTGAATAGTATTTCTAAATTTGAAGATTTTGATAAAATAGACAATATTATTAAAGCAGATTTTGAGGTGCTAAAATGATTATGCATATTTATGACATAGGCACAAAGCCAAAGCGAACTCGTATTGACATAAATGTTGAGAGAGATGATATGGAAATAGCTCTAAGTATAGAAGAAAAAGCTTATAGTAATTTGCTTATAATCCCACCTAAAGAGTCTAATAAAAAAGCTTATACTCAGGATTTTAAACAGGCTAGCATAGAAGATTTCTATATAGATGGCAAGTTCTCGTACCCTAATACATTTTCTTTAAGCGAAATTTTATCTAAACTAGAAAAAGATGATAGTTTCTTAAAGCTAAAAGATTATTTTAATTATCAGGAAGCGGATAATAAGCTAAATGCAGATAAAAACATAATACTTGTGCCTGATTCCTATTCGGCATTAACTCAAGAATATTTACTATCTATAGATAGCTTTAAAAGAGAAAAGACTTCTTTGCTTTGGCGTTCAGTTGCAGCTTGTTTAGGGGCTAATTTAAAAGATGCTAAAGCTGAAGATAAGCTTTTAGTTATAGATTCTTTAAATGATGAAATTTTGGCAACAATTTTGATATTAAAAGAAGATACTAGGAATGGAAAAACGCTTTTAGTACCTCAAAGGAAAGCATATAAAAGGCATACATATTTTTATCCTTATATGAAATCTATACTTGAGCAAAATTCAGCATTGCCAATAGAAGTAGATAGCTTTTTTAGGCATACATTTTATGGGACAAAAAATAAAACATTCATAGCTCCGTTTAAGGATACTTGGAGAGAATTTGACACTCCTAAAGATGACAATATTTGCATAACACAATTGGATTTGTCTGGTATAGATCACTGTATTATTATAGGTGATACAAAGTTGCCTAATGGAATTGTAGCAAAGCAAACGAGCTTAGAAGAAGGTGTCGCAAAGTTTGCATATTATAGAGAAAAGGGCTATCCTACTTATTTAGATCAATGCGAAGAATTATCTATAATCGTTCAAAATCCTAAAGAAGAATCTATAGATACTTACATATTAATCCCTGCAAAAGATGATTGTGTAGGTGGTGAAGAAATACAAGGGAAGATAAACGAGAAAACTTCTATAGAAAAGCAAAATAAGATGGCTCAATTCTTGTTGAAATTAGGCGATACAATGGAGCTTAAAGAGCTTAGCCAAGAATTTCCTGAAAGCACTAAAGATCAATCCTTAACGTTAATCCCTGCAATGATACCTGGGCAAGGTATAGCTAGGGTGAAAGTAGAGGCATACCCGCTAATTAAAGAAGCTGTAATGCTTGATTTTCTAAATATGAAAGACTCAGAAAAAACTATAGAGTCTTTGCAAAATGAGATAAAACGTAGTTTCCCTATAGAAATTCCGCAAGTGAAAGTTAATCCAAAGTCTTGGAATGAAATACTAAAAAATAAGATAAACATATTTTTAAATACTGAAGAAATAAATCCTGATATTTTTTCGAAATCAAAGTATGAAAATCAAAATGCAGTTGGTATAGAGAGATTTCAACGACTCAATGTTTTTGCTAAAGAAGGTGAAATCCCGAAAGAATTTGAAGAATTAGTTAATCACTTATTTTTAAAGCTAAAAAAATATTATAATAAATCGCCTAAAGACGCAATGAGAATTGCTGCATGGACTTATGATTATAAAAACCTTGGATATTTTGACAAGATAAAAGAAGATATATTAGAAGCCTTTGAAAACGGTGAAAGAATGCCAAAGCAAGCACATACTTTCTGTGGTAATTGCCTAAAAAATAATGTCGATTTGATTAGGTATTATAATGCTTTTGTTCAAAATCTTTTCGAAAGAATAAGCACTGCAAAATTTAATATAAACGATTCTTATCCTAAAAAGATAGAGGGGTTATCTGATTGGCTTAGGGGTTTTAGTGAGTTGTTGGTAAACAATAATGAATTCTTTGCTATGTTTGAGAATGAAGAATACAAGACTTTAATAAAATATACTCCTATTGATTGTGCTGAATTTTTATTGTATGTATATGTTTCTTATATGAGACATAATGATATAGCTGCAATAAGATCATTGTTAAAGACTATGTTGTTTTTACTTAAATATCGTAAATATAATAAAGATTTTCTAAGGAATACAGATCCATTTCAAATGAACTTATATGAGTTGATTTTAGAAAAAACAGACCCTAAACGAATAGATAGAAGAAGAACTTCAAAGCAAAAAGAAGATATTAGAACTCTTGTAACTTCATATAGAGATTTTTTGCAAGGCAATGGAAGTTTAGAGGGTATACCTAATTTAAATACGGACTAATCAAATGAATGTAAATGAGTATATAAAGTTGTGGACTCTCAATAAAAATGATGAGAGTGTAGCGATAAGCCATTCAAAGTTAATATCAGAATTTGGCTCTATAAACAATCAAGTTAAAGCTCAAGATGCTATAAATTATTTACGTAGCGAAAACTTAATTTGCTGCGATGTTTCTGGTAAATATCTTCTAACAAACAGAGCTGTGCGTATTAGAAAACTACTTCCTCGTACTCCAGAAATAGTGCCCGAAAAAAAGGAATCTTTAAACCCTACAAGGTGGCATAGGTTTAGGAAATTATTGAGCTATTATATGGATTGTGTCCATATTCAAGAGCGTTCGCAGGAATATTTGCATGATAAAGATTTATATAGAAAATTCTTCTTACCTATTATGCCTTATAACTGGCTAAAAAGCCTTGATGAAGAAAATGAAGAAATATCTTTAACTATTGGCTCTAAAGCTAAATTTGTTTCTAAATTGCTATTGCATAGAGCAGATGAAGATGAAGAAATTTATTTAGGCTACCCACTAATTGGCATAAAAAACAAAGATAACTCAGGTTATTCTTATACCCCTATATCGCTTATACCTGTAGATATAAAAGATCATTCTGAAACTACTCTTAAGATAAAACTTAGGTTTGATGAAACTGAAATAAATCAAGCATGGGTAGATTTTAATGTACCAGAAGACTATAAAAGAGATATAGCAAATATACTTTATAATTTTTCTACAGAAGGTGATAAAAAAGGACTTTTAGACCTAAGAAAGGCACTGCCTTATCTATCTAACTTTACCAAAGACAAAAAAACTAATCTCACTGTTGACTTTGATCCAAATGAGTGCCTAAAGGTATTGCCAGAGAATTTTGATAAAGCTAAAGCTATAAATGCACCTTTACTTTTTGTGGGCAATTCATTGAAATATTCAAAGACATTAAAGAAGGAATTGGCTTATATTAGAGATAAAGTCGATAATGAAACCTTAGATGAGACTGCTTTAGCCTACATCTTTAGAGACCCACCTAAAAGTTGTGATAAAAAAGATAATACCTATGTTCCACTGTCTTTTATAGATTCAAATGACGAGCAACGCTATGCAATATCTGAGGCTCTTAATACGCCTATTTCAAAGGTTACAGGCCCCCCTGGGACAGGTAAGTCTCAAGTTGCTGTTAATATCATAGCTAATTTGATTTATGAAGGGAAAAATGTATTGTTTTCAAGTATGAACCATAAGGCAGTAAATGCAATTGCTGAACGTAGCGTATCTTTGCTTGAAAAATATAATATAGATATAGTTAAATTTTGCTCTAATGAAGATAATTCTGTGCAAAACCCTTGGTTTAAACAAAATATAGAAGACTTAATTTCAAGAGCTAAAAATGCAAAAAGGCATACTGATAGTGAATCTGTTGAGTACATAAACGATTATTCTAAAGAAATAGAAAGACTTTTGCGTAGGTTGAAATCTTTTAATGAAACATTAGAGATTTCTTCAAAGTACAGCGAAGCATATCATAGGTTATATAAAAAATTAAAACGTCTATTTAAGCATAGAGATATAGATTTTAATTTAGATATTAAAGCTCTAAAGAATGCACATAAGCATCTTAAAGACGATGTTCTTTTTAAGTTTTCTTTAAGTCATATTCTTAACTATATAATATGGAGGCTTTGTCATAAAAAACATTCTCAAAAGGCAAGAGAAGTGATCTTTTCGAAGCTAGATTTTCTCGATAGAGATTTGCCTGCAATAGAATTAAAAGAAGATTTACTTGATATCTTAGACGCCTTAACAGACTTTAAGGGAAACGAAAAATTATCTGAAAAAATATTAAAGGACATAAGCATTTTACCAGACTCAAGCGAATATGCAAAAGATCTAAAGGAAAATTTAGATATATTAGATAAGCACATAATCAATGCTTTGGCGTATAAGTTGTCAGATAAAGTTTGTAGCTTAGGGGAAAGCCTTCAAGAACAACAAGAGCTAAAGGGCATTATGGCTACTTTAAAGGAATCTAAGTCTCCTTACTTCTTTCAAAAAATTGATAAAAGTAGTTGCGAAGAAGCCTTAAGGGGATTTAAGATTTTTTCAAAATATTTCCCTGCTTGGGCAACAACTCTATTGTCTTTGACAAAGGCGTCACCTTGTATTGCGGGGCTTTTTGATAGGGTTATTATAGATGAGGCTTCTCAGTGTATTATTCCTCCAGTGATACCTGCTTTATTTAGGGCAAAGGCTCTTACTGTAATTGGAGATCCGAACCAATTTCCTCCTGTAGTTACAATTAAGCCGATAAGGCACGACTACTTAAAATCGAAGTATGGTATAAGTGATTTAGCTAGCCAAAGCTTTGACTTTATGGCTTATAGTGCTTATGATATCGTGCATAAATCTCCAATAATGCTTAAAGAACACTTTAGGTGTAATGATGATATTGTAGACTTTATCAACGAGGAGTTTTATTCAAAAGAATTGAGGTTTAGAACTAATAAATCTCAACTTAGATTCCCAAAGGCTCTAGGATATAAAAATGCTATAGAATGGGCTAATATAGAAAATGATAACGAGGCTGAGGTTAAGGAAGTTATTGATAGAGTTAAACGCCTTGTTGAAATAAATTACGAAGGCTCTGTAGGCATTATCAGCCCGCATAAGAAAAATGTAGGCGTGCTAGAGACTGCCTTGTATGAATACAAAGCCAAGTTGGATATAACTATAAACACAGCAAATGGGTTCCAAGGAGGAGAGTGCGATTTAGTGATTTTTATGTTGGGTTATAATGATAGCCTTACAAAGGGAGGACGATGGTATGCAGGCTCTACTGACAATAGATATATTTACAATGTTGCCTTAAGTAGAGCGAGGGCATTTCTATTGATTGTAGGAGATAGAAATGCTTGCGAGAAATCAGGGGTAAGCGTTTTGGAAAGCTTGGCTAAATATCCTAAAGTGTCCACGAAGAAGGCAGCTGAAGTATTTAAGATGAATGCTATTGAAGAGAAGTTTTACAATGCTATTCTAGCAAGTGGTATAGATGTAAAACCTCAATACCCTGTACTTGGTAGACGTTTAGACTTTGCTATAATAGATGATAAAAATAAAATTGATATAGAAATAGATGGCAAGCAATATCATATAAACTCCGATGGCAATAGAAAGTACGATGACTTATTTAGAGACTTGCAATTGGAGAGTGCAGGCTGGAAAGTAATAAGATTTTGGGCTGCTGAAGTTAATAAAGATATAGATAAATGTATCGAAAAAGTAAGAAGTGCTATAATGTGAAATTTGCTTGCGTTGGGGGGGAGGGGTAGTGCAGAATAAGCTTTAGTATTTAGAAAACCATTTAGGTAGAGTAATTATGAAGTCGATAAAAAGTATAGAAGTTTTAACGCCTGTTTTGACAGAGAGATTTGCGTTGAAGGTGATTTTTGATTTAGGCGAAGTCAACAATAAAAAAGTAGGGCTTATAACTATAGACAACAAAGTAATTCTAGAGCCAATTTATCATTCTATAGACTTTGAAGATGGCAATAGAATTATTTGTAGACGTGGAAACGATCTCGGTTGTGAAGTAATGGAGTATTGCATAAAGGCTTAGTGTGCTTATTTAGAGTAATTCTTTGACCAGAAGTTGATTAGGTTTTTGAGTCTTGGGCGAAGTAGGAGGGTGCGAGGGTTCCATGCTAGGGATATGTCTCTTTCCAGCATTTTTAGAAATGGAGCTTCTATTTTTACTATTGAACTCGGCAAGGATTTTTCTGCTATATTTGGCAAAATCGCAGCGTATGCCTTCGTCTTAAGTAGCTCTAAGGCAAAGGGAAATGATTGTGTTTCAATTGCCAGCTTAAAGTCTATGTCGTTGTCTTTTGTTGCTCTTTTTAGCATAGAAAAGAAGGTAGAACTAAATGCCAAAGATGCACAAGGTATATTTTCTAAGCAGTATTTATAGTCAACATTTTTCTTTTTGCCTAAGAGTATTTTAGGTACGTATATTGCAAATTTTACTCTAGCTAGGCGTTTTGATTCCAATAAATCGTTATCAATTAAATTTGTTCTAAGTATGCCAAAGTCTATATTCATATCGTATAATTCTTGCAAGACTTCGTTGTTTCTTAGGTTTTTTAGAGAGAATAGACAGTTTGGATTTTCTATTGAAGCCTTGGCAATTAGGGGCATATTTATCCAATAATGTATGCTGTCGCCAGCACCTATGCAATAGCGTCTTGGGGTGTTTTTGCAATTTGTTCTAAATTCGTCTAGGCTAGAAAAATATTCCTTTGCAATTTGCACAAGTTTCTCGCCTGCAGAACTTAATATAAGCACTTTGCCTTTCTTTCGAGTTAGCTTTGTGCCGAAAAATTCCTCTAATTCCTTGACTTGGCGTGAATATAAACTTTGCCTTGTCGCATCTGCTGATACTGCTTTTGAGATACTGCCAGCTTCAGCAATTTCAACTAAACTTTTTAACCTATCTAAGGAAAACCCTTTTTCTGCAAATAAATTTTCGTACATACTTAAACCTTTCTAAAAATTAGAACACTTTACTATATAGTCAAGTTATATATAATTTATCCTATTGCAAGTTTTTTTTAATATGCTATGATTGTTGCAGAAAAAGGGAAAATATATGAAAATAATTGGTAAATATACTAGTGCAGATATAAAATGCGATACATTAGATGGATTTGCAGAATTTCAGATTCAAAATGTGTGTAATTTAGAATTGTTTAAAAACAGTGCAATAAAAATTATGCCAGATTGTCATGCGGGCAAGGGTTGTGTCATTGGATTTACTGCTAATATGAAAGATAAGGTAATCCCTAATTTGGTAGGTATGGATATTGCTTGCTCTATAAGTACTTATAATATAGGCACTAAAAAAGTAGATTTTGCCAAGCTTGATAAAGTTATAAGAACTAGAATTCCTCACGGAATTGGGGTTCGTAGAAAAATATCAGAATTATTAAGCGATTCTCTTAAAAATGACATTATTAAGTTGAACAAAGAAATTGGTGATACAGATGAAATTGCAAATAGAGATTTATTGTCTGTAGGTTCTTTGGGTTCTGGCAATCATTTTATTGAACTGAATAAGGATAGTGCGGGCAATTTATGGTTTACAATACATTGCGGTTCTAGAAATTTAGGGGCTAGGTTATGTAAATATTATCAATCAAAAGCGAAGCGTATTAAGGGGGTAGGTAAGCATTTGTGGTATATCGAAGGCGAAGTTTTGCAGAATTATATAAAGCATTCATTAGTTGCAAATCGCTTTGTTAAAGAGAACCACAAGGTTATTCTTTCTGAAGTCTGCGAGGCTATGAATTGGGCTGTAAAAGACAGTATTTTTACTCACCATAACTATTTAGATATAGAAGCAAATAATGATATAATGATTAGAAAGGGTGCGATTTCTGCAAGGCTAGGAGAGCGAGTTATCATACCTTTAAATATGCGAGATGGTTCTATCATTGCTGTTGGTAAGGGAAATAAAGATTGGAATTGTTCAGCCCCACATGGTGCTGGTAGATTGTTGTCGAGAACTCAAGCTGAAAAAGAAATAACGCTTGAAGCCTTTAAAAAATCAATGGAAGGTATTTGGAGTACTTCTGTAAAAAAGTCTACTATAGATGAATCTCCTTTTGTATATAAATCAATTTCAGATATTGAAAAATATTTAAACGAAACAGTCGATTTTATAGACAGATTTCTACCTGTGTATAATTTTAAATCTAGCTAATATGAATAGATCTTACTGGTGGCTTAAAATACTTAAATCAAAGCCTGAAAAATATATATCTTTAGATAAGTATAATGCATGGAAATTCTTTTGTGGCGTTCAGTGGGGAGAACTTTTGCAAGTAATGCCTCAGTTTTCAGACAGGGCTAATGCTCACAATGCTTGGCAAAAAATAGAAGATGATTGGTTCTTTGAAACAGGAGATAATTGGGCTTATCTTCTTGCTAAACAGCCACGATTTGCTGATAAATGCGATAGCGTAGATGGCTTTCGGAATATGGACGAAATGTTTTGGGCTGTTCTTTTGCAGTATCAGCCACAGTTTGCTCCTATATGCGATAAATACGATATGTGGCAATATTTTATTTATTCAGACTGGTATGATTTGCTAAAAGCTCAACCTTCTTTAGAAAAATACTTTAATAAATATAAAGAAAACTTCCCAGATATACTCTCACGTAACAAGTAAAACTTGGTTTCTTGCTTAAAATCAGAGCGATTTTTGTA
>JAWXTY010000031.1:0-17862 GCA_044433115.1 Opitutales bacterium
AGCCCCTACAAAAAATTCTCACTCTTCGATGTGAGATTTTTTGGGAAAACCGAAAGTGCTTGATGCTCCGTTTTGCTTTTGTTTAGGACTCTCACGTACCACAAGTACGCTTCGACCCCAAAACAAAAGCAAATACTCGCCTGAAGGGCAATTCGAAGCCCCTACAAAAAAATCTCACTCTGCGATGTAAGAATTTTTTGGGAAAACCGAAAGTGCTTGATACTGCGTTTTGCTTTTGTTTATGACTCTCACGTACCACAAGTACGCTTCGACCCCTAAACAAAAGCAAATACTCGCCTGAAGGGCAATTTGAAGCCCCTACAAAAAATTCTCACTCTGCGATGTAAGATTTTTTGGGAAAACCGAAAGTGCATTATACTCCGTTTCGAAAATTTTTAGTAGTCCTTAAGAATTATTGTGCGTTTTGCAAACTTGTGGCTGATACAAAAAAGGAGGTATTGCTTTTTAAGGGCTTTCGTAGAAGTATGATTGTTCTATTCCTTTGAAAATTACTTCTCTGTCGTTTATGGACTCTGTGAGATTTTCTTTTAGCAAAAAGCGTAGCTCTAGGGTGTTTATTGGGCTTCTTTCCATTGCTTGTAGGTAACTTTGTTTATCCACAAATTGCCAATTCACTAGCTTTTTGATATTCTTCTTTAATATCATATCTAGCCAAATTCTTGTACTCCTACCATTGCCCTCCAAAAAGGGGTGAGCAATATTCATCTCTACATACTTTTCTATAATCAACTCAAAATTATCTTCTGGCATTTTCTCTATCTTTGCCAACGCCTCATTTAAATACAAGGAATTTGCAAAGCGAAAATTGCCCTTAGATATATTCTTCGTACGCACAATCCCTGCAAAATCGTACAAGCCATCAAAGATAGCTTTGTGTATTTGAACTAAACCCTTTGTAGTGCCTACTTCAAAGCTATCTATCAAGCCCGAACTAAATAAGTCTTTTGCTTTATTCAAAGCAATCTTGCCCTTCCTTATTCATCAAAGAGGTAGATTGACGCAATGTTTTTAACTTCAGGTATATCTTTTAAGAACCAAACTACATTGCCATCTTTGTCTATTTCTATGATTTTAGAGGCATCTTTTACCCTAGAGTGTCCATTCCAATTTGCTATCATAAGGTTGCCATTATCCAATTCTATAACTTGGCAAGGGAATGCAAGTTTATGTCCATTTGGGACAATTTGTCTTATAAGTTGCTTGGTCTTTCTATCTATTTCTATTATACCACCTATAGAGTCTTCTCCTTGTCCCTTAGGGGCTTTTGCGTCGAAAGATACTAGCAAATTACCATTTTTCAATTCTATAGTTCCAAATGTTGATTTCGATGTATCCAATGGGTCTCTCGATAAAATTTCGCCAGTCTTTTTATCCATTTCAACTAGCTCCCTGCCTTTTAGTATAGTTATTAGATAAGTATCATCTTTAGTTGAATTTATGTGTCTAAATTGAGAGTGAGGCACTTCTTGTTTTGAGTCAAAATTTAGTTCTTTGATTATCTTCTTATTTTCGTCCATCTCAACAATACGAGAAGGAGTCCCGCAGATACCAATTAGATAGTTACCATTATCTAGTGCTTTCACAAAGTGTGTTTCCTCATTGCTTGCAACTTCATATTCCCACAAGACTTCTTTGTCTCTGGAAATTTTCATAATTTTATTTTGCCCAGCAAGAACAATATTACCAGCCTTATCCATTGTTACGCAATTTATAACCCTCGCTCCTTTTGGAGTTGTAGACCATTCAATTTTGCCACTAGCTTTATCTATAATAGCTATGTCTTTCCAAGTTTGTCCAGAAACTAAAATTTTCTCAGCAGCATTAGCAAATAGAGGTAGACTTAAAAGAGAGATACCTAAAATTTTAAAAATTGTCTTTTTCATATAACTACTAAGCTTAAAGTATTTTTCTCTTATGTAAAGTTATATTTCAAATATTATAAATCTGTCCTTATCTCTTATAATAAACACAGCCCTTATCTTATTGTTTTTTGCAAAGTCCACAGCCTTTTCTTCGCCCATAGCGAGTAGGGCAGTAGCATAGGCATCAGCAAGCATAGCAGATTTGTTAAATACGCTAACAGACGCTAGTTTATTCTTAGCAGGCTTGCCACTTTTTGAATTTATAGTATGTGAATAACGCTCGCCATCTTTTTCTATAAATTTCTCGTAGTCGCCACTAGTTGCAATAGCAAGCTCATCTAGTTCAAATGCTATTATTCCTGAAGCTTTTTGGCTTGGGTCTTGTATAGCTATAGTCCACTTTTCGCCCCATATAGAAGCATTGCCCTTTGCATAAACTTCGCCACCAATATCTACTAAAAAGTTTCTATATCCATTTTCTTCAAGCACTTGTGCTACTCTATCTACTGCATATCCCTTTGCAATCGCCGACAAGTTTATCCTTAAATTATCCCTTGTTTTGCGAGCAATATTCCCCCTTAGCTCAAGTTTATTCATACCCACATCAAGCAAGGCATCTTCTATTTGAGCTTGGCTTGGCTCTTCCTTAAAATCCTTTACCCCAAAGCCCCAAAGCTCAATTAGCGTACCCAAGCTTGGGTCAAAAGCACCTTCGCTTTGAGTATAAATGTCTTTAGATACTTGCAAAATAAGGGCGAGTTCTGGCGAAATTTGCATATCGACATTTGCCCTAAGCTCATTTAATTTATTAATTTCCGAGTCTGCTTGAAACACAGACATCTTATCGTTTACTTCCTTAAATACAGCCTCAATTTCAGGTATAATATCATTTTTGCCAAGAGTAATTATTCTATAATAAGTACCAAAAACTTCGCCACCTTTCAAGTCTTGGCTATATTTTTTATGTATAAAAAGGCATACGCAAGCACAAAGCAGAAGTAGGGCTAAGATTGCTCTTTTCATTTTTGAGCCTTTTTTGCCTTTGATTTAAATAGGTCTAAAAACGCTCCCATTGGGCAAAAGTAGTTACACCAAATTCTCGGCGTAAACATAGATAAAATCAAGGAAACAACAAAAATCCCCACAGCCACTTTCGATGCAAAACTAGGGTTAAACGCACTAAAAGGTTCAGCCAAAGCAATATTTTCGCCCAAGCCAAGAATTAGAAGTATAAAGCAGGAAATCAATATAATTATTCTAGCCTTATTTAGCCCTTTAAATAGCAATTTTTTAATAGAAATTTTGTCTATGCGTATAGCCTTTGCCACCAACTCTTGGCTTGCTCCAAATGGGCATACATAAGTGCAGTAGTAATTCTTTTTTGTGAAAATAGGCACTAATATAGATATTAAAAATATAACTAGCAACAAGTAGCCATAAATGCTTGGTATTCCATTTATCAGCCAATTTGCGAGTGTAAATACAGATAGCATAGCCCCTTGCCACACCCCTAAAATCATTATGTTAGAAAATAGCAAAAATGTTCTATACTTTGCAAACTTTGCAGGGAAATAAAATGACAAAAAGCCAGTTAAAATTACAAAAAGGAGGGCTGAAATTTTTATAATTTTTTCATAATCAATTTCAGCTTTTTCATTTTCTGCTCCAATAATTTGCCTAGCTCTTGCCTTCATTGACTTTGCAATAGCAGTGCTTGACAGCGTTGCTCCACTTAGTGCATTTACCTTTTTATCAGCAACTTCTGCAATAGATAGTCCCACCCAATTGCTTGTATATTTCGCCTTAATTACTTCGCCTAAATACGATGGGTCTTCAGCATTTTTCAAAATTTGAATATCCAAGACCACATTATTTTTATCCACAGCAATAGCGAGAGGAATAGCCCCTCCATATCCTGATATATTCTTGGTATATGGCATAGTATAAATGACATTATATTCTTGCTTTAAGTCAAATTCTACAGATTGAGCTTCGCTTTTTTCTTCTTGAATAGGCACACCCAAAAACTTGCCATTTGCAATTACAATAAGGCAAAGCAGTAAAATAAATATAATTATGTTAAATATACGACCCATATGTTTTTAGAACTCACTTTTTTTAATCAAATTTATCAAAAGAGAGCTTTTCAGGCTTCCACTTATTTTTTGGAACGAAGTCTCTTGCGGGATAGCCAAGCGATACTATACATAAAATATTTGTATTTTCTGGCACTTTAATAACTTCCCTAAGCTTAGAGTCTCTTTCTTCAGAGGGATATACACTTAGCCAAACAGCCCCTAGTCCTAGAGAGTGGGCTGCAAGGAGTATATTTTGGGTAGCCACTGAGCCATCTGTTAGCCAAAATTTAGAAAAGTCTTGCCTGTTTTCATAAGTCGACATATCGCCAGTTACAACTATTGCAGCCCTTGCACCTCCAAGAGGCTTTGTATATGTATGTATTTGCGATATTTTCTCAAGCTCTTCTTTATCTTGAAGCACCAAGAAGTTCCAAGGCTGCATATTTCCAGCAGTAGGAGCAGCCATTGCAGCTTTTACTAGAGTTGTTAAAATTTCTTCAGAGACCTTTTTGTCAGAATATTCTCTTACAGAAGTCCTTGTGTGTATATTATTTAAAACCACGTCTGCACTAGGCACATCAGTATTTACCCTAAATAGCAAAAAGGCTATACATATAATTAAGGCAACAGATAAAATTTTATAGTTAACGTTCATAGTTATAGATATATACGAATTATCTTTAAGAAAACAAGAAAAAAAAGATTTTTCTTGAAATGGATTTTTTTTTAATCATAATTTTATACTTATGAAAAAAATATTCACACTAGCATTGCTTTCAGTAGCATTTTTTAATTTGAATTCATTCGCCCAAGATGGTGGAAAGATTGATAGGGCAGCTCTTGCAGAGAAGTCTGCAAAGGCATATAAGGGAATGGATAATGTAGATGTAGACGTGCATTACAAAACTTATAAGGGGATGGAGTTGGCTTTAGATATAATTCACCCAAAGAAGCAACTTTATAAAGATGGCTCGCCTGTAATTATCCAACTTCACGGCGGCGGCTGGGGTGGTGGCAATCGCTACATTATTGACGCCAACGAAATGAAGCGTTATAGCGACTTAGGTATAGCCCTTGTTCAAATTACATATTGCAAGCAAACTATAGAAGAATGTGTTGTAGACTGTTTTGACGCTACAAGATTTTTAGCTCTAAATGCAAAAAAGTATAATTTAGATATGAGCCGAGTTGCAATTTCTGGACACTCTGCAGGTGCTCACTTATGCCTAATGCTAACTCTTGCCCCAGACGAAGTTTTCCCTGGCGACGAAGCCTTAAAGGGTGCTAAATACAAGATTTTGTGTGGTTCTGCAAAAGCTCCTATTTCTACTTTAATCGACGACGAAATTTTTGCTAAATACCCAAGATCAAAGGGCAGGGCAAGTAAAACTGCAAACTGGGGAGGCGTTCCTTTTAACGAAAGCTTTGAGCAAAGAAAGAGATTAAGCCCTATAATCTATATCACAAAAGACTCTCCTAAGGTTCAAATCATACACGGCGACGTAGACGAAGCTTGCACTATAGAAGAAACAAGAAAGACTTGCGAATACGCAAAGAAAATTGGCAATGAAATAGAATTTCACGAAGTTAAGGGAATGGGACACGGCGTAAGAAAAGCTAGAAACGACGAAGAAGAAGCCTTCTATTCAAAGTATCTACTAAAAGACATCGAAAGACTTTAATATAAATCTTTAATCTAAAAACTTATGAAAAAATTATTACTAACAACGCTATCCTTAGTTCTTTTAAGTAGCATATCCTTTGCAAAAGCTACAACAACTGCAAGCGATGAAGATAAGGCTACAGCCTTTGCAAAGGAGATGGAAAAATGGGCTGTAAAGGCAGATAAGGCTTATGCAGGCAAAGAAAATGTAGTGCGTGAAGTAGTTTATAAAAACTATAAGGGCAAGGAACTTGGCTTTGATATAATTCAACCTACAAAGCAACTCTACAAAGATGGCTCGCCTGTTATAATTAGCATACACGGCGGCGGCTGGGGCGGCGGCACAAGATATGTTGTATCAGAGGAAGATATGAAGCGTTATGGCGACTTAGGTATTGCTGTTGTACCAATTTCATACTCAAAAGAAACTATACAAGAATGTGTTACAGACTGTTTCGACGCTGCTAGATTTTTAGCATTAAACGCAAAGAAATACAACTTGGATATGAATAGAGTAGGTATTTCTGGACACTCTGCAGGCGGACACTTATGCCTAATGCTAACTCTTGCTCCAGACGATGTTTTTGCTGGCGACGAAGCCCTAAAGGGTGCTAAATATAAGATATTGTGTGGTTCTGCAAAAGCTCCAATATGTACTTTAATAGACGATTATATCTTTGAAAAATACAAGCAACCTTATAATCGAGCAAATTCTCCAAGAAATATGGGAGATAGGTTTGATAAGACTTTCGACTTGCGTAAGAAGCTTAGCCCAAGTGAATATATTACAACGACTTCCCCTAAGCTGCAAATAATTCATGGCGATGCCGACACTACTTGCCCTATAGAAGAGACAACTAGGACTTGCGAGCGTGCCAAGAGCATAGGCAACGAGATTGAGCTACACGTAGTCCCTGGTGCTGGACACGGCGTAACTAAATCTAGGAATGACGAAGAAGAAGCCTTCTATTCAAAACACCTACTAAAAGATATTAAGAAGCTTTAAGCTATTTTAATAAATTTTAAAGTCTTTTTAATAGACACAAAAAAACACTAAGTTTAATCGCTTAGTGTTTTTTTGTTTTAAATGTTTTTGGATTTAATTAATTGGTGAGTTCTAAAAATTGGTTTTTATTAGCAAGCAAAAACTTTGTTTTTGCACTCAGATAAGCTACAATTGCTCTTTTTAGCCTATTTTTGCTTGAATTTCCTTGTTTTTACCTTAGATAATTGCATTATTGAACTCGCATCTAAAGATGTCTCGCCTTTCAGGTATTTGCTAACGCAAATATTCTACCCCTGAAGGTGTTCGCCTTAAAAAACAAGAAAATTACGCTAAAAATATTGACTCAAGGCTTATAAAGCCCTTTTCGCCCATTCGCTATCGCTCAGGGTCATTGCTAAAGCAATGCTCCTACGCCCTTGCGGTTGTAGCCTTAAAAATAGCTAATTGCCAATTTTTAGAACTCACCTAACTGAATACAGGCAGCGTTCTTAACTGTTTTATTGTCAAGAGTCCAAACTACATTGTTATCTTTGTCTATTTCTAAGACCTTAGCTTGGGTTTTATCCTTGGAGTGTCCAGCCCAATTAGCAACTAATAAATTGCCATTGTCTAGTTCTACAACCTTGCAAGCAAAGAGTAATTTAGAGCCACCTTTAAGGTTTTCGTTGTTTATTTGCCTTAAGACTTCTTGGCTTTTTCTATCTAATACAAGGATTTCGCCTTTGTCCGAAGATGCAAGCAAGTTGCCATCTTTAAGCTCAATAACCCCAAAAACGCCACCTGGCATTTTGCTTAAGTCATAACTAGAAACAGTTTTGCCAGCTTTATCAATTTCTAAGATTTTTTTGTTTTGGAGCAGAGCTACCAAGAAGTTACCATTTTTTGCAATAGTTACGTGCCTAAATTGCGAGTGTACCTTAGGGCAATCTGTGTCGAAATTAACTTCATTTAGGATATTTTTATCTTTATCTACCTCAAAGATACGAGCAGGATTACCACAAGCACCCAAGAGATAATTTCCATTTTCAAGAGGAGTTATATTATGAATTTCTTCGTCCTTTTTAGTATCGTATTTCCAAATTACTTTTTTAGTATTTCTATCAATAATAGCAGCAGCTGTGCCACAAGCAACAGCGACATTGCCATCATTAGTCATAGCCGAGCAATTCATACCCTTATTTTTAAAATCCAAAGAGGCAGACCACTCTATTTTAGACGAGTCTTTGTCGATGATAGCGATATCATTCCAACCTTGCCCTGAAACTAATATTTTCCCCGAAGCAAAGCTAAAGAGAGGCGTAGTACTTGATATAAATAAAATTGTTTTTAATAAAAATTTCTTCATAAAGGTGAGTTCTAAAAATTAGCACTTAGCTATTTTTTAGGATATTTTGAGGTTAATTTTCTTTGTTTTTAAGGAGGATAACAGAGTTATCTAACGCAAAAACAAAGAGAATTAAACCAAAATAGGCAAAAAAGAGCAAGTGTTTTTTTATAAATACTAATTTTTAGAAATTACCTAAGTCTATTAGAATATAAATGGGAAGCGTTTTTTCTTTGTTAAAAATTGAAGGAAGCGTTTTTTCTTTGTTAAAAATTGAAGGAAGCGTTTTTTTCTTTGTTAAAAATTGAAAAGGGAGAGAGTCTCTGCTAAGGTTATTATAATCCAAAAATTAAACTTCTACTATAAATGCTAAAAATAGTAAAGAATATAATAAGATACCCCTCATAAAAACTTGAGAAAACTTGAGCGAGAAATAAAAAGCTTGCCAAAAGAAGAGATAATGTATTCTATAATATAGATTAAAAATAAGGTAGGTTAAAAAATAACACTACCTTAAAAGGGGGTATAGCTCAGTTGGTTAGAGCACTTGCATGACACGCAAGGGGTCGATGGTTCGAATCCATTTACTCCCACCATTTATAAAAGACTCTAAATTAAGCATTTAGGGTCTTTTTTTGTTTAAAATACTCGATTTTAGCCCTCCCTACTACTATACAAAACCAGCAAAATTAAACGCTATTATCAACAACTTAGGGGATTTTCTGGTTTTAACTGGTTTTATGTGGTTTTAGTTGGTTTTGCTTTTTAGGCTTTAAAAATGTGCTTGGTTTTGCCTTGCTTTTTTCTGAAAGATATAAACATATGTTATTGATTATTTATGCTTTATTGTGTTTTAGTGTATTTTTATGTATATGTATTTTTAAGGCTAAAATAAGGCTGTTTTTAGGCTTAAAAATAGAAATTAACTGGTTTTAATTGGTTTTGTCAATTAGCTTTAGTTTAGATAGAATATTATATTCCTTATTAACAATGATTTATAAGGATTTCACGTTGAAATTCTTGATAAATTAAATTAATAAGGAGATTCTAAAAATGAATATCAAAGAACTACACAATTACACATTAACGCAAGCAGGACAAATCTTGCTTTTAAATTATGACGACCAAGTCGCTAAAGACCCTACGCTCTCTAGCATTTGCAAGAGTCAAAGGGACTACGATAAACTTTGCAAGGCGTATCGTACTCCTTTAGCCTTAATGTTGCAAGGGCTAAATGATGCAGGCAGATATTATGCTGAGTTGTCGCAAGAGGAGCTTGAGCAGATAAGCGAAATTTTCCACCTTGCTTGCAATGCTAAGTTAAGCTATCAAAGCGACATTGCACACATTGACACAGATAAGCTCTTGCGTATCTATGCCGACAGAAAGCTTGGTTGGGATAAGGGCATAAGAATTGTCGAGCAACTTGTCGCTGAGCATAATTACAATGGGGCAAGCGATAAACGTAGCCATTGCGACACAAGTTCGGCGTCCAATCCACTGTACCCTGCTAGACTATTAGATGAGGCAGACCCACTTATCTGCAATGAACTATCTTTTAGATTGTACAAACACTATGTGCGAAATGAGCTTGCAGATAAGGCAAAAGACTCGCCGACTTTCTTGCTTTATCACTCTATTATAGATGGCGTGCAAGATAAGGCGACTTTTGAATATTTAGTCTATTCAAATCCTGCGTCTGTATTGGAATTCAACTCTGCAAAGTATGTCTCTATGTTAGCTAATATTATGCAAGACTACCCTTATGGCTTGCCGAATCCTGAGAAGTGCCGAGAGTTGTTGGCTAAGCCTGAGTCTCAAGACGAAAGCTTAAAAGTGCCAGAACTCTCTGAATCTTGGAGTAAAGTTGAAAATTTATACAGGCTTTGCCATAGAGCATTGAGACCACTGATTTTGCTTAGCTTGCTAGATGAAGACTTGTTTGATAGGCTTTATTCTAATTGCCGAGAGACGTCCAGAAAAGGCACGCTAGACGCATACACTAAGGAGCTTATGCAGTTCTTTAGGATAGACGAGTCCTTAAATTCTGAAAACCTAAACAGGCACTACTTGGATTTCTCTAAAAGAATGGCTGCTATAAACCTTGGTATAAGCCCAGCCGACGTGGACGCTAAGTATGTCGTTACATTCGGCTTCAATAGAGAAGACGCTTTAGCCTGCTTTGCCCACGATACAGCGATATACAAAGCACTTGTCGACAAAATCGACGGCTACCCTTTGAAACGCAAAGTTGGCACTTTTAGCTTTAGTATGTATTCGCAAAATATAGATATGCTCTGTGATGGCATTATAGATCTCTACCAAGACAAGATGAGCTCCACACAATGCAGACAATTCTATACAAGAAGTGGTCTAGACAAAATAATAGAAGCCCTAAATATAGAAGATGACGACGACATTATTGCCTTTATTAAGAACACCTACAAGCAAGGCAAGCTAAAACCACTAATGCGAAACAAAGTGCTTTTGTAGAGTATTTCTTGGGAATACCTATAGCTCATCTGCTCTAAGATTTCGTTCTAGGGTAGATGGGCTAGATTTAGCAGGTACACCGTATATGTTATACAGTTGTCAATTTATTTTCTAATAAAAGATAAAAAAGTCATTGATTATCTTAATCATAAAGTAGTTTTAAGGTAAACTACACTCTTTATTTTTTTATAAAGCAAAAGTATTAGTATTGCTAGATGCTAGTAAACAAGCCACTTTGCGGAGAAAAATATAATACTGTATAACATATACGCTATCGTTATAACACAAAATTAGAATTTATAATGAGTAATACTATGGCAATATCTAAAGAACGAGCAATGGATTTCTTAAAAGAATACCATCTTCAAATCTATGATTTTGGAGCTTGGTTTAAGTCTGCTTGTTCTGCATTAAACCAAGCTTTAATGTCAAATAAAGAGCAGCGAGAGCTTTTAAATGAAAACAAAGAAAATCTTCGAACTGATATTCATAACTTCTTAAGTGAACTTCCAACGAATACAACTAAGTCATCCTTATTGTCTAAAATAGTAGAATTAAAAAAAGGTACAAACTACGAAGATCTAAATATTGGTATTATTCAAAAGATAATTTCCTTATTGTTTAAATACGTTTTTTTCTTTTATTACGCAAAAGGGGAATTGCAAAATGAATTTGATAAAATGCTTGAAGACTTTGCTTGGGCAGATAATGAAAATATTTTGAAAGAATTACTACCTCCTATCGATGTAAACATATTGTTTTCTATAAAAGAAATAAAAGGAAAAGAAATAAAAGGAAAAGAAATAAAAGGAAAAGAAGAGTTAAAGAATTTAGGGATAAAAATCAATACATATAACTCTGCCAATGTAAATATAGGAAATGAAAAAGCTCTTTGCTGGAGTAAGTTTGATAAGGAAACTTATGAAAAAATAATGGGTATAATATTTGGAATTGCTAAAGATAGGAATATTTCGCCAATGGAATTAGAAGATGAGCTTTGGAGAAATAGGAAATAATTGGAAATAAAATAAAAATGACTGCGAATGAAAGAAATATAGAAATAATTGGAAATAAAATAAAAATGACTGCGAATGAAAGAAATATAGAAATAGATAATATTCTCAATAAGGAAATATTATTGATACAATATTTAGAATTGTCAAAGCAGAGAATATGTCGCCAATAGAATTAGAAATCAAAAAGCTTTGGAAGAAAATTTAAAAGAAAGAAAAACTATGTCAGTACCTTTAAACATAACTACATTTATAAACGATATAAATAATTATTTAATCAGCAAAAAGAAATCCTTACCAGTTCATATTCCACCTATGGGAAACAAGGGTGGGGCTGGTTGTTATATTATGACAACCAGTGCAAGTAGTGTGAAAATAGAATATAGGGCAAAGCAAACTCATACAATCATAGTAACGCAGAAGGAATATTCCATTTTTGAAAAAAGATTTAATTATTTACAATCCTTAAAAAAAGTAAACTATTTTAAGGTTTCCTTGGAATATGTAGTCTCGAATTATAATTACAATATTAAAAGTAAAAATTTTTATAATTGGCAAAATAGTCCTTATAATTTCCGTACAAACCCACTAGTTCCAACAATTTTTAAGGAGTTGGGGTATTGAAACACTAAATAAACTTTAAAACATACACAAACTATGAAAAAATTATCAATATTATTACTAAGCTTTTTGGTGGCTAGTTTTGCAAATGCTGCAGGCGTTGTAGATTTGGCTGACTATGACTCTGAAACAGATGGTACTTTGTCGGCAACGACTACTAATAATGGCACTGTTATATCTGGCGAAGTTGAAACAAGCGTAGCTTTGAGTGGTTCTTTAGCTTTTGACTTAACTGCAAGTACAGATGTTAGCCTAAGTGGCGATGGTGATTTAAGTGGTGTAGACGATTTGACTATATATTTAGGTGCATTAGAAGATGTAGATATATTAGATGACTTAAGTCTTACAGGTGGATATAGCACAGAGGTGTATTTCTATGAAGATATACTGTTAGGTTCATCTTACTATACATTTAGCGACACTGGTGAGCTATCTATAAGCGATAGTGCTTATGTGTTTACCACAACCCTAAGCGATTTATACTACGCAGGCGAGTCTGACATTAAGTCTGCTTATACTCTAAGTGATGCTAGCGAGTCAGGTGATAATACTATCACAAAGTATTTAATTAGTATTGATGAAAGTGGAAATCTTAGTTATGAGTTGCATTATTATGTCTTAAATATATCTGATTCAATTTCAAACTATGGAAGAATTACAAGCCCTACTACTTATGCAGATATAACAGGGCATTTTATAGCTAATGCATCAAACTCATCAACTTCATCTAAATATGCGACTGCTGGAGCAGTCGGAGGTGCGATTTATGCTTATAGAGAAAAGATAGGAGATGTGACAGGCGATTTTATTGGTAATTATGCAAGAAGTTCTTCTATTGATACTTCTTATTCTCATGGCGGTGCGATTTATAATTCAGCAATTGGCGACACTTATTATATAGGAGATATAACAGGCGATTTTATCAATAATTATGCCTATTCTTCTGCTAGTTATATTCAAAGTTTAGTAAAGGCAACTTCATATGGAGGTGCAATCTATAACACATCAGCAATGGGAAATATAACGGGAGATTTTATCAATAATTATGCTTATGCTTATGTGTATTCTATAGGAGATGCAACTTCATATGGTGGTGCCATTTATAACACATCAGGATTAGGTTTTATAAATGGAGATTTTATAGCTAATAATGCTTCTTCTATTGTAGAATCTTATGCAGGCACTGTAACTTCGTATGGTGGTGCTATTTATAATACATCTGAAATAGATTATATAATAGGATATTTTGTGGCTAACTATACTTATGCATCTTCTACAGGAACATCAACTTCATATGGTGGCGCTATTTATAATACAGGAACGGTAGGATATATTACAGGTAATTTCTTGGGAAATTACGCTTATTCTACTTCTACTGCTTTGGGAGGTGCTATTTATAACGATAAAGGTACTATTAACCTCTTGGCGTTAGGCAATGATGTTAATTTTCTTGGTAATTATGTAAATAATAACGGGTCTATAACGTCTAGCGCTATATATAATTATGGGACATCAGCATTGAATGTAGCTACAGTAAACTTCAATGCGTTTGATGGTTATAGTATTGTTGTAAATGATGGTATAACAGGTAGTTCTACTGCTTCTTATATAGATGATCAAATCTTAAATGTAAATAATGTTTCTATAATATCAGAAAGCAATATTGAAGGTTATGTTACTCAAGACGATATAGATAATTCTGTTAGTGTGGGTGGTGTTACTTTTAGCTCAGATGATTTAGGCAAAGCTTATGATAGCGACGGAGTTGTTTATGATTATGTCGCAGATAGTTATTCTGATGTTCAGTTTAATAACACTGTATCCAATCAAACAATAAATGTGTATAATGGTACTTTGATTTTAGGTGCTTATACTGGAGATGATGTATATGCTGTTGATAGCGATGGCAATAGCCTTGGATTGTTATTAAGCGAAGGGACGACATCTGCTCTTTTATCTAATGTGGTTTTAAATATTGAAGAAGATGCTCTTTTAGAAACTAGTGCGTCTTATTTGGGCAATAGCAACACTATAACAAACTCTGGTACTGTATCTATTTTTGGTGGCGAGCTTAATAATGCAATAAGTGGCAATTCTGGTAGCGTTATAAATGTCTATAATAACTTGACTGCAACTACTTCTTTAAATGTTGCAAATAGCTCTACTTTAAATGTATATGGCACTATAAGTGGTACTGTGTCGGTGGGCTCAAATGCTACTTTAAGTGTAATATTAACTGTAGACAATATCAATAGCACAGTATTTGATTCCATAACACTAGTCGAGAATACAACAATATATATAAGCTTTGGCGACGGCTTAACTATAGATATGCTTGACGATACAAGCACTACTATAGCTACCGATTTAACAGATTTAACTTTAAATTGGGATTCAGTATATGCTGATGACTTATATTTAGATAATAAAAATAGTATAACTATCACTGATGGCGTCATTAGCGTTAGTATAGTAGATGGATATTTTGAAATTACTGTGCCTACATCTGTAGATGCAGCATTGTTACTTAATGATTTAACAAACTCAAGTGAATTAACTTTAACAAATTCAGATGGAGTGTCTGGCACGCTTTCAATTGCAATAACAGGCGATGAAAGCCTAACAGACTCTGTAATTATAGCAGGCATAATAGATTTAGCTGAAAGTGCTAGCATAAGTACAGATTCTCTAACTATAAACGCAGACGCAAGTTTAGAGTCTGACGCAACTAAGTTGGTAGCAACAAATGGCATAATAAATAAAGGCGATTTGATATTAACTGGAGGTATATTAACTTCAGAAGTATCAAGTACTGGCACAATTAAAAAGACAACTTCCGAAACCTTGACTGTAAATTCGTCTATGCTTTCTCATACAGGCAAATTGAATGTAGAAGAGGGTATAATGGAGTACTCAAATTCTGCAGCTTTGGGTGCTTCTGCAATTACTATAGGTACAAGTTCAGCCGATTCTACTGCGAAGCTTGAACTCTCAGCAGGTGTATTGGGTAATGGCACAATTACAGTAAATAGCGATGGCACGCTCAGTTTAACAGATGGCACTTTGGCGAATTCTAATATTACAGGTACAGGCACTATTGCTATAGCTGGAGATATAGAAAGTGATGTCGGTATTGTAACAAAGTTGGACATATCGACAAATGCGTCATTAACTATAGATGCCGCAAACCTACAAGCTTCTAGCCTCTCAAATAGTGGCACTATCTACCTAGAAGGCTCTACTGAAACAGATGGCACTTTAGCTTCTGTGCTAACAGGCACAGTTAGTATTACAACAGGCAACTACATATATGCTACTGCTGCAAATCTGGGAGATTCTACTTTAACAAACTCAGGCACGCTGACGTTAACTGGTACAGATGATTTAAGTGGCACGCTAACAAATAGTGGCACGCTTAATGCAAACGCTACTTATTTATCTAGTAGCTACCTTTCAAATGCAAGTGGCAGTACTTATATTATCACAGGTGGCACAATAGAAACAGCTCTTGATGCTGTAGTTGATTCAGTTGAAATCGCTCTTAATGCTCAAGTTAGTTCAAGTGCTTCTTACATAGACACAGCTTTGACAAATGCAGGCGAGTTAAGCCTAACAAATGGCACACTTGGAGCAACAATCGCAGGTACAGGCTCTATAATTATAGTAGCAGACAACACAGTAAGCACAAACGCTTCTTATTTAGGCAATGAGACAACAAACAATGGAGTACTTAACCTAACAGAAGGCACTCTAAGCTCTACTATAAGTAACGCAAGCGAGTTAAATATAACAACAGGCACTACATTGTCTGCAAAGGTTACAAACACTGGCACGCTTAATGCAGATGCTAGTTATCTTGGCAATAGCAATATTGACAATACATATGGTACATTCGGAATAACAGGTGGAACTATCGCAAGTTCCTTGAAAAGTACAGGTGGCACAATCCAAGTTAATACAGGTGTTAATGTAGAATCTAGTGCAGATTATATCGACATAGCGCTAACAAACTTAGGAACTCTAAGCCTAACAGATGGCGAGCTTGGGGCAGAAATTAGCGGCAGTGGTTCAATAATTATACTTGCTAGCAACGAAGTAAGCACGAATGCTTCTTATTTAGGCAATGCTACTACAAACAATGGTACTTTAAGCTTAACAACTGGCTCTTTGACTTCTAGCTTCACAAATACAACTACTGGTATATTGAACACAAGTGCAAGTTATCTAGCTACATCTATTACAAATGATGGTACAGTTAATTTGACAGGTGGCGAGTTGACTTACGCTATTACAAATGGCGAAGATACTGCAACATCTCTCGTAAGCATAGATGGCTCAACAATATCAGCAAGTGTTACAGCTGATGATATTGATATAGCAGGCACAGTTGTTGTTACAGACGACGAAGGTTCTTTGACTTCTACAACTTCTATAGAGATTGCAAAAGATGCTAAGTTGACATCTAATGCAAGCTCATTGAATGCTACTTCAGTTGTAGTCCTAAGCAATGGCAACCTTGAATTAACAGGAGGCACTTTGACATCTACTTTAAGCAATGCAGGTACAGTTGATACAGTTGCTGATTACTTGGGTACAGCTAATACAATTATCAATACTGGCACTCTAAATATAAATGGAGGTACGCTAAGTTCTAGTATCAACTACACAGATGCGGACACTTACAGCAAAGTTGGCGATATCGTAATTACAGATGACATTACAGCAGGCGACGACATTTATATCGCAACAAATACTCTAACCCTATATAGTGGTGTTGAACTATCTATCAACGCAGGCAACTTATATATTGGCTCTATAATAAATTATGGAGATCTAGACTTTAGTGGCACAAGTGTATTAGCCGACGACATTACGGTTCAAAACAACGCAGGAGCTACTATAAGTGCAAATGCAAGTAATCTCGGCACAGGTACTGCTATCACAAACGATGGCTCTGTTTACTTAACAAGTGGCGAACTAACTCGAGCTATTACAAATGGTACAGACGATGCAACATCTCTAGTAAGCATAAATGGCTCAACAATATCTGCGAGCGTTTCTGCTGATGACATTGATATAGCAGGCACAGTTGTTGTAACTGATAATGTAGGCTCTTTGACTTCTACAAGCACTATAGAGATTGCAGAAAGTGCAAATCTAACATCTGCTACATCTAATTTAACAGCAACAAGTGGAATTACAAACTTAGGCACGTTGACGCTAACAGGCACAGATGCATTGAACTCTAGCTTGACAAACTCTGGCACACTTAACGCAAATGCAACTTACCTAACAAGCGTGACAAATAACACAGGTAGTACATACGGCATTACTGGTGGTACAATTGAAACAGGCTTAGATGATGTAGTTTATAATGTACAAATAAACAGTGGCGCCGAAGTAAGTTCTTCTGCAACTTATATTGATACAGCTCTAACAAACTCAGGCACTTTAAGCCTAACAACAGGCACGCTTGCTGCAACAATCTCAGGCAGTGGCTCTATAATTATAGTTGCAGATAGTGAAGTAAGCACAGACGCTTCTTACTTGGGCAATGAGACAACAAACAATGGTGTGCTTAACCTAACAGCAGGCACATTGTCTTACTCATTGACAAATGTTGGCACATTGAACGCTGATGCTTCATATCTCGACAATACTTATATTGACAATACAAGTGGCACATACGGAATCACAGGTGGTACTATAGCAACTACTTTGAGTTCTATGGGTGGTGTAATTCAAGTTAATGCAGATGCTACAGTAAGTTCAGTTGCAAGT
>JAWXTY010000032.1:0-16079 GCA_044433115.1 Opitutales bacterium
TTCTTAAAGAATGGCTATTAGAAATAGGCACAAAAAAAAACGCCCCGAAAGGCGTAATTTAAACTGTGGAAAAAGTATCCCCACGGGGATTCGAACCCCGGTCGCTAGAATGAAAATCTAGTGTCCTAACCGGGCTAGACGATAGGGACATTAACCATTGTTTAAGTTATCTAATATGACTAATATTTTTTTATATTGCAAGCTTTTTTTTGAAAAAATTTATTTTTTTTAAAGTGGCTCATAAATAGGCTTGACCTTTTTCTCTATAAGACTTGAATTGATAACTTAGGTGGGTTCTAAAAATTAGTTTTTAAAAAGTAAAAGAAAAATACACTTGCTCTTTTTTGCCTATTTTGGTCTAATTTCCTCTGTTTTTTCGTTAGATAATTCATTATCCTCCTTAAAAACATAGAAAATTAATCTCAAAATAATCTAAAAAATAGCTAAGTGCTAATTTTTAGAACTCACCTTAGTGTTTATAATATGGAAGAAGATAATACATCTACAAAATCGAAAAACTTTATTTGGCAAATCGTTGAAAATGATATTAACGAGGGGCATTCAAGAATTTCTACAAGGTTTCCCCCAGAACCTAATGGCTGTCTGCATATAGGACACGCCAAGGCAATCTGCCTAGACTTTGGTACGGCAATTGAATATAATGGAACTTGCAACTTGCGTTTCGACGACACTAACCCAACGAAGGAAGATGTTCGCTTTGTTGAGGCTATTAAAGAAGACATTCAGTGGCTTGGCTTTAAGTGGGATAATTTATATTACGCTTCAGAATATTTCGACAAGCTCTTTAGTTTTGCTATAGAATTAATAGAAGCTGGCAAGGCTTATGTTTGCACACTAAGTCCTGAGGAGTTTAAAGAGTATAGAGGTGTTCCCTACTCTGCTGGCAAAAACAGCCCTCATAGAGATAGATCTATAGAGGAAAATTTAAGGCTTTTCCAAGAGATGAAAGAGGGCAAATACGCTGAGGTTGAGTTTGTTTTGAGAGCAAAGATTGATATGGCTTCTCCAAACTTGCATATGCGAGACCCTGCTATTTATAGAATTAAGTACGACCACCATCACAATACCGGCGACAAGTGGTGCATTTACCCTATGTATGACTTTGCTCACTGCCTTTCTGACGCTATAGAGGGGATTACTCACTCATTGTGTACATTGGAATTTGAAGTGCATAGAGAACTTTACGACTGGTTTATTGAAAATACATCAGCAATAAATCTAAACGACAGGCAACCTCGTCAATACGAATTTGCAAGGCTCGACTTAGGCTATACTATGATGAGCAAACGCCTACTTCAACACTTAGTTGAAAACAATATCGTTGAAGGCTGGGACGACCCTCGTATGCCAACTATATCTGGTATGAGAGCTAGAGGCTACACTGCTGACGCTATCAAAAACTTCTGCACTACTATTGGTATAACTAAGTATAAGGGGCTAACTGACTTTGCTTTGCTAGAGCATTGTATCAGGCAAGATTTGAATAAAAAGGCTCTTCGCAAGATGGCTGTTTTCGACCCACTTGAAGTGGAAATTGAAAATATTGAAGAGGACTTTATCGACAATTTAGACGCAATAGATAACCCAGAAGACGAAAATTCTTCTGTGCGAAAAGTTGCATTTACTAAGAGAATTTTTATAGAGCGTGAAGACTTTTTAGAAGACGCTCCAAAGAAATTCTTTAGACTATCTACTAATAATGAAGTACGCTTGAGATATGCGTATTTCCTTAAGTGTAAAGAAGTTATAAAAGACGCTAATGGCAATATTTTAAAGCTAATTTGCACTATAGACAAAGATAGCAGAGGGGGAGTATCTCCAGACGGCAGAAAAGTAAAGGGTACTATACATTGGGTTAGCACAACTGAAAATGTAAAATGTAGTGCAAATCTTTACGACAAATTATTCACTAAAGAGGATATGTCTGACATTCCCGAAGGTGAAACTTTCTTAGATTACTTAAACAAGGAGTCGCTAAGTACTACTGAGTTTTTTGCAGAAACTTCTGCGTTAACAGTAGAATGTGGCGTGCCTCTACAGTTTGAACGAATTGCCTATTTTGTGAAAGCAAAAGCTTCCGATAAGGAAAATGTCTTTAATAGGACTATCACCTTAAAGGACGCAAAGAAATTCAAGTAGGGTGCTACTTAAAGCCCTACATAATATAAAAAAGAAAGTAAAATATGTTTAATGCAGTGATGTTAACTGTAGTTGCTGGTTTGTGTACTGGCTTAGGGGCTTTAATGATATTCTTTACCCAAAAGGTGAAGTTGTCCTTTTTGGCGTTAGCTATGAGCTTTTCAGCAGGAATAATGCTATATATATCCTTGGTAGGCTTGTTGCCTATAGCACTAGAAAGCGAGTTATCCTTTGGAATTTTTAATGGACATTTCATTGCAATTGCCCTATTTGCCATAGGGGCAGTCTTTACAGCAATGATAGACTATTTCATTCCTACTCATATATCGAAAGACGACGAAGACACTTTGGGAGGAAACTTATGCCATTGCCATCATCATAGCAATTCTAAGAACAGCATAAGCGAGATTATAGAGAATAAATCTTATAGAACTGGTGTATTCATCGCCTTAGCTATTGCTATACACAACTTTCCCGAGGGCTTGGCTGTCTTTGCCACAGCTAGTGAGAATATGACAATGGGGCTTTCCATTGCAATAGGGATTGCCCTACACAACATACCTGAAGGCTTGATAGTTGCTCTTCCTATATATGTTGCTACAAAGAGCAAGACTAAGGCTTTTATTTGGGCAACGCTATCTGGATTGACAGAGCCTTTGGGGGCAATTTTTGGCTATAGCCTAATTTCGAGCTTTGCCAGCCTAGAAGTAATCAGCCTCCTAAATGCCTTTGTAGCAGGGATAATGGTATATATAGCCCTAGACGAGTTGTTGCCAATGGCTAAGGAATACGGCAGAGGTCATACTGCAATATTTGGTACATTTATAGGTATGTTATTCATAGCCTTTGTATCTATGATTTTAGAATGTCCTAACTGTTAATTAAGAAAAAAAGATAAAATCTTAGTCTTTTTTGAAAAAAAAGCTTTACAAATCCAAAAAAAATGAGATGATAGTTGGCTTATAAATTTAATAAATATAAAAATTTTAGGTGAGTTCTAAAAACTAGCAATTGATTATTTTTTAGATTGTTTTATCACCTTAGATAACAAAAGAAAGCAGAATATAATATGGCAAACCTTAAGAAAAAACGTAGATTAAAGATGAACAAGCATAAACGTAGTAAGCGTTCAAAGGCTAATCGTCATAAGAAGCGTACTTGGTCTAACTAATCATAGTTACATATATTTAGCTTTTTAGCTGAGGGGGTTTAAATTCCCTATAAAAAATCTTTACAATCAACGCTAGTGTGTTTTATACTACTAGCGTTATTTTATTTTTAGAAATAGCTCTAATTTTAAAGCACTATAAATAAAATAATAAAACAAAGACATAAGGATAACTTAATTTATGAAAAAAATATTATTATTTATAGTAGTAAGCTGCTTAGCTTACATAGCTATAGCACAAACAGATTTGCTCTCTCCTAAGACAGAAGAACAAAGTCAAACACAAGTCGAAGAAAAGGGCTTTAGAGAAAGCCTAAACGAGCAAGACGAAGGTAGGCTACAAGCGTCTGAGCATTTGAAAGCTTCTATGCTTGAGTGTTTAGATAAAAGCACTTTGTCAGCAGAAACTAAGGCTACTTTTTCTAAGGAGTATGCAGGCACAAATCTTTTATTTTTGGCTATAGGCGTTATTTCTATAGTAATTGCTATTATCATTAGATTAATATTAGGCACTACAATCTCTAAAATATCTGAAAAGTTAGAGGCGAAAAAGAAGAGTTTTGGCTTTTATTTACACGATGTAATCAAGCCTTTAAATGCTTTTATCTTATTGTCTGCAATTTATGTCTTGGCTTACTTAAACATAGCTAATTTAATGGCGATGGTGGTGATATTCAAAATCTTGGCAATATATGCCCTATGGATATGCCTAAGCTTTATATTGTCATTGATAAGAACTTTCTTTAAGCTATTTGCAGGAAAAGTTGAAAAGACAAAGCCTTCTTTATTTATGCTAATTCCTCTATTTAGAAGTATAGCAATTTCATTGGCTGTGATAATATTCTTACTTTTGGTATTAGAGAACTTTGGGGTAAATATTAGTGCAATCATCGCTTCTTTGGGTATTGGTAGTGCAGCTCTCGCCTTTGCATCTCAAGATACTATAGCAAACTTCTTTGGCTCTGTAGCAATAATCATCGACAGACCTTTTATCGTAGGCGACGAAGTAATTATCGCTAACTGGCACGGTTTTATAGAAGAGATAGGTTTACGTTCAACAAAGTTGAGAACATTCCACTCTGAGTTAATATCTATACCTAATTCAACATTGGCAAACGCCCACATTAGAAACAACTCTGCAAGAACTATACGTAGGGTAGAATTTAGTGTAGGTCTAGTGTATTCGACTACAAAAGAGCAATTACAATCAGCTGTAGAGGCAATAGAGACTGCACTAAAGAACACAGAAAATGTAGAAGTTGTTATAGTTCGTTTTGATGAATTTGCAGACTCATCTTTAAATATCTCAATTATATATCTATGCAAAATCACAGATTACGCTGAATTTATGAGAATTAAAGAACTTGCGAACTACAATGTTATGGACGCTGTACGCAACTTAGGTTTATCAATGGCATTCCCATCTCGTTCTCTATACATAGAAAAGAACGACTAATAGCCTAGCAAAACTTAGCAAAAGAAAAACTTGAGTGTTTAATCGCTCAAGTTTTTTTGTGTCCTTATATAAGTAATCTAGCCCTGCCCCAATAGCTAAAGCAAAAAAAGGCTTGAGTTATTTTAAACCCAAGCCCTTATAAGTTTATCTAATTAGTAAAAATTAGTGGCGTTCTAGCTTTGATTGCGACTCGATTAAAGCTCCGTTTTGACGGCGTGCTCTTTGGCGAAGTCTCAATGCTTGTAGGTGAATGAAACCTGTAGCGTCGTCTGGATTGTATTCACTTTCAACACCTTCCATACTTGCAACTTTGTCGTCGTATAAGCTAAATTCGCTCTTTCTGCCTACGCAAGTGATAGAGCCTTTATACAACTTAAGTCTAACTACACCACTTACGCAGTCTTGGCTCTTGTCGATAAATGCTTGCAAAGCTTCTCTTTCAGGAGCATACCAAAAACCATTATAGATTAACTCAGCGTACTTTGGAGTTAGCGTGTCTCTTAGGTGCATTAGGTCTCTATCCATAGTCAAGCTTTCCATTTGTCTATGTGCATTTACCAATATGCAGCCACCTGGGGTTTCATAAACGCCACGGCTCTTCATACCAACAAATCTGTTTTCAACTAAGTCTACTCTGCCTATGCCGTGCTTGCCACCCATTTTATTTAGAGTCTTCATAACTGCAGATGGTATCATTTCTTCTCCATTAATTGCAATACAGTTACCCTTTTCGAAAGTCAATTCAACATATTCAGCTTCATTAGGAGCGTCCTCTGGGTCTACACTCAACTTAAACATAGCCTTGTTATCAGGAGTAGTTGGGTCGAACCAAGGGTCTTCTAAAATACCAGCTTCGTAAGAGATGTGTAGCATATTTCTATCCATAGAATAAGGCTTACTTGCAGAGGCTTCAACATCAATATTGTGTTGACGGCAATAATCAATCATCTCAGTTCTGCCAGGGAAAGCGTCTCTAAATTCTTGCATTCTCCAAGGAGAGATAATTTGCAAGTCAGGAGCTAATGCTGCATAAGTCAACTCAAATCTGCATTGGTCATTACCCTTACCTGTAGCTCCGTGAGATACGTGGCTTGCTCCTTCTTTCTTAGCAATTTCTATATGAGCTTTCGCAATCAATGGACGAGCGATAGAAGTACCTAAGTAATATTGACCTTCATAGATTGCGTTTGCACGAATCATAGGGAAGATAAAGTCGCTAGCGAACTCGTCAACTAAGTCTACTGTATAGTGTACCGAAGCTCCCGTTTTCTTTGCCTTTTCAGGAAGCCCATTTAGCTCTTCTTGTTGACCTACATCTGCAGCAAAAGTAATAATTTCTGCATTGTAGCGTTCTTTCAACCATTTTACGATTACAGAGGTATCTAAACCTCCTGAATATGCTAGTACTATTTTCATTTATTTATCCTTTTATTTGAAAAAATTATTAAAGTTATTTAACGAGCTTAGACATAATTGCCTTTTGCACGTGTAGTCTATTTTCTGCTTCGTCGAATACGATGCTTGCCTTAGAGTTAAGAACTTCTTCGGAAACCTCTTGACCTGCGTGAGCTGGCAAACAGTGCATAAACAAAGCGTTATCTTTTGCTAATCCCATTAGCTCAGAATTTACTTGATAAGGCGAGAATAATTTTAATCTTTTTTCCATCTCATCTTCCATTCCCATACTTACCCACACGTCTGTATACAAGACATCTGCGTTCTTTGCAGCTCTTTTTGGGTCGCTATCAAAGCTCCAAGTCTTTTCTATGCCTGCGTCTGTGTAAAGTTTATCAACTTCTGAGCTTGGCTCAAAGCCTTCGGGTCCACATAACACCACTTCAAAGCCAAACATAGAGCCTGCCAATGCAAGAGAGTTCGCCATATTACAAGCAGTGTCGCCAAAGAAAGTAAACTTCTTGCCCTTTAGAGACTCCAATGACATATCGCCATTTGAGAAACGCTCAAGCATTGTAAATGTATCTGTATAAGATTGGCAAGGGTGCAAGAAATCTGTCAAAGCATTTACCACAGGTAAATCGCTATATTTTGCAAAATCCTCAACCAAGCTATGCTCGTATGCTCTAATTACCAAGCCACTTAGATACCTATTCATAATCTTTGCAGTATCTTCAACGCTCTCGCCTCTTGATAGTTGCAATTCGTTTGTATCTAAAAGCATAGCGTTAGCCCCTAGCTCGTACAATCCAACTTGGAAAGATAGCCTAGTTCTTGTGCTTTTCTTAAAAAACATCATAGCCCAAGATTGCCCACGCAACAAATCTAAGGGGCAAGCCGACCTAGACTTTTTATAACGCATTGCCAACTCAAAAACTTCTTGAGCTTGATCTACACTGAAATCTGTTTCTTTTAAAAATGATTTTCTCATAATTTTATATTCCTTATTTAAAGCTTTAAGTTATAGGCTTTTTAGAGTCTTTTCTAAAATATCTAAAGCCTTTTTAATTTCGTTTTCTTTTACAGTTAAAGGTGGTAAAAATCTAATTGCATTTGCCCCAGCTGGTATAGTTATCAAGCCATTTTGCATTAACTTTGCTACTACGCTTGAGTTTAAATATTCATCTTGAAGCAATATCGCAAGCATAAGTCCCTCGCCCCTCGCCAATTTGATGACATTAGAATATTTCTTTACAAGCTTATCCAAGCCAGATTTCAATATCTTCGACATAGCCTTAACATTGTCGCAAATATTCTTCTTGTCTATATATTCAACTACAGCCAAGCCTGCCGAACAAGCCAAAGGGTTACCCCCATAGGTAGTTCCGTGCGTGCCTGCCACAAATAAATCTGCTATCTTTTCCTTAATCAAGACTGCCCCTATAGGGAAACCTGAGCCTAAGCCCTTTGCCATAGATATACCATCTGGCACTACGCCAAATTTTTGGAAAGCATAGAACTTAGATGTCCTTGCAATCCCGCATTGAACTTCGTCGAAGAAGAGCAAGCTAGAGTGTTTATCGCACAATGCTCTAAGTTCTTTTAGGAATTTTTTATCTGCTGGCAAAACGCCACTTTCGCCTTGTATAGGCTCTATCAAAACTCCAGCAATATCGCCTTGTTCTAAGTATTTCGCAAAAGACTCTATATTATTAAATTCAGCCTCTAAGAAAGTTGGAACATAAGGAGCAAAATGCTTTTGAACCTTCTCTTGCATAGTTGCAGAAAGGGTAGCCATCGTTCTTCCGTGAAAAGAGTTTTTAGCAACTATAATCTTATGTCTTGGGCTTTCAAAAGTTTCGCCATAGAGCCTTGCAGACTTTATCAAAGCCTCGTTTGCCTCTGCCCCACTATTACAGAAAAAGACTTTACCAAACTTTGCCTTAGTAACTAATTTTTCAGCCAAGTTTGCCTGTGGCTCATTTGCATATAAGTTACTACAATGCACCATTTTCCCAGCTTGCTCCGTTATAGCCTTAAGCCAATAAGCATTGCTATGCCCTAAGCTAAGAACAGCAATGCCAGCTCCAAAGTCTAAATATTTCTTATCGCTTTCGTCGTATACATAAGTACCCTTAGCCTTATTTAGCACCAAAGATGGCTCGCCATAATTGCCTACAATATACTTCTTATACTTTTCTCTAGTATTCATCTTCTTTGTTTTTCTTCGTGAATAATTTCAGTGCCAACGCCCTTATTTGTAAATATTTCCAAGAGCATAGAATGAGGCATATATCCATCTATAAAGTGAACTCTCTTAACGCCTTCTTTCAAAGCCTTAACGCCACTATCAACCTTAGGCAACATACCCCCTTGAATGATTTTCTTATCCTTTAATCCTTGGACTTCGTCTATAAGTAGTGTAGGAATTAGCGTGCTTGCGTCGTCCTTATCATACATTAAACCTGCCACATCGCATAAAAATACAAGTCTCCTAGACTTCAATGAAGCCGCCACTGCACTTGCTGCAACGTCTGCATTAGTATTATAAGGTAAGTAATCCTTTTCGCCCAAAGCTATAGGGCTAACAACAGCAACAGAGCCATCTGCAATAGCGTCTATAATTATTTGCTTATCAACTTGAGAAGTTTGTCCAACAAAGCCTAAGTCAATGTCATTGCCCTCTTCGTCTTTAGAATACAACTTTTCGCACTTTAAAACAGTATTGCCCTTTATAGACTTTGCATTCACCCCAAAAGACTTAATCATATCGCAAATTTCAGCATTTACCTTATTATTCAAAGTATCTTCTACAATCGCAACAGTTTCTCTGTCAGTAACACGCATACCATTTTTAAATTCAGCAACAAGCCCTGCCTGAGCCATCGCCCTGCTAATAGCCTTGCCACCTCCGTGAACGACTACAACCTTTATGCCCACCGACGCTAAAAATGCAATATCTCTAGCAACGCTTTCCTTTTTTTCAGGGTCTGGGTCGTCCATAAAAGCACCCCCATATTTAATTACAAAGGTAGAATTTTTAAACCTTTGTATATAGTCTAAAGCTTCTATTAATACTTTTGCCTTCTTTGTGCTTTCTATAATATTCATTATTCAGCCTTATTAAAATCTACATAAGCTTCAGATAAATCTGTAGACAACACTGTCCAAGACTCTTCGCCTAAATTCAAATTGATATTTATAGTAAATTCCTTATTTGCCACAACTTCTTTCCACTGAGGCTTGTTATCTGCAAATACGCTACCTGCTTGGATAGCTACAACATCGTTATAATAAATATCCATCTTGTCAAAATCTATGCCAGTACGTGCATAGCCAGCAGCATCTGCAAGTCTACCCCAATTTGGGTCGCTGCCATACCAAGATGACTTCACCAAAAGCGAATTTGCTATAGATTTTGCAACCTTCTTAGCCTGCTCTTGGCTTGCGGCATTATTGATATTAATTTGAACCACCTTTGTTATACGTTCGCCATCGCCTACGATTAATTTCGCCAAGTGGGCACAAATTTTTTCTAGTGCCTTTGCAAATTTATCAACTAATTGAGCGTCGCACTCGCATATCTTAACTCCACTCATTGCATTTGCCATTACAAGCACTGTGTCGTTTGTACTCATATCACCATCTACGCTAATGCAGTTGAAAGTCATTTCCACAGCCCTAGACAAAGTCTTTTTAAGCAAGTCCTTAGATATATCTGCGTCCGTTGCAATAAAGGCTAGCATAGTTGCCATATTAGGCTCTATCATACCAGCTCCCTTAGCCATTGCAGACAAGTGGAAAGCCTTTCCTTCGTGTTCAACTTCAATGCTTATAGTCTTTTTTCTTGTGTCTGAAGTCAATATAGCACGTGCTGCTTTGTCGCCCTCTTCTTGAGTGCTATTTAAATTTGCCACAGCTTCACTTATGCCCTTTTCTATCTTAGCCATAGGCATCAACTCGCCTATTCTACCTGTAGAGCATACCAAAACTTCGCTAGCTAACACTCCCAATTTGTCTGCAACTAATGCACACATATCTTGAGCATCGTCCATACCCTTTAAGCCTGTGCAAGCGTTTGCATTTCCACTATTTATTATTATAGCTCTTTGAGTTTGAGAAATCTTTAAATGCTCTTTATCCAACTCAACTGGGGCTGCCCTTACGTCATTTGTAGTAAAAACACCTGCACAAACAGCTGGCACTTTAGAGTGCACCAAAGCCATATCTAACCTATTGTCGCCCTTATTTCTAATATCGCAAGAAACGCCTGCGATTTCAAAACCCAATACGTCCACTAGCCCATTGCTATTTTCTGTAATTTTCATTAAAGTAAACCCAACCTTTCATCTAAACCAAACATTTGGTTCATTATTTGTACAGCTTGACCACTTGCACCCTTGCACAAATTGTCAACTACGCTTGAAATTATAAAATTATCTGTCCTTGCATCGTAAATCGCACTAATATCGCATCTATTAGTAGTCGCAATATGTGCTGTGTCTGGATATGAACCCTTTGGCAATACCTTCACAAAGTTTGCATTCTCATAATACTTATTCCAAGCCTCATAAAGTTCTTCTATGCTAGAGCCATTTGCAGGAACAGTAATAGTTGTCAATATACCCCTATTTATAGGAGCTAAATGTGGGTTAAATTGAACTACAATTTTATCTCCAAAAGCTAGAGACAACTGCTCTTCTATTTCAGATAAATGCCTATGTGTAGCAAAGCCATATCCCTTTATGCTCTCGTTACGCTCACAAAATATATAAGCCACATCTGCCTTTTTACCAGCTCCACTAACAGAACTATAACTATCAATAACTACGTGCTTATTCAATTTCAAGCCCTCACGCAATAGAGGTATCATAGGCACTAAAATACTAGTAGGGTAGCAACCTGCACAAGCGATTAAATTGCAATCTTGCCAATCGTCAAATAGCTCAGGAATTATATATCTAGCCATCTTCATCAACTCAGGAGCTGGATGCTCAACCCCATAATACTTCTTGTAAGTCTCAAGGCTCGACAATCTAAAGTCTGCCGAAATATCTATAACCTTCTTGCCTGCATTAATCAAAGCACTTGCATATTCTGCAGCAACTCCATGAGGCAAAGCTAAAAACCACACGTCTATATCTTCAATCTCAGCTTGAGCCTCTGGCGACGACGCTGTAAATGTCAAATTAGCATCTATCAAATGCCTAAGAGCTGGCATCTCGTCAGCAACTTTTTTACCTGCTTGCCCACGACTAGTTACACAAGCTAACTCAGCATTAGGGTGTCTAGCCAACAAACGAATTAGCTCTGTGCCTGAATAGCCCGAAGCTCCTGTAATTCCAACTTTTATTTTTTTACTGCTCATTATTTTTAAAAACTCCTCGATTTTTAGTGGCTTTGCCCACAAATAAAAAGAATAAGCTATAAAGATTGACAGTATTTTAGACTAATTGCAAACAATATATCTACAATTTTTCAATTTTTTCGCAAAGTTCGTCTATCAAGAAACGAGGAGTCGATGCCCCTGCAGTAACGCCTATAACCTCATAGTTCGCCTTAATCATATCTAAATCAAGTTCTGCAACTGTTTCTACGTGATAACAAGGCAAGCCAGTTTTCTCTGCCATAATCGCCAACTTAATAGTATTCGCCGAGTGCTTGCCCCCTATAACTACTATCGCTTGTGCCCCCTCTTCTGCAAGAGAAGTTACGTCTTTTTGACGCTCTTTAGTCGCTCCACATATAGTGTCTATAACCACAGCTTCAGGGAAACGCTCTTTGATATAGTCTGAAATTTCTCTATAATCTTTTGTAAACATAGTAGACTGCGATACAACACATATATCACCTTCTATCTCAGGGAGTGCATCGACATCTGCAAAAGTCTTAACCACATAGCCCTTGCCATCTTTAGTATAGCCCTTTAAGCCTATAATTTCAGGGTGCTTTGGGTCGCCAAAAATGATTACAGTGTAGTCCTTAATTGCGTGTACTTTTATCCTACCTGCAATTTTACCAACGTCTGGGCAAGTTGCGTCTTTAAATTTTATACCAAGACTCTTTAAGTAATCCCTACGCATAGGCGAAATTCCGTGAGCTCTCAATACAAGAGTGCAAGCCTCACAAGTCTTAGATAAAACTTCAATTTGCTCATCTGTGTCTAACTCGTGTATATTTTCGTCGTGGAGAACTTCCATCATCTGCCTATTGTGGATAAGTGGTCCATCTGTATAAATTTTTTGATCTTTGTCTGAAAATCTACGAGCGATACCTATAGCTCGTTCTACTCCAAAACAAAATCCTGCACTTTTTGCTCTTATTACTTTCATTGCCTTTATATTTAATATTAGTTCATAATAATGGTGAGTTCTAAAAATTAGCACTTAGCTATTTTTTAGATTATTTTGAGGTTAATTTTTTATGTTTTTAAGGAGGATAACAGAGTTATCTAACGCAAAAACAGAGAAGATTAGACCAAAATAGGCAAAAAAGAGCAAGTGTATTTTTCTTTAATCTATTTAAAAACTAATTTTTAGAACTCACCTAATGTCTATATATGAAAAAAGAGCAAGTTAAATTTTCAGAACTCACCACAAAAAACTCGACTTTTTTTTGAAAATCTAAGATAGTCATTTTATGAATTACAAAGCTATAGTCGCTTGCGACAAAAATTTATTAATAGGAAATGGGCTAGAAATACCTTGGCGTGTTAGCGACGACTTTAAGCACTTTAAAGCGACGACTATGGGAGGTATTATTTTGTTCGGAAAAAATACTTGGCTTAGCCTAAATAAAAGAGCATTAGCTGGCAGAGAAAATCTAATACTAAGTTCTTCTTTAGACGAAGAAAATTCTGATAATGTAAAATATTTTAAAACTCGCCAAGCCCTCGAAGAATATTATAAAGACGACCCAAGACAAATTTGGATATGTGGAGGTGCTAAGATTTACGAAGAGTTTTTGCCAGATTGCTCCGAAATCATTTTAAGCAAAATCAAAGGCGATTTTCTTGGCGATACATACTTCCCAGAGTATAAAAATCTCTTTAAAGAAGAAGAAATTATACTAAGCCGCCCTCAATTTGAAGTTGTGAGATTGAAAAAAATTTAACTTTTTTAAAAAAAATACTTGCTTTCATTTTATTATTAGGCAATATGTCGATTTATAAGTTTAGATTATAAATAAAATCACAAACTTATAAAAACAAAAAATCATAAAAAATCCTGAAGAAACTAAGAGTAAAAAATTTTTTTTGCCCTTGAAAGAGATAATAATATGGCTACAAAACCTACTACTACAAAGGACGCTAAAGTTAGTTCTAAAAAATGTGCAACTAAAAAAGCTTGTACTAAAAAAACAGCTGAAACTAAAGCTCCTAAAACTTGTGCAAAAAAGGAAAGTACTCCTAAGGCTTGCACTACAAAAAAAGCTTGTGCTAAAAAAGTAGAAGCAAAAACTTGCACTAAAGCTCCTAAGGCTTGTGCAAAAAAAGAAACTACTCCTAAGGCTTGTGCAACTAAAAAAGCTTGCAAAAGAGCTACAAAGAAAACAGCTATCAACAAGGAATTAACTGAGTCTAAGACAACTATAATTCTTGCTAAAACTGATTTAGGCTGGGGCAACAATCTATACATTAGAGGCGAAGGTGCTTCTCTATCTTGGGATAAAGGCGTGTTAATGCAGTCTGTTAGTGATAACGAATGGTTATGGGAAGCTAAGGGTCTTAAAGGCAGCTTAGTATTCAAATTCCTAATCAACGACGAAATTTGGTGCGAAGGCGAAAATATCGAAGGCAAAATCAACGATATACACACATACTTCCCTGAATTTTAATCCAAAGATTTTACAAACAAAAAGACAAAGCCCTCAAAGCTTTGTCTTTTTTTGTATCCATAAAAAAACTTAAAGTAGATTTTCTAGGATATAGTTATTTGTCTTATATATTTTCACAAAACAATTAAGCATTTGAAATTGCTTGTAAAAAAGCTAAAACAAAACAAAGAACCAAAGCATTAATTAAGAGAAAATATATAATTTTCCAAATAATCAAGGAAGAGGCAGGAAAAGCATAGCCACAATGTGGACACTTATCTGTATTATGAGTTTTCATTCCACAAGTTGGACATTTTTGCCCAGAAATCCTAACAATAAAACGACTAACTATCGCTAAAGGTTTAGATATTTTCCAAATAGGGAAAAACAATATGATAAAAGTTTCAATTAAGATAATTAAATCTTTTATGTGTATTTCCCCCATAGGACTGTTTACATAAATAGAACTTTTCGCTTTTACTTCAGGCTCTATAGCATCAGCTTTCACTTCCTCTGTTGTTTCTGTTTTTGTATCTACTTCAATACTGCCTTCGCTTCCAGAAACAGTTTCAACGCTTGCTTCTGATATTGCTTCTGATGTTTGCACATTCTCGCTCGCTAGTTCTTCTTGAGAAAGACAAAGAAAAGGCAACATTGCCAAGAATATTATTGATATTATTTTTTTCATATTTTTATTTAGTGTAATTTTATTTAGTGTAATTTTATTTAGTGTAATTTTATTTAGTGTAATTTTATTTTATTGTTAACAATCTATCCTTTAGGATAAATTAAAATCATTAAATTTTCAACAATTATAGAGTATAACATATGCAGTGGTCAAGGATTTTTTAAACTATAGATACAAAAGCAAAGCCTAAAAATATTTTCAAGCTTAGAACACACCAAATAAGCCACTATATAACTTATACACTAATAATTAATCAAAAAACCTTAGGTCGAAATTTATATCAATAGCCTTCAATAAATTCATTCCTCTTTATTATTATATTCTCTCGCAAAACAAAAATATTTTATTTTTTTTAATTCATAAAACAAATTTCCTGAAATTTTTTGAATATCGCATTATTTATTTGAAATATTTTTCCACTGCCCTAGCATATAGATTATATGATTAAAACATTATCAAAACTTATCCTAATTGGCTTATCTTTAGCTACCTTAAACACTTACGCTTCTCAAGAAAAGGAAGTGGATATTTACGAATATGAAGGGGGCTGGAGACGATATGAGTATAATATAAATATAGAATGTGGGATATTCCAATTTAAGGAAGTTAAAGCAAATTCTGCAAAAGAAAAACTTAATGCAAAGTTGCTTGAAACTTTTTTAAAATTAGAAGCAGACGCAAGGGAAAACTGCCTCAAAACTGCAAATAGAGAACCCTTAGACGATGACGACATTCCTTATAAATTTTTCTATAGAGGCGACATTAGAGGCAGAAGCTATGTATATATAAATAAAGCAAATCTATTTTCTGCCAGAAATGAAATTTACTGTGAAAGAGGAATGGGAGCTTTCGTGCGTCAAGAGGGGATAAATTATAAAATTTTGGAAAATGGCGAGATTGAAAAAATAGAAATAGAGGACTTATTTATCGCAGGCGAAAATTGCTTAGACCCACTTTTAATAGAAGCTGTAAATACCCTCAATGAAGATAAACTTTGGGATAGCGACGCAAAAGCAGCCATAGAAGAAATTCTCAACTTCAAAAGAGAAGAAGGCGAAATGACTAAGCAAGAATATTACATATATTCCTTTGCCCTAAAGGAAGATAGCCTAGTATTAATAATACAATCTATGAGCCTAATGCCAAACGCAGGAGGCTACCCAATAGTAGAAATCCCATTCAAAAAGATAAAACACTTAAAAGATTTAGATTTTATAAAATAAAGACAATTTGTCTAAATATAGATTTTGCACTTGAAAAATTTTGGCAAATATTACAATATATTGAGCTTTGATGAAGGGCTTCCTTGTGATTGGGGAGTGTTATTTTAGGGGTTATTATAAAGGATTTTAGGTTAAAATTTATTATAGGGATTTTAGTTTTGTGGAAGTGGTTTT
>JAWXTY010000033.1:0-15344 GCA_044433115.1 Opitutales bacterium
TTTGACCGAATAAAGTGTTAGGGCAGGGCAACTTATTCACTCTACTATCCCCTCCAAAAAAACTTGCCCTTAAATATATAGCCACAAGAACAAGATCCTATTATCTAAAAAATGAGAATTATTTAACCTGAAGTCTTAACAAAAACGAGCATATATCTTTATATTCTATAGCTGTATCTTATTTGACTCAATAAAGTGTTAGGGCAGGGCAACTTATTCACTCTACTATCCCCTCCCCAAGTTTGATTTTAACGAGATGGAAAGGATATATAAGCAATCTACTTTCTTTGTCCTTAAGGAGTGAAAAAGCAAAAAAGGGCTAAAAATTATAAAAAGATAAATTATTTTCTTGCAAAACTCCAAAAAAAGTGCAGAGTATATGTTTTAAGTTATTAAATATAGCTTAAAAAACCAAAAAACTGGAGAGGTGGCAGAGTGGCCGATTGCGCTGGTTTGCTAAACCGGTGATGGGACTAATACCCCATCCGTGAGTTCGAATCTCATCCTCTCCGTTTTTTGTATTTATAGCGAACTGGTGTTAGACACTAGTTCGTTTTTTTTGGCTCAGACGGCTCTACGAAGGGCTTGTAGCCTCAAAACTGTCTAACACCCCCAAAAGTTAAGACTTTGCGTTTTCGCTAACACTAACTACTAAACCACCCCAACTTCAAGGGCGAGTGTTAGACAGTAAAAGTATTTTTTATACTCGAAATTATGCGGAAATTAGGGGCGTTTTGGGGTAGTGAGATGCGTTTTAAGGATTTTCTTTAGGCTGTCCTGAACTCGAGGTGAATTGCGATTATTTTATAAATTTACATTTTTAGTGTATAAGAACAAAGACTTCGGTAGTTTTCTGTGCTTATGGAATAAGGGGCTTATGGAAATTCTACGTCGAAAATTTTGTCGAAGATTTTTGTCTTTTTTAGAATAGCTTTGCGGTCGTGGCAGTTGTTTCTCTTTGTGTATGTTATTAGACCAAAATTCTCGAAGAATATGTCGAAGGTGCGTCTTTTATAGCAAGCTAAAAGGTCATCTTCAAAGTAAGAGCTGCGGAAGGTGTAATCTTCTTTCATTGCAGGGAAAGCTTGGAAGTATTTGTTCGAGTAGAAATTGCAACTCAATTCTTTATCGCCGTATTTTGCCATTAAAATTATTGAAAATGCACAGGCAAACATTCCTATATTGTCGCTATGATACCTGTCGAAATAGGCGAAATTTAGCTTTGTAGTAAAGCTTTTTATCATAGACTCTAGTAGGCTTTGTTTGTCTTGAAGCATCTTTTTACCAATATTAGATAGAGTCATTGTACCTTTTTGAATATCAACAACTTTAGTCAATTTTGCTAAAATATGAGTAATTACGACTGTGCTACAATCGTGTTCCCTGTTTATCTTTGAAATGTCTTCTATATATTCATAAGGGACACCATAAGGATAAATTTCTTGAACATACTTTCTTGGCAGTGCTCCTGTGGCAGTTAATTTGATTTTGCCTTCTCGTACTAATATATTTAATAAGGCTTCAACTTGGCAAAATATTGGTATTTGCTTAAAATCTTCGTCTGCTAATTTTCTAAAATTTATAGGGAATTTTTCGCACCACAAATTGTAAGTAATGTCTCTCATTTGAGTTGGCGAAAAGCCTTCGAAGTCATCTACACCTCTATTGTTATATATTTCTTGAAATTCTTTAGTCCAGATTTCCAAATCGTCTATATCAGGGTCTTTTATGCCAGAAATTATCATTTTTTCATTGAAATAATTTCTTAGCTCGTCGTGAAAACTTAATTCTTGTGCACTTTTCATAATTTTACCTATTTCTATTATAGAAGCTTTATATATTCTATAAACTACCTTTTTGTTTAGTGAAATCTTCCAAGATATCTAAGCTTTAGTCAATAATATAATAGAGTACTTAGAATTTACAGTCTTAGGCTGGGACTTTGCGTATTGTGAGGTTTTTTTCTGCGATAAATCTGTTTAAGGTGCGGCGGCAGACTTTAAGTTTTTTCATAATGTATGCTTTGCTAAGACCTTTTTGAAGCATTTTAGATATTTCCTCTTCTTTGCCTAAGAGTTTTATAGAGCTATATGTAGTCGATTTCGGTCTGCCTAGTTTGACTCCTTGGGCTTTTCTGTGGGCTAAGGCTTCTTTTGTGCGTTGAGATATAAGGTTTCGCTCGATTTCGGCAGACAAGCCAAAGGCGAAGGCTAGCACTTTGCTGTTAAGATTGTTTCCAAGTTCATAGCTTTCCTTTATTGCGATAATTTTTATATCTCGTTCCATACAAGAGTTTAACACGCTCATTATCTGCAGCAAATTTCTACCTAGGCGTGAAATTTCTGATATTATTAAGATATCCTCTTTTTGCATAGAATTTAAGAGCTTACCTAGCTTTCTATCTCTTACGCTTTTTGTGCCACTTGCCGTCTCTTCTATGATTTTATCTATTTTTATAGAATTTTTATTTGAGTATCTTTCGATTTCAAATAACTGGTTTGATGTTGATTGTTTATCCGTACTTACTCTTATATATGAATATATCATTTTTTCTCTTTCTTTGTTTTATTAGAAGTGCCCCAAAAAAAGTATTGACTTTTCTTAGTTTGGGGGGTTAACTGAAAACGTTCGTTTTTGTTGTATATTCATATATAAATTTTTTGTCAAATTTTTCATTTCTATATTATTATAATTAAGCTACTTAATTCAAAATGTTAGTTTTTTTGCATTAAATTAGAATCTAAATTAACGTTTATTTTAAACGAAGGTTTTCTTCTACTAAAAAAAGGAGTTTTTAAATGAAAAACTCTAACTCAACAAAGGGCTGTGCATACATTTTTCTTGTATTCATTCTACTTGTGTCTTCAAACTTATTTACTGCATGTTGCACCTATAAGAACCATGACAATATAAATAAAATAATAGGTGTTTTTGAAGAGAAAAAACCTATTGTTAAGCTGGACGATGAATCCGAATTAAAGGCAATTGAATCGATGCGAGCATTAGCTGAAGCTCAATATAGCCATTATATGTATGTAGCAAAAAAGAAATCTTATGCTTCAAGTATAGATGAGCTTGGTTATGTACATGATGAAAAAGGTGGTTCTATTGCTTTAAAATCTGTTTGGCAAGCCAACGCAGACTTAAAAGACCGAATTCCTCTTGGAGCGAGCAATTCAGAATATATTTTAAAAATCATAGCCTTAAATGATCCAAGTTCTGAGATCGGATATATTGCGATTGCAATCCCTCTAAAAGATAACTTGGCAATGTATGCTTTTTATGTAGACAAAGCTCAAAGTAGTATAATGCAAGCTTTGTCTGTAAATCTTCTTAGAATATATGACTTGGCCTCTATAAAGAGCTTAAAGGGGAATAAGTTATCGTGGAACTTTGCAAAAATACCTCTTGCTCCACCTTTTCGCCCTGCTGACAACCCCTGCTGTTTTGTCAGAATTTAAAAGATTCCTTTTAGGGGGTCTATCGCAATTTGCACAGGAAGTCTAAATCCTTTGTTTGAAAGGATTTGTAGTTAATTGAAGTTTTAGCCTTTGGAGATTTTTAAGGCGAATATTTACAAAATATAGCTAAATTGCCTTGCGGTAATAGAAGTTTAGCAATCCTCCGAGCCGTGTCTTTTTTACGATCAGTGGTGTGTTTTTCTCCGATATATACTTAGATTCTGCGTTACTTTGCGATTTTGTCAAGTCGAGATGTTCTTTGTATATATTTTGTTCAGGCGAGACCAATTCGTCGTCCAAGCTTTGGTGGGGACGTTCGGTGTTATAATGTTCTACGTACTCATTTACAGCTTTTCTAAGCATATTTTCGTTGAACATTATTAAGTGGTTTAGGCATTCTGTTTTTATGCTTTTTACAAAGCGTTCGGCGTAAGGATTGCATATTGGGCTTGGCACTTGACGAACTTCAACGCCTCGGTCTTTCAGGATTTTCCTGAAGTTTTCTGTATAAAGAACGTCTTTGTCGCAGAAGAAATATTTCTTGTCTTTCAAAAATCCGTCGTATTTATCGGCAATATTTAGAGCCAAGCGTTCCATTTTTGCTCCGTAAAATTCATTGCTAATATGCACAATCTTTACACGCTTCGAAGCACAATTCATCGCAAAAAATATCATATAACGCACAAGCCCTTTGGGCGTCCAAACTTCTTTTATAAGAAAATCGCCACAGCTAATAAGGTGCAGATGCGACTTCAAAAATTTCAGCCAACTAGCATTTGTTTTTGTCGTGCCACCACTAGGCAACGGGTCAAATCCATTGCTCTGCATAATTCTATAAACGCAACTTTTGCTACGCATTATGCCTAAATGTTTCAACGCACCTCGCACCCTACCTGCACCCCAAGAAGGGTTGTCTTTAGCTATATCGCACACAGTTTGAACAACAAATTCACGAGTCTTTTTAGCCTTAGATGGATTGTGTTTCTTAGCTGTATACTTCTTCGCAATAAGTTTATTGTGCCACCTAATAATTGTCTCAGGAGTCAAGAAATCTCGCAAAGCCCCAAGTGTTTTCCACCTTAATTTTTTCCCCTTACGAGCAAGGATCGCCCTTTCTTTGTCACTAAACTTAATACGCTTGCCATCTACCTCTAACTTCGCCTTCAGAATCTTATTAGCCTCCAACAAATACGCAATAATGTCAGATTTCTCCTTGCTTATCCAAGAAGCAATGCTTAATAAAAATATAATTTTAAAGGGATGCGGCGATTTCATAAAAATTTTCAAAAGGAAGGTTTAAATAAAAAAGTGAGTCATTTTCCATTTTTTTCTGTTTTACGCAATACAATAATTTAAAGATAGTTTTTCTCTGCAAATTCTTAGATTTATTCTCTTGTAAATCTTGCCGAATATGCCTATATTAGAACTATAAAATTACTATTATGTACAAGCCTCCGTTTACAGTTTCAGCAAAATCGATTTCTATGATAGCAGAAATTTCTGCTCTAGTGGAGCGTTTTGTCATTGCCTTAGAAAACGATAAGTTGAAGTTGCGCAGGATTAATAAGATTAAGACGATACAGTCTTCCTTGGCGATAGAAGGCAACAATTTGAGCGAAGAGCAAATTAGCGATATACTTGATGGCAAAAGAGTTGTAGCTCCTCTTAGGGAGATTCAAGAAGTTAAGAATGCTATTGCGACTTATGACAATTTTAGCAATTTTGACGCATTTTCGCCTAAAGACTTGCTTAAGGCACACAAGCTAATGATGCAAGGTTTAGTCGATAATGCAGGCGAGTTTAGACGTGGTGGCGTTGGTGTTTTTAAAGAGGATAAGGCGATACATATTGCACCTCCTGCTGAGCGAGTGCCTTCGCTAATCGACAATCTTTTTGACTGGCTAAAAGGCTCGCAAGACCACCTATTAATTCGCAGTTGCGTCTTTCACTTTGAGTTTGAATTTATATACCCATTCATAGATGGTAATGGCAGAATGGGAAGGCTCTGGCAATCTCTAATCTTGGCAAAGCTGAACCCTGTCTTTGAGTCATTGCCTGTAGAAACGATGGTGCACGACAACCAGCAAGCATACTACAATGCTATCAACGAAAGTGCCTTGAACGCAGACGCAGGTATCTTTGTTGAATTTATGCTAAACGAGATTCTAAAGACCCTAAAGTCTAGCCAATCCACTAGCAATACAACGCCACTTGGCGTAGTAAATGGCGTAGTAAACCCAAAAGTCACAGAGCTTCTCAACTGCATAAAAACCCACGAAGGCTTAAACGCCACCCAACTAGGCAAAACCCTCAATATCGCCCCACGTACCCTCAGCCGCTACCTTCAATCTCTAAGCGACTCGGTGGAATATATTGGCTCTCCACGCAAAGGCGGGTATTTCGTAAAGCGATAAGAAATGATAGATTTTTAAATATAAATCTGCATAAGATTTACCCTTTGATACCCTGCAATTTAAGTGAAATGCAGGGTAAATTTAAGTATTTTGGCGTTTTTGTGGGGTTTTGTTTAAGTTTTAAGTTTGGTTGCAGTTAAATTTATATTGAAACTTAAATTTTGTTTAAGAAAAAATCTCTTGACAGTGTAGTATTTTTAGTTTTTAATATAGGTAAAGATAAAAGGGCGAGTTGTCTAAATCAAGAAGCTAAAAGGCTTTATATGAGCTGCGATTTCTAGGGCTTGCTTTGAGAAAAAGGTATTTATAATGAAGAATGAAATTGGAGTTTTGCTTAAGAGGTTGATTTTGAAAAATGGAATGAACCAAAGGAGCTTTTCGGAAAAGATAGACTTGTCGGCTACTGCTTTGAGTCAGATTATTACTGGCAAAACAAAGCCAAGGCAGGCAACTTTGACTAAAATTATGACTGTCTTGACGCTCACTGACGATGAAGAGCAAGATCTTTTAAAGGCTTTCGAAAACAGCAATTCTTTACCAGAGGATACGTCTTCGCCTGTCGAGCCTTTGAGGGTGTATAAGGAAAATCGTGAGCGTTGTTATAGATACTTGGAGATGAAGTCTAGGTCTATTGCTTTTAATAACGAAGTCGAGCTAATATTGCAGTCTATGGGCGTTGAGTATATCAAAGACTATATGAAGTCGAACATCGTCTGCGATTATTACATAAAGGACTTAAATATAGGCATAGAGTGCAAGTTTAATGTTACTAGAGACGTAGAAAAAACTTTAACAATTTCCAAAATCGTAAAAGAAAATTTAAAATTCGACGAACTATGTCTAGTCGTGCCAATGAAGAACGAAATCCCTCAAGACGTCATAACTGCATTTGCGTCTTTAGATATAGAGGTACTCTCCTTGGTAGAATTAATGACAAAACTTAGATGAAATTTAAAACTTATGCCACCTTTAAAGCCAAATTTAACTAAGGCAAAAGCTCTTATAGATTCTCATCAGTTTGAATTAAGTGAATTTTGGGCAAAAACTGATGAATTTGCCTTGCCTTCAATGTCTGTGATTAGTCATAGTATTATTTGTGCAGAAATTGCAACTTTATTGTTGTCTTTTAAAACAGAAGAATTTAGATCTGCTAATTATTTAAAGTATTTAAGCTTATTTGCCTCCTTACATGATGTGGGTAAAATAGTTCCTGCATTTCAAATTAAATGTGAATATTGGGCAAAAAAGTATAAAATTTCTTCACAAAATTATATATGTCAATACGATGCCAGACATTCTTCTTATTCTAAAGAGATAGTCTTAAAAGAATATAAAGATACTCAAGCTTTTGAGAATTGGGCAGATGTAGTTGGTTCTCATCATGGGTTTTTGTCTAATGAGGTTAATTTAAACAACATTGCCTCTTCTTGGGAGAAGTATAGAAGTGAATTTGTAGAATATTTTAAAAAAATATACGGAAATTTCCCTTTAGAATTAAATGAGAACAAAATATCTAATGAAATTTCATATCTCATTACAGGTATTATAACTTTTGCAGATTGGTTGGCTTCTGATGTAGATTTATTTCCTGTTAAAAACTATACGATGCAAGAGGCTAAGCTTATTATAAAAGATAAGCTATTAAACAGTGATTTTAAAAATAAGATATTATGTGATTTTAAAAAATTAGATAATGATGATATTTTTGATTTTCCTTTAAATTCTTTGCAACTAGCTGCGTTAGATTCTTATAAGGGGCGAGGTATCTATTTAATAGAAGCTCCAATGGGAATGGGAAAGACCGAAGCAAGCTTGCTTTTAGCCTATAAACTTATAAGTGAAAAAAAAGCTAGCGGAATATATTTTGCATTGCCTACGCAACTTACTAGCAATGTGATTTATGGGCGTTTAAATTCTTTTTTAAAAGAAGTTTCTATTCAGTCTTCTACTGCCAATTTAATACATTCTGCCTCTTGGATTGAAGAAATTTATGAGGGCAAGAGTGATTTGTCTAGTTGGTTTAATTCTTCCAAAAAGGCATTGCTGTCTAGCTTTGGCGTAGGGACTATAGACCAAGCCTTGATGATGTTGTTACCTGTGAAGCATTGGCATTTAAGGTATTATGGATTGTCGGATAAGGTTGTTATTTTAGATGAGATACATTCTTACGATGCCTATACTTCTACCTTGATTAAAAGACTGATATCTCACTTGGAAGAAATGGGGGCTACTGTTATCATTTTATCTGCAACTCTGACAAAGACTCAGCGTGCAAAATTGTTAAATACTGAATCAATTGCTACTTTAGATTCGGCTAAATTTCCTTCTATTATATATAGAACAAAGAGAATGTTTATATTGAAAATATAGAGTATAATGAAATAAAGGAATATAGCTTGTTTCATATTGAAGATGACGAAAGTATCTTTAAGGCAATAGAGAAGTCAAAGATGGGTTGTTGTGTGTTATTTATATGTAATACAGTAGCATCTGCTCAAAATATTTATAGAGAAATTTCAACTAAACAAAGCGATATTGAAGTTGATATATTGCACTCTCGCTATATAAAATCAGATAGGGATAAGATTGAAAAGTATTGGGTTAATGCTTTGGGTAAAAATAGAGACAATAGACCAATGCAAGGTTCTATACTTATATCAACACAAATAGTGGAGCAAAGTGTTGATATAGATGCAGATTGCATATTTACTTACATTGCACCTATAGATATGATTTTTCAGCGATTAGGCAGGTGCTTTAGACATAATTTAGCAAGGCATAAAAATGCAAAAAAGCCTGAAGTATATTTGATTTCTCCAAATTTAAAGAGCTTTGATTTCAAGGACGATTCTAAGGTAAATATAGATTATTTAATTAAGAAATTTGGGGCGAGTTCTTATGTTTATGATATTTATATATTGCTAAAAACTTATTTTGTTTTGCAGGATAAGTCTGAAATAAAATTAGTTGAAGATATTTCTTCATTTTTAGATAAGGTGTATGAAAAAGATGATTTAGATTTAGCCTTGTTGAAAAAGTTAAAAGAACTTTTAGTTGAAAAAATTGAAGAATTAGAACTGCGTGCAAAGCGTGGCATAGAGGCAAAGGCGAACCCTATTAATGATGAAATTGCAAGGACGAGATTCTCGGATTACGAGTCTAAGGATTGTGTTTTTTATAGATTAAATGAGCTAGGAAAAATGATATTTTTAGATGGAGATTGTCTGGAAATTCCAGATAGATTTTCTAGGGGATTTTTAAAAAAGATATTTATAAACAGTATAAAAGTAGCTAGTTATCTAGTTGATATTAATCAGTGCTCTAAAATTGATAAGTTGCTAATATATAAAGAATATTATTTTATAGAATTAAACGAAAAGGGCGAATATTTTTATAAAGATAAAGCTATAACTTATTCAAAAAAGATGGGTTTGTGTATATCGTCTAAAGAGGAGAATTCTGATAGTATAAGTTCAACAATGAAGGATTTTGAAAGGTTTTACAAAGAAAGTGATGATTATGAATAATATAAATTTAGTAAGAGATAAATGGATAAAAGTAAAGTCTAAGCATAGTAATTTACAATACTGTAGCCTTAGAGAAATATTTACTTGCGGAGAAGATATTGAAGATTTAGATATGTTGCCTATAGAGAGAATATCTATAATGCGACTCTTGATATGTATAGTGCAATCAAGCATAAGAGGTCCTGAAAATCTTCTAGAGTTAAAATTTTTTAAAACGCAGGAAGGCAAACTTTCTCTTAAAGAAAATATCTTAGAATATTTAGCCAAGTGGGAAGATAGGTTTAATCTTTTTGACGAAAAATATCCCTTCTTGCAAAATCCACATATAAGCTCAAGTAATTTATCAGATTTGGCAACTATGGATTTTGAAATGCCTTCTGGCAATAATTCCCAGTTTTTAATTTCATCTAATTTAGCTTATAAATATTCTTTAAAAGACATTGTTATAAAGCTTTTAGTTTTTCAAAATTATGTTCCTTCGGGAAGGGGGAGTATTGCAACTTGGGTAGATAAATCATCTTCTCCTCAGGTTACAGGTGCGATATGTAGAGGAGCCTTGGCTATGTTTGTCTTAAAGGAAAATCTTTGGGATAGTATTTTAGCTAATATTATAGATGTGGAATCTTTGAAAAACGGGAATCTTGTTTCTGTGCAGGAACTTGGGACTGCTTCTTGGGAGAAGTCTTATGACGAAGTTGAGGATTTCATAATAGCTTCAAAGACTTTTGTTTCCACTTACTTAGCTAGATTAGTACCTCTTTCTAGGGCTATAAAAATAGATGAAAATTTAGATGGATTATATTGCGGAGAATTTATTAGCTATACAAAAGATTTTCAATTTAGAGATAGTATTTTTAAGTATTATATAAATAAGGACAGTCAAATAAGTAGAGTGAAAGCTAATTCAAAAAAAGCGATATGGCGTATTTTGCCTGCCTTATTAGAAAGTGATTTGGACAATGGTAAATTCCCTCTTTATGCATTGAAAAATACAGGTACAAAAGAGACTTATTCTTTGTGGGTTGGAGGCATAGAAACCGATCAAGCTAAAAACCTCATGGATATGGAATCGTCTTTTGTATTTTCATCTTATACTTCTGAAGATGCAGTATTTGCCGTTGCAATAAGTGTTTATAAAGATCTTTTGGGGCTTTCTGATATTTATTTGTCAAATTTAAAAAAGGCAATTTCGGCTTATTATAAGGCTTTAAATGGATCGAATTCATCTGCAAAAGAAACAGATCTTTTTTATTGGACTTCATTGGAAGAGCAAAAAGATATTATTTTGAAGTTGTTTGCAGTATCTTCGGAAGAAGAGCGATCTAAAATAAAGGAAGATTGGGAAAATTTGACATTATCAACTGCTTTAGATGTTTATACTCAAATATGTCAAAAAGAAACAGATAGGCAGCTTAAGGCATTTATAAGTAACAAATCAAAAATATTTAAGAAAGGTAAAAAATGAAAAGTATAGAACAAATAGAAAGCGAAGCTACTGAATTTATAAATTTTTTAAATTCTGTAAAAGATAACAATGCAATTATTGCCGATTTACGTTCTGCAATGAATGAAAATTTAAGCTTTAAGTCTTTTAAACATTTGGCTAAGTATGGAGGTATTTCTAAGGAAGGTGAATATAGGTACAAAGCGAATGTTGTTAGGCTAATTGCTTATATGTTTGCATTATCTAAAGGTAATTATGTAAATAATTCTAGAAATTTTGGCAGCGTTGCAATGGATACTTTCAAGGCAGATGGTACTAAAATTGCAGATATTATAAAAGATAAAGATGCTAGGTTTTTAAAAGTGATTTCATCTGATAAATATGAAATTATTGAAAGAATTAGGTCATTTTCTTCTTTGATAAATGCCAAGGGCGTAAAGGTAGATTATGTTAAATTATATAAGGATTTAATTTTGTGGTCGCCACATACAAGAGAAATCTGGGCAGAATCTTTCTATAATTATTCTAAAGAAGTTAAAGAGGAAGGAGTAGAGCAAAATGACTAATTTGTATTTAAGTGAAATCTTATTAGATACAAGTTCTTTAAAGGAATATAAACTTTTTGACAATTATGACTTTCATCAATTTGTTTGGAAGTTTTTCCCTAACACAAAGTTAAGGGAATTTGTTTTTAGAGTGGACATCTTAAGTGATAATCTTGTACGTATTTATATTTTATCAAAAAGGGAGGCAGTTAATAGTCTAAATTTAGCAGAATTTAAAAGCAGGCAAGTCCCACAAGCCTTTTTAGAAAAGCAATTTTACAATTTCAAGATAAAGCTAAATGCTGTATATGCAAAGGTATTGCGAGATGAAAAAACAAAGGAAAGGTTGAAATCTAAGCGTCTAAGTCTTTCGGCTGGAGAATTGCCTGAAGTATTTTCAAAAAAATTAGAGGCTAATGGAATGAGGATAGTCAATGATGGGTTTGAAGATTTAGTAGAATATGGGCAGATTCATCGAGAGTATTACCTTAAGAAGTCTAAGCGTTATTGGAATGCAGTTGTAGATATTACAGGAACTTTAGAGGTTATAGATAGAGAGAAATTTAAGGCAGCTTTTGCCGAAGGCATAGGGCACGCAAAAAGCTTTGGACTTTCAATGTTAATTTTAAAATAAAAAAGGAAAAATAAAAAAATGAAATTATTAGAACTACATATATTACAAACATTCCCTGTTTCTTGTTTAAATAGGGACGACTTAAACTCACCTAAAACAGCATTGTTTGGTGGTGTAAAACGTGCTAGGGTTTCTAGCCAATCTTGGAAACGAGCTATACGTCAAAAAGCTAAAGAAGATTCTTTGGAATACTTTGGAGGCAATAGAACTTTGCTATTAAAAGATATGATAGTAGCAGAGCTTTTAAATATAGAGAACGAAGTTGTGGGTTCTGACGAACTTTTTGCCAGCGATAAAAAGCAATTAAGCTCAAGCCAAATTAAGTTAATAGAAAAAATAGTTAAGAAAATAGGCGATAAAGCTTTAATTTTTCTGTCAAACCAAGAAATCAAAGCTATAGCCCTTGCAATAAAGAACGAGACGTTAAAAGATGAAAAAAATGTACTAAAAGTAATCGAAGATGCGTCAGCAAACGATATAGCTGACATTGCATTATTTGGCAGAATGGCAGCATCTTTAGAAGAATTAAATATGGAGGCGGCATCTATGTTTTCACATGCTTTATCTACAAATAAGGTGGATAATGACATAGACTTTTTTACAGCTTTAGACGACTTTAAAACAGAGAATGGGGCAGGGTATTTAGGCTCTAATGAATTTAATTCGGCGACATATTATAGATATATAGGTGTAAATTTGGATTTATTAAAAAGCAATTTAAAGTTGCCTGAAGTATTGTCTGCAGAAGAGGAGTTGAGGTATAATGCGATTTTGACGTCTTTTATAAGGGCTTCTTTGATTGCAGTGCCAGTGGGCAAGCAAAACACAATGAATGCAAGTACATTACCTTCTTATGTCTTGGGTATAGTTAAGAAAGGTCAGCCAATGCAATTATGCAATGCTTTTGAAAGTCCGATAAGAAACTCTTATGAAAATAGCATAGGTGAAAATAGTAAGAAGGCACTTAAGGAGCACTTAGACACTATGGAAAAAACATGGGGCTTGAGTTCTATATTAAAGGTTGAATTGCCAGAAACGTCATTGGATAACTTTATTGCAGAGATATTAAAAAATGTCTAAATATTTAGGATTAGTTTTGAAAGCCCCATTACAATCATGGGGGCTTTCAGGTAAGTTCGATAAAAGAACAACTTATGCTTATCCAACAAAGAGTGCTTTAGTTGGTATGCTATGTGCAGCCTTGGGTAAGGATAAGTATGCTGAAGAATTTGATGATTTATCTGAATTGAATTCTTTAGCTTATGAATGTTTTTTAGTAGATGACAAATCTAAGAAGCTTAAGAAATTCAGGTATATGACAGATTTTCATAGTATAGCTGGAGGCTTGGATAGGGGGTCTCGTATAGATAGATTATTTATGATGAGAAGTGCCGATGGTAAAATAAAAAATGATGCTAAAATAACTACAAGGGATTATCTACAAGATACGACTTTTATTGTGTTGATAGGAGGAGAGCTTGATGTTTTAGAAAAGTTATCTCAAGCACTTAAAGACCCTAAATGGGGGGTATGGCTAGGCAGGAAGAGTTGTATAGCAAGCGAACCTATATGTAGGGGCTTATACGATACAAAAGAACTTGCTTTAGAGGCGATATTTAAGCAATTAAATGCGATAGGGGCAGATTGCGGTATAATTGGCGAGTTGAGTAGTGCAGAAGGAGGGGTTTTTGACAGAGATGATTGTATCTTTGACGAAGTTATAAGCTTTAGAGATAGGAAGTTTGCTTCAAGGAATGTAATTATAAAATGAAGAATTATTTTTCTAAACCACCCTTTTCAACTTTGCCACAGTCGAAAGATAGATGGACTCCCATATACTTAGAATATGGGAGGTTGGAAGTTGATGATTCTTCCTTAAAGTGGATACAGTCAGATGGTTTGCTATGTAGAATACCAGTTGCGAGTGTATCTGCTATATTGATGGGGGCAGGCACAAGTATTACGCATGCTGCAATAATGGCTGCAGCTGATAGCAATACTCCTATAATATGGGTAAGTAAATCAGCTACTAAATATATTGCTTATGGTACTCAGACTAACGCTAATAATACAAATGCAAGGTTGCAAGCTAAGGTATATGGCAACAGGAATTCTAGGACACAAGTTGCAAGAAAAATGTTTTCTTTACGATTTGGAGAGGAGAAAGATATAAGGGATAAGACAATAAATGAGCTTCGAGGAATGGAGGGTATTAGGTGGCGTAAGGTATATAAAGATATAGCAGATAAATATGGGGTTTATTGGAATAGACGAGATTATGATGTTTCTAATTGGGAAGATGGAGATGATATAAACAAGGCAATTTCGATGGCAAATGCAGTGCTTCATTCATTGTGTAGTGCAATAATTTTAAATATGGGATACTTGCCACAGATAGGTTTTTTGCATGATTCTTCTGTTATATCATTTTCGTGTGATATAGCAGATATATTTAAGAAGGATACTTCTTTAGATGCAGCATTTTCAGTGATAGGAAGTGGATATTATAACTCGGATAATTTATCAATAAAGATAATCGAGAAACTTAAGCTTAACTTTGAGTCAGCACAGACTCTAAAGAAGATACCTAAAGTAATAGAATATTTATTTAAGGATTATCAATGATAGTAATAATAGCTAGTAATACCTCAGACAAGATAAGGGGTATATTAAAGAGGTGGTTTATAGAGCCAAAAGCAAATATTTTTGTTGGTACAATGAACCACAAGGTGTCGAGGGATATTATAGCTTATTTAAGGAGTAATGATTCTAATTGGAATGCCTTAATCATAAGAAGTGGTAATAATGTGGAAGGATATATTATAGAAGAATTGGGAGAGCCTAGTTATAAAGGGATAAAATTAAGTGGAATAAATTTGATAGCGACAAAGCTTGGGGATATAGATTTAAATTTAAATATATAGAATAAAAGGGTTTTATTGGAAAATAAAAAGCTTGCATGAAAGTTGAAAATTGTAAAAAATCTATAGTAAATTAGTAGTAAAATTCACTACTCTACCCACACACGTGGGGATGAATCGTTTCCGTTCCCTCGAATTTCAAAGCGTGGATTTCACTCTACCCACACACGTGGGGATGAATCGCTATCAAACTATTCAAATACAACAGAAGTAGAGTACTCTACCCACACACGTGGGGATGAATCGGGCTCTTGGAACTTATTCTTCGTAGCTATAGAATACTCTACCCACACACGTGGGGATGAATCGCTAATATAATGGCGATATTCCAGTATCACAATTACTCTACCCACACACGTGGGGATGAATCGCAACCAAAACCTCAATCATCACCGAAA
>JAWXTY010000034.1:0-14914 GCA_044433115.1 Opitutales bacterium
TTTACTGTATAGATTATACAGTAGTCAAGCTCTTTTTGCTTTAAAGTGGCTTATTTACTTATATCTTGATTTCAACAAAAAACTAACACGCAATACTAAAATAGTGGACAATGGACAATGGACAGTGAGTTTTTGGGCAAGATTTTTTATCCCTAGTTTTTACTGTACGCTTTGATTTATACACAGAACTCCCCAACACTCTCAAATTCTGCAACGACATTTCCCCTGTTGCCTGTTGCCTCCAACGCTGTCCACTGTCCACTGCTTACCCAAGCAAGCTAAAGGCTTTGTCTTTTATTTGAACTTGACAAGGGTGTTGAAATGGAACAAGCTTAAAGGTAGTTTTTATTAAAGGGGACTTCTAAAAGAAATAAAAGCTAACTAAAAAAGGAAAAATGTACTATGAAAAAATTAATTAAAATATCAGTATTATTCATTATTGGTGTGGCTCTGCAGGGGGCTTTTGCTGATAAAAAACCTAACTTCATCATCTTCTTGGTTGACGACTTGGGGTATAATGACTTGAGCTGTTATGGCTCAGAAAATGTAAAAACGCCTAACTTAGATGCTATGGCGAAAAATGGTATACAATTTACTAGTGGTTATGTGGGTGCTCCTGTTTGTGGTCCGAGTAGGTCTGCTCTAATGACTGGCTCGTACCCTATACGTATTGGCGAGCCAAAAAACCTTAAAGGTCTACACACTGAGGCTCACGCTAAAGAATTATTTATCCCAGAATATCTAAAAGAATGTGGCTATACAACTGCCCTATTCGGCAAGTGGCATATGGGCTATAAAGACAACAACACTCCTCTTGAGCAAGGCTTTGACGAGTATTATGGCACTATAGCCCACAATGGCACGCAAAAAACAATCAACCCAAATCGTTCGAAGATGGAAATTTGGGAGGGTATGAAAAAAATTGATATGGATATAAATCAAGAAGTTATGAGCAGTCGCACTAAGGTTTATACAGAAAAATCTGTAGACTTCATTAAGCGTAATAAAGATAAGCCTTTCTTCTTGTTCTTATCTCACAATATGACTCACGTGGTCTTGGGTTGCGACGAAGCATTTAGAGGCAAGTCTGGCAAGGGCTTGTTCTACGACTGTGTAATGGAACTCGACTGGTCTATGGGCGAAATTCGTAAAACCCTTAAAGAAGAAGGTATTGCAGACAACACTGTTATTGCATTTTTATCTGACAATGGTCCTTGGGTTGAAAGCCACCTAGAAGACCCTGAAGGTAACCACTACGGCTCGGCAGCCCCTCTAAGAGGTGTTAAGATGATGCCTTGGGAGGGCGGTCATAGAGTGCCTTATATAATAGAGTACCCAAGCAAAATCCCTGCAGGTCAAGTATGCGATGAAATTGCTTTGTCTATGGACTTATATGCAACTTTCGCAAAGCTAGCTGACGCAAAGCTACCTGCAGACTTAAAAATAGACGGCAAAGACCTTATGCCTCTAGCTACTGGAGAGACAAAGACTTCTCCTCACGAGTATTATTATTACTACTGTTACACAAGACTTTTTGCAATTAGAGACGCAAACTGGAAGCTAGTATTACCTAGAGAAGCGAAACCTTCATTTATGGGTTGGTGGGCAAGAATGATAGAAGAAGTAAAAGAGATTGAGCTTTACGACTTAAAAAATGATATAAGCGAAACCACAAATGTTGCAAAAGAGCACCCAGAAGTTGTTGAAAGTTTGCTAAAAGGAATTGAAAATGTACGCAAAACTTTGGGTGATTACAATATAATAGGTAGCGAAGTTCGTAACCACGATGCAGATTTCCCTATAGAAAATCGCACAAAAAACTACACAGCAAGCCTACTAAAAGCTGCAAAATTAAAAGCCGATGGCAAGACACAAGCCGACTTAGAAGCCGAAGCTAAAGCCAATGCAAAAGCAAAGGCGAAAGCAAAAGCAAAAGCCAGACTTGAAGCCGAAGCCAAAGCTGAAGCTGAAGCTCAATAATTCTCTATCCCAAGTTTAAGTTTAAAATATACAAAAATAAAAAAGAGCATCGGAATTAAAACCGATGCTCTTTCGTTTGTTAGTATTTCAGCTATTGCTGTGTTTTATAAATACTATTGCTTAGCTTGCTCTAGCAAAAGCTCTAGCATTTTCTTTGCAGCTACTGGAATTTCTGTGCCAGGTCCGAAGATTGCACTTGCTCCTGCTTCGTACAAATACTCATAGTCTTGGGCTGGAATTACCCCACCTGCTATTACCATTATGTCTTCTCTACCAAGTTTCTTCAACTCTTCAATCAAGGCTGGCAATAGAGTCTTATGCCCAGCTGCTAGAGAACTCATACCAATGATATGTACGTCGTTTTCTACAGCCATTTGTGCAGTTTCTTCTGGAGTTTGAAATAGTGGACCTATATCAACGTCGAAGCCCATATCAGCATAGCCAGTTGCAACAACTTTCGCACCTCTATCGTGTCCGTCTTGTCCCATCTTTGCTATTAATATTCTTGGTCTTCTACCATCTAGTTTTTCAAACTCGCCAACTAATGATGTAATCTCTTCCATAACTAATTTTGATTTTTCATTCTTAGAAAATTCCTTTTCATAAACGCCACTAATAGAACGTATTGTAGCCTTATATCTGCCAAATACCTTTTCGCATGCGTCAGAAATTTCGCCTAAAGATGCTCTAGCCTTTGCAGCTTCAACAGCCAATTCCAACAAATTACCTTCGCCAGTTTCAGCACACTTTGTGATAGCTTCCAATATAGAACGAACCTTGTCGTTATCTCTATTAGCACGCAACTTTTCTAATTTTGCGATTTGAGACATACGCACTGCAGAGTTGTCGATAGCCAAAATATCCAAAGCGTCTTCTTTTTCTAGTCTATGCTTATTCAAGCCAACTATAGTTTCCAAACCAGAGTCAATTCTAGCTTGGCGTCTTGCTGCTGCTTCTTCGATACGTAGTTTAGGTAAACCAGCTTCGATAGCCTTAGTCATACCACCAAGTTTTTCAACTTCTTGGATATGAGCCCAAGCCTTTTCGGCAAGTTCCTTAGTCAAGCTTTCTACATAGTAACTACCACCCCAAGGGTCGATTACATTACATATAGAAGTTTCGTCTTGTAGGTATAATTGAGTGTTTCTTGCGATACGTGCAGAGAAATCTGTAGGCAATGCAATAGCTTCGTCTAAAGCGTTTGTATGTAAACTTTGAGTATGACCTAAACCTGCACCCATTGCTTCAATTACAGTTCTTGCAACGTTATTGAATGGATCTTGTTCAGTCAAAGACCAACCTGAAGTTTGAGAGTGTGTACGCAATGCCATACTCTTAGGGTTCTTTGGCTCGAAAGTCTTAACAATCTTAGCCCAAAGCATACGAGCAGCCCTCATCTTTGCAACTTCCATAAAGTAGTTTTTACCTATAGCCCAGAAGAAGCTCAATCTTGGAGCGAATGCGTCAACACTTAAGCCTGCCTTTACGCCTTCTCTTAAGTATTCCAAGCCATCTGCAAGAGTATAAGCCATTTCCAAGTCTGCAGTAGCCCCTGCTTCTTGCATATGGTAACCTGAGATAGAAATACTGTTAAACTTAGGCATATTCTTAGAAGTATAAGCGAAAATATCGCCAATAATCTTCATAGAAGGAGTTGGTGGGTAAATATAAGTATTACGAACCATAAACTCTTTTAAGATGTCGTTTTGGATAGTACCAGTTAACTCTTCGAGTTTGCAACCTTGTTCTAAGCCTGCAACGATGTAGAAAGCCAAGATAGGTAAAACTGCACCATTCATAGTCATAGAAACAGAAACTTGGCTAAGTGGAATGTTCTTAAACAAAACTTCCATATCCAAGATAGAGTCTACAGCTACCCCTGCTTTGCCAACATCGCCTACAACTCTTTCGTGATCTGAGTCGTAACCTCTATGTGTCGCCAAGTCAAAGGCGATAGATAATCCCTTTTGTCCTGCTGCTAGATTTCTTCTATAAAATGCGTTAGACTCCTCTGCTGTAGAGAAACCTGCGTATTGACGAACAGTCCAAGGACGTATAACATACATAGTCGCATATGGTCCTCTTAGGAAAGGAGCGATACCTGCAGTGTAGCCTAAGTGTTGCATAGACTCATAGTCCTTTGCAGTGTAGAGAGGCTCTACGTCGATTTGTTCCATAGTCTCAGTTACATAATCTGAAACAGACTTGCCTGTAGACTCTTCGATTTGCTTCTTCCATTCTTCGTAAGAAACATTCTTTTGTTCTGACTTAAAGTCAATCTTTGTAAAATCTGGTGTATTCATTTAATTTACTCTCCCTTCGATTATATTACGCCTAAGCCTGATAGTAAAGAACTCAACATATCATAATTATTAGTCCTTAGGCTTATGCTATCGTCCATACCTGCTGCCTTGTAGCCCTCTACTAAGTCCTTATCTGGCATACCTGCCATAAATACCTTAGCATTAGGAGCTATAGCCTTAATTGCCTTAGATACGCTTGGAACTAACTCAGGGTAAGTTGCGTCTGTAGAACAAATTACAGCGATTGTTGCTTCACTTTCTGCGAAAGCCTTTGCAGCGTCCTCTGCACTTTCAAAGCCAGCTGGATATATAACATCAAAGCCTCCAACTTCAAAGAAACCTCTAATAAAGTCTGCTCTTGCCTTGTGTTGTACTAAAGAACCCATAGTAGCTAAGAATATCTTTGGAGCAGAACCTGTAGCTTCCTTAGATGCTTCGCTTGCTAAACGCAAGTCTTCAAAGTGTTCAGAAGCTCTCTTCATCAACAAGCTTGCTTTTGCTGAAGTATGCTCGCCTGTAACATTAACGTTATCAGAAACAACTTCAAGGCTTGCACCTGCTGTAACAGCACTTATCAATTGGCTAATCAAGTTAGCGTCGAATTTAGCATCTACAGTGAAAGAGTCGATTTTCCTAGCTTCTTTCAAGTCGTTTACTCTAACTTCTTTCAACGCCTTTTGATCTACTTCAGGTTTTTCTAAAAGAACTTCAGTCAAGTTTGCATAAGAATTTGTACCAACTATGATATTTCTACGAGAGTCGTATAACTTCTTTCTTGCCAAGTATGTATTTTGTACATCAGCTGCAGCCTTGCCTTCAAGGATATAACTTTCCATACCACCTTGGCTTTCTATATCTTGGAATTTAGCCCAAGACTTTTCAGCAATCTCATTAGCCAAATTTTCAACATACCAAGAACCACCAACTGGGTCGATTACGTCGCATAAATTACATTCTTGAGCCAACAAAATTTGTTGATTTCTTGCTATACGCATTGAGAAATCGTCAGCCTTATCGAAAATTTCATCGAAAGTACCAATAGTAATACCATCGCATATACCAACTATAGCAGAAAAGGCTTCAGTTGTAGTACGCAACATATTTACATAAGGGTCAAATGCTGTCTTATTGAAAGTAGTAGTACGTACAAATACCTTGATTTTTTGAGCTTCTTCATTGCCTCCAAAAGCTTCAACTACCTTTGCCCACAATACACGCAATGCACGCAATTTAGCAATTTCCATAAAGAAATTTGAACCAACGCCCATTCTAAATCTAAATAGAGGAGCTGCTTCATTAATGTCCATACCACGTTTTAGCAATTCGCTCAAATATTTCTTAGCAGTTGCAATCGCAAAAGAAAGTTCTTCAACTGCACTAGCTCCTGAACAAGAATAAGCATACATATCAACGCCAACTGCACCAAATTTTGGAGCATTCTTTGCATTGAAATCTGCAAGAGCATAAAGAGCATCATAAGCATTTTCTAAAGAAGTTTCAACTGCACCATCTTTAGCCAACATAGACAAAATGTCAGCATAAATACCACCTGTCAACTTAGATAGGTCTGAAGTAGAAGAATATAAAAATGCAGCAGCAGAGCAATAAGCCATACCTGCAAATATATTAATATTGATATGCTCACGACTAACGTCCTTAAGAGCAATCTCCATATCTTCCTTAGTAGAGATAGAAACGCCACCTGTGCCAATTTCGTTAGCTAAGTCAGCGTCGATACACTTAGAGCTAGCGTCGTCGAAAGTGATTTCAACGCCAGTTTGTCCCTTATTTAGTGCGTCTAAAATTTTCGCATTAAATTCTTGAGGAGTCTTTGCATACATATCTTGGCTAATAACCCAAGGCTTAGTTCTATATCCTCCTGCATTTGTGCCACGTAAATAAGTACCTTGAGCAGGCATTTCTACATTTGCTGGTAAGTCCTCTTGCATATAGATAGGCTTTAAGTTAATGCCTTCTACAGTAGAAGTGTTCATTTTTTTATCAAAAGGTGCACCCTTTAAGAGCTTTACGCACTCGTCGTACCATTCTTGATAAGTAGGTTTCTTAAACTCTGAGAACAAGTTTTCTTGATTCATATTTATATTATCTCGGTTGTTAATAATCTATAATTTACTGTAAATACAGAAAAAATCTTGGATATAATTTTGCAAAAACAAGTCAGCTTGTCAAGGTTTTCACCAAATATAATCGTTCTTTTTGCTAAATATTGATATTTTAGGGCTGTCGAGCTTGCAATCTTTGGCACAATAATAAGCTAAAGCCAACGCCCAAAAGTGGTCGCTATGCCCTGAAGCATTGTGTTTTGCTGTGATATTTATATTAGAGCCTGAGCCAAATTCTCGTTTTAGATTTCTAAAATCTGCACGAATTTCTTGAGTGTCTGGTAAGCGTATTTGAGAATTTTGCATAGCAACTTTCAAGGGATATGCAAGAATTTGCTTAGTTAAGTTGGTGAAATTTACACTCTCTATGCGAGATTTTCCAAATTTACTTTGAGCCCTCTCTGCAAATTGTCTACCTAACCCTGTGCTATCTATTGCAACTTTCAAAACATAAGGATTTTGCAAATATTGCATTAAAACAGACTCTTGCTCCGAAAATGGCGTGTCTTTAAAGGATTGTATGTCTATAGTATAAAAAATATCTCCAACTTTTTTAAGTAGATAAAACACGCTATAGTCTCGACTCCTTGCCAAGTCAACTCCCAAGAACATAGGCTCTGTACACTTAGAATAATCCTCTTGCCAAGGCGTATTTTGCTTATAGAAGTTTTTCTCGAGGACTTCAAAGGGGATAAAGTTAGAATTGTCATTGGCAGGCTGACACATATATTCTTGAAGAAAACTCTCTTCGTCTACGCAAGAATTTTTGATATAGTCAAAATAGGCAGAATTATCCATATCATAAATCTTGTTATCTTTGCCAAGAGCCTTCTTTAGTTTATCTAAAAATCCTTGCTCAAGAGCGTCTTGGAGGCTCACTTTGTGTAGAGAAATATTTTTGGGGTTATTTCCATATTTTATTTCATTTACAAGTTTGTTAAAAAAGCTATCTGAGCCTCTATGAGTAGATATAATCTCAAGCGAGCCTCCCCAAGTTATGCCAGGGTAGGCAATGGCGTAGAGCTTTTCGCTATCTTGATGTAGGGCAAATTCGTCTAAGATACGGCTACCCCTCTTGCCTGCTTGAGCGTCTGGGTTGGAGCTAAGTGAGTGTATCTTTGTGCCATTTTTAAAGGCTAGGGACTTTGTGCTTTTTGCACTGTCTTCAGTTAGAGTGTCGCCCGAAATTTCCTTAAAGGCTATATTTAATATAGCGGCAAACTTCTTGCAGTCCTCTATAAATAGAGAAGCTTGCACTTCGTCTCTGGAACTAACCCAAGAGTCTAGGCGTTCTGTGCTAAGGCTATGCCTACGCACAAGGCTGTAGGCACTAGTCCAGCTCATACCAATTTGTCTGCTCTTTTCCATTAGCTTTATGCGAGAATTATCCAAGAGCCACTCTTTTTGATAAGGTAGAAAAAAGCTCATAATAAGTTTAATTTATCCTCAATTTCAGCAAGAGCTTGGGCAGTTATAGAGCCTGAGTCTTTGTCTTTGTTAGGAATGTCCTTTGCAGTACTAAGTAATTTTTGAACTACGCCAGCAAGAGTATTTAAATTAGTAGGGCTAATTTCATCTTTATCTACTCTACAAAAATAGTCAAAGATAGCCTCCCAAATTAGATTTATAATCATAGAGGATTTTTCCTCCTTTTCACAAGAGGCAACTAAGTCTTGCGAAGCAATTCTCGCCTTTTTTATATTTTCTATATAGTTGGCAAATAAATCTGAAATGGGCTTTTTTCTTGTAGCCCTTTTCATTGTTGCTTTCTTTGTTGTCGCTTTCTTGACTGTTGCCTTTTTGATAGTAGCTTTCTTTGTCGCTACTTTCTTTTCTTTAAGTTCAGTACTCATTAGAAGCCCCTTTGTTCGAGATATTCCATTGCAACTAAACTTAGGCTATAGCGAAGGTCGCCTTGAGAAATTTCTTCTCTTTTAGCAAGGACAAAGCCTTTCTTTTCAAGATAGTCTAGGTGCTTTAATAGCTGAGTTTCATCTATATCAAATCCAGCTAGTTTCAATCCACACAATATAGTTTTCATAGATATTGCAATGGGGCTTGCTGCCTGTAGTTGTAATAATATTGCAGTTCTTAGTAGTAATTTTAATTCTTTCATTTATTTTAGTGTTTAGCGATGAACTTGTCTACCTTTATAGAGATTTCGTTCACACGTTGGGTTATAGTTGTTGTATGTGCGATAAGCGAACTTATGTCTTGGGCGTTCTTAGAGATTAGGTCTCTGGTTTTGCCAAGACCTATTAGATATTGTTTTAGCATTTGCCTGCTGTCGTCTCTAATTTCAGAACGTAGAGTTCTAAGTTCCTGCTCAGACTCGCAAATTATACGCATAAGTTCATTGCGAACCTTATCCATTTGTGCGTATGTTACATAGGTTAGTTTAGGGTCAGGGTTTTCTTTTTGAATATCTTTAATTTTCAATATGAGGTAATAAGTAGCCATCAAGGCTGTTATTGCACTTAAGCCCAAACCCAATAATTCAGGAGAGTCAATATTCATCATTGCATTCTATATCATTTTTAAAAAACACGCAACTTATCGTTTGAACTGTTGGCAAAAATGGCATCGTTTGAATGAGGAGCATATAAAAAGGCAACTTACATAAAGTTTTGAGAACAGTTGAACGCTTTTTTTTGGGGGGGGCTTAGTTCCCGCCCCCAAGCCCCCTGAAAGGAAGGCGAAGCCCTCTACGAGTTCTTTGCTTTGAGATATTTGTTGATTAGAGTGTTTTCTTAGCTTTTTCAAAAAGTGATTTTTAGAAATTCGCCTTAAATGCTAGTTGACAAGAGATATTTTTTTAAGATAATGTTTATTTATATGAAAAATTTTAAGAAAATACTAAAAACATTAATACTTGCAACTCTTGCTACTGTTACTTTTGGGCTAAATGCAGCTCCAAAAATTGCAATAAGCACTTATCCTTGGAAGAAGAATACTTTTAGCAAAATGCTAAATGATATTAAAGATAGCGATGTTGAAGGTATATTCGCTTTTCAAAACATAAAAATTGGAGGCGAGGGTGCAAATGCTGAAACTAACTTTAGTTATAAAATGTCTGAAGCTGCCCAAAAAGAGCTTCAAGCTATGCTTGATAAATACAACAAGAAGATTAAGGGAATTGGACACGTAAAACTTACAAACCCAAGTCAAATTGAAGATATGTTTAAGTTCTGCAAAAAAATGGGTATAGAAGTTATGACTATAGAAGCCCCTCTTGAAGTTCTTAAAATTTACGACGAAATGGCTATTAAATATGGCATAGATGGAGGACTTTATAATCACCCTCAAAACACTGCTCCTTACCAAACTTCAGCTAAGGCTTTAGAGGGAATAAAAGATTTAAAGAAAATTAAGGTATTTCCAGATACAGGTCAATATGGCAGAGCTAAAATAGACATAATTAAATCCCTAAATGAAATTACGCCAAAAAACGTAATTGCAGTTAGTCTCCAAGACTTAGATGCAAAGGGTGGCTGTGAAGAATTTGGCAAAGGCAAACTCCCTCTAAAAGATTTTGTAAGTACACTAAATAAGGCAGGCTTTGATGGCTATTATATAGTTATGTTTGCATCACTACCTCAAGCAGCAAAAGTTTTGCCATCAGTGGAATACCTAAAAAGCATAAAATAATGCTTGAAAGATAAGTCATAAAAGGAAATTATATAATAATGAGTGAAAATAACGCACCAACATTGGATATAGATTACGTAGCTAAGTTAGCGAGAATAGAATTAACGCAAGCCCAAAAAGATAAGCTTTCTGGGCAGTTGAGCCAAATTTTGGGATATTTTGACAAATTGGCACAAGTGGATATTACTGACGTAAAGGCTTCTGCTCACGCCCACGAGATGTATAATGTGTGGCGTAAAGATGAGTGTTCAGCTACCTTATCTGTAGACGAAGTGCTTATGAATGCCCCAGCAAATAGGGACTCACAAATAATAGTTCCTAAGGTAGTTGACGACGCTTAATAGCCCTAAGTTATAAAAATTTCTAAATCAAATGAACGATAAACTTTATTTAAAATCTATTTCTGAACTCTCGTCTATGCTTGAGTCAAAGGAAATATCTTCACAAGAATTAACTCAGTCTGTAATAGATAGAACTACAGCTATAGACGACAAACTCGAAGCGTATCTAAGCTATAATGCAGAATATGCTATGAGCTGTGCGAAAGCCTCTGACGAAAGGCGTGCAAAGGGCGAAAGTCTTGGCTCTTTAGATGGCATACCTGTATCTATTAAAGACAATATCGCAGATACAAATCAGCCTTTGACTTGTGCTAGTAAGATGCTAGAAAACTATGTATCACCTTATAGTGCAACTGTTATAGATAACATTAAGGCTAAGGGTGCTGTAATTTGGGGTAGGCTAAATATGGACGAGTTTGCAATGGGATCTTCTTGCGAAAACTCTGCATTTAAAAAGACTAAAAACCCTTACGACCTAGAGCGTATCCCTGGAGGTAGCAGTGGTGGCTGTGCAGCTTCAGTTGCTTCTGGCGAAACTATTTGTGCATTGGGCAGCGACACAGGTGGCTCTATTAGACAACCAGCGTCTCACTGTAATGTAGTTGGGCTAAAGCCTACTTATGGGCTAGTTAGCAGATATGGCTTGGCAGCCTTTGCGTCGTCTTTAGACCAAATTGGAACTTTTTCAAGAAATGTAGAAGACTCTGCAATCCTCTTAGAAGCAATCGCCTCTTACGACAAGCTAGACTCAACTAGCGTAAAGACACAAATTCCTAACTACCAATCTCTATTAAAGGGCGACTCTCTAAAGGGTAAGAAAATTGGTATACCAAAGGAATATTTCATAGATGGCATCGACCCTGAAGTTATGGCTATAGTTAAAAAGTCTATAGCTCACTGCGAAGAACAAGGTGCTGAGTTGGTGGAAATATCTCTACCTCACACTGAATTGGCAATTGCTGTATATTATATATTAGCAACTGCAGAAGCCTCTTCAAACTTGTCAAGATACGATGGCATACGCTACACTCATAGATCTAATAACGCAAAGGACATAGTTGATTTATACTACAAGAGTCGTGCTGAAGGTTTTGGCGAAGAAGTTATCAGACGTATAATTTTAGGTACATTCGTATTAAGTAGTGGCTACTACGACGCATATTATCATAGAGCTCAAAAAGTTAGAACTTTAATTAGACAAGACTTCGAAAAGGCTTTCCAAAATGTAGACGCAATCATAACTCCAGTTAGCCCTTGTGCTGCATTCAAAGTTGGCGAAAAGACAGCAGACCCTATGTCTATGTACCTAAGCGACATATTTACTATTAACGTAAATTTAGCAGGTCTTGGTGCATTATCTGTACCTTGTGGATTTACATCTAATAAGTTGCCAGTTGGTTTACATATAATAACAAAGGCTTTCGACGAAGCAAATCTATTGAATATCGCATATTCATTTGAGCAAAGCCTAAACTTAAAACAAGAAAATTTAGCTATCTAAAATATTATGGAATTTGAAGTAGTAATAGGGCTTGAAGTACACGTTCAGCTAAAAACTAATAGCAAGATGTTCACATCTGCTCCTTATAAATTCGGGCAAGAGCCTAATACGCTTACAGACCCTGTGGTCTTGGCTCTCCCTGGTGTATTGCCAGTGTTGAACTTCGAGGCTATACGCAAGTCTATTAAGACTGGTATGCTCTTAGGTTGCAATATACCTGAGATTACTAAGTGGGACAGAAAAAATTACTTTTACCCAGATAGCCCAAAGAATTATCAACTATCTCAGTTCGACGAACCTTTGTGCCTAAATGGTACAGTTGAAATTGAACTTAAAGATGGACAAGAATACTCTTATAGAAAAGTTCTACTAACTAGAATACACTTAGAAGAAGACGTAGGCAAGCTCACTCACTGTGCCCACGACTCTCTAGTAGACTATAATAGAGCAGGAACTCCCCTAATCGAAATCGTTACAGAACCTGATATGTACAGTGCCGACGAAGCTTTTGCTTTCTTGACAGCCCTAAGAAATATTTTGGTATTTGCAGGTATCTCTGGTTGCGATATGGAAAAGGGTCAAATGCGTTGCGACGCAAATATTTCTATACGTCCTGTAGGCGAAACTACTCTTGGAACTAAGGTAGAACTTAAGAATTTAAACTCTATAAGTGGCGTAAAAGCTGGTATAGAATACGAGATCAAGAGACAAATTAAGTGTAAGAAAACTGGCGAGAAAATCATTCAAGAAACTAGAAGATGGGACGCCGACTTGGAAGTGAGCCAATCTATGCGTGGCAAAGAGGACTCTCACGACTATAGATACTTCCCAGAACCTGATTTATTGCCTGTAAAGGTATCTCAAGAATTGAGAGACGAAATCGCTAAGGAAATGGTAGAACTACCTTTTGATAGACAAAGACGCTATGCTAAGGATTATGCTTTGGCTCACTCAATTACTTCAGTGCTTTGTAACGATAGAGCTTTAACTGAATATTTTGAAACAGCTCTTAGCCTAAATGCAAAAGACCCTAAGGCAATTGCTAATTTGTTGATAAACGACTTGTTGCGTGAAATATCTTCAGCTAATCAAGAAGCCGAAGAAGAAGTTAGCCTAGCTAATACTAATATGACACCTGCAAATATGGTTGAGCTAATTAATATAATTCAAGAGGGAACTATCTCTAAGCAAATCGCTAAGGAAGTTTTTGTAGACTGCTTTAAGACTGGCAAAAGCCCAAGGGATATTGTTAAGGATAAGGGACTTTCTCAAAATAGCGATACTGGCGAGATTGAAACTTTCTGCAAGGAAGCAATAGCAGGAAACGCAAAGGCTGTGGCTCAGTATAAGGAAGGTAACGAAAAGGCTCTTAATGCACTAATTGGACCTGTAATGAAGTTATCTAAGGGCAAGGCTAACCCTGCAATTCTATTAGAAACTCTAAAGAAACTCTTGGCTTAATATGACTTCAACTCTATTGTTTAGTATAGTTATAGGGCTAATTTTTGCAAAGACTGCAATAACTGTAATCTTGGATTTATTGAATATGAAGAGCGTGCTTGCAAATAGGCACGCAATTCCTAGTGCATATAAATCTATGATTGACGAGGAAACTTATGCAAAGAGCGTTGCTTATACCTTAGATAAAATCAAATTTTCTATAGTAGAAACGCTATATAGCTCTGTGGTTTTGCTTGCCGTGCTATACTTTGAATTGTTCCCTAAAGTGTTTTACCTTGTAGAGAGCCTAACTGGTACAAATGTATTTGCACAATCCTTGGCAATTATAATTACCTTTATAGTATTTTCTATATTTAGCGAACCTTTTGAATACTATAATCAATTTAAGCTAGAAGAGAAACACGGCTTTAATAAGAGTACCCTAAAGTTGTGGATTAGCGATAAGGTTAAAGGACTTATATTATCTTTAATCTTGGGCGTGCCTTTGTTGAGCCTAATTTTATATTTCTTTAGCTCGTTTGAAAACACTTGGTGGATATACTGCTTTGGTGCTATAGTTGCATTCCAACTATTGATGCTTATGATATACCCTAAGCTTATATTGCCTATGTTTAATAAGTTAGAGCCACTGAAAGATGGGTCGCTAAAGGACAGGATATTTGCATTGGCGAAGAAGTGTAAGTTTGGTGCGAAGGAAATACAAGTGATGGACGGAAGTAAGAGAAGCTCACACTCGAATGCCTTTTTTACTGGCTTTGGCAAATATAAGAGGGTTATATTCTATGACACTATTCTCGAACAACTCAATGAAGACGAGATTGAGGGCGTGCTTGCCCACGAGATAGGACACTTTAAGAAGAAGCATATATGGGCAATGATGGCAATGAGCTTTGCTTCGATGTTCCTTGCATTTTATTTAATGAGCTTGTTGGCTCAATGGGACTTGTTTTATACTACATTTGGCTTTAAGCCAGACGCATCATTTGCACCAGTGTTAATTTTGTTTAGCGTATTTAGTGGGTTGCTAACATTTTGGTTTAGCCCAATATTTACATATTCATCAAGGAGGAACGAATACCAAGCAGATAGTTATTCCAAGGAAGTCTGTGGCACAGCAAAAGGATTGATAAGTGCATTACACAAACTACACACAAAGAACCTTGGAAATTTAACCCCCCACAAGATATACAGTGCATTCTACTACTCACACCCTACCCTCCTAGAACGTGAAAACAACCTAAAAGACTAATATCTTAAATACCCCCCTAAACACAAAAAAATAGCTAAGTCGCAAAAAGATTTAGCTATTTTTTTATATATTAAAGTATCAAAAGCTCTTTTAAAATAAAGTTCTCAACCCTCTCAATCCCAGCCAAAAATTTGCAACGCAAAATTTTCGAAGGGGCGTTAGATTGCCCTTCAGGCGAGTATTTGGATTTTTTTTGGGGTCGCAACGTATATTAATACCTACCTACACAGGACACAATCCCAGCCAAAAATTTGCAACGCAAAATTTTTGAAGGGGCGTTAGATTGCCCTTCAGGCGAGTATTTGGAT
>JAWXTY010000035.1:0-14590 GCA_044433115.1 Opitutales bacterium
TTTTCACAGATTCTCACGTATTAATATACGCTTCGAACCTGTGAAAATTTCAAATACTCGTCTGAAGGGCAATCTTACGCCCCAAAACAAAAAAATCTAAGGATTTTTTTGTCGGCAAAGGGAGAATTCGGTGTGTGGAAACTTTGAGATTCTTAGGTATTAATATACGCTGCGACCCCAAAAAAATCTCAAATACTCATCTAAGGGGTAATTTTGTTGCCCCAACGAAGAGGAAGAATTTGATTTGAAATCTGGGCATTGCAGCATATACGCAATGTATGTATAAATCTTTCTTATTTAAACATACCTTTCATACCCTTCATACCGCCTTTGCCCATAACGCCTTTGAACATTTTAGTCATTTTACGCATTTTTTCGAAGTCTTTTATTAGGGTATTAACGTCGCTGACTTTTGTGCCAGAGCCGTTTGCTATGCGTAGTCGACGCTTAGCGTTAAGGATTGAAGGTTTTGTGCGTTCTTGTATAGTCATAGATAAAATGATAGCTTCTGTACGCTTCATTTTATTTTCTTCTTTTTCGCCAATTTTGATATTGCCGAGTTCGCCAGGTAACATTTTAAGTATAGAGCCAAGCGAACCCAATTTTTTAATTTGCTTCATTTGAGCCAAAAAGTCGTTTAAGTCAAATTCTGCTTTACGCATTTTTTCAGCGAGAGCCATCGCTTCTTTTTCGTCTATAGCTTCTTGGGCTTTTTCTACGAGAGATACAACATCGCCCATACCTAAAATTCTGCTAGCCATTCTATCTGGGTGGAATGCGTCGAGGTCTGAGGCTTTTTCGCCAACACCTACAAATTTTATAGGAGCTCCTGATACATATTTAATGGATAGGGCTGCCCCACCTTTTGCGTCGCCATCGAGTTTAGTTAAGACAACACCTGTTAGCGACATAGCCTCATTGAAGTGCTTTGCAACATTCACTGCCTCTTGCCCTAAGGCTGCGTCTGCAACCAAGAGAACTTCTTGAGGGTTTACCTTTTGTTTTAGGACTTTGATTTCTTCAACTAAGGCTTCATCTATTTGAAGTCTGCCTGCAGTGTCATAAATTATTACGTTGTAGCCATCTTTAATAGCTTCTTCTTTGAACTTGAGGGCTATAGAAGGAACGTCTTTAGAATTTCTGTCTGAATAAATTTTTATATTATTTGCTTTGCCAAGGGCTTCAAGTTGGTCTATAGCAGCTGGTCTATATACGTCGCAGGCAACGATACAAGGCTTTTTGCCTTTTTTTGTTAAGTGCAATGCAAGCTTTGCAGAAGATGTTGTTTTGCCAGAGCCGTGCAAGCCAAGCATTACGATATTTAGTGGGCTAATTATAGATAGCTCAGATGCCTCTGCCCCTAATAGCTCAACGAGTTTGTCGTTAATGATTTTAATCATTTGTTGAGCAGGGTTTACTTTGTCTATGACAGCTTGCCCTATAACTTCGTTTTTAACGCCTTCAATAAATTCTCTAGCTACCTTAAAATGCACGTCGGCACTAAGAAGTGCTTGCCTTACTTCAGCAAGAGCCTCTGCGATATTTTCTTCGCTTAATTTAGATAAGCCCCTGATACTTTTAAGAGCTTTCGAGAATTTTTCAGTCAAATTTTCTAACATAAAAGCTATTACAATAAAACTGAGAAAAAAGAGCAAGCGTATTTTCCTCTAAATATTTATAAAAAAATAAAAAAATAAAATATTTTAAAATCTTTTGAACGTTTTTGGGCTAAATGCACTCTAAGCTTATATAAAATAAATTGAGTTCTTGATTTCGAGAAAACAATTTGTAGTTCTATTATCGTTTCATAGCGTGTTAGCTAGGACTAATCTTAGCTAGCACAGTTTTTAAAAAGTTTAAAATTTTTTCAGTTTTTTTGAACATTTTTAAGAATTTTTTATCTAAGATAATATAACTAAGTTTTTATAATAGTTTGTGTTTATGTTTTAGGGTGAGCCTCTTTTGAAGCTCACCCTTTTTTTTGGCAAAAATAAAGCCCTAAAGAATGAACTTAGGGCTTATTGATATACTTTTAAATATTAGCTTTGCTTTTTGTTGCGTTTAAAGAACTTCTTGAACTTATCGCCCAAGCTACGCTTGTCGCCTATATTAATTTTTTGGCTTTTGCCATATATAACAGAAGATACCACAGACGCCAAGATGAACAAGACGCTCAAGCCTGCTGTGTATATTTCTGAAATTTCTTCTACTGCTGAATATAACATAATCATTGAAAGAGCCCCTACTGCCCAGTATGCCCCGTGTTGCAAGAAAGGAAACTTTTCGAGTGTATTTCTTTCAACTAGCATTATTGTTAAGGAACGTACGAATATCGCTCCAACTGTTAGTCCTATAGTTATAATAACTACATCTTTAGACAAGGCAAAAGCCCCTAAAGCTCCATCGAGTGAGAAAGATGCGTCTATAATTTCTAAATACATAAAAGATACAAAGCCTGCCTTTGCTGTACTTTGCATAACATCTGCTTTTTCTTCGAATTTAGATGCCAAGAATTCTATACCAAAGTGTAAGAATATACCAACAGAACCAGCAATCATTGATACAGTGCGTTGCTCTGGCAATAGATAAATTTGCAATATACCCAACAATATAAATGCTATAATCTCCTTAGCAAAAGGAATTTTGCCTATAAATTCTAATAGCTTTTCTGGATAAGTGAGCCAATGGATTTTCTTGCCTTGCTCGAACATAAATCCTAAAAATAGCATAAGCAAGAACATAGAGCCAAAGGAGGCAATCCCGTAGTGCGACTCGTGCAAGTGGTGTGCATATTTATCGGGGTCTTTCAATGCAAGAAGAAGCACCTCATACATAGATATACCTGCAAATACAGACACAATCAGCAATGGGAACACAAATCGCATACCAAAAACTGCAATGACTATACCCCAAGTCAAGAAACGTCTACGCCAAATTTGGCTCATATTCTTAAGCTTTATAGCATTTACCACAGCATTATCAAAAGACAAGCTAAGCTCTAATATAATTATAGCAATAGCACTCAACAAAAAGTTGAAGCTCTCAGCTAGGCTATCTCCCTTAAAAAAAGCACAAGCTAAGCCTATGAATAATATAATGAAAGACCATTTAAAATATTTAAACATAATGCCTTTCAAATAAATCCCTTTTAGCCAGTATAGGCAAGCATTTTTTAAGACCTTGCAATTCTGCTTGCTGTTTTTTGATATTTAATTATGCCAGCAAGTATAGCCCTTGCAAGAGTGTCTCTATATGCTGAAGATTTTATCTTTAATGCTTCTGTGTCGTTAGTTAAAAAGCCCCCTTCGACAAGGATAGATGGCATTAAAGCTCCTGTAAGCACAGTAAACCTAGCGTTTTTAGAGCCTCTATCTATAGCCTTTGTGGCGTTTCTCAAAGATGTATTTACGCAATAATTCAAGAGCTTGTTCCACTCATCGTACTTATTTGCAGGGTAGGTCTTTTTGCAAGAGTCAGTGATTTTCGACGCTGTAGTAGAATATTGCCCACTTGGTGTCATCGAAAATGTTTCAACGCCACTAACTGAAGTTGCTGTAGTTGCGTTAAAGTGTAAGCTAATAAACATATCTCCCTTAAGCTTATTTGCAAGTAGGTATCTATTTTCAAGAGGGATAAAGACATCGGTGCTTCTCGTATAAGAGACCTTAAATCCATAAGAAGTCAGCATAGCCCCAAGACGCTTTGCCATATCAAGTGCAAAAGTTTTTTCATTGATACCAAGCTTTTTATTTATAGCCCCAAAGTCCTTGCCTCCGTGTCCAGCATCTAAAATTATATGACTTAGAGCCAAGCTAAACTTAGGTTTTTTAGGGAACAATATCGCAACGATATTTTTATAAAAATCACTTTGAGCCATATGCAGATGCCCTGCAACACTAGCTATAGGAAAGCCCAAGTAGAGCCTATTCCCATTTATATATATGTCCTTTTTATGCAGTTCAAAGTCTATCTTAGTGTATTGGCTATAAATATTTGCAACTTTGCCAGCTACAACTATCTTCAAGCTCATACCACAACTTTTCGCAACTTGAGCTAAAGATACATATTCAACTCCCATAACGCTCGCTGCACGCAACTTTGGCATAGCACACAACAAAATCAGCCCAGAAATCAAAAACTTCCTTCTGCTAATTCCACTGTTGGCTGTCTGCGTATCCATATTCATATATAATAAGACAGTTCTAAAGAAATTTTGTAGCCTTTACAAGAAAAATAAAAAAATGCACAAGAGATTTTCGCCCCTTGTGCATTTTTATATAGGGGGCTTCTAAAAATTGGTTTTAAAAATAGCTAATTGCCAATTTTTAGAAGCCCCCTATAGATATTATCTACAAGAAATTAGTTTTCTTCGTCTTCGTTATCAGCGTCGTCCTCAGCTTCAAAGTCGTCGTCTATACCACTATACTTCAACTTACGCTTAGGTTGAGGCAATGGAGACATTGAAAAGCTCACACTTCTACCTGCCAAACGAGGAGGGAAATCTGCAACACCAACTTGAACTAAATCTGCTATAGCACGCTTGCAAAGCTCGAAAGCCAAGTCCTTATATTCCATTTCTCTACCACGCATAAACACAGAAACCTTAAGCTTATTGCCAGCAAACAAGAACTTCTCAGCATTACGCAACTTAGTCATATAGTCGTGCGTCTCAGTCATAGGTCTAAACTTAACTTCCTTAAGCTTTGGAGCTGTAGACTTGCCTGCCTTGCTCTTTTTAGACTCTTCGTACATATACTTGCCGTAGTCTATAATTCTGCATACAGGAGGTTGAGCAGTAGGAGAAATTTCAACTAAGTCCAAGCCACAACCCTTTGCCATTTGCAAAGCTTCCATCGGCGACATTACGCCAATTTGGTTGCCTGTTGGTCCTATAACTCTGATGCTACGAGGTCCTCTAATTCTCTCGTTACGCCTTGGTCCAAAGTTCTTTTTTTTGCCGTTATAAAATTTCTTGTTCTGATTGTTGTTTGGTGTCATTTACTTTTGTGTTTAGTGGGGCTTTTTCTACTTATTCCCCTATAAGAACTATAATAGAACTCATTTATTAAAAAACTTCAATCTTTTTTTCTACAAAAATAGCTTTTTTATGATTATTCTTACAAAGAAGTGATGATTTCGTCTGCCAAGCCATAATCTATAGCTTCTTGAGCAGTCATAAAGAAGTCTCTATCTGTGTCTTTTTGAACCTTTTCTATGCTTTGTCCAGAAGCCTTTGCCAAGATATTATTCAACACAGTTCTCATTCTTTCCATCTCTATAGCTTGGATATGTATATCTACAGCTGTGCCACTGAATTGTCCCATAATCAAAGGTTGGTGTATCATAACACTTGCGTTAGGGAACAAGAACCTCTTGCCCTTTTCAACTGCACTTAGCAATATAGAACCCATACTCATAGCAATGCCAGTAACAACCATCTTCACTGGCGATTTGATTAGTTGTATAGTGTCGTATATAGCCATACCTGCATTAATCGAGCCTCCTGGGGTACTCATATATATAGTGATTTCGGCAGTGTTATCTAGCATATCGAGATATAATAGTTTTTCTACGATTTTCGCTGCACTTTCGTCAGTTACAGTGTCCCACAAGAAAATCTTTCTCTCGTCTAAAAATTTCTTTTGTATTTGTGTAGAAAATGCCTCAGGCGTTTTCTTGTCATCTTTACATTCACATTCGTTTTTCATTTTAATTCTCCAGTTCAAATATTGCATAGCCTGCAAGTAAATTTGGCATAAACTTACATTGGCTCTTCCAATCGCCCTTTAAAAAGTGCTGTTTCTTTATTTTAATATCGTTATCTTTGCAAAATTCTTTAAAAGAAGCAATAGATATATTATTAGATGGAACGGCGTTATACCAGCTATTTGGGTAAACTTCGTTAGAAACTCTACTTCCCTTTAAAAATACATTTAGTCTATTTAGCCAAAAGCCATAATTTATAAAAGCAACTGCAAGCTTGTTACCAACTCGCAAAGCCTCGTTTATAACTGCCTTGGCATTTTCTAGCTCAGGTAAAGTTCTTGAGCAAACTACCCAATCAAAAGACTTGTCGTCAAAGCTCTTTAGTGCTGACAATATGTCGTCGTGCATAATGCTGATACCACGCTTAACAGCCCTTGAAACTTTGTCGAAATCAGAGTCAACTCCAACTGCATATATATTCTTAGTACGCACCAACTCAGCAAGCAATATACCTCTGCCACAGCCTAAATCAAGCACGCTCGAACCTTCTGCAATCCAATCTCTAATTGCAACTAACTCAACTTTTCTCTTATCTTTTACCCTAGACATCTAAAAAACTCTCTATAAGCCCATACAACTTTGGCGAGTGCGTCAAAAAGGAGTCGTGTCCTAAATCGCTCTCTATCTCTACATAAGTCGCTTGCTTTTTTACTCTCAATAATGCTTGCACTATCTCCTTGTTCTGCTCTGGCAAAAACAGCCAGTCGGAAGTAAATCCAACTATCAACACTTTCGCCTTGATAGGCTTTAGTGCCTCTTCTAACTTGTCGCATTTTCCCTTTAAGTCAAATAAATCTAAGGCTTTTGTCAAATATAAATAAGTATTTGCGTCAAATCTGTTTACAAAAGACTTGCCTTGATAGTGCAAGTATCTCTCTACTTGAAAGCTTGGAGCAAAGGGGTCTTTTATATCTATATTCAGCTCTCTGCCGAATTTATCTTCCATTCCCTTATCTGACAAATATGTAATATGAGCCATCATTCTAGCAACTGAAAGCCCTATAGCAGGGGGGCTATCTGGTTCGTAATTGCCATTATTCCAAACTAAATCGCTCTTAATTGAGTGTCTACCAACTTCGTTAAAGGCTATAGCTTGTGCGTTTTGCCTTGAAGTAGTTGCTAAAGCTATTGCATTTTCGAGCCTATCAGGGTAGCTAACTGCCCACTCCAAAACCTGCATACCTCCCATAGAGCCACCAAGGACTGCCTTTAGCTTCTTTATGCCCAAGAAATCCATCAACTTCGCTTGGGCATTTACCATATCTTTAATAGTATAAACTGGAAAGTCTAAGTTCCACCTTTTGCCTGTGGCAGGGTTTATAGAGCTAGGACCTGTTGAGCCTTGACAGCCCCCTATGCAGTTTGAGCCTATAATGAAATATTTCTCAGTATCGAGAGGCTTATTTGCCCCTATTAGATTATTCCACCAGCCTGTCTTTTTGTCGTCTATGCCATATACGCCTGCAAGGTGATGGTCTCCAGTAAGTGCGTGGCAGACCAAAATTGCATTCGACTTATCTGCATTTAGCTTTCCATAAGTCTCATAGCGTATATTATATTCAGGCAAAACGCCTCCATTTTCAAAGTGCAAAGGCTCTTTTGAATACCAATTTTTGCATTCAACTATACCAATTTCTCCACCTTGCCCAGAGTTATCTATATCAAAATCGTTCATCTACTCAGCTTTAGCTTCCTCTTTTATTAGGCTACGTTTAAAAGTAATTTCCAAGCTGGTTTTTTCTTTTTCTATAGCTTCGCTATTAACTCTACCAACTTGCATTTCCATATCAAGTTCCTTATCTTGCCTACGCACCTTAAAGCGAGCAAGTTCTCCTGCACGCACAAAGAAAGTTTCCCATCTTAAATCTTTATCAGTTTCAACGCTTTTGCCATTTATAGCCAAAATAACATCGCCAACTTCAAAGCCAGCCTTAGATGCAGGCGAGTCTGGAACAACTATATCTACTATGACTCTAACGCCATTTATGTTGTCAGAAATTTCTCGAGACACCAAGCCAAACCAGCCATAAGAGACTTTTTGTGCAAGCATAATGTCATCTTTAACTCTATTTACAGCCCTTGCAGGCAATACAAAACTACCTCCCAATTCAGGAAGAGCTGCAACTGCAATACCCTTAAACTCCCCCTTTAGGGAAAATAGAGGAGCACCTACGCTACCTCCAAATATAGGAATTGAAGTCCTCAAATACACAGTAGGTAAAACTTTGTCGCCAAATCTTATGTTATGTCCTGTTATAAAACCTAAATTCGGCGAAACGTCTTGCCCCAATTCGCAAGATACCATCAGCAAAGCCTCAGCAATCTCTGGCAACTTAGAAGAAGTCTCTAAGTCAACCACACTTGGCTCTACACCATTTGTATCTGCCTTTAATATAGATATATTAGTGATAGGGTCAAAGCCAATTAAAGTAGCCTTAGAGGGAGCACCCCTTGAGTCTATCCACAAATTTTCTGCATTATAAACTATAGTTGCATTCGTTATTAAATGCCCTTGTTTATCTATAAAAAAGCCACTGCCAACTACCAAAAACTGCTTGCCACTTTCGTCTTTTCTTGAAGCTATTACCTTAACAACTGCAGGGGCGTTCTTTTGATATACCATCTGTAGTCCCTCGAAAGCTGAAAGCTTATTTTCTATTATAGCTTTTTCTATATCGCTCGTCGCTCTAAGTTGAGGCATAGCAAAGCCTAGCATTGCCAAGCAGGCAATCCAATATCTCTTAAAAAAGCAAAACTTCATCTTCATATTTATATATAGACTATATATTGTGTATTTTCGTTCAAATGTCGACTAAATTGTCGTCTAAATAGTTGTAGAGTGCCTAGCCATTTGTCTACCATCAAAGAGCATAGCAATATTTCGCATAAAAATTCTGCCAGTATCAGTCAAGGCAAAGCTATATCCATCTATCACCAACAAGCCATCTGCTTGCATAGCTTCGAGCTTTGCTCTAACTGCGTCAAAATATTTGCAATAATTAGGCTCTAAAAGGAAATGTTTACTATCTAAGCCAAGTTTACACATTATAGACATAATCATCTTACGCCTTAGGCTGTCCTCCTTAGTTAAGACTACCCCACGTTCTATAGGCAAAACTCCAGCTTGTAAAGAAGCCTTATACTCCTTCATATCCTTGTAATTTTGTCTATAAGTACCAGCAGTTTCAGATATAGAAGTTAAGCCAATTCCAAAAGAGTCTAAGCCTGCTCTTGTGCTATAGCCTTGAAAATTTCTATGCAAGCAATCTGCCTCTCTAGCTAAAATTAACTCATCGTCAGGCTTTGCAAAGTGGTCTAAGCCTATGTATTCATAGCCAGCCTTTTCAAAGCGTTCTTTAGCCATTATAAAGCAATCGAGCTTTTCATCTATACTTGGCAAGCCATATTTTTCCAATCGCTTTTGAGCAGGCTTTAGCCAAGGCACGTGAGCATAATTAAACAAAGCAAGCCTTGTTGGGTTTAGCTCTATAACGCTATCGAGAGTCTTTGCAAAGACCTCTACGCTCTGCATAGGCAAGCCATAAACTAAGTCAGCATTGATATTTTTTATGCCACAAGCCCTCAAAGACTCAAAGGCAAAGCTATTCATTTCCTTTGGTTGAATACGATTTATAGCCTTTTGTATATCCTCATTTGTGTCTTGCAAACCAAAGGAAACTCTATTTATGCCCATATCCACAAAAGCCTTAATCTTATCTAAATTAAGGGTACGTGGGTCTAGCTCCACAGAAAATTCGCAGTCGCTTGTTATTTCAAAATATTTATTTATTATAGAGCCAAGCCTGCCTATTTGTATTGGGCTAAGTATATTTGGCGTACCTCCTCCAAAGTGTATCTGTCCTAGCTTTTTGCCACTAAAGCCCTTTTCACGCCACAAAGATAACTCGATTTCGAGCATATCCAAGTAATTATCGAGCAAACTTGGGTCTGCACACATAAAGGAAGAACAGGCACAAAAATAGCATAAAGAAGCACAATAAGGAATATGCACGTATAGAGAAATTTCCTCACTTGCCTCTAAAGCATCAGCAACAAGGGCAGTTTTATCTACCTCTTCTACAAAGTGAACTGCTGTGGGATATGATGTATATCTGGGCCCACTTGTTGCGTATTTTTCTATTAATCTTTTTAAATTCATTCTTTAATTGCCTCACAAATTGCATATACATTTTCAAGCTTAGCATTAGGAGTAATTCCGTGTCCTAAATTGAATATATGCCCTCTTTCATTTTTCATATCGTCAACAATTTCTCTAACTGCCTTTTTAACTTCATCTGGGCTTGCTGTCTCTAGCATAGTTTGGTCTAAATTGCCTTGCAAAGCGTAAGGAGCAACCCACTTTTGCTTAAGTTCTGACAACTTCATTGAGCTATCTACACTATATGCGTCTGCCCCAATTTTAGCAAGCTCGCCAAAACAATTATTTAAGCCCTTTGCATACAAAATAGTTCTAGCTCTAGCCTCCATAGAAGATATAAGGCTAGAAGTCCAAGAACCTGAAAGCTTGCCATAAGTTTCTTCATTGCAAAGGCTTGCGTGAGAGTCGAAAATCTGAAAGCCATCTATGCCACACTCTATCTGCATTTGAGCGTATTCACTAATAGCCTCAGTCAACTTTTGCATAAGAGCATTAAATAGCTCTGGGCTTTTTTCTATAAATTCTCTATATTTAGGGAAATTATCCTTAGATGACGAACCCTCTATCATATATGCACCCAAAGTAAATGGGCTTGCACTAAATCCTAAAACAGCCTTATTTGGCAAAGTCTTTCTCAAAAGCTTTAGAGCCTCTGCAACATAAGAAAGTTTTTCTCTAATGCCTTCAACGCTGATATTTTCTATATCCTTTTCGCACTCTATCTTGCGTTCTAAATAAATTCCTCCAGTTTCTTTAAAGCCATAAGCAAAGCCCAAAGCCTCTGATACTACCAATATGTCAGAAAACAATATAGAGCAATCAAAGTCGAACCTCTCCATAGGTTGCAATGCAACTTCAAGGCAAAGCTCAGGATTTTTTACAATTTCAACAAAGCTATACTTTTCCTTAAGCTTTCTATACTCAGGCAAATATCTGCCTGCTTGACGCATAATCCAAAATGGGGGTCTCTCCACTTCCATTAGCGAAATTGCACTGTGAAATAAGTCTCTTGAATTCATTTTATAATTTTCTCCTCATCAATTTAAAGTCTCTAAGCTCGTCTAATTCCAATAAATATAGACACGCAAAATAAATAATTGCACACAAGGCTAACACAACAAAGCAAATTATTCCAGCTAAAAGTTTACCCTCGAATTGCGTCGCAAAAATCTCTCTCATAACTATACCAACGCCCCCCATAATCAAAGAGCTAAGCAATATCTTAAAGAAGCTTGAATTGTATATATTCAACTTTGCTATTTGCCTATTAAATAAGTATTGCAAGGCTATATATTGAACTATAGCTGAAATTAGGCTCGCTACTGCCAAGCCCATAACTCCATATTCAAACATCAAAGCAAAACTCAAGCCAATGTTGACTATGAATACTAATATAGACACTTGCAAAGGCGTTTTTGTGTTATGTTTTGAATAAAATGCACGAACTGCCAAGCTTGAAAAAGATATAAATGGCAAAGACAATGCCCCAACTATCAATACAGGCACGCAGGCACTAACTTCCTCTGCCCCAAAATTTTTCCACTGAAATAGCAAGGACAAAATGTCTTGGGCAAATATCACAAGCCCCAAGCACGCTGGCAAGCTAATTGCCATAATCGCTGTCATTGCCTTGGAATATTGCTTTATGTATTCTGTTGCATTTCCACTTATATTTATAGAGGCAAGCTTTGGGAAATACACTGTTACAACTGCTATGGTAAAGACCCCCAATGGCAACTCTATCAACCTTTGTGATATATATAAAATAGACAAGGCACTCTCTTGGATAAAAAAGCCAAAAGTCTTAGATAACAACATATTTATCTGCACAATGCTCGCCCCCAATAGTGCAGGCAAGAACAAAGCAAGAAGTGCATTTAGCTCAGCACTTGGCGACAAGTCAAAGTTAAAACGCCAACCCTTTTTAGCTAAAACCCATATAGGCAAAGCAAAGTGTATCAAGCCTCCAATTAAGACCCCTACACATAGATATAAAGCAATTCCAACAGCGTCTTGAGTGAAATATGCTCCAAGCAAAAGGGCAACAACCATCGACACATTCAAAGCTATAGCCCCCAAAGATGGTATACCAAAAGAGCCTAAGACATTTGTAGCTGAAACTAAAAGGGCTGCCAAGCATATAAAAAAGCTAAAAGGTATCATTAAAAACAAGAACAATGCCCCTAAATTAAACCTCGAAGAAGGCTCTGTACATAGGTAAAAAATCGCACAAAGCAACATAGTTAGAATCACAAATCCAAGCAAAAATACCCCAGCTCTGCTTAGCACTTTATTTAAAAAAGCATAAGCCTTATCTAAGCCATTCTTCTCTTTTTCTTCTGTAAATATGGGAACTAGAGCTGCACTTAATGCCCCTTCGCCCATCAAACGCCTAAGCAAATTAGGGAGGGTAAACGCAAATAAAAACGCCGAATTTACCCCACTAAGAGCCATATAAGCAAGCATAAGCACGTCTCGAACTAAACCTATTAGTCGAGAGCCTATAGTGCTAAAAACTAGCTTTAATATGTTCTTTATGCTACTTGTCATTTATCTTATTTGTCGTGTATGCTATAGAAATCTTCGGCGTTTTGTGTAGATATTTGAGCCATTTCCTCGAAGCTTATGCCAAATAGCTCGCTTGCGTGTTGGGCGATAAACTTAGTGTAGGCTGGATAATTTGTCTTGGAGCGATGAGGAGTTGGTGCTAGATATGGGCAATCTGTCTCAAACATAATCTTTTCTAAACCCTGTTGCAACATAACGTCTCGCATCTCTTGGGCGTTCTTATAAGTAATTATGCCAGTAAAAGAAGCCCTGCAACCTGCGTCGTTTAGAATTTTAATCTCTTCTACATTTCCAGAAAAACAGTGAAATACCACCTTATTTAAGTCTACGCCACTTGCCTTTAGTATATCAAAAGTATCCATTACAGCGTCTCTTGCGTGTATGCAAATTGGACAATCCATATCTTGGGCAAATTCCAACTGACGCTTGAGCAAGGCTTTTTGTATGGCAATTTTTTCTTGAGTTTCACTCTCGCTTAGCCCCCCAAAGTAGTGATAATCCAAGCCAATTTCGCCTATGCCAACAGGCTTTGCGTCGCTAGAAAAATATGAGCAAAGCCCATCTAAATAATCCATAGAAGCCTCAGTTGCCTCCTCTGGGTGTATGCCAACAAGCCAAGACAAATTTTCAGGATACTCCTTCGCTAAATTATGATATATATTCCAATCTTCAACTCTTGCAGACGCATTTACAATCTTTTTCACGCCATTTTCTATAGACTCTTTAATTACTTGGTCCATAGCCGATTTATCTTTATAACACTCCAAGTGAGCGTGTGTATCTATTAAATATTGAGATTGATTCATAAAAAAATAATAATAAAAGCAATACATACTAAAGAGCAAGATTTTTTATCTTATCAGGCTTGACTAAATAATCTTTTTTGTAAGAATATTAAAAAGTAATTTTTTAAACTCACCAAATAAATATATGGAAAAAGTAATCATCATAGGCAGTGGCTGTGCAGGGCTAACAGCTGGTATTTATACAGCAAGGGCGAACCTTAAACCTCTAATTATTGAAGGGCTTCAAGCTGGGGGCTTGTTGACTACTACCTCTGATGTAGAGAACTTTTCAGGCTTTGCTAATGGCATAAATGGCTTTGAGCTTGTGTGGAATATGCGTACTCAGGCAGAAAAATTTGGAGCAAGGCTTCTTAGCGACGTAGTCGAAAGCCTAGACCTAAGTGGCGATATTAAAGAAGTACACTTGCAATCTGGAAAGACCCTAAAGTGCGAAAAGCTAATCCTTGCCTTAGGGGCAAAACCAAGGCTAACAGGGGCTTTAAATGAAGATACCTACTATGGAGGCAAGGGGGTATCTACTTGTGCAACTTGCGATGGTGCTTTCTATAAAAACCAAGATGTGGCTATCATAGGAGGCGGCGACTCTGCTTGCGAAGAAGCTGACTTTTTGTCGAAATTCGCCTCGAAAGTCTACTTAATTCATAGAAGAGACACCCTAAGAGCCTCTAAAATTATGGCAGAAAGAGCCTTAAATAACCCTAAGATAATCCCAATTTGGGACTCAGCTGTAATAGAAGTATTGGGCAAAGACGATAAGTGCCACGCCCTAAAAATAGAAAATTTAAAGACAAAAGAACTAAGCGAAATCAAAGTCAAAGCAATGTTTGTTGCAATAGGACATAGCCCCAACACTCAAATATGCAAAGGGCAACTAGAACTAGACGACGCAGGCTATATCATTACCCAAGCCCACTCTTTAGTAAAGACTTCCATAGAAAATGTATACGCTGCAGGCGATTGTTGCGACAAAGAGTTTCGCCAAGCAATAACAGCCGCAGGAATGGGAGCAATGGCAGCAATCCTCGCCTCCCGCTAAAAACAAATACAAAAAGCAAGCCCCCTTTAGCTAAAGAATTGCAAAGCAAGTCAACACAGACAGCCTTGCAATTTTTTATGCCTTTCTTTAAGGAACTTTCCAAACCCCCCATCGCTTCCGACACAAACTCCACCTCATATACAACCCCGACCAACCCCGAGTAGAAAAAGGAAATCCCAACGGAGGTCAGTTTAAAAAAGTTGGAAAAACTCAAAACGAAGACTCTTCTACAAAGGAAGAAACTTCAGGCGACTC
>JAWXTY010000036.1:0-14476 GCA_044433115.1 Opitutales bacterium
CAAAATGGCGACAAAAAAGGCCCTCCTCCAGCTGGTATGAATGGCGAAAAGCCTGCACGTCCAGAAGGTGCTAAGGGTGAAAGACCTGAAAGACCAGAAGGTGCTAAAGGCGAAAGACCAGAAGGTGCAAAAGGTGAAAGACCAGCACGTCCAGAAGGTGCAAAGGGTGAAAGACCAGCACGTCCTGAAGGTGAAAAGCCAGCAGCTCCTGCAGCAGCATAAGCTATAAAGACTAATTAAAAAATATATTTCGTGCAGTTTGGATTAATTCAAACTGCATTTTTTTGTATTGTTGGCAATAATGGGGCTTTCGAAAATAACTAATTTGTAATTTTTAGCCCATCTGATGAAAAAATATAAAAAAAAGCTTTAAAAATTTCAAAAAATGTATTGAGTTTAAGCTTGTATATAAAAAATAATGTCAGGCTTTTTTAAATTAGAAAATGTAGATAAATATTTCGGAGCAAACCACGTAGTACGCAAAGTGTCTATGGAGGTTAAATCTGGTGAAGTATTTTCACTTTTGGGTCCAAGTGGTTGTGGTAAGACAACTATACTTAGAATGGCTGGTGGCTTTGAGTACCCAGATAAAGGTAGGATTTATCTTGAAGATAGGGATATTACTGATTTGCCTGCAAATAAGAGGTTAATTAATACAGTGTTTCAAAACTATGCACTCTTTCCTCATATGAATATTTTTGACAATATTGCATTTGGACCAAGAACTGCAGGCTTGCCTGAAAGTCAAGTTAAAGAGCAAGTGAAAAAGATGCTAAGTATAATTCGTTTAGAGGACTTAGCATATAGAATGCCTTCTACGATTTCTGGTGGTCAAAAGCAACGTATAGCTATAGCACGTTCATTGATTAACAAGCCAAAGTTATTGCTTTTAGATGAACCATTGGCTGCCCTCGACTTGAAATTGCGTCAGCATATGCTCTTGGAGTTAGATAGAATACACGACGAAGTTGGCGTAACTTTTATATATGTTACTCACGACCAAGGCGAAGCGATGAGTTTGAGCGATAGAATTGCTGTAATGAATAATGGCATTATCGAGCAAATTGGAACGCCTGCAGAAATTTATGAAAACCCAAGAACAAAGTTTGTTGCCTCTTTTATTGGCGATACAAATTTCTTTGAAGGGCGAGTAATGAGGGAATTAGACAGCAATTATAAGCTTATAGATATGAAAGATATGGGCGAGTTTTTAGCTTATGACGACAGAAATTTAAAAGCTGGCGACTTAGCTACAGTTAGTATACGCCCAGAGAAATTTAGAATTTACGATAAAAAACCAGACGCTACAGAGGACTTAAACGCAGTTCAAGCAGAGGTTATAGATATAGTCTATCAAGGCTCTCACACAAAATATTGGGTGAAAGTTAAGGATTATAGGATAAGCATACTAAGGCAACACAACAAGTGTTACTTGGATATTAAACAGCCTACTTGGGGAGATATGGTTTGGATTGCGTGGCATAGAGACGACGTTTCTACTCTACCTAATGTAGATGCAGATACGTAGCGTTATCGACGATGGAATTTAAGAGGTTTTTTGTAATATGGAGAAAAAGAACAAACTAAGCGAAATTATACTTACTATACCATCTACAATTTGGTTAGTAGTTTTCTTTATAATACCAACTATTTTAGTTTTTACTATAGCATTTAAAGTTGCAGACTCTTATGGAGGCATATCTGACTTTTGGACGCTAGATACTATAAAAAACGTATGCACCTCAGATTATTTATATGTACTTTGGCGTACAGTTCTAGTGAGTGCATTGTGTACGCTAATTTGTTTAGTTCTTGCTGTTGGCGTGGGCTATTGGATTGCTCAGCAGAACCCTAAATACAAAAATTTATACTTATTATTGATAATAATTCCACTTTGGACTAATTTTTTGATAAGAATTTTTGCGTGGAGAATGGTCTTGCAGCCCGAAGGATTTTTAAGGACATTCTTGCTAAAGCTTGGGCTTATTGGCGAGGATACTTATTTGCTAAATAATATGATAGCAGTGGTCATTGTAACTGTATATACTTGTTTGCCTTTTGCTATATTGCCTATATATGCAGCTTCTGAAAAGTTCGACTTTTCTCTAATGGAGGCAGCTCGAGACTTGGGGGCAAGTAGGTTTACAGCCTTTAGGAAGATATTTTTAAGGGGGATACAACGAGGTATCTTGACAGCGACTCTAGTTGTACTTGTTCCAGCCCTTGGCTCTTATGCGATACCAGACCTTGTAGGAGGTATAGACTCTGCTTTGTTGGGCAATAAAATTGCACTAAAGCTATCTGCTGGTAGAAACTTGCCAGAAGCTGCTGCTCTTTCGGGCTTATTGTGGTTGGTAATTACGCTTGCTATAGTGTTTGTATTGATATTTAGCCACGACTCTATAAAGAAATTTTTCAAGAGAAACAATAGGGATTTACTAAAATAATGAAGAAGAAATCTACATCTTTGATTGTTACGCTTATGGTAATGACTTTTATGTACTTGCCTATAGCTTATTTGATTTTGCAGTCCTTCAATAAATCTAAGTATGGGGGCAACTGGCAGGGCTTTTCGCTAAAGTGGTATAAGGAGCTTTTCAATAATAGAGAGATTATAGATGCGACTATTAATACCTTGATTATAGCATTGGTAGCGACTGTGGCATCTACATTTTTAGGGACTATTGCAGCTTGGGCTTTGAATAAGTATAAGAGTAAATTCCAGCAGACGCACTTTGGGATTATGTATGCACCTCTTTTAGTGCCTGATGTGTTAATGGGTATAAGTTTCTTGATGTTATTTGTGAATTTGGGGATAAACTTAGGGCTTGTAACAGTTATATTAGCACACATTACCTTTTGCTTGAGCTATGTAACTTTTACAGTTCTAGCGAGATTGCAGGACTTTGACTTTAATATAATTCAAGCTGCACAAGACTTGGGGGCAAGCCCTACAAGAATTTTCTTTAAGATAACCTTACCACTTTTATCTCCTGGTATAATTGCAGGAGCATTGATGGCGTTTACATTGTCGATGGACGACTTTGTTGTAACCTTCTTTGTTGGCGGACCTGGTAGCACTACACTTCCTGTTAAGGTTTATTCTATGATGAAACACGGCTCTCCAGCTATAATCAATGCACTAAGTGTGCTATTTATGGCAATAACTTTAACTGTGGCTATAATAGGTCAAGTTATGACAAAAAAGAAATACTAGTATGTATAAGTAACAAATAAACAATAACAAACAAATAAATAAAATATAAAATAAAGAAATGATAAAGAAATATACATTCATCGCAGCAGCTGTTGCTTTTGTAACTATGTTTGGTTGTAAGGAAGACAAGCCTACACTAAACTTCTACACTTGGTCTGATTATATCGAGATGGACAATGTTAAAAACTTCGAAAAGGAGTTTAATTGCAATGTTAAGATTGATACTTTCGACTCAAATGAATTTATGTATTCTAAAATAAAGTCTGGTGCTACTGGCTACGACATTATTTTGCCTACTAGCTATATGGCTGAGATTATGAATAAAGATGGTCTACTTGAACAGCTCGACAAATCTAAATTGCCTAATATTGCAAATATTAATTCAGAGTTCCTTGAAAATGTATCTAAAGATGCTAAGATGGAATATAGCGTACCATTTCTAATTGGCTTTACTTGTATAGCTTATAATAAGACTAAAGTACCTGCTCCAGAAGAAAGTTGGGCTATATTTGCCAACCCTGAGTATAAGAATAGAATGACTATGCTTGATGACGTTCCTGAAACTATGGGTGCTGCATTGAAATATTTGGGCTATTCTATGAATACTACTGATGACGCTCAAATTAACGAGGCTAAGGAACTTTTGTTGAAATGGAAGTTAAACTTGGCTAAATTTGATAATGAAGTTTACAAGACTGGCTTAGCTTCTGGCGAATTTTATATAGTACAAGGCTACAGTGGCGACTTATTCCAAGTTATGGAAGATAGCGACGACTTAGATTTCTTCGTTCCAAAAGAAGGTTCAAGTATATCTTCTGACGACTTTGTAATCTTAAAATCTTCAAAGAACAAAGACTTAGCCTACGCTTTCATTAACTATATGAACTCTAAAGAAGCTGCAGCATTGAATATGGAATATACATATTTTAGCTCTCCAGTACTAGGGGCAGGCGAACTTGTTAGCGATGAGCTAAAAGATCACCCTGGCATTAAGTTAGACCCTCAAATGTACAAAACTTGCGAAGCTATTTTAGAACTAGGCGAAGATAGAAATAAGTATATCAAAGCTTGGGACGAAATTAAGAAATAGTCGAAAGATATTTTAACACAAAAAGGATAACATTTTCGTTATCCTTTTTTTTGTGCAAATTTTAAAGCAACTTTACTTAAAGCACTTTTAGCGAGTAGGAGTTTTTGCTTTTAGTTACCTTGCATTTAGCATTGTAGGCTTGGGATAGTATTTTAGAATTTACTATGTCCTCTATCTTGCCTTGGGCTAGAACTTCGCCATTTTTTATAACTAAAGCGTGAGTAAATGCAGGGCTAATTTCCTCTATGTGATGGGTAGTCATAACTATTAGAGGTATCTTTTTGTTGGCACATAATGTATCTAAAAACTCGAGAAAGTTCACACGAGCAACTGGGTCTAGTGCAGAGCAGGGTTCGTCTAGGAACATAATCTTAGGCTTTGCCATAAATGAACGAGCAACCAATACCTTTTGTCTTTCGCCTTGAGATATTTTAGACCAAGTAGAAAAGGCAAGATGCTCAATGCCCAATTCAGTTAAGATTGCCTTAACTTTGTGTAGCTTATCTTTTTCGTAATTGCCCCAATAGTTTATCATAGCACTTTCGCCACTTAGAACTGTTTCGACAACAAGCTCATCACCTTTGATATTTCTAACTAGTTGGCTACCTATTAGGCTTATGCTCTTTTTAACTTCTATCCAATTAGTTTTGCCAAAAGTCTTGCTACCTATGCGTATGCTACTTCCAAGGGCAGGGCTGTTTATGCCAAAAATAGTAGCAATTAGCGAGCTTTTGCCAGCTCCATTTGCACCTAATATAACCCAACGTTGCCCTTTTTGAGCTTGCCAGTTGAGTGATTTTAAAATCTCTTTATCTGCAGAAAAAGAAAGATTGCTTATTTCTAAAAAATGTCTCATAACTTATTCTTATATATAGTGGATAATATGGCTGAAAATTTCAATAAAATAATACTAGCATCTGCATCTCCAAGAAGAAGCGAGATTTTGACAAACAATGGCGTAGATTTTGAAATTTGCGTATCTAAAGTTGAAGAGCTTAAAGAGGCTCAAAGCCCTAAGGACTTGGTTAGGCAAAATGCTATGCTAAAGGCTAAAGATGTTGCATCGAAGCATAAGAATAGGCTAGTTTTGGGAGCAGACACTATTGTAGTGCTTGGCAACGAAGTGTTTGGCAAACCTTGCGATGAAGCCGAAGCGATTTTAATGCTAGAAAAGCTACAAGGCAAATCTCATTATGTATACACGGCAATTGCCTTAGTATGCGAAGAAAAAGGCATAGAAATTAGCGATATGATGGCAACTGAAGTCCAGTTTAAGCCTTTGAGTCGTGAGGATATTTTAAAATATATCAATGCAGTTTATGTATTGGATAAGGCAGGCTCTTATGCTGTTCAAGACAATGGGGCGATGATTATAAATTCTATGGGCGAGAGCTTTGAGAATGTTATGGGCTTAGACTCTGCCTTAGTTAAAAAGCATTTAAAGGAGATATTTAAAAGTATTTAAAAATGTCTAAAGGGCAAAAAACAGAAAAAAATAGCTTAAAGCACTTGGAGATATTGCGTCAAAGGAGCAATTCTTCAAGCTTGCCTATAACTTTTTTAGCCCTCTTTTTAAGCCTCATTTTCCACCTTACTTTATATGTATCTATGCCCCAAAGCTTTTTTGAAATTAGCGAAAAAATAGATAGATACGAAGATTTAGAGCTGGAAATCTTGCCCCCTATGCAAGAACTAAAACCTTTGCCTATCTACATAGAAGCTAACCCCTATGCCAACGAAGAAAAGCCTAAGGACAGCGTAACGAAAGAGTCTTTCCAAGATCAGCGTGCAAAGGATATGATTGTGGATATAAATTCTACTTCAGATAAACCCTTTGTAGACGGCGAATTGCCAGACTCTCAAAAAATTATTTCTGGCAATAACAATAATAATCCTCCCAATTTTGAGGCTATGGAAATTACAGAGATTATGGAGCGAGACTTAGCCCCTCCTAATCTAAAAGAGTTGTCGTCTGAAGATTTTGTAAAAAAGCCTAAGGAAGCGAAACCAGCTTCACAACTTATTACTGCCTCAACTAAAGATTTTGATGGCGATGAAAAAGCTAAGCAAGCTGAGGAAAATTCTGCCCCAACTGAGGGCGAAACTACAAAAATTGCTGTAGAGGATAAGGGCGAAAGTGCTTTAAAGGATATATTCTCAGTCGAGCAAATGGACTCTAGTGGCGATATAAAAATTAAGGAAAATGACTTAAAAGAGGCTAAGGCAAAGGAGACTAAATCTGAAAATGTCGCTCAAGAACTCACACAAAAAGGCGACGCAAAAGAGGATATTTCAACTCAGCAAAAACAAGACGAGAAAGAAAAAGAGCAAGTGGAAGAAGTTGTAGCTCTGCCAAAACCTAAAAAGCGTCCCTCTATAGATATGAAAATTACTTCAGGGATTTTGTCTAACAATAAAAATCGTGCCTCCGAACTAGGCTCAGTTGCAGTAGACTCCAGTTTTAGCGAGTTTGGGGCATACCAACAACGTATGCTTGAGGCTATATCTCGTCAGTGGAATTTGCTTGCAAATGAGTATTCTTTGGCGAATATAGCTAATACCGTAGTCGTTATAGAGTTTTATTTAAATAGCAAAGGCTCTTTGACTTCCTTTAAAACTTTATATTCTAACTCAAGCCACATAGGCATAACCCTTTGCGAACACTCTATAAAAACTACAGCCCCTTATGGAAATTGGACTGAAGATATGATTGCTGTATTTGGGCTAAACGACCAATCTGTAAAGATAACATTCCACTATAGATAATTGAATGATTGAAGATATTGAAAATTTTATGGCAAAATTGCCAATGACTAAAAGCGTAGATATAGTTAAAATCGACGCAAGTGGGCTTGTTGCTTTGAATAAACCAGCAGGAATTTTGTCGCACCCCAACCCTAAAAACGCCACAGGCAAGCAATCGAGAGCTTTGTTCGATTGCCCTTATAACTTTAAAGATGAGTGCTATTCTTATAAAACTAAAGAGGGCGAAAAGTTGAAGTTATATTTAGTAAATCGTTTAGACTCACATACTTCTGGCTTAATATTAGTAGCCACAAATAGCGATGTTGCAACTCAAGCAAAGCTTGCATTTAAAAATCACAAAGTGCAAAAGGAGTATTTAGCTATATGCTTGGGTCGCCCCCTTGCCAAAAAAGGTGTATTTAGAGACTTTATCAAAACTACAAATTCTAGCAATAAATTCGTACGTTCTAATATAGAAAATGCCAACAAAAATTTCAACGCCGAGTGCTATTACTCTCTTCTAAAAGGCGATATAAATAACTTGAATTTATCCCTATTAAGTCTTAAGCCAACCACAGGCAAGACCCACCAACTTCGCATACAATGTGCCAACAAAAGACTACCCATTTTAGGCGATGCAACCTATGGTAACTTTATGCGTAACAAAGACATCAAGCGTAAGACTAAAGTAGATAGGCTATGTCTGCATTGTAAAAATATTTCACTGCAACTTCATTTAGACGATAAAAAAATCAACTTCGAAGCCTCAGCTCAAATGCCTCAAAGCTTCACTAAACTAATAGAAAAATCAATATAACTATGGAATTTTTAAGCACATTCTGGAGATCCTTCTGGTCTCCCCTAGCATACAAAAACGCACTCACTTGGAGATGGAAAATCTTTGCCTACTTCCTCCTTCTCGCCCTATTTTCCTCAATAATCCTATCTGTGGCAATACAACCAAGATACGATAATTTTATCAATAAACAAGCAAAGCTAGCCCTCTCAGACTTCCAAACTATAGAAATTATCGACAATAAAGTCAAAACTCAAGACGCCCAAAATTACTCCTACGACTTGCCAGATGGCACAGGCTTACTCTCTGTTAGCGAAACGCAAAACCCATCGCCAAAGGATTATTTAGTCGCAATCGAAGGCGATAAAGTCATCGTCGCTTCCACAGTCCTCCCCCTCTCAGACTTTGTTCAATCGCTTGGCATAAAGGATAATTTAAGTATAGATAAAGCCGAAGTTTTCAAACTCCTCGATTCCTTCTCCTCCCTATATTACCTCTTGACCCCTCCAATGCTATTTCTTAGCACCTTAGTATCCAATCTATTCTTTGTACTAATCCTTAGCATTGCAGCCTACACTATGCTTATGACTTCCCCACTAAAACTTGGCTATTTCTCTGCCCTAAAAATAGCAGTCCTTGCAATAACTCCTATGACCCTCTTCCAATCCATATCCCCATTCTTCACAACCCAAGACTCAGCAGGCTTCCTATATGGCTTAATATCAATAGCCCTAACTTGGTACGTGATAAAAAAATTAACTGCAAAAGAAAAAGAGATAGAGATAGAAAGAGATTAGGCAAGGGGCTTTGCCCCTTAGACCCCACTTAAGGACTTAGTTGCCGTCCTTAGGAAACCTGAAACAAGGCAGTGCCTTGAGCCATAGTTTTTAGCTGGTTGGCGTGCGAATAATTCGAGGGCTTGCTCTACGGTTTCGGGAGGTTGCCCGCTTTCCCTTGTATTTAATTTAATTGATTGTTAAATCAATGAAAATTAAATACAAATCCTACTCTCTCGAAAGAGAAGTATCTCTTTCGAATTATATACAACTAATTTAAGATTTTAGGCTTTGCACTTGAGGGTGCAAAGGGAGTTGTGTTTAGTTAATTTTTAGGGGTAGGGCAAAAAAAAGAGCAAACTTGCGTTTGCTCTTTTTTTGTGATTTCTCGCCCCAAGGTTGCCTTGAGTCGTTGTCATCACTCTGAAACTTAGCTTCTAGTCTTCTTGACCGTAAAATTCTTGCATATACTTAACTATATACTCGTATTCTGCTTGGCTGATTGCGTCGAACTTTCTTAGTGCGTCAACCTTTACATAGTTTTCTGTATATGTTTCAAATGCTGTCTTACCAGGTACTATTGGCAATAACTCAGGCTTCATCTCTACCACTACATTAGCTGGGCTTAATGTCTTTGGATAGTCGCCTACCAATGTTCCTAATTGCTCAACTGGAACTGCTGGAGTTGGGCTTAGTGTATAGATTTCTGCTTTGAAACCTTCCTTTATAAATTTAACTTCATGTGAAGAATTTACACAAAGAGATGCCACGCATGGTGTTTCTCCGACAAATTCGCCGTCTACATACACTTGAGCTCCATCAAGCATAGAGTTGAAACTTACCTTTTCTTTACCAGCTTCGTTTGTAGAATTACAAGCTGTAAATGCGAATAAAGAAACCAAAAGGGATAATATGTATAATTTTTTCATAAAGTAATTTGTATATTTAAATCTGCGATAAATCTTACTAAAAACTAGTTTGAACGAAGCCTAAACTTCTTTTCCAGACAAGTTTTTTGTGTAATACAATAATTTCAGCACAAAAATTCAACTTTGTAAAGATAAATTTGAGAAAAAAATAAACTTTTTGCTTTAGGCGACTTCTAATACTTATAATATTCTACTGAAAGTGTCTGGCAAATCTCTTTTATATCATCTTCAGAGAGAATTAAAAAGGCAGTCGAAAGAGCATCAGCGTAAGCAGCCGAACCCTTTAAGTGGGCGTAATAACAAGCATTATCCCCCTTAGGCGTGTTTAAGGACATAGGGTCTATTATATGTGTAGCTTGGGCAAGCAGGCTTGAAGAGGCTAGGGCATAAGAGTCTTTTAATCTAAAGCCAGTGTCCTTTCCATTAAAAGTTATTTCCCAATCTTCGCCATTTTCGTTTTTGCCTATAGCAAATATAGTGCTTGAGCCAAAATTTATTAGAGCATTATCTATGCCCCACACGTCTTTAAATAATTCAGCTATCTTATCTACAGCATATCCCTTGCCAAGAGAGCCAAAGTCTAAAGAACCTTCGGAAAGTTTTTCGACTTCATAATTTGTTGCATCTATACCCAAGTTTAGCCTAGTAGGATTTTCGACCTTAGTTTGTCCTTTAGAATTAGTGAAGAATTGTCCCATACAAACATCTACAGCCCCCAAAGTATCCTGATATACCTTTGCAGCGATTTCGAGACATTCGAGGGTGTAGTCTAATATTTTAAATCTATCTCCGATTTTGCCAGAGTTTATGAGACCTACATCAGAAGTTTCTATATACATACTTAAGACATTTTCGATACGTTCTACCAAGTTGAAGGCATCATTAGCTGCACTTTTTGCATAATTAAAAGTTTTGCCTACGATATTTATTTCGAGCCTAGTATTCATAAATTCACGTTCGAATTGCATTTTTTTAGCTGTATTGTCTGTATCTTCCATAATCTGTTTATATAAATCTTCCTTTATGAAAGCTCAAATAGTCGATTTTTACAAGCAAATACGAGAAATTAAAAATAATTTAAAAAATAAAAACTTTTTTATTGACAAAATAAGAAAATTAATAGATAGTTGAGTCTTTATTAATTAATGGCCGGGTAGCTCAGTCGGTAGAGCGGAGGATTGAAAATCCTTGTGTCGGCGGTTCGAACCCGCCCTTGGCCACCATTATAAAAAATTAAAGAAGTAGTCTCACGCTACTTCTTTTTTTTGCCTACATAAAAGACTTAAATCAATACTTAGTTTAAGTAATAAGAAAAAAATATTTGACACTTTTGTAATATACACAGTATGCTTGGAACTTATAAATATAGAACTTAAAGATTTTATGAATTTAGAAAGAAATATTCCAGATAAGATATTCTCTGATGTTACAATAGTAGTTCAAGGACCAATATCAAAACTTACAGAGAAATCTTTGTTGTCTGTCCGTAAATATTTGCCTAAATCGCATATTATTTTGTCTACGTGGAAGGGATCAGATTGCTCTGGCTTGGATTATGATGAGCTTGTTTTGAGCGATGATCCTCAAGTTAATACTTCATATCCGACTAATTTAAATAGAATGATTGTTTCTGCTTTTGCAGGGTTGAAAGAAGTAAAGACTAAGTATGTATTGAGAATGCGTACAGATTTTATATTAACTGGTATAAATTTTATAAATTTATTTTTCTTAAAACAACCTGAAGCAAAGGAGTATAAGTTTTTTGAAAAGCGAGTAGTATCTTATGTGTGGAAATCTAAAAAGGGTAGATTGTTTCAATGTGGAGACTTCTTTTTCTTTGGTTTGACAAAAGATGTGATTAAGTTGTTTGATATTCCTTTGTGCAAAAAAGAAGAATTTTTCTGGCTAAATAATAATAAAGCTAATAACCCAAGTCTAAAAAAAGGAAATCCAAACAGATACCACGCCGAGCAATATCTTTGGTTGAATATGATGAAAAGTGCAGGCTTTGATGTTGAATTGCAAGATTATATTCATTATAGCAAAGAGCTTAAAGAGCTTTCGGAGCGAGTTTTTGTAAATAACCTTATTTTTACTTCTTTTCTTGATTTTTCAATTTTCACAGGAAAGAGTAATTTATTGAAGTTTAACTATCCTATACAGACTAGGAGATATTCTTTTTTTGATTGGAATGATTTGTGTAAGAAATATTTCAACTTTAATTCAGAATATAAGCCTAAAAATCCAAATGCTATATTGAGGTTTTTATTCAAGAGTACTGTTTTATTTAGTGGATTTATTTCGATTTTTATGCCAAATCAAAAACTTCGCAGAAAAGTACGTTTTTTGGGTAATTATATAGCTTTAAAGGTTTTTTTAACTAAGTAATTATGGCTTTGCAATTTATAAAAAATCTATCTGGTCATTCAGGCTGTGGAATAAAACTTTATAAGCAAGATGACACCTTTATTGTTCGCAAGGATGCAGGTGATAAGGCATATAATCGTAGATTGAAAAAACAATATTTCAAGCAAAATAGTTTTAGCTGTCTTAGTATAAAAACGCCTAAATTGTTGAACTCTGGATATATTGATGATGTTTTTTATTTTGATATGGATTTTGTTCAAGCAAGAACGCTTTCGTCTATATTTCAAACTATAAAAATTAATGATATTGATACGTATATTAGACTTTTATTTGAAAATCTTGATGTGAAAATTCCAGCTTACACTGAGAATGCGAAAGCGATTTTTCAGACTAAAATAGAAGAATTAGACGTGCAGATAAAGGATAAGTCGCCTTTGGTTGAAAATGCTTTTTCTTCGTTGAAATCTTTTGATTTTTCGAGGATTACCCCTAGTAATTGTCATGGGGATTTAACTTTAGAAAATATACTTTTGTCTGCTTCAAAAGAAATATATTTGATTGATTTCTTAGACTCTTTTTACGACTCTTGGCTGATAGATGTAGCAAAGTTGTTGCAGGATTTAGAGTTGGCTTGGTCGTATAGATATATAGAAAAAGATTTTAATTTAAATTTGCGTTTAAGTACTGCAAAAGGGGTTTTGTTGGCAAAAATAATGTCATTGCCTTGTGGAATAGAGCATCTTAAAAGTGTGTATATGTTATTATTGCTAAATGTTGTGCGTATAATACCTTATGCAAAAGATGATGTTACAAAGAATTTTATAGAAGAATCTATAGCAAAAATATTAACAATAAACAAAGAATTTTACTTATAATGAATACTTTAATTATACCTTGTGCAGGAAAGTCTAGCAGATTTCCTAATATGAAACCAAAATATATGCTTACTCACCCAGATGGCTCTTTGATGGTCGAAAAAGCATTATCTTCTTTAAATACTGAAATTTTCGATAGAATTATAATTACTATCGTTAAGCCTCACGATGAAAAATATGAGGCAAAATTAATAATGGAGCAGGTCTTTAAGGATAATACTAAGGTTGAAATATGCTTGTTAGACGACTTTACTTCTTCTGCAAGTGAAACTATATTTTTGACTTTAGAAAAGATGAATGTAGAAGGAGCTTTTGTGATAAAAGATTCTGACAATGCAGTTTTTGTTGATTTGCCAGCTAATATATCAAATATGGTAGTTGGTTATGATTTACATATACATAAAGATGTGTCTAATGTTGTAGGCAAGAGTTTTTTAGTTATAAACGAGCAAAATATAATCCAAGAGATTATAGAAAAGAAGATAGTTTCTAATATAATATGTCTTGGTGTTTATTGTTTTGAAAGTGCGAATGATTTTAAAGAAGCTTATAAAGAACTTTTGGAATGTGCAATTTCAGGAGAGATGTTTGTTAGTCATTTAATATCACATATGTTATCTAAAAATAAATATATTTTCGAGGCAGTTTTTGCTTATGATTATAGTGATTGGGGTACATTAAATGAGTGGCAACAAGTGCAGAAACGATCTAGGACATACTTTGTAGATGTCGATGGTGTTTTGATGAAAAATAGGGGCAAGTATGGCTCTGTAAATTGGTATAATAATAAAGATGTTTTAGAAGAAAATATGAAAGTTATAAAAAAGCTTCAAGATGATGGGGCTCAAATAGTTATAACTACAGCGAGAACAGAAGAATTTCGTTTAGATTTAGAGGCTATTTTAGAAGAAAATCAAATAAAACCTTATGCTATTTTAATGGGTATGAATCACGCTACAAGGGTGGTTATAAATGATTTTGCACCAACAAATCCATATCCATCTTGCCTTGCAGTAACCTTGCCAAGGAATAGCAATTTAAATGATTATTTTGCTTCTTAAGGCTTGTAAATTTCTAAAAATAGGATAGCTAATTCTCTTAAACGCCTTTAATTGTTAGGGATTGCTAACTTTTTTGTTGACAGGGCTTGTGCTTTGGCTTGTTATAAGTGTTTTATGGAATTTATTATATTGGCTATTGTTGCTTTTTTGGCACTTATTTATCTTTTTTCTTTCTTAAAAAGGGGGATTAAGGGCGATTGTGCTTGTAAGGGGACTTGTAGTGCAAATTGTAAATCGAAAAAGAATTGCGAAAAGAATATGCAATAACTTGTGGAATTTTAGGGAAATAAATTATGGATAATATGAAATCTTTGTCAGACTTGAAAGTTGGGTCTAAATTTAAGGTAGTTAGCGTTGGCGATAAGTGTGTTGCTAAGAAAAAATTTGCAGACATTGGTATTATTAAAGGTGCTGAAATCGTATTAGAAGCTCAAGCTCCTTTTGGTGGGCTAATTAGAGTTAAGGTTTTAGACTCGTCTATGTCTATGCACAGAGACGATGGTAAGCATATAATGGGCGAAGTTCAACTTTAATTTTTTATGAAAAAAGAACTAAACATAGCTTTAGTGGGTAACCCAAATTGTGGTAAGACTACTATATTTAACCAACTAACTGGAACT
>JAWXTY010000037.1:0-13190 GCA_044433115.1 Opitutales bacterium
AAAAACTTTGCACCCTCAAGTGCAAAGCCTAAAATCTTAAATAGATTGTATATAATTCGAAAGAGATACTTCTCTTTCGATGTGAAGGGAACACGAAAGTTTTGCAAAGCAAAAGCTTTTGGGTAGGATAAATGCTTTAGCATTTACACGAAGTGCGAGAACAATGCAGGTTTTGCTAAAAGCAAAAGCAAATGAGCGAGTCCATTTTTATTATCTTTAATTTTTTTAAAATTAATTTAATTCAACAAAAGGGCAGCTGGGCAAGCAACCAAGACCCTAAAGGTAAACACACTAATTAACAAACGCCAGCGACCCAAACTAAAAGTCAAGGCTAGCCTTGTTTCAGGTTTCTTAAGGACAGAAACTAAGTCCTTAAGTGGGGTCTAAGGGGCAAAGCCCATTGCTTAAATCTTTAACAATCAATAACTTACCCCCCTAAAAAGGGTATAATTTTTTATAAAAAAAGGCTTTACAAGTGGGGTAAAACTTACTTTAATGTGGGGTAGAAAAGAAGGCGTTTTGCTTTGGGTTGATATTAATTGTTTAGATTAAGAAAGTTATGAAAAATTTTATAAAATGTTTTTTGATTGTGGTCTTGAGCTTGAGGGCAAGTGGCTTGATGGCGATGGAAGTTATGAGTCTTGAAGAGAGGGCGAATAATGGCGATGCTGAGGCTATGTATAAATTAGCTGAGCAAAATTTACAAATCATAAGCACAAATTCTGCATCTTCTCGAAACGTAGAGAGCGGAAATAGTGGATTTTATTGGTATAAAAAGGCGTATGAAAATGGTAGCATTGAGGCAATTGAGAAACTTGGCACTTGCTATAATAATGGCTTAGGCACAAAGAGAGATAAGGATAAGGCTATTGCATTGTATGAAGAGGGCTGGCAAAAGGGTAGCCCAAGTGCCTTGCTTGCATTGTGTAATGCAAAAACTCCAATACGATATTCTCATTCAGATGACACCCTAGAAGAGCCTAATGAACCTGCATTTTTAGCCCTAGTAAAACTAGCTAAAGAAAGAGATGACTTAGAGCCAATTTTCTATGAATACATAGCAAAGCAATACATAACATCAAAGAATAAAGAGGTGATTTACTTCCTCGAAAAAGGGATAAATACTCCTAATCAAAGCAACATTAATTCATCGCATAGTCGTGGCTTTTGCCATCTAGTTCTTGCTTCATTCTATGCAAATGGAACTTATGTAGAAAAAGATGAAAACAAGGCAAAGGACTTGCTAAAAGATATAGCTAAGCAATATATAATATATGGAGATGCTTACACATTTTTAGCACACAAATTGGCTATGATTGAACTTGAAAAAAGCACTGACTTTTTGTCTGTAGCAAGGATATACGACCCAAGCTACAGGACATTCCCTTACGAGCAATATATCTTTGAGTCAAACTACGACAAGGCTACAGAGTATTACAAAAAATCGGCAGAATTAAATAACCTAGACGCTAAAAGCTCCTTAATTAATATCTACAAAAGTACAAATCCAAAAAAGGCTTTGGAAATGGCTATAAGCACGTTAAATAACTCAAAAGAAAGAAATATAAATTCTGCTATGCAATATGGGCAACTTGCCTTTTATGTTGCTACTTCTTATATGGAGGGAATTTTGATAGAAAAGGACACAAAGAAAGCTGTAGAATACTACGAAAAAAGCGTAGAATATATGGATAGGCAGTCTGCACTTGAGTTGGCTAAAATCTATTTCTACGGCAAAGTTCTCGAGCAAGATTACGATAAGGCTTTGAAATATCTTTTAGTAGCAGAAAAGAACTTTTTTGATACTGAACTTTTTGAAATGCTTGGGACTATATACGAAAATGGAACTAAAAATACCCCAAAAGACCTAAAAAAGGCTTTGGAATATTATAGAAAACAGTTGAGCTGCATAGCCCCAATTAATCTAATAGAAAAAGTCAAGGTAGGTCATCACATAAGAAAACTTGAAGGGCTCTTAGAGAAAGAATAGCTATGAACTTAAAGGATAAATTTCCCATATTGTTGTTTTTAATCTATTGTGTAGAGTTTGTGTTGCTGGGCATAAACCCTATAGATAGAACGACTTGGATTGCAGAAAATGTTACAGCTTTAGTACCTGTTTTTGCCCTTGTGATTATGTATATTTACAAAGTGCGATTTTCGAACACTGCATATTTATTGATGGCGATTTTTATATATTGCCACACGATTGGAGGGCATTATACCTTTGAAAAAGTTCCCTTTGATTTTGTAACTGAGCTATTCAATTTTCAAAGAAATAACTTCGACAGAATGTGCCACTTTATGGTAGGCTTTTTTGCATATCCCCTACTAGAAGCCATCGAAAGAGGGGAATATGTAAAGGGGCGTGGACTGGCAATTACAGTTGTAGTTATGGGGATTTTTGGCTTTGCAGGTATATTTGAAATAGTAGAATGGCTCTATGCTGAATTTTCAAACCCAGAAGCTGGCATTGCCTTTTTAGGCTCTCAAGGCGACATTTGGGACGCCCAAAAAGACATACTCGCAGATGGACTTGGTGCGATTACAACTTCAATCCTTTATTGTATAACAAACAAAACAAAGGAAGCGTTATGAAAAAAATTATCGAAAAAACATTATATATAATATTGTACGCATTGTTGGCTTTTTTCTTTTTTATCGTAGTTTATAGCATTAGTAGCATATACCCTATAGAGCTGTTGGTAGTTTTAACATCTTTCATTCTTGGAGTGTTTTTTAGGAAAATATTTTTACAAAAAATCGCTCAAACAAAAGAAAATTCTCTAAAGAAAATATGCTATATATTATTGATTGCCTTTGCCCTAATTTTCTTTTTGCTACTTTGCCCTAACCCTCTAGTACGCACGCCCACTGCACCTCCTAGACCTGAATTTAAGACAGTCAACTTCTTAAGAGCGAAAATTTCAAAGCTACAAGCTGAACTAAAATCTCAAGATTACTTCCTTTTAAAACGAGATAAAGTAAATTTCGAAGAAGAGTATAGTTTTAAGCAAAATAAAGGCTCTTTCGAAACAAAGATTAGGGAAACTTATGGCATAGATGAAGATTTCCCAATCTTTCTCTTTGGCGAATTAATGAAGCTTCAAAGAAGCAAATTCTACTTTTTAGACTACGAAAAAAGGTTTAGAATTTTAAAGCATCTGCCCCCAGTCGAGAGAGATTTCATACATAATTCCATAGACGCACTTGTCATAAATTTAGACGACAAGGGAAACATTGCCTTTATCAAACTAGATGGCAATAATATGATAGAGATAGAAAAAACTTTCATAAAAGGCGAGCCTCTTTATAAGTACATAGGCTTAGACGAAAATGGAAAAATTATAGACGAAGCCCTCGAAAAACAGTTCTTAGAAAGGCTAAACTTGTATCTCATAGACGAAGAAACTGCGATAACTTTGGCAAAAAAGTTCTTCTCAAGAGACATTCATTATAAAGCTATAGACCTAATAGATTGGCAAATAGAAGAAAGTTCTGAGTCCTTTAGCCTCAAAGGCGATTTACCTCAAAACTACATAGTTAAAGGTCGCACTCCAAAAGTTACAATCAAGGGAGGCGATGTATACATAAAACTACAAAAGTCTAATGGCAAAATTTTAAGCTTCAAAAAGAATTATATGACAAATGAAGAATTTTAGAATATCTATATTACTTATGCTGAGTTTGCTCTCAGACTGTGCGAGCTATAACGATGTAAAAGTTATAGCTACGAAACAAAAGAGCCACTTGCTTCTTGCTATGTATTAGAGACAAAGTGGGCAACAATGTTTAGCCCTCAAAAGGACTATCTATTTATGACAAAGGAAGAAGGCTACGTAGATATAGCCCTAAAAGATTACGACAGAATTTTCTTTGTAAAAGATGGTTATAACTACAAGCTAAACACTCTACTTGAAAGCGATAAGCTTCAAAAAGAATATAAGCAAAACTTAAGCCTTTACATAAAAGATAAGAAAAGCATTACTCGCCTTTATGATGATTGCCTCAAAATTTCCGAGCAACTCTTGGCAGAATGCCCACATAACAAAATGCTACAAAACTTCTTGGAATATCTAAACAAAATAGATGTCATTATCGCAAAATTGCCAGATAATGAGATTGTAGATATTAAAGAATTATAAGTTCTATTTTCGCATAAAAAAACTCGCCAGAATTTCTAGCGAGTTTTGTGTTTTTAGTGATTAAATTTATTCAGCTTTATTCTCTTCAACTTTATTCTCTTTAGCTTTATTTTCGAGTGAGCCACCTGAGGCTATCATAAGCTTGATTAATTCTCTGTATTGATCGCCCTTGATAGAAATTACGCTTCGTTGGTCTACCAACAACAAACGCAAAGAGTCGCTAAGTTCAAAGTAGTCTACAAAGCCTAAGTCGTATTGCTTTTGAGTTAAATTTGCAACACTCTGAGAGGCTTTCATAGCTTCATTTCTGCTATTATACTCCATATCTAAGTATTTTATAGATACTAATGCGTCCTCAACTTGGTTTATAGCTTTTAGCACCACAGACCTATAGTTTTCTAGCATTTCCTTATGTGCGTATAGAGATTGCTTCCTTTGATAGTAGAGCCTGCCTGCTTGGAATATAGGGAAATACACGCTTGGGCTAACTCCCCACGCAAGGCTACTTGCCTTAAAGAGATCTTCTATTCTATTCGAATTAAGCTCTGCACTTGCAGTAATTGCCACAGTTGGGAAAAATGCTGCAGTTGCTGCCCCTATCAATTCATTAGCTGAGAATACGCCACGCTCTGCTTGCATAACATCTGGGCGACGTTGCAATATCTCAGAAGGCACAGTCTTTGGAGCTAGAGGAATACTGGCTTCGAGCATAGACTCATTAATTTCTATATTGCCACGAGTTGTACCCAATAGCAATGCGATATAGTCTTTAGATAGTTCCTTAGCCTTTGAAATTGCAGCGAGTTGAGCTTTTGCTTCAAAGAGTTGTTGCCTTGCTCTTTCTACATCTACAAGAGTAGCTCCGCCTGCCTTTTCTCTATCTTCAACTAGTTTAAGTTGCTCTACACGCAAGTCTATAGTTTCCTTAAGCAATTCTTCTTCAGAAACATATTGCTTTAGAGTAAAGTATGCGGTCGCTACTTCTGACTCTAAGATTAGCATAGTGTTTTGGTAGGCTGCATAGGTCGCTTGAGCAGTTGCAACTTCAGAAGCTAACAAGTTACGAACCCTGCCAAAGAAGTCTAAGTCCCAAGTGAGGGCTGTCCCTATTAGCCAAGAGTTGTATAAACCTGTGTTCGTTTGAGGTACGTTTGAAGAAGAGTCGCTCCTTGCAAAGCTTGCAGAACCTGCCAAATGTGGGTATAGCTCAGCTTCAGTCATAGCAGCTGCTGTTCTAGCTTGCTCTACCCTATAGAAAGCCGACTTTAAATCTGGATTATGCTCTTTTAAATCCTTCATATAAGAGTCTAAAGTAGCGTCTCCAAAGATAGCCCACCAATCGCCCTTATCCAAAACTTTGTCAGGCGAAACTTCAGCCCAAATACCTTTAGCGTGATAGAAGTTATCAGCTACTGCCTTTTCCAAAGACTCCTGTTTTGCAGGGTCTTCGTAGTCTGGGGCTAAGTTACAAGAACTTAGCAATGCCAATAATGTTAATGATGTTAATAATTTTTTCATCTATAAAATTCCTCGCTTAGTTAGATTTTGATTTTTTGCCAGTCAACTTTCTTATAACAAAGTAAGCTGTAGGAGTGATAATCAAGCCAAAGAATGTAACACCTATCATACCAAAAAGTACGCTTGTACCTATTGCTTGGCGTAATTCTGAGCCAGAACCACTTGCAAATGCTAGAGGAACTACCCCTAAGATAAATGCAAAAGATGTCATCAAAATTGGTCTTAATCTATTTTGAGATGCGTGCATTACAGCAGAGCCAAGCTCTTCACCATTATCTTCTCTTTGTTTAGCAAATTCCACAACCAAAATTGCATTCTTACACGCCAAGCCAATCAATACGATAAAGCCAATCTGAGTCATTATATTATTATCCATACCTCTATAGTACACGCCCATTACTGAGAATAACAACACTAGAGGAACTACCAATATAACAGCCAAAGGCAAGCTCCAGCTCTCATACTGAGCAGATAACAACAAGAATACAAAGACTACGCAAATTATAAATACGTAAATAGAAGTATTGCCCACTGCCTTTTCTTGGTAAGCTAAGTCAGTCCAGTCAATGCCCATACCTTCAGGTAGAACTTCGGCAGCTACTTCTTCTATAGCCTTCATCGCTTCGCCTGTAGAATAACCTTGATTTAAGTTACCTGTAACGTCTGCACAAGAATATAAGTTAAACCTTACAACTCTGTCTGGACCTATAATTCTATTTATGTTCGCTAGAGAACCCAATGGTATATTTTCACCAAGCACATTAGGTACTTTTAGATTGTAAATATCTTCTATATCTCTACGACTATCGCCTTCTGCTTGAGCTACAACCTTATATACACGCCCTAAGATATTAAAGTCGTTTACATAAATTGAACCCAAGTTATATTGCAATGTTTCGAATATAGTAGAAATTGGTACATTCAATTTTTGAGCTCTTTCTCTATCTATATCAGCAAACAATTGTGGATTAGAAACTGTATAAGTAGTAAATGTCATTGCAACTTGAGGTAATTGATTTATTCTTTGAATTAACTCTTTTGTATACTTATCTACATAGCTTATGCCCAAACCTGCCCTATCTTGAACATAGAACTTAAAGTCGCCAGAACCCAAGCCACTTATCGCTGCAGGCATCAATACGAAAGCAGAAGCTTCCTTTACTTCACTACGCAACAACTCACTTGTTTTACCAAGAAGCTTCTCTGCATCTAAGCCCCTTGCCTCTCTTTCCTTTTTATTCTCTAATGCCATAAACAATGCACCTGCATTTGATGCACCCGCCCCTGTGCCAAGGTTAAAGCCTGCGATTGCTACATTAGCTCTAGCTCCTTCAAAATCGTCCATTAAATTAGAAATCTTTTCAGCTGTAGCATCTGTTCTAAAGAAAGAAGCTCCATCTGGTAATTGTATTGCAGCCAATAAATAGCCTTGGTCTTGTTTAGGGATAAAGCCTGTAGGAGTTATGCCAAGGAAGTATACAATACCATATATCAAAAAGGCATAAAATATAACAACTAAGGCTGAAAGCTTTAATAATAATCTCACAAATTTACCATATTTATCTGTAAACCAGTCAAATGCTACGTTGAAGTAGTGGAATAATTTACCTAAAGTTGCGTCCCAAATTATAGTAAACCAATCCTTCTTTGCATCTGCATCTTTCAACAAAATACCACATAGTGCAGGAGATAATGTCAAAGATACCAAACCTGAAATGATTGTAGAAGCTGCAATAGTTAGTGCGAATTGCTTATAGAATGCACCTGTGATACCTGAGATAAATGCAGTTGGAATAAACACGCAACTTAGCACCAAGACAATCGCAATCAATGCACCTTGTACTTGGCTCATCGCTGCCTTTGTAGCCTCTTTTACCCTCAAACCACTGTGCATATTTCGCTCTACGTTTTCCACTACCACTATGGCATCGTCAACCACAATACCAACAGCTAGCACCAGACCAAAGAGCGACAAATTATTCAGCGAAAATCCAAATAAATACATCACAAAGAAAGTACCTACTAAAGACACAGGTATCGCAAAGATAGGGATAATTGCTGCTCTCCAATTTTGCAAGAACACCATAACTACCAATATAACCAAAGCAATCGCTTCAATAATAGTGTGATAAACTGCATCAATAGACTCTTCAATATATTCAGTTGTATCTAAAACTACATAATAATTAACACCAGCAGGGAATGTTTTTGAAATTTCTTCTAATTCTTTTCTAATTAACTTTGCAGTTTCAAGTGCATTTGACCCTGGTAATTGATAGAACGCTAAAGCTACATTTTGAGACTTCTTAAAATAAGAATTATTGTTATATATATAAGAACCAAGCTCTACTCTAGCGACATCTTTTAGGCGTATAATTTTGCCTTCTGGTGTGTACTTTACAATAATTTCACCAAACTCGTCTACGCTAGATAATCTACCTTGCACATTTACAATCAACTCGAAAGCTGAACCTGTATTTGATGGAGGTTGGTTTAATGCACCTGCTGCAACTTGATTGTTCTGCTCACGCAAAGCATTTACAACTTGTAAAGGCGATAAATTCAAGTTTGCCAATCTATCTGGGTCTAACCAAATACGCATACTAAATTCTTTACCACCTCTAACTGCAACATCACTTACACCCTTAATACGACTCAATCTGTCAATCAAAGAAGTAATCGCATAATTTGTTATATAGAGCTTATCCCTCGTATTGTCGGCAGAATACAAGTTAGCCATAATAAGCATATCTGGAGATTTCTTATCTACATTTACGCCCAAGTTCTTAACTTCTGTAGGCAAAGATGGCTCTGCAATTGATACTCTGTTTTGCACTAAAATCTGTGCCATATCAATATCAGTGCCAGTTTCAAATGTTACAGTAATAGACATAGCCCCAGTAGTATCACATTGACTTTGCATATAAATCATATTCTCAACGCCATTGATTTCCTGCTCTATAGGAGATGCAACAGTGTTCATTATAACCTCAGGAGTAGCCCCTGGGTACGACGTTGTAACAGTAATTGTAGGTGGCACAACTTCGGGGTAAGAAGCAACTGGCAAACTCAAGTAGCCAATACCTCCCAATATCATTATTACTATAGATATAACGCTCGCAAAGATGGGTCTATCTATAAAAAAGTGTGAAAATTTCATATTATAAATCTCCTAAAATTTACTTAGCAGGAACTACATTTACAGGAGCATTAGGCATAACACCTTGGATACCATTTACGATAATCCTTTCGTCGCCCTTTAATCCATCTGTAATTATTAACTTATCACCAACTAGATTTCCAACATTAACTGGAGTATAAATAGCCTTAGAGTCATTGCTTACTGTCAATACATATCTGCCAACTAAGTCAGTTAAAACTGCAACTTCTGGAACTAAAATCGCCTCATTGCTCTTCTTATACAACATAGACGCACTCGCATACATACCTGCCATTAAATCGCCTTCTTTGTTGTCTATATCAGCCCTAAGCTCTAAGTTCAACGCACTCAAAGCATTGCCTACATAAGTCAAATTGCCTTCGTGGCTATATTCTGTTTCGCCCATTAACTTGATTTTAACAGGAACTGGGTTCTTCTTTAAATCGTCAAATAAATTTGCCTTGATATACTTGATAGAGTCTCTTTCGCTCGCTTCAAAGTACACGTAAACAGTGTCTCTTGCAACTACGTCTGCCAAAAGTGTAGATGACACGCTAACTAAGTTACCAGCGTCAACATATCTACGACTCATATAGCCAGAAATTGGAGAAGTAATAGTAGTATATTCCAAGTTCAATCTGCTCTCTTCTGCCTTTGCCTTAGATAGTGCTAAATTTGATTCAGCTACCAACAAGTCTGAACTTCTTGTATCTAAAACTTCTTGAGAAATTGCCTTTGCGTCGAATAATTGCTTTGCTCTATCTAAATTAATCTTAGCCAATGACACCCTAGACTCAGTTTCCTTAATTTGTGCCAAAGACGCATTGTAAACTGCTTGGAAAGGACGTGGGTCGATTTGGAAAAGAACTTGCCCCTCCTTAACAAAATCACCATCATTAAAGCAAATCTTCTCTAAATATCCACTAACTCTAGCTCTAATTTGTACGTTCTTATTCGCTTCAATCCTAGCTGTATAAGAGTCCCATAGCTCAACATTTTGCTTTGTAGGAGTTGCAACTTCTACATTTGCTATAGGACGTTGCATTTGTCCTATTTTTTCTTCTTTACAAGCTGATAATAAAAAGCTTGTTGCTAATAATATATATATTAATTTCCCGTATTTCATATTTATCCTTTATTTTAAAAAGTTGTCTATAATTAAGTCTGCACTATCGAAATATAATTTCTCTAAGTCAGCGTCGAAAGTTGTTTTGTTGTGAGAGCGTACAATGCCCTCTTTACAGTGTACTTGGGCTAAATTCATTGTCATAAACAAAGTAGCCATCGCTGTAGCCTGCTCTTGAGATATATCGTCTCTTGCTATTTTTATCAAAGCTGTAGTTGCTTTTACATAAGGCTTAACTACATTTTCATAAAGAACGCCAAAAGCGTCAGTAGGGAAAATTTCTTCTCGCCTAACTAAGAGCTGAAAACTTGCAAAAGACTCAGCAGAAATATCTTTTCTTGTGATATTTAAAAGCTCTTTAATATAAGCTACAGCTCTTTCCTTCGAAGGATTTTTCTCTTTTAAAAAACTAGCAATTTTAGAATATGCTTCATCGTGCCTATCCTCAAAATACTCCACTGCCCTTCTAACTAGCTCTAAATACATTTCTTGCTTAGAGCCAAAGTAATAATTTATACTAGCGTGGTTTACTCCTGCCTCTTTTGAAATTTGCCTACCACTTATGCCATCTACGCCATGAACTGCAAATTCAGCGAGGGCGTGCTTTAAAATTTTATTTATAGTACTTGCCTTATCCATATTCTTATATACTTGGGTACAGCTAAACCTTTAGCCTGATTTAAATCTACAATTTATACACTTGGTTAAATTCGACAAAAAGTCAAGTATTTTCTCGAAAAACTTAATAAAATAGCCATCGAAACGATAGTAGCTATATGGAAAATACAATAAAATTTGGAAATGAAATAATTAGAGTAGACGAAACACTACCTGAGATAGGAAGTAGAGCAAAAAACTTCTTCTTGACTAAGTTAGATTTCGATACTATTGAGCTTAAGGACTTTGTAGGCTCAAGGCTAATTTTAAATATATTCCCAAGTGTGGACACTCCTGTGTGTGCAACTGCACTTCGAGAATTTAATATGCTTGCGGCAAAAATGGAGAATGCAAAAGTCTTGTGCATATCTAAAGATTTACCCTTTGCACTAGCAAATTTTTGTGCTGCAAATGGCATAGATAATGTAATTAGCCTCTCCGATTATAGAATGGACTCTGGCTTTGCTCGTGAATATGGGGTGCTAATGATAGACCCTCCCCTTAAGTATCTAATGGCAAGAGCTGTGATTATCTTAGATGAAAACCACAAAGTAATCTACACCGAACTTTGCAAAGACCTCGACAAAGAGCCGAATTACGAAGGTGCTTTATACGCCCTAGATAGCGTGCACGCTTAATTTTCTCTGGTAGGTTCTAAAACTTAGCTATTTTTTAGACCCCACCTATATTCATAGTATAGTAAAAAAAGCCCCAGAGTTTTGAGTCTCTGGGGCTTTCCTTTGTATCCTAATTGAGTAGTTAGCTTAGTTAGATGCTACGATGTTATCGCTTTGAGAAGCTGAGAACATATCTACCAACTTAACAAGATTGTCAGCTGAGATTTCACTCATCTTCAAAGGCTCTACCATTGCTGTCTTAGATACATTAGTTTCTCTAGCTGTCAAACCTAATTGAGATATAGCTGTAAATAGCTTATTCAATTTTGCTAAGTCAGATAAAACTTCTGCATTTTCGCTTGCATTTGCTTCTAAGTAATTCTTGAAGCCTTCTATAGAAGTTTCGCCCTCAGCTGATTGTGCGTATTTTTGATATGCACTTGAGATATTCTTTTGCATTCTTTCAGCAGGAGAAATCACTACTTGAGCTTCTTCTGTTGCTTTCTCTTCTGTTGCTTCTTGAGTATTTGCTTCATCATTGCTTGCAGTTACTTCAGTTGCGTCAGTAGTTGCGTCAGCTACTTCATTTGTAGCTGAGTCAGTTTCTTCGCTTGCAGTTGTTTCTTCCTTTGCAGGTTCTTGAGCTTTGTAGATAGAATTGTATAAATCTAAAATCTTTTCACTTTGCTCTGCACTAATTCTGCCACCTGCAACTGAAAGTTCATTTGCGTCTGGGTCAATAGAATTTAAGAATTGAGTGAAGTTAACTTGAGAATTATTTATATCATCTTTCATTTCTTCAGCTGAATTTTCACGAGTATTGATACCTAAATTAGAAAGGTCGTCTAATATAGAAGCATTCATACTAGTCAATGGGCTTGCTACACTAATGTTAGTAGAGCTTAAGTCGCCTAGAGAAGTTGCAGGATTTTCTATAGAATAACCACCAGCTACAACGCCTTCAACTAATAGACCTGTTTCTGCGTCAACAAAAGTTGATAGAGAGATAGTGTCGTCTACTAATACGTAGTAATAAGTCAAGTTGTCGCTAAAGATGCCATCTCTAGTAGAGAAGTATGCAACACTTAGATATTCGCCACTAGTTGGTTCAACTAAGCTAATTTCAGCGTCGCCAAAATCAAAGCCACTAGCTATGAATGACAAGCCATTGTCAGTGATTACTTCGCCATCAGCATTTGTATAAGACATTGCGTCTCTCAACAATAGATTAACTACAGGAGTGTCTACTGTTAAGAACTCTGGAGTGCTTATATCAGAAAGCGTTGCAGAAGTGCTAGCTGTGATTGTGATATTGCCACTAGACAATAGAGATTGATTTGCACCCATTGAAACATTGTCAGCTGATATATTCAAGTCGCCATTTAGAGCAACTATAGTTGCTGAAGTAGGAACACTTGAAAGGTCGCTACCTAATGTAATGTCGCCACTAGCAGAAATCAAGTCAGTGCCATTAATTTCTATAGGATTATTCAAGCCATTGCCCTCTTTATTAGGGTTTAATGAAGATACATTATAAACTTGGTCGCCTTCAGTGTATACATTTTCAACTGTAACTTTTTGAGCTTCTACATAGAATGAATTAGCATTTATGTCAGAAGTGATAGTTGCAATAGTGCCTGCTGTTACGCTGATGTCGCCAGTAGTTGCAGATACTTCTAAGCTAATGTCATTTGCGTCAACGATACTTAAGTCTACGCCACTTACAGTAACTAAACCTGTGAAGTCATTGCCTGCATTAGTCAATGTAACATTTCCAGTTGCAGTCAAGTTTGCTGTAGTTGCACTAATAGCAGTATCAAGCGTACTTGTAATAGAGCCATCAGCTGTTAATGTAACAGTAGAGCCTGAAACGCCAGTGTCAACTATAGTCAAGTCGCCATCTTCGCCAGTTACAGCTTCAACTGCAGCAACATAACCATCTTCGCCTTCATTGCCAATTGCATCAG
>JAWXTY010000038.1:0-9844 GCA_044433115.1 Opitutales bacterium
TTTAGATATCTTATTTTCTTACTTAAAAAGTGAGCTATTCTTGAACTTAAGATAGGCTTTTACCTTGAGGAAAACTTTCATTTGTTTAAGTTGTCCCCATTTTTGCTGACTTTTTGCCTTTAGATTGTTTTATCTGTGTAAATCTGTGTTCATCTGTGGCTATTATGTACTCTTTACTTTTTAGTATGGGCTTTGGGGCGTATTTTGGAGTTAGATTATTGTGTGTGGGGAAGCATTTTAGTTGCAAATTATTGCTTTGTTCTGTTATTAGTTGAGTAGAATTTGTTGATGATTTCTCTTAGATGATGGTTTTATGAAAAAGATAATAATTATAGAAATTTTGATTTTGCTTGGCTTGTATTTATGCTCCTTGTGTTTCTTGCCAGAGACTTTGGTTTTGCACAAAAATGAATATGCAATTGCTGACTCTTTTATAAGTTTAAATCATTTTTATCTTAAGCTAGTAGAATATTTTGCAATCTATGCTTTATTTTCGGTGATATTGATGTATGTATTCTTCAAAACTAAAAAATATTTTTATAAAAGTATGCTTTTATTGATGGTTTTTGGGCTATATCTACTTTGGACTTGTGCAGTTTTAATTATTAGTTTTAATATATCTAGTCTTTTCTATGACCTTATCGCATTTATATTTGCAATGTCTCTAGTGGCTTGGATTATTTATCTGCCTTATTCTTTGATATATATGAAAATACAAGAACTGAAGAAGCTTGAATGTTGAGAACTTTTAGTATTGGTGGGTTCTAAAAATTAGTTTTTAAAAAGTAAAAGGGAAATGTACTTGCTCTTTTTTGCCTATTTTGGTCTAATTCCCTCTGTTTTTTCCTTAGATAATTCATTATTGAACTCGCATCAAAGAGGTCTCGCCCCGTTGGGGTAAATGCTACGCATTTATTCTACCCCCTAAAGGTGTTCTCCTTAAAAACATAGAAAATTAACCTCAAAATAATCTGAAAAATAGCTAAGTGCTAATTTTTAGAAGCCACCTGATGCGTATTGTTTGTATTCTTAAAATTTGCAATATCAGAACGTACTGCTGGTAAAAGCAATAAAGGCAAAATCCACAATATAATCTTGAAAACAATGCCAGATTTAAGCTTAGAGAAATATTTATTATCTATAAAAATAAAAGCCTTATACACACAGGCACAAAAGAGGAAGGAAAAGAGTATAGCAAATGTACTAAGTGCAGTAGCTATTCCTTCTACGCCTATGTTATCTTTAAAAAAAATATAAAAGCGTGGCGTCATTTAGCAAGGAATTTGTGATAATCATTCCCACAAGAAACTGAATTGAGATAGCTAAAAATATCAAAGAAATTCCTCCAAATAAGTAAGATATGCTAAGTTTAGCTTCTTTGACTTGTTTATAATTTATCAATTTCATAAGAGGGGCTTTAGTTATTGTTTAGTGTTGTTAAGTGCTTTGTATAAGTCGTTTAGGGCGTTGTAGGTGATGTGGGATATGTCGGTTTTATTTAAATGGCGTATATCTTCAATGCAAAAAGTGTGGCATTTGTCTTTGTCTAATATAGAAAACATAGCTGAGTATAAGGTTACTTTATTTTTATCAAAAAAATTACCTTCGTGGGCTTTAAGGGCTTGGGTATTTGTTTTGATAAGCGAGATTAGCTCTTGGAATTTAGCATTTTGCGACTTTGTAAAAGACTTAACATCAAAGGCTTCGCAGTGGGTTTCGACTCTCGCAATTGAATGATTATTCACAGTTATAGATTTTTTTCTTAATCATTTCTTTTATAGTTATATTTCTTGAGCTATACGTTATTACTTTATCTTCAAAGAGGGCGATGGATCTGTAGCTGTCTCTGAAAATACCTCTGTACATAAAAAATCCAAGTGGCTTTCCTTGTGGCAGATAAGGCTTTATAGCAAGTAATGCAGTTGAATTTTTCTTATAATCATTTTGAATTTTTTCTATTTGATATTTTCTGTAGCCCTTTGATTGCACTATAGCTTTGTTTGAGGATTTTTTAATTTCCTCAAGGCTTGGGAAATTCCACGCTTCTTTTATATGCTTTATTGCATCTTCTGTCTCTTGGGCAATTCTAGCGTCCTCTGCTTTTTGTTTAGCAACATTTTCTTTCATCTTGATAAACTTCGAGCCATCGTCTTGTTGGGATACGCCAAGTCTGCCAGATTTCTTTGTAATATCTATATGATTTACATCTATGTACTTTTGCATTACAGGGGGGATAGAGTCGTCTTATTTTGCTCCGATTAGATTGCCTAAGTTTGCTCCCTTAATTTTTTCTTTAGCTAGAAGCTCATAGTCTATATCGTAATCTTTTAGAAGCTCTAAGACTTCGCTTTCCTTTAGTTTATGGAAAGTGTGGTCGTTATTTTCTAGGGTGATTGAGTCGTCAAAAAGGCTTTCTACGATTTTTACAGGGTAGGGGCTTTTTGCATAATAAGAGCCGAATGCCGAGTTTGCCCTAAATGCGAGGTCGGTTAAGAGAGAGGGCAAAAGGGCGTAAAGATAGTTGAAGTTTTTCCCTATTCTATAAGCATACTTGCTTGGAGGAGAATAAAGCAAAGGCTCTTCGCCCTTGTAATTTATATTTTTGTAGGGACGAATGAATACATAATAATCTTGGGCGAAAAAGAATATATCTTTGCTTGCTGGATCTTTCGCATAAGCCCACGTGCCAATAAGTTCTTTTCGCAACTGGCTAAGCTTTGGGGCTTTTGCAGCTTCAACTGCAAGTTCGTTTAGTTGCTTTTATTTCTTATTTAGGGTTTCGTCAGAAAACTTAAAGCCACTGCAAGCTACACTCATTAGGCTGAAGCTTAGTATTATTAATGCGTAGAGGGTTTTCTTTAATTATTAGGGTGTATTGCAAAGATGGCGTAGCCTTTTGTTTCTTTTGTTCTAATTCCGATGCCGTTTCGTGTTGATATGCTTTCGGAGCTTATTTCGCCGAGGATAAAACCACTGCTTTTGTCTTTGGGGAAGTTGAGGCTTGTATTCATTTCATTATTTGAAAATATAGCTTCTTCGGCTTCGCCTTTGCTTTGTAGTCCAGATTTTGTAGCGTAGCCTTTAAATTGAAGTTGTTTTAAAGACATATTCATTTTGATGGATTTTTGCTCTTGGCTCAACTCTCCCAAAAAGGATAAGGTAGAGGTATCTTTATATATAGAGGCAGTCAAAGTATTCTCTTCTTTGTTTAGAGGCAATATATCTTTTATTTTACTGACTCCACCTATCTCGTTCCAAGTCAGCAAGAAATAACATACGTCATCTTTGTTTTGGACGAAATTATCTCTATGCTTTTTGAGCAGATTTATAGTAGAATTAAGCCCATCTTCTTTTAAAAAATTTGAGCTGTGTTTATTTATATCAACTAAAAGCTCAGAGATATTGTCAAAAGGGGTCTCTTTTTTAGTAGCAAAGTCTTGATTGCTTGGTATTTTATTTTCACTTGAATTAGGTGTCGCTTCTTTTAGATTTTCTGTATTTAAATTATTGTAGCTGAATACGACAACAAGCAGAGAGTGCGTTTTCTTCTCTTCTTGGATAAGCATTGTAGGAGCTGTCCCTATATTAAAGCCCTTAGGGGTGGAAAGGTTTGACATATAAATTTCGTGTGGCTCTTCTTCGTTTAGCGATTTTAGCTTAAATTCAGATATAGAAGCCCCTTCTTTTGTGGCGTCAAAAGTCCCTTTAAATGACATATTATGAGGTAGCGTAAATTCATTTTCGCCCACTTTGAGTGCTTGAGTAAATATAGTTGGGGTATCCTTTTTATCGTTGTATATGGCAAAGCCAAGCAAGCAAGTGTCATCAATTTGCTTATCTTTAAGGCTGTCTTCAACTAAAGTCTTTAAAGAGTTTGCAGTAAATCTTGTAGGTGATTTCCCCTTTGTATCCTTGGCTAAAGGCGAGTTGGGATTTTTGTCAGCGTAGCTATTTATATTTAAGAGCAAAATTGCCACTGTTAATATACTAAGAAATCTTTTCATAGCGACATTAAAGTATTTCTATTTATATCTGTCAAGTTTTTGTTTTTCTAAATAACTTTTGAAAACTAAAGCAAAAATACACTTGCTCTTTTCTTTTAGATTTGCTTTAATCTTTGTTGTTCTTATTACAAATAATTTATAAAATGAATATGTCAAAAAAATATAAATATTTACTAGGCTCGCTTTTTGTGCTTGGGTCTTTTTCAACTTTAAATGCAGAGCTTGCAGCAACTCCTGAAAGCTATTATGAAAATGCTATAGGCTTTTTAAAGCAAGATAACAAAGATGTATCTAAGGCTTTTGCTGAAATGAAAAAATCGGCAGACTTAGGCTATGCTAAGGCTCAGGCAAACTTGGCTTTGCTATATGCAATGGGTGTTGGTACTGAAAAAAATCTAACAGAGTCTTTTAGACTATACACTTTAGCTGCTAATCAAGGCAATGCAACTGCTCAGCGTTATTTAGGGGCGTATTACGCATTAGGTATAGCTGTGGAAAAGAACGTAGCTGAGGCGGTTAAGTGGACAGTAATGGCTGCTAATCAAGGAGATGCAAAGGCTCTATACAACCTTAGTGTATTTTTAGACAAGGGGATAGGCGTAGAAAAGAATGACGCAAAGGCACTCGATTGTCTCGTTAAATCGGCATCTTTGGGCGAAGCTGATGCTCAATTAGACTTAGGAGTACGCTATTTGGCAGGTGCTGGTGTTGAAAAGAACGAGCTTGAGTCTTTTAATTGGATTAAAAAGGCTGCAGAGCAAGGCAATCTTCAAGCTATATTTAACTTAGGGGTATATTATGACAGAGCTATAGGCACTGAAAAGAATAATAAACTTTCTCTACATTGTTTCGATGTGGCAGCTAAAAATGGACACAAGCAAGCTATAGAAGTCCTAAAGAATTTAGAAGCTAGAATTAATGCCGAAAAGGCAAAGGCTCAAGAAGCTAAGTAATTTTTGTAATATAGGTGGGTTCTAAAAATTAGTTTTTGAAAACTAAAAGAAAAAATAGCTAAGTGCTAATTTTTAGAACCCACCTATCATTTAAGATAAAAGATGGCTCGCTTTTGTTGGGTCATCTTTTTTTTTGATAAAAAATACTTTACATAGTAACAGCAACTCTTTATAAAGAAAATATGTTACACGGATATATCTTTGCCTTTGTTGCTTTGATCGTTATTTCGATTATTGCAAATATTTTTAGAAAAGTTAAAAAGAGCGAAAATGTTGTTCTGCACGCTCTTAGTTTTGTGCCTGTAACTTGTAGTTTTATGACTATATTGTGGGGGCTAAGTTTTGTTTTTGCAATGTTTGTGTTGTCTTATTTTGTTGCTAATATTTTTAGCGATTCGACTGATATAGGTAGTATAATTCTCTTTTCGATGATTGTTACTTTTGGCTTAGTTACGCTATTGAATTTTATATTTTGCGTCTACATTTTACGAAAGTTTGCAAGGCGTAATTTAAAGAAATACATTTATATATCCTATGCTTGCACCTTTTTATTAAGTGGGGTATTGGGCGTTCTTAGTTGTATATATTTCTTCTTTAATGCACTTTGGTATAGTACTAATGTAGATGATTATTTTGCATACGAGTCTCAACGTTTGCCAGCACTTTGCCCTGAATATAACTTAAGGCTAAAATTCAATTCTGGCAAAATTGTAAATTTGCACTTAGATCCTTGTGGGCATAGCGATTATAAAGTGTATAAGCTCGATGATGGCAATATTTATATGGAGTCTAAGGGCAGGCAGTTTTCATATTTAGTTGAGCTGACAAAAGAGGAAGTCTATGCACATTCTGGCAATTTCTTCTATAAGCTAAATGGCGAGGCAATTAGTGGCTTTGGAGGCAGTAGCAATACAATTACAACATTTTCTACATACAAAGGCTCTTTGGATAATGACAGGGGTTCATTTAGTGCAAAAGCCCAAGACTTTGGCGACATTCTTGACAATAAAGTCTTGCTTGGCGACTTAGAGACTTGGGGGTTTATAAAAATTGACAACTTATAAAAATTGCTTTTAAATCTTTAGCTATTTGTTAAGCCATTGAGTTCATAGTTTTAAGTTCTGCGAAGGATATTTTTGCTTCGTAGATTGCTTTGCCTATGATAGCTCCATCTAGGTTTGGATATAGCTTTTTCAAGTCTGCAAGATTGTAAATATCCTTAGCACAAGAGATACCACCTGAGGCGATAATATTTGTATTAGGAACTGCCTTTAGCATTTCTTCTTGGGCTTTTAGATTAGGACCTGTTAGCATACCATCTGTGTCGATGTCTGTGTAAATTATAGTAGACAAACCCATTTGGCTAAGGTCTTTAGCGAAGTCGAGAGCCTTGCGTTGGCTGACTTCTACCCAGCCATTTATGGCAACATAGCCATTTTTAGCGTCTATGCCTATGGCAATTTTTTCGCCATATAGTGAAATTAATTCTTGGGCAAATTCTGGATTAGTACAAGCCTTAGTTCCTATTATAGCACGTTCTACGCCAGCGTCGAAGGCACGTTTAACAGAGTCTAAATCACGCATAGCACCCCCAAGTTGAATTTTCATACCAAGCGTTGCAATTTCTTCAACTATATCAAGCACGCTAGTTTTAGAGTCGAAAGCACCATCTAGGTTTACGATATGTATCCATTTAGAGTCTGCGTCTGCAAAATTTTTTGCAGCGTCAACTGGGTTATTAAAATAAACTGTTTGTTCGTTTGCAAGCCCTTGTTTGAGTCTCACGCACTTTCCGTCTTTAATATCTATAGCTGGGTATATATTCATATTCAAACTACAATCATATATTTATACAAAGTAGTCAATTTTTTTATTGAGTTTTCTGCGATACTCTTCTTTATAGAGAGAATGTCAATACACATTGCAAAACTGATACTCTTTAATGGCTTCGATAAGGAATTGAGCTATGAGATTTTGCCTGAGCATTTATCTCAGGTTAAAGTGGGGTCGGTTTTGAGAGTTCCTCTTAGGAATAAGCTTACTGAGGGTATTGTTTGTGAAGTTGAGGAATTGACTGAAGCTCCTGCCTTTAAGATGAAGCCAGTGCATAGTGTACAAAGCTTAGAAGCGGTTTTTACCCCTGAGTTATTCGAGCTTGCAAAGTGGATTAGTTCTTATTATGCAAGCCCAATGTCTGTGGTTATTGATGCTATGATACCTGCTGTAGTCAAGTCTGGAAAGCGTGTGCAATCTGTATTTGAGCTTAGATTAGCCCCTCATATAGATGAAGAATTTATCAAGCCCTTAGAGAAAAAGGCAAAAGCTCAGTTCCAAATTTGCAACTATCTATTAGAAAACAAAGCCCCTATACAAAAGGCTAGTTTGGCTAAAATTTTGAAGGTGAGTTTAGGCTCTATAAACGCCCTAATCGAGAAAGGGGTGCTTATACAAAGTGATATGCAGGTCTTAAAGAATGCTTTTGACGACGAAATTGCAAAGGCAGAGATTGTAAAGACTATGGATTTTGACCTAAACGAGGGGCAGGGCAAGGCTCTTGAGGATATTGCAAATTTGTTGGATAAAAAGGAGTTTTCGCCTCATTTGCTATATGGGGTAACAGGTTCTGGCAAGACAGAAGTGTATATTAGGGCAATGCGTAAGGTCTTAGAAGAGGGAGGGCAATGCGTATTTTTAGTACCAGAAATTTCCTTGACACCTCAGACAGTAGGCAGGCTTCGTTCTAAGTTGAATTTATCTGCGAATGAGCTAGTTGTTTGGCATAGTAATTTAAGCGATGGGCAGCGTTTGCAGGCTTGGGAGAGTATGCTAAATTCCACAGCAAAAGTGGTAGTGGGAGCTAGGTCTTGTATATTTTCGCCATTGAAGAATTTGCGTTTAATTATAGTAGACGAAGAGCATGACCCAGCTTATAAGCAAGAGAATAACCCACGCTATAACGCTAGAGATGTAGCTGTATATAGGGCTATGATGGCTAAGGCTGTTGTGTTGTTGGGGTCGGCTACTCCTGCTTTAGAGACGCTTTATAATGTAAAGAACACTAAATATACGCAAAGTTTGATGAAAGAGCGTATAGATAATCGTTCTATGCCAAAGGTTATGCTTGTGGATATGAAGAGAGAAAAGGTGGGGGCTGTATTTTCCAATCTATTGAGGAGCAAAATTTTAGATAGGCTAGACAAAAAAGAGCAGAGCATTCTATTTTTAAATAGGCGAGGCTACTCTAAGTTATTTCAATGTCCTGATTGTGGATATGTGGCGACTTGCCCGAATTGTTCTATATCCCTAACTTGGCATAGAAGAGAAGATTTTGTTATGTGCCATTTGTGTGGGCATAAGGAAAAGGCTCAGCACAAGTGTCCTGAATGTGCTTCGGATAAGGCAAAGTGGAAGAATTTTGGTACGCAAAAGGTAGAGGAAATTATAGCAAAGACATTCCCTCATGCAAGGGTAGCAAGAATAGACGCTGACACTATGAAGCGTAAGGATAGTTATAGGGAAATTTTTGGCGAGTTTCGAAAGGGCAATATTGATATGCTAATTGGGACTCAGATGATTGCCAAGGGGCTAGATTTTCCTAATGTAACTTTAGTTGGCGTGCTAAATGCTGATATAAGTTTGAATATGCAAGACTTTAGGGCAAACGAGCGTACATTTCAGTTAATCGTGCAAGTTTCTGGTAGGGCAGGGCGAGGCACGAATAGTGGCGAAGTTGTAATACAAACACTTAGCCCAGATGCCCCCCCTATACAATATGCAAGAAGAGATAATATGCAGGACTTTTTAGAAGAGGAATTGCGTAATAGAATGCAGTTTTCCTATCCTCCATCTAAGCGATTAATTAGGCAAGTGTTTAGGTCTCGTAACCCAGATAAGTTACAATTTTACTCAGAGCAGTTTGCAAAAAAGGTACAACTAGAACTTGGCGACCTTGCCTTTATGCGAGGGCCCTGCCTAGCCCCTATAGAAAAAATACAAGAGTATTATAGGTGGCACTTGTGGTATTTTTGCTCTAATGTAAGATTGGTAGTTTCAAAGATACTAAAAGTTAGGCAAGATTTCCCAATGGACAAAGACATTGAAGATATAGTCGATGTCGATCCTTATTCTACTATTTAAGCGACCTTGTGGCTTTGTTTGGAATGATTTATAGTATTATTTATTATATTTAAAATAGGGGGCTTAGGTGTTGTTTGTGTTTCTGAACTTCTTAGTAGTCAAGGAGTAGATGCTTGAGTGAAAAAACAAAAAAACAAAAAAACAAAAAAACAAAAAAACAAAAAAACAAAAAAAATACTTGACATCTATATTACACATACTAGATTTTGAATTAGACACTGCGTTGAGCAATGGAGCTTCGTATATAGTCTTGACTGCTGATATAGAAATTACTAGTGGAATAAGTGGAATGCCAGTTAACTCTAATGTAGTTATTGATGGAAATTCTACTTATACTTTATTGACAGATACAAGTTCAGGTTCAAATGCACCTATAGTTACAAGTTCAGATTCTACATTGACACTCAAAAACATAACTTTATACGACGATTCGCTTGATGGTACTGACTCTGGGGCTTTGTCTTATTATCCAACTTCTACAATTTATTTAGATAATGTAACAGTAGATGGCGTTTCGGCAGTTTATGGACAACGAGGTGGATTTTTGGGTGGTTCAAGCAGTTACTCTGGAGATATTGGCTATATAAAAAATTCATCTTTTGAAAATTGTGCTTTTATTGTCAATTCAATTGGTGATGGTTATGGCGGTATCCTTTATAATTATAATGGCACTATTCGTTTAATTGAAAGTACATCTTTTGAAAATAATTATATGCAGGTTTCTGGAGATTATACAGGTGTTGGTGGAGT
>JAWXTY010000039.1:0-9744 GCA_044433115.1 Opitutales bacterium
TCTTTCGACATATCCTCAATAGCCTTCGCAACATTCTCTACATTATAATCTTGTGCAAACGCCATTGCAGCAAAACAAAACATAGCAATACCTGTAATAAAACTTTTTTTCATAATCAATACACATTTTGAATATTTTTCAAATTATGTCAACAAGTTTTTTACAAATAGATATAAAGAAAAAGACCCCCCATAAGAGAGTCTCAGCCAAATCGCAATGTCAACCAAAAATTTGCAACGCAAAATTTTTGTAGGGGCGTTAGATTGCCCTTCAGGCGAGTATTTGCTTTTGTTTAGGGGTCGAAGCGTATTTATATACCTAAGAGTCTCAGCCAAATCGCAATGTCTGCCAAAAATTTGCAACGCAAAATTTTTGTAGGGGCGTTAGATTGCCCTTCAGACGAGTATTTGGAAATTTTTGAGGGTCGCAGCGTACTTATGTACGTAAGAGTCTCAAAAATTTCCAAAACGGAGTATCAAGGGCAATATAACGCCCCTACACGCCGCTATTCGATTATGACGCGAAAACCTACGTTGTACACTCGTTGCCAAGGCGAGTATGGTCTACGCAAAGTTACTTTGCCGAAAGATGGTCTGTCTGCCCAAGAGCCACCACGAGCTACCACTTTATCTTCAACAACTTTGCCTCCTATAGTTTCTGTGTATTGACTTCTAGTCCATTCTGCGACATTGCCTCCCATATCGTATAGACCAAAGCCATTTGGCTTTAAGAAGTCGATTTGGTCTTGAGGTTTTGTAGAATATTCTATATCGCCTGCGTCTAAGAACTTGTATTTAACTATGATTTTTTTGTTTTCAAAGTCCTTATAGCAAGGTACTAATTGCTTATCGTCATAGCGAATATCTGCAGGAACATAGAAGTAGAATGGCGAAGAGTTATCTTTAAATTTCGCTGACTCTTCTCTTGGTTGAGGGTCTACACCTATTACAGCAAACTTAGTAGATTGCTTGTCTGCAAAGTTCTCATAAGGAGAGAAATCCGTGTCGACGTCGCCATACCAGAAATCAGTGTTTGTGCCTGCACGGGCAGCCCATTCCCACTGTTCTTCTGTAGGGAGAGTAACCTTTTTATTCAATTTCTTAGACAACCATTGGCAGAACTCCATTGCTTCGTTGTAGCTAATTCTAATTACAGGCATATTAGCACCATTTGCAGGATAACCAGGGTTGATGTGGTCTTTCCAGTGTCTATCTAAGAAACCTGAATTATGCTTTGAATTAAATTCTGCATAAAGAGCATTAGTGATTTCAAACTTAGCCATAAAGAAAGACTTAACTTGAGTAAGCTTTGCAGGACCTTCGTCGTAGAATGAGTTATTTGTACCTTGTATATACTTACCTGCTGGTATTTCAACAAATTCGAGTTTGTGTCCTTCAACAGTTACGCTAACAGACTTGCCTTCCTTTGCCTTAAATGGAAAACCTGAGACCTTAGGCTCTTTAGCCTTTTCGTGAGTTAATTCCTTGCCACGCTTGTTGAACTTAATACGCCCTGCTTGGCTATAAGCTTTGTCGTTTTGCTCATAGTCAAAATCGTCTCTATTTGCATATTTTTTCAAGAAGAAAGCACGTTTTTCCTCTTGAATACGCTTAGAGCTAAAAGGTTCAGATAAAGTGCCACTAAATGGTACATTCAAGTCTATCCAAGTGTACAATACTTTCTTAGAGTCATCGTCCATATTAACTCCCTTATGCCCCTTTTCCAAGATTTGGATTAGCTCAGAAGTGCTAACGTGAAACTCTAGTGGGCTTAGGATATTTTGATTACTTTCAGGACCTGGGCGACGCACGTAAGGGTGTAAGGCAAGGTATGAATTACTGTAGCTTTTACCCTTCCAAGGTACATTTTCATTCTTAAAATTAGGTATTTCCTTTTTAGAGCCATTATGACATTCTACGCAATATGCGTCTAAAATTGGTTGCACTTCCCTATTAAAAGAGAAGCCTCGAGGTTTTCCCAAAAATTCTTTTACATTTTGAGGAGGCTTTCTGCCTGCCATTGCTACAGAACCAACTGGAGCTGTATTAGATGGCTCGTGGCAGCCTACACAACTTAGCGTTTCACCAGGGCGAAGAGTCAACCAGCTTCTAAATAGAGCAAGGGCTTTGCCGTCTTTGTCGAGAGGTTGCAAAGAATATGGTCTGTTTGCTGGCAACTTAAACATAGCAGAGCCATCGGCTTCTACATCAACTGTGCCGTGCACACGCTTAACTTCCCAACCAGACTCTAAACCCATAGATTCGTGAGTACCTGAATTTCTGTAATTGTAATTATATTCAAAAATTCTCAACTTCTTAACAGCTCCCTTTTCGACTCCTTCAAGACCAGGACCTTCGTATATGTTATTTAAAAATACATAGCCAAAGTCTAAATCTTCGTCAACTTTGTCTGCAATTAGAGGAGGTTTTTCTCTTGGGGCTAAAGGCATAGCCTCCATTATGTCATATTTTTGCTTTTCGCCAGAAGCCAATAGAGTTCTATTGTCAAACTTATCAACTAGATATAATGAGAAAAAGTTGTTCTTTTGGTTTTTGTCCTGCAAAGATACTATGATGTAATTTTCAGATAGTGGATAAGGGTGCAAGAAGTGCAACTTAACTTGCCCTACCAAATTATCTTTCATCTTGGCAACATAAGGTACGCCATAACCTAGATATTGGTGAACTCTGCCCTCGTCTTCAATAACGCCCTTAGAGATGTCGAATAAATGCAACTCGCCACTACGCTTGACTCCGTGGTGTCCACTAATTATAGCTACAAACTTATTAGAGTCATTAGGGATTTGTCTTACATAAAAGAGTGAATTAGGCCAATAGCTAGTAGAGCCATAGTGAGACATTTGTCCTGAGCCGTCTGGGTTCATTCTCATTAAAATTCTTGAGAAATAGTGCGAATTATCTGTATACTCCCACCTTGTATACATTACTCTGCCGTCATTCATAACTGTAGGCGACCACGAGTTTTCTTGGTCGAAACTTAGTTGGCGTATAGAGTCGTCCCTCTTATTTTCATCATCAGAACGAGGGTCCATTCTATAAAGGTTTGCAACAAAGTCTCTGCCACCTACACAAGGAACAGCAGCATAACAAGCAGTACTCATATAAATAATTCTGCCATCTTGAAGATAGACGCCATCGTAATTATCTATGTCTTGCCATTTTTCTACAGTCATTAACCTGTTCTTCTTAGTCTTTACGTCGTATTCATAAATCTGCCAATGATTTTGGGCATTCACTGAAGAATACATAATTTTTGTGCCGTCCCAATCGACATCTACATCAGTTATACCCTTTGTAGTTGGCACATATAAAGTTTCTAAGCCTGCATCTAAATTAGTTAAATCTAAGGTGCATAATTCGTCTTTAGGATTTTTGCCCTTTAGAACTAAAGAAGTATTGCCTTGCCAGTTTGCAGGAAGCCCCTTTGAAGGAAATTCTGGGTCTCTTTTAATGACTACCCAGTCTTTATTTTTCAAAACTAGAGGGTTTTGCAATAGGGCTTCTCTTGCAAACTTATTAAATTCAGCTTTTTCTGCCCCTGAAAGATTTCCCTTTTGAAATTTTTTAATCCCCTGTTTATACTTAGCTGGATAGCTCGAGTCTTTCGACATATCCTCAATAGCCTTCGCAACATTCTCTACATTATAATCTTGTGCAAACGCCATTGCAGCAAAACAAAACATAGCAATACCTGTAATAAAACTTTTTTTCATAATCAATTAGAGAATTTAAAGCTTTCGAGAATTTTGTCAACATTCTTTTAGAAAAACAAAAAAAGACGCTTTAGAGCAACAAAGCCCCAAAGCGTCCCAAAACTAACTTTTGAAACTAAATTAGAATGTCAAGTTCACGCCTGCCTTGATAACCCTGCCCATTCCAGGGTAAAGTGAGTAAGCTGGTAATTCTGAATAAGTATAAGCTGAGCCATAACTTACATAATCTTCGTCAAGGATATTTTCTATACCAAAGTAAAGTGTAGCGTTCTTTGCCAATTTATACTCTGCAACAAAGCCCCACAAGAAGTAGTCAGGTGAGTCGTCATATTCGTCAAAGTAGTCGCCACTTAGATTTGAGCTACTTGTATAGCTTAGAGTCATAGCCAATCGCAAGCTCTCTATAGGCTTTACGTAAACTGCAATAGTGTTTGTGAAGTTAGGAACTAAAGGAACGTCGCAACCATCGTAAACGCCACTAGCAAATTCTGCCTTCATTACAGTACCCATTAAAGAAGCACCCCAATATTTACTGTCATACGCCAATTGATATTCAAAGCCATATCTTAAAGTAGGGTCAGCATAATTATCATTCATCCAAGTTTCACCATCATAGTAAACTTCGTCTTCTAGGTACATTAAGAATACATTTGCATTTGCAGTCCAGTTCTTATCCATATACTTATAGCCAATTTCATAATTTTGTCCATGTTCTGGATCTAAATTAACATTGAATGGGGTTGAAGAATAATAACCTTGATAAGATGCAATTTCGTCTGTACTTGGGTAGTTATAAACTTGGTCAAATCTGAAGTAAACAGAAGAGTTATCGTCTATCTTATATGTAACACCCACATTTGCTGCCAATCCTTGACTGTTCATATCTTCGTCAAAATAATTTGTTCCAGTACAAGAACCTTGAGTAACTGTATACTCATATCTAGCAGCTGCAGTGAAGATGAATTTTTCAGCTACAGTCATATCGCCTGCGATATAAGGAGCAATAGAGTATCTTTGTATGTTTGCATTGTCGCCATAATCATAAATATAAGAATAATCCCAACTATAAGAATCTGCATTTACAGAAGCGTCGATGTCTATATATTCAGCGTCTAAGCCTACAACTACATGAGCTTCGTCTGTGATGTTAAATTTGTATTTTGGAGTAAAGTTCAAAGACAATTGGTCGTTGTCTGCATAATAATAAGAAGCACCCCAAGATGGCATACTTGAAAAGATATTTCTTGTAGAGGCACTAAAGGCTACTTCGCCTTCGCCAAAATTTGTATTAGTATTTAGGGCTATAGTATAGATGCCTTCTTCTACTGCATAGTAATCATCTGGGCTATAAGTTGTAGTTGGGCTATTGTAAAATTCGTCCCAAGAATATACTGCTCCTGCCATTCCAAATTCAGATTGAGAATAACTAGCTCCTACACGCAAACTCACTGCGTCGCTAATTTGATTTGTAGCTGAAAAATTATAAGAATTTGTCCACTCATAGGCGTTATCCCTATAGCCATCTGTGTACATTCTGCCTACGTCTGCACTCCAAGACCAATTTTCATAAGAACCAGTAACTAAGCCATTTACATTATATGTACCATAGCTACCATAAGATAAATTTGCAGCATATGTATCGTCTGTAGAACCCTTTTTAGTCGTGATTTTAATTACACCCGCCATCGCATTATTACCATACATAGCACTTTGAGAACCACGCATAACTTCGATAGAGTCTATATATTCCAATGGGATTTGTTGCCAATTTAATGCACCCATATCTGCCCTATTCATTCTTTGTCCATCTATAATAACCAAAACATCATTACTTGAACCTGCAAAGCCACGCATATTTATACTAGCCATTGCAGAACCACCTGACCAAGAATTATTGAAAGTTACATTCGCCTTCTTTTGCAATACGTCTGCGATATTTGAAGAGAAAGATTCAGCGATGTCCTTAGATGTAATTACTGTTGTATTTACTGGCGTGTCGAGCTGAGCTGTAGGGAAGCGATATGCTGTAACTTGATAATCTTCAAGCGTATCTAAGCCCTCTTCGTCTAAAACAGCGACTTGTTCTACAGGAATTTCTGTAGACTGATTAGAACTTGCAACAGCAGGTTCTGCGTTTTCTTGAGAGTAAGCACTACTTGCTAATGCCACTAATAAAAAACTCAAAAATTTGTTTTTCATTCTTATTTATGTCTTTCTTATAGTTGTGTTATGTTAAAAGTTCTCTTAAAGAGAATACTCAACACAAAAAAGACACAGAAATAACGTATAAACCGAAATAAAAAAATACGAATATCCTATACTCTTTTCTCGTGAAAAGTATTAGATAAAAGAACTTAAAAATAGACAACTATCCATTTTTAAAGTTCCCATATATCAATATAAAACGTCTTCTGGCTCATATCTTAGATTGAATAATCAATCACGACTTTTAACCTTCCCGCAAATGCAGTGGTTTTTAAAAATCTTCAATATCTACAGCGGCACGACCGCACTTGGTTTTAACAAGTTTCCGTAAATTATATTGACTCATCTAGCTATGCAAAACGCACAGCCTCTCTTAAAGAACAATATTAAGCAAAAATAATTTGCTTTTCATTGTCAAGCCTTTTAGCTTAAAATTTTTAGCTCTTGTTCAAGGCTAATAGAGAAATTTTCATAGACTTTTGTATGTGCTAAATAGATTAAATCCAAGATGTCCTGCGACTTAGCCTCGCCTGTATTAACTATCCAATTTGCGTGTTTTTCGCTAATTTTTGCCCCTCCTATGCTATAGCCCTTTAAGCCACACTGCTCTATATAATAACCAGCACTCTTGGAATTGGCTGCCTTAAAGACGCTCCCTGCTGTACGCAATTCTTGGGGTTGTTTTTCCTTACGTTCTCTTCTAATTTGCTCTGCCTTAGCTTTTAATATATTGCTATTTTCAAAAGAATTTCGCTTAAACTTAGCTTCAAGAATTATCTTATTTGAATTTTGCAAGGCACTAGTTCTATATCCAAAGGACATATCGGAGTGAGTATACTCTTGAATTTGAAAAGTTTTTGTATCAATGACTTTCCCCGATACAAAGAACTCCCCAATTTCTTGACACTTTGGGTTAAGCACTCCTGCATTCATTGCCAAAGCTCCCCCTATACTTGAGGGTATGCCTGCTAAAAATTCATAGCCTGATATGCAATTTTCAATCATCTCATTTAAGAAAAAGCTAAGGGGTGTATTTGCACTTAAAGTAATGTAATCCTCCTTTATATCTATGACCTTTTCGGGGTAAAAATGAAGTACTAAAGATGGCTTTAATTCATCTAAGACAAGGGTATTAAAGCCTCCTGCTAAAATCCTTATAGGCAAATTTTTCTCTTTTGCAAAAGAAAGAGCATCTGCAATATTGCCAGCATTTACCCTAGCGTAATACAAGGCACTTCCTCCTGTTTTAAAAGAAGTGTAGCGTGCAAGATTTTCATTTTCTTTAATTAAATTTTCCATAAGTGCCATAATATTTGTATGGAATATTTTCAAAAAAAGGCTAAAAAAGGCAAGAATATTCGAAAAATCTTCAAAAAAGGCTAAAAAAAACTTCCCACAGTTCAAACAGTGCCATTTTTGCCAATGGTTCAAACGATAATTTGTAAGTTTTTTAAATACTTTTATAATTGTAGCCCTATGAATGAATTAAATACTATAAATATAAAAGCAACAAAAACTCCTTTAGATAATTCAACTAACTCTATTATACGCTTTAAGCGTGGAGACGACCTCTCTTTTAGAGTAGCAATATTTAAAGACGAAAACACACTCGCTGAGCTAAGTTCTATAAGTAGCCTGCGTTTTGAAATATACGATATAGGCAACTATCAAAGCCCAAGTCCGAGAACATTCTCTATACTCCTTCAAAAGATTATAGAAGCAGAAAGTATAAACACTACTCTAAGCCTTGAAGATTTTGAAAGTGGCGTATCCCAACACTGCACCTTCGAAATATCTGCCCAAGAGTCCACTTTGGAATATGGCGAAAAGTGGCTAAAAATATCTGCCGAATTAACTAATACAAAAAGAGTAACTCTCTCTGCTGGCTGGATTGAAATAGAAGAAAACGACTCCACCTACGAAGAACTCAGCGATAGCGAAGTTTTAGAGTGGACAAACGCTGCAAAGGCTGCTGCCCAATCTGCTATAGAGTCCTTAGAAAGCACCCAAGAGCTACTCGAAGAAGTTCAAACATACGCTCAAAGTACTAGCGGCAATGCTGAAAATGCCAATACATATGCGACTTCAGCCGAAAGTTCTGCTTTGTCTGCAAGCGAGTCAGCAACAAGTGCAAATGCCTCTGCTACAGCAAGTGCCGAAAGTGCAAGCCTTGCAAGTGGATATGCAACATCTGCAAGTGCTAGTGCAACAAGTGCGAGTGCGAGTGCAACCAGTGCTAGTGCTTCGGCAAGTACAGCAACATCTGCTTTAAGCGATGCCCAAACTTACTTTTCTCAAATTCAACAATACGAAGCCTCTATGAGTGAGTACGCCTTAGATATTTACGGAATGAGCGAGACTGATTTAAGTTCAACAAATATCCAATTAAGTATGGAAGACAATTCTGTTTACACCTATGGCACTTTGACTTCTTTGACTATATATTCTGTACAAAACACAAGCTTAGAGTCTGTGATATTTTTCACTTCAGGCTCTACTGCAACTACCCTTACATATCCAAGTACAGTAAAAACTATAGGCTCTGTAGAAATCCAAGCCAACACTAATTATCTAATCTCAGTTAAAAACAACACAATGATTATAGGAGCATTAAACTAATGTTATACGCAAAGATAGAAAACGACAAAATTACTTATATCTCATCTAATTCAAATTTAGAATACGATGGCAAAATCACTATCAACCCCAAGGAGGAGGACTTCCTAAATGCAGGTTATCAAACTTTGCCAGAGTCAGAAAAGCCTGAGAACGAAAGTGGTTATTTTTATACATCTAAATATGAAATTATAGATGGGCAAATTGCTCAAACTTGGACTAAGATAGCATATCCAAGCTCAAATGAGGAGGCTGAAAATGAGTCTATTTAGAAGTCTATTAATAGATAAAGCATTAAACTATGATGCAGATGCTCCAGAGCTTTATTTAATCTACAGCACAGATGGCACTACAAATATACGCTTGGACTTTGATACAACTGCTGAACTGATTGCATTTACTAGTTATAATGCAGACTTAGTTTCGGCAAAAGTAGTTCGCAAAAATCTCACAGAAAGCGACACCTCTTTAGCAAACTTATTTAGGTCTTGTACTAATTTAGTAACTGTAGACCTAAGTGAATTTGACTCTAGTGGCGTTATAAATATGAGCTATATGTTCTATGCCTGCAATAGCCTAACTAGCCTAGACCTAAGCAACTTAGATACATCTAGCGTAAGTAATATGGACTCTATGTTTAGATATTGCTATACGACATCTATAAACCTAAGTAACTTTGACACCTCCAATGTCAGCACAATGGCTTCGATGTTCTATGCTTGCAGTGCAAGTAGCCTAGACCTAAGTAGTTTTAATACTTCAAATGTCAGTACGATGGCTTATATGTTCCACTCTTGCACTTCTACATCTATAAATCTAAGTAGTTTTGATACTTCGAATGTAGAGACGATGGCTTATATGTTTTATGCTTGCAGTGCGACTAGCCTAGACTTAAGTAATTTCAACACTTCAAATGTCAGCACGATGGCTGCTATGTTCAGAGCTTGCAGTGCAAGTAGCCTAGACCTAAGTAATTTTGATACTTCCAATGTCAGCACAATGTATTATATGTGTCGTTATTGCATCAATCTAACAAGCTTAAAGTGGGCAACAAGCAGAACAAGCCTCGAAGCCTTGCAAGAAAATTCTTACTTAGGCAGTTCAGGTAATACTATCTACGTGCCAAGTACTTTGCTAGATGACTACAAGCAAGCCACTTATTTTAGCGATTGGGCTGAACAAATTGTAGG
>JAWXTY010000040.1:0-9260 GCA_044433115.1 Opitutales bacterium
CATAGACCCTACAGACCTTAGCATACAAGCCTACAATAACTACACCTTCCGTGGCTTATTCGGCTTCGAGTTCCAAAAGAACAACACAAGAATAGGCTTAGGCTACTCCATCGAAGTATCCGAAAACATAACATCTCATAACTTCAGATTGAATTATAGATACGCCTTCTAAAGCTTGGGGCGTAATATCGCCCTTGATGCTCTTAGGCACTTTCGATTTGCCCACAAAAAATCTCACTCTGTGAGATTTTTTTGCTTGGGGCTTGAGATTGCGTTTTAGGCAAGACTTTGGAATTTTCTCAGGGTCGAAGCGTACTTCTGTACGTGAGAGTCTCAGTAAAAGCCCGAAACGAAGCATAAAGCGTAATATCACGCCCCAAACTCGAAACGGAGTATAAAGCGTAATATCACGCCCCTTAAGATTTTTGCGTCGAAAGGGTGTTAGCACAGAGAAGCCTTGAGTGCGAGATGGCTTTGCCATAAAGGCTTGCGAGCGTTGTTTCGTGCTAACACCTTTTTGTGTTAAGGACTTTTGCCTTGAGGTGAAATTTGCCCAAAATGGCTTGTTTTTTGCCATTTTCAAGCTCAAGTGTTAGCATCGCATCAAGGACTTAGGGAACGTCATCTTATTTATAATAGAAGGAAAGAAAGTATAGCTTATAGATTCATAAAGCTTATGATAAGCTCCCCTAGAAATAGAAAACATAATTTCTTAAATACTTAAAGACTGCAAAAAAATGATATAAAGATACCTACTATAATTGATACAATTAAGAGATAAATTAAAGATGCAATAAACGAGAACTCATCTTCGTCTGCTAGCCAACCTATCAAAATGGAATACCATAGAAGAATCGGTGTCATGGAAGGGTCATTCTCATTATCTTCAAAACCTATCTTTTTACAAACATTCATTTGGATTAATTAAAGAGCCTGAAGATGAATATACTAAAAAGAAATTCATAAAAATAGAAGAAGAGAAAAGAAAAATTTACAAAAATTCCTAGTTAAAGAAAATCTCACAAAACCAACCTTAGCAAAATAGCCAATATTAAAATCAATATACCAATCTGCCAAACGGCTATTTTGCGAAAGATGTTTATTTCGGTTTTGAGTTTGAGGAGGTCGGTTTTTAAGCCTTGTTTGCCCTTATCGATTAGTCTACTTTTTCGGCAAAGACATTGGCTTCGCCTGCAAAATATTTTCGAGTGAAGGCGTAGACACTGTCAAGTGTTATGGAGTTTAATGTTTGCATATACTCTTCTTCGCTCTCTAATTTTCCGTAGGCTAAGTAATTTGTCGAGTTCCTTATGCTAGAATCTATCACAGAACTGCCTTCTTCGTAATAAGAATATTTTAAATGTTTTTTTGCTCTTTCTAAGTCTTCTTCACTTATATTTACTTTCATAGAGTGCAAAAGTTTCCTGCATACACTTATGGATTTATCTAGCATTGATGGGTCGATACGCCCGTATATGTTGAAGTAACCTATTTTGCTAAAAGATATACTTGAGGCTTGAAAAACATAACCTAAACCTAAGGCTCTTGTCATTTGGTGAAGCCTACTAGATATGCCAACTCCGAGTATAACTCTAGTCAACTCTTGTATAATTCTGAGCCTTAAATTATCTTCGTAGCTAACTCCTTTATATATCAATGCAAACTTAGATTGAATATTATGTGAATCTATAAAAGTATCACTTAGGACGCATTCGCTTGCTTTAATTTGGTCTTTTATCTTACACTTGCCTTCAAGCTTGCCAAAAGTTTTTTTTGCATAAGCAACTACATCTTTATGCTCAACATTTCCAGCTACAGACAAAACCATATTATCAGGTTGGTAAAAATTATTTATGTGCGTATCTACTATCTTCGGAGTAAAAGAGTTTATGGTTTTTTCTGTACCAATGGAATCTTTGTTGAACATACCTTTAAAAATTCTTGTAAAAAGCTCTTTAAAGAAAGTTGGAATGCGATATTCTTCAAAGCCAATATATTCGTCTATAACTATTTTCTTTTCTAGTTCTATTCTCTCCTTGCAGAAGCTTTTCTTCGATGTTACTTCGTATAAAAAATCTATTGCAACTGTCCACTTTTCCTTAGGCAATGCTGCCATATAAATAACATTATCCTTAAAAGTGCAACCATTTGTATAGCCACCTTCCTTTTCTATTTCGAATGAATTGTCGTCAAACATCAAGTGTTCCACAAAGTGAGAAATCCCCCAAAGCTCAGAGCTTTCATATACGCCACCTGCATTTAAAGACAAACAAGCCCCAAGGTTTTTGTTATCGTTTTTTTCTGTAATCACAATTACACCATTCTTCAATACTGTTTTCTTTATCATATTATTAGCCCTTCTAGTTATATTTGCCATGTCTTAAATAGTTCGCTGAAACTTAAAATATCTTTCTTTAAAAAACTAAAAATTAAAAAATTGTTTTCAACAACTCCATTAAAGCATATTTCTTTACTCTTTTAAGCTTTTCCAAGTTTGGAAAGCTTATTGAGCAGTACCTGATAAAAGATAGTGCTCAATATATACAATAAGACAAACACATCGATATTATAATCGAGTTGAACTCTAAGATAGACGATATTGCAAGCTACATTTCTTAGAGTCTAGGTATTACAATGATAGACTAAATTCAGCATAGAAGAATTTGCCTAAGCAGCTGGCAAGAAAGCATAGTTTATAGCTTTATAAAGTTTACTTTTGGGAACTCTTAGTTGTATAAAACATAATTTCTTAAATACTTAAAGACTGCAAAAAATGATATAAAGATACCTACTATAATTGATACAATTAAGAGATAAATTAAAGATGCTATAAACGAGAACCCATCTTTCTCTGCTAGCCAACCTACCAAAATGGAATGCCATAGAAGAATCGATATCATAGAAGGGTCCTTCTCGTAATCTTCAAAATATTTTATGCATTTAGGCGAAAAAGAGGCAACTATGTACAAAATTACGCCCAGTATCATAAAAAGAGGGAATCCAAATAAAATCATAAATAGACACGCATTACAAAGAGCCAGCCAAGACCCAGTGAACTTTCTCTTTGCCATATTGCAAAATGACTTAGATTTATCTCTTAACTGAGAGCAAAGTTCTGCATCTGAAGGCATAGCTTTTGCCACCTGCCTAATAGCCTTAGCGGCTTTTTTGTAGGCATAAGAATCATTAGGGACTAATATACCGTCAACGGATCTCCAATCAGCAAAGCCTTCTTGTAGAATAGAAGAACATTTTTGGGTCTCTTCTGGACTTGATTCGGCAAGCCCTAATTTTTTTCTCTTTTTTGAAAAATCAACGCCCTTTGCATAAAATTTTATTTTATTATCTAAGAGCCACACCATAGGTATATGTATTACAATCGCAAAACAGCCTAACACCACGCAAGCCAACAAAAGAAGTATTATCATCCAGTAAACAAATCCCACTTCTTCCTTTTCTGCCTTCGTGGGAGCTTCTCTTTCACTTCTGCGATTTTTATTATTATCAAGAAACTTAACTGCAGCATTCTTTATTTTATCTCTTTTAGAATATCCTGCGTCTGTGCTTTCTACGCTTTGAACTTCTGTGTTGCTTTCTACGCTTTCTACGTTTTCTATGCTTTCAATTTTCGTGTCGCTTTGAGCTAAAAGAAAGATTGGGCATAAAGCAAATATTGCAAAAATAAGTATTTTTAGATTTTTCATTGAGACCTTTATAGGGATTTAGCTATGAAGTTTTTTGTTCTTTTTCTTCTCTTTTAGAAAGGACTTCGGCTTTTGCGAGTTCGTGTTCTATGCGTTGCATAACTTTACGTTTGAGGACGTCTTGGCGTTCTTTTTCTAAGTCTTTGTGGGCATCACCTAGGATAGACAAAAGTTCTGCTTCTTTTAAAATTTCATTGTTGTTGTTTTCTTCTTGGCTCATTTTTCTAGTTCCTTTCTATAATCTTCTTCGTTTACTTTTTGCTTGAGTTTCTTTATAACCCTATGCAATGCGTTATCTACTTTCTTCCTATCGACTCCTAGTGAAGTTAAAATTTCGCCTATGGGTCTGTTTTCTAAGTAGCTCATTTCAAATATCAAGGCAGTTTGGCTGGAAAATGCAGGGCGTATATTTTCCCACGCATCTAAGACAACGCTCTTTCTATATGCAATAGACTCATTTTCTTCTAGGCTTTCGTAGTAGCCATCGCTTTTATCTATATTTAAGTCGCTATTGTTGATTGCGTCTAGAAAATTAGTGGACTCTACTGCCAAGGTGCGTTTTCTGTTTTTAGTGCGAATATAATCTACTACTCGCCTTGATATAATCCTCTTTAGGAATCCTCTAAATTTATGACCTTTTTCGTATTTAGCTTTTTTAAACACGTCTATTATGCTTAGGGTTGTTGCAGAAATAACTTCTTCTATCTCGTCGTCAGAAGTCTTAACCCAGCCATAGCGACTAAATTCGTTTTTAGCCATAGCTAGCATAGTTGAGTAATAGATTTCTACAAAAACTTTCCATGCACTTTGCCATGCCATAGTTTGTTCTTTTTTAAGCATACCTGAAATTACGCTTGTTGGTGTGTTTGGACAATTCATATTCATTGATTTTTGATTGTTTATAGCTATAGTTCGCCTGTTTTAGGGAAAACTCTCTTTTGAAAATTATTTTTTTAAATTTTCTTTTCCGATAGGGTATTTTTAAAAATTAGCAGTTGATTATTTTTGGATTTTCTTTTCCAATAGAAAAAATATCCCCAAAAGACCTAAACTAATCAAAGATTCAAGACAGCCGAATAAAATGCTGCTTCCAAAGAAGAAATACTTATTAGCAGACCTAATAGCTATTGATATGAAGAAGATTATAAAAGCAAGAGAGAGTCCACTCTTTAAGCGTCGAGACTGCAAAATTAAAAGCCAAAGGCTTGCTATATATAATAGCCCTAAACTTAGTTCAGAGAAAGTTTCAAGCCCATTGTTTAAGTTAAAGCTAAAGATAGCAGTTAAAAGGCATACCAAGGCGAATGTAGCCAAGTTAGGGCTTATCTTTTTGTAGATAGGAGTTGCTTTTGCCTTAATAGGGTTGCTGACTGAGTCTTCGCCTTTTATATTTTTGAATGCTTGGGCAAAGGCTTCAAATGTCAAATATCTTTCCTTGGCGGTTTCTAAAGTAGCTCTGTTTGCAACTCTATGAAAATGCTCCCAAGCTTCTTTTTGCTTTGTTGAAATATTGTCTGCAAAGGGTGGATACATAAAAGCAGTTCTGCCCATTTTGTCTGGAGAATTGCCAGTTAATGCAAAGTACAAAGTAGTAGCAAGCCCCCACATATCGGCTTTGCCCCCAGACTCAAGATACCAAGAAGATGGCGTATAGTCAGGAGTGTCTGCACTACTTACAGAATAGGAATCTTCGCTAATTAAGCCAATATCTGCAAGGTGAGCTTTGCCATTTATGAATATGATATTTTCAGGCTTTATATCTCTATGAACTATCTTATTGTTATTTAATTGAGTAACTGCCTCGAAAATTGGCTCTAAGATTTCTATAATTTCATCTGGTGTAAAAAGTTCTTTTTTGGAATATCTTTGCTCAATTAGGGCTTTTAGGCTGAGAGCTTTCCAGTTTTCATCGAGAGGGCTAAGTGCATTTACGCCATCTGCAAGGGGCATTAGGTATTCAACTTGATTATCAGAAACCTTTAAATCTAAAATATCTACTATATTACCTACGGACTTGTTCTTTATAAATTTCTTATAAACGTCCAAAGCCTTCAACTCTTTTTCGGCATATTTGGGGGATTCAATGAACAATTTCTTTAATGCGAAAAAGTTGCCTTCTTCATCTTTAGCCAAATAGACACAGCCAAAGCCACCTTTGCCTATCTCTCTAATTACTTCTAAGCTATCTATTAAATTTTTGTTCATTTGTCTAAATATAAAGTCAAAATAAGCAAAAAAGAGCAAGTGTTTTCTTGAGTTTTTAAAAAACTATGCATATAAGTTAAGTTTCGCTAAAAAAATATTTCAAATTAAAGAGAGTTTATTTTCACTTGGGCGAACTATAAGTATCTCAAGCAGATATAAAGATAAATTTAACATACAACTACAATGATAAAAAAATTACTAATACTAAGCATACTTTCAATTACAAGCATAAGCCAAGCCGAACAAAGCGATACTGCCCAAGAGAATGACGAAACAGAAATAGAACAAACAGCATCTCTTGCTACGACATCGGGAATTGCTGTTTCTACTTCGGAATTTCTTGATACTACCTCCGAGTTATTGGATAAATATGTTGTTCAACCTGTAAAAACTTATACGCAAACACCCTCAGAAGAAACAAAGGAAGCTGAGTCATTAGTTACAGAATCTTCTGAAGATATTCAAGCGTCAGTAGAAGAAACTAAGAAAATAGAACCTTCTCTTGGAAGCTTTGAAGATTATTACGGAGAAAATTATTCTTGGGTTAATTTTATACCTTTTTATGGAGCTTATTTATCACATAAAGAAGATAAATTTATAGATAATACTGGTAAAATGCACAACTTGCCTATTTTGAGAAATGGCGACAATAGCAAAAAAGAGTTTTTCAAAAAAACAAAAGATAAGTTTAAGGAAGATTCAGATTTTGAAAAAGTTGAAAATATAAACTTACTAAAAACTCTAATAGAAGAGGCTCAGAAGCACCCAACGGAAAGCAACTTGTTAAATGCCTGCGTGTTTTCTTTTCAAATAAAAGACTATAAAGCAGCAATAGAACTCGGCAATCAAGCTAAGTTTAAATTAAAGGATAGCAGTTTCGTTGACTACGTCATTGCCTGTTCTTATTTGTATGCAGATAATTTAGATATAGAAGCTTCTTTAAGTTTATTAGAAAAATCTCTAAGTAAATCTCCAGAAAATAATCCAATAATAGGGCTTTGCTTTGTGATTTATCTTGATAGATTTATACCTTTGATGAGAGAGGGGAAAGCAACCGTAGCTGATTATGAAAAATTAATAGAGATTGCTAGGAATCTTGGATACAGCGAAGAGCAAAAGCTACAATCCGAAGAAATTTTAGCTATGCTTTATTTACAATTAGGTCTTGAAATTCATAAATTGGATACTGAGATTTCTAAGGCTATAGCTCCAAAGTTTTCAGGCAAAAAAGATTCTATATTTGATTTGTGGGATAAGTATAAGCTAAGAAATGAAATGATAATATGCGCTGAAGGCTATTATAAAAATTTAAAGTTAGAAAACAAAGAATCAAGCAAGAAAATAGAAAGATATAAGCTAAATATAGACGAAATTAAAGAAAACAAAATCAAAAAAGAGTTAATTATTTATAGTTTAAAGGAATATCGCTTATATATAATAACAATAGTTATAGCAGTACTTGTAGCCTTTGCTATGTTGTGCCGCAAAATTTTCAAGGCAAATAAAACAAAAGAACTAATATTGACTAATTAAAAGAGAGATTAAGAAAAAATCAACGAACTATATTCAAACCCACAATTAACAAAAAGTTTAAAACATTATGAACAAAATATTTATCACGCTAAAAATAGCATTCTTTTCTCTACTAATCGCAAGTATAAGCTATGTTTCTTACAATGGCTATATCTGGCAAAAGCAATTGGGAAGCACTTCGTACCAGTTCGAAAAAGCAAAAAATGAAATACTACCTATTAAAGAAAGTGTAAAAAAGCTCTCTGATGAATTGGCATTATTTAAGCAAACGAATAAGGAGTTTAGTTCCTTGCAAAAGCAAATAGAAAGTACTTCGTCTAAGTTAGAAGAGGCGAAAAATGAAATATTGCCTACGCAGGAAAGTGTAAAAGAGCTCTCTGCCGAATTGACATTGTTTAAGAAAACAAATAAGGACTTTGCTAAGTACGAAGATAACAAAATTGCCTTTGAAGCCTTCGCTAAGGCAGAAGAAGCTAAGGCAAGTGGCAACAATGACCTAGCCTTGATTTATGCTCTTAATGGATTGAACAATTCAAGCAAAGATATAGATAGCATAAACAAGTATATTGATATGATAAAAAGCATAGATGGCGTAAGTTTGTCTGAAATAGAAAAGGCAAAAAACATCTTGGAATTGGCATTGTATCAAGTTAATTCTAAGGATATCCCTGCAGTTATTGCTTTAATCGAAAACTTAAACGCTATGACTGAAGTAGTAGATATAGACGAGACAGAAGAAGCCGAATTTGCAGCTGAGATTAAGAAAGAATTAGACTCTTTAAAGACAGGAAAGTACGCTTGGGAAACTCTTTGCAAGGACAATGAAGTTCCAGCTCTAAAGGTGCTTGAAGAGAGAATTGAAGTAATCAAGGTTTTATCTACTATAAGCGACGAGCACCAAGAATTTCTAAGCGACGAAATGGGCATCACTATTACAATGATAGACTTTACAGCAAAGCTAAATGCTATTAAGTACAGCATATCTGGGCTAGAAAGGAACATAGCTAAATCTGGTCAAAAAGACGACTTTATCTTAAATCAATTACAACTAATTTTAAGCGATTTAGACGCAGCAATGTTGACAGACAGGGAATCTATAGAAAAGTTTGTAAATGCTAGTTCTATAATAAAAGATTACTGGAACAATGTTAATGATATGAAAAATGCATACTTGAAAGCTATTTCTGTTCCTGCATATCAAAAGGCATTAAAAGCTTATAACGGCAAATATCTAGCAAAAACAACTCCAATAATAGAAGAAATGTCTGCCTTATTTGCTGATATTTACAACGAAGAAATGCGAAGCGATATAGCTGAAAAACTTAAAGAATTAAACACTCTAAGGCTTAAAAAATATAACACGTGGGCAACTAATAACATTATAAAGGCTTACGAAAAGTATAAAAGCTATACTAGAGTAGACCAAGTAGATGCAATCAACATTATCTACTATTATGATTTGTACAAAATCAACAAAAACCTAATCGTACCAGATGCAATGGAAGTATTTTCCGAACTATTAGCGAAAGCATTTGAAGAAATAACTACTACTGAAAAATATTTACAATACAAGAGACTTTTTGCTGAAAGCGACAAGCGTACTTTGGAGGACTTTTAATGAAAAGATTATTATTAAGCCTAAGTTTAATATACGCCTCTACAGCCCTTGCAAGCGAAAGCACACTAGAAAATCTTGTATATGCAGGCACAACACAGGCGTCGACGTTTACAGCTAGTGCTCTTGCAAAAGCAGATGTAGCTTACGCTAGAAGTATCTTAGCCGAAACCCAACTAAAAGGTATTGTAGGCGAAAGCCTT
>JAWXTY010000041.1:0-8234 GCA_044433115.1 Opitutales bacterium
CGTCTGAAGGGCAATCTAACGCCCCAAACAAAAATTTTGCTTACGCAAATTTTTGGCTTGCAAAGGGCTTGAAATCGCCCTTGATACTCTGCTTTGAGATTTTTTTGGACTCTCACGTATTAATATACGCTTCGACCCCAAAACAAAAGCAAATACTCGTCTGAAGGGCAATCTAACGCCCCAAACAAAAATTTTGCTTATGCAAATTTTTGGCTGGCATTTTGAGGCGAGATTTTTGGCTAAAATAAGGGAATTTAAATGAAATATAGAGAAGGCTAAATAAAAAGGCTTTCTCTTTTTTTGCTTGCTAAATTTTTAAAATGAGAAAGCATTGAATAATGCAAAAAGCAAATGGAGGATTTTTAATTAATATATTGCTTGCCTTGGCTATTGCTCATGGCATTAATGATGGTATGCAATCACTCGTAATCTCTAATTACGCTGTCATTAAAGAACATCTAAATTTAACTTACACTCAAATTGGCATAATTGCATTCGTTTACCAATTCTCTTCCTCACTCCTTCAGCCTGCGTTTGGCTATCTCTTCGATAGAAAACCTATCGTTTGGCTTCTCCCTTTTGGGCAGATTTCAACTATGATTGGGCTTTTGTTGATAGCCTATGGCAACTCTATGAATGTTATGCTCCTTGCCGTATTCTTTGCAGGTATGGGTTCTGCCATTCTTCACCCTCTTGCTGCTAAAATGACTTCCCTTTCAGCAGGCAATCGAAAGGGCTTTGCTCAATCTATCTTCCAATTAGGAGGCACTGTAGGTTTCTCTCTTGGACCTTTGCTTGCTGCCCTTGTCGTCAGAGACCTAAGCGACATAGCCAAGCTCTCAGTTGTCGCCATCTTTGCCTTTATAATACTCATTCCATCTTGCAGGTGGTACAACGCTGAGCTACTTAAACCTAAGCCAAAAAAGTCAAGTGAAGTAGTTATGCTAAATGACGTTATCCTAACGAAATTTAAGATTACTGCAATATTTTCCCTCTTGATATTTTTGATATTTTCCAAGAATTTCTATCTAACAAGTTTTTCTTATTACTATACATTTTACTTGATGGAAAAGTTTGCAATGAGCTTAGCAAATGCACAGCTTTTACTATTCATATTCTTATTTTCCAACGCAATAGGCTTGCTTTTAGGGGGTATAGTTAGTGATAAATATGGGCGAAAAATGGTTATATGTCTATCCTTTGTTTGCTCTGCACCTTTTGCCTTAATTATGCCTTATGCCTCATTGGCTGGCACAGTGATTTTAAGTGTAATCATAGGTTTAATAATATCTTCAGCCTTTTCTGCAATATTATTATATGCTCAAGCTCTTATGCCAAGTAGGGTAGGTTTTGTATCTGGGGTATTCTTTGGAGTAGCCTTTGGTTTTGCTGCAATATCATCTGCAGCCTTAGGCAAGATTGCCGACTTAAAGGGTATAGATTTCGTATATCACTTATGTGCCTTTATGCCTCTCTTGGGTATCTTTGGCTTCTTGCTCCCTAAAATTAGAAATCTTAAGAGATAAAATATTGACAAGGCTTTTTTTAATATAGATACTCATCATTATGACAAAAATAGGTACTGTTTTCAAGAATAGCACTACTAAGGCGATGCTTTTAGGTAGTGGCGAATTGGGCAAAGAAGTTGCTATAGAGCTTAAGCGTCTTGGCGTAGAAGTCATTGCTGTAGATAAATATGCAAATGCTCCTGCTATGCAAATTGCAGACAGAAGTTATGTTGTATCTATGCTAGATGGCAAAGCTTTAGAAGAAATTATAAAGTCAGAAAAGCCTGACTATGTTATCCCTGAAGTTGAGGCTATTGCGACATCTAAGCTATTAGAGCTTGAAGAGCAAGGCTTTAAGGTTGTCCCTACTGCAAAGGCAGTAAATTTCACTATGAATAGGGAAAATATCAGAACTCTTGCAGCCCAAGATTTGGCTATGAAAACATCGTCATATCTCTTTGCTGACACGAAGCAAGACTTTGATGAGGCTGTAGCTAAAATTGGCTATCCTTGTATAGTAAAACCTATAATGAGTTCTTCTGGACACGGGCAAAGTATGCTTAAGAGCGAGGCTGATATAGAAAGTTCTTGGGAATATTCTCAAAGTGGAGGGCGTTCTGGAGCTGGTAAAGTTATAGTAGAAGGCTTTGTTGACTTTGATTATGAGATTACTCTTTTGACAGTGCGTCATAGTGCAGGCACTGCCTTTTGTGCTCCTATAGGGCATAAGCAAGTTGATGGCGACTACAGAGAAAGTTGGCAAGCTACTGAAATGTCTGCAAAGGCTATAGAGCAAGCTCAAGACTATGCTAAAAAGATTACAGATGCACTAGGAGGCTATGGTATATTTGGCGTAGAGCTATTTATCAAGGGCGACGAAGTTATATTTAGTGAAGTTTCGCCAAGACCACACGACACTGGAATGGTTACAATGATTTCGCAAAATCTATCTCAATTTGCACTGCACGCAAGGGCAATATTGGGTATCCCCGTCAATCATATTGAGCAACTTGGAGCTAGTGCGAGCAGGGCAGTGGTTATTGAGGGTAATTACGACAATGTAGTCTTTAAGAATGTAGATAAGGTTTTAGATAGGAAAAATACAGATATGCGTATTTTTGGCAAACCTGAAGTTCGAGGACATAGGCGTATGGCTGTTTTGTTGGCGAAGGCTTCTAGCATTGCTGAAGCTAGGCAGATAACTGGGGATATGTTGTCTGACTTAGAAGTCGAGCTTAGTTAAACGTGGATTGGTCATTTTCTATCAACGCACTCTTTGCTACTATACCTGTATATATACTTGTTGTAGTTGGCTTTTTTGCGAGAAAAAGAGAGATTATCTCAGCTCCTGCAACTACTTCTCTAAGCAAGTTTAGTATAGATATAGCAATTCCTTGCTTCATATTATACAATATGCTCAGGAACGATAAGCTCAGGGATATAGGCTTGAGCCTCAGTGCTATGAGCGTTGGTGCAGGTAGCTTAATTTTGGGTATAGCTGTTTCTCTATTTATGGCAAGATTTGTCTTGGGGCTAAAAGTTGGCACAAATTTACGTACATTTGGGGCAAGCACTGGCGTTCAAAATTATGGTTTTTTTGTGCTTAGTGTGCTTCTTTTGCTCTTTGATACAAATGGGGCAGACTCGCAAATTATGGGGGTAGCCTTAGTTCACAATGTGGGTTGCGACTTAATGTTTTGGTCTTTGTGCTTTTTATTATTGGCACAAGGCGTGCCTTTTAGCTTAAAGTTATTTTTGAAAGCTCCGATTATTGCAGTATTCGTGGGTTTATTCTGCGTGTGGACTCATTTAAACGACTTCGTGCCAGACTTTCTTATGAATGCTTTCTATTTGATAGGTTGTGCTGCCATACCTCTAAGTTTAATGCTTTTTGGGGCTATGTTGTATGAGTCTTGGTCTTTTGAGTCTTTCAATTTCAAGTTAGTTGGCTTTGCTGTATTTCTAAGAATGTTGCTTTTGCCTGCAATAATGTTGGGCTTTGCTTATATATTACCAGTTGCGAAAGAGTTGAAATATATAATAATTTTGCAAGCTGCCGCCCCTGCTAGTATGACTACTGCTGTTTTAGCTAAATACTTTTCGGGCGACCCAAAGTTATCCATACACATAATTTTTGCAACTTTAGTAGTTGCCCTAATCACTTTGCCAATTTGCTTAGCTATAGGTTTTAATTATATAATATTATGAAAATAGACACAATTTTATTTGATTTTGATGGCGTAATTGCTGACACTGAAAGTATCTATGGAGCTTTTTGGGACAAGCTTGCATTGGAGTATAATGTTGGTATAGAGAACTTTTCTTCCAAGATTAAGGGCAGAATTTTGACTTCGATTTTGGGCGAGTACTTCACTATGTGTACTCAAGCTCAGATAGACAAAATTGAGGCAGATCTTGAGGATATGGAATTAAATATGCCCTTTGTATTTATAGAAGGGGCAAAGGACTTTTTGTTGCTTTTAAAGGACAAGGGCTTCAATCTAGCTTTGGTAACTAGTTCGAATATGCCTAAGATGAAAGTTGCCCTAAAGACCTTAGGCTTAGAGGATATATTCAAGGTTTTAGTTACTGGCGACATTGTTACAGAGGGAAAACCGAGCCCTATGTGCTACTTACAAGCTGCAAAGTTCTTTGATAAAGAGTCTCAGCAATGTCTCGTTTTTGAGGACTCTATCAATGGTATGAAGTCGGCACTTAATGCAAATATGCCACTCATTGCCTTAACTACTACTCTTAGTGAAAGCGAAATTGAGCCTTATACAAAAAATATCATTACAAATTTTCTCGACAAAGAAGCAATACTCAAAATAATTCAATCTCTATGATTAACATAAAAGCAAATGGCAAGGATTATGAACTAGCAGAAGCGTTGACTATAGCAAAGTTCATCGAAAATTGTGGATATAAGCCTCAAAGGTGCGTAGTCGAATTTAATGGCAGGGCAATGCGTCTTGAAGAATTTGCAGATATTCTTTTGCAAGAGGGCGATGTCCTTGAAATTATGTCTTTAGTTGCAGGAGGCTAGGCTTTGGATAGATACGCTAGACAATGTGCCTTGGAGGGCTTTGGCGAAGAGGGGCAAAATGCTCTCTCTAAGTCTTCTATAGCTTTGATTGGCACAGGTGGAGTGGGGTCTGCTTGTGTTGCTTTGCTTGCAGGAGCTGGTGTTGGGCGTATAGTTCTAATAGATGGCGATGTCGTTTCTATTTCCAATTTACACAGGCAAAGTATTTATAAGACAAGCCAAGTAGGGCAATCTAAGGCAGAGCTTGCAAAGAAATATGCACAAGAGCTAAACCCCAATATAAAGGTTGAGTGCTTTAGCGAATTTTTAAGTAGCAAAGAGGACTTTGCAAAGGCTATAGAAAATGTCGATTTGTGCATAGACGCAACAGACTCTTTCGCAAGTCGCTTTGCAATTTCAGAATATCTCAAAGAGGCAAATATCCCTTATATAATGGCAAGTGCTGAAAAATACCTTGCACAGATGGTGCTTTTTGGCGATGGCTTTTACTTAAATGACTTTATGCCTAATGGCGATTTTGCCAATGAAAAGCCTGCTAAATCTGCAATATTTGCCCCAACAGCCCAACTTAGTGGAGTGTGGGCAAGTGGCGAAGCTATCAGTATTCTAGCAAAAGCAAAGAGCTTTGAAGCTGGTAAATTCCAATATTTTGATATGCAGCGAGGCAAGTTTTTCTCGACTAAATTTTAGCTAAGCATAGCAGAGAACATTGTAGAAATTCCCTTACGCAATTCTACAGTATTTTGGGCAAGCATATAAGCAGGTGTAGAGTACACATTGAACTTTGCGTCGTGTACAAAAGAGTCGGCTTCGCAATTTATGTGCTTTGCTCCCATTGCTTCTATCTTTTGTGCTGTCGCTTCGTCATTGCCTATAGTCAGTTCCACCCCATTTGCTATCACCCTTGCAGCGATTACTGGAGATATGCAGATAAAGGCACTTGCCTTGTTTAGCTCGAGCATTTTATTTATAGCTAAGGCAACATCGGCATTCACTGAGCAGTTTTCGCCCTCTATGGCAAAAGTCGACAAGTTCTTCGCTGCCCCAAAGCCCCCTACAAAGACTAAAGCGTCAAAGTCGCCTGCATCAAAGCTTGCTAAGTCTGATATATTGCCCCTTGCCAACCTAGCAGACTCTTCAAGTACATTCCTATTTACAGAATGTTCAACTCCCTTTAAGTGGTTTATAGCGTGCATTTGCTCAATGTTTGGAGCAAAGAAAGTTATAGAAGCTGAAAGCTCTTCAAGGGCGTTGAGTGCTATAACACTTTCGTGGATTTCACTGCCATCAAAAACGCCACAGCCTGATAATACTAATGCTACTTTTTTATTCATAATTCTTCCTTACTTTATTCTTCTAATTTTCTTAGCTATACTAGCCTTTTCAAAATACATCATATTAGGCTCGAGATAACCTGAATACGCAATGCCCGAAAGCACTATCGCACGCTTATCTAAAATCGTCCCTGGTTGAAGTACACTATTACAGCCACACTCTGCACCATCGGCAAGAATTGCCCCAAATTTACGTAAATTACTTTGTACCCTGCCATTTTTTGTACAAGCGTGCACATTAGATTTATCCAACTTTAAGTTAGCTAAAATCACGCCAGCTCCCAAGTGAGACTTATTGCCCAAAATAGAGTCGCCAACATAATTAAAGTGAGGCACTTGTACATTATCTAAAAGTAGGCAATTTTTAAATTCACAAGAATTACCCAACACGCAATTTGCCCCTGCAATGACATTACCCCTAATGTATACACTTGGGCGAAGCTCGCAGTTCTCGCCTATATAACAAGGTCCTTGAATGACGCCAAATGGGGGTAGCTTAACAGAGGGGTGTATGTACACATCGCCCTCTATATGCAAATTAGCAGGAATGTCCTCACGATTTTTTAGTGCCTTAAACTCCTCGGAGCCTAGTGCCTTTGCTATCTGGCTAATCCACACCCAAGCCTCAACTTGGGGTAAAAAGTGTTCTTTAAATATCTCTAAAGAAGCTGGTATGTCAAACAAATCTTCTGCTTTCATATGTCTTTAAATAATGGATAATCACCTGAATAAAGACAAGAAAATTCTCTAAAATAGCATTGCCAATGTAGATAGTAGTGTTAGGGCAATGATTAGTCGTTTGAAATTCTCTTCAGATATACGCTTAACTAGTATTATCCCCATTATTGCACCTACAAATATAAAGGCGATTGCAAGTACATTTATCTTGAGGCTCTCTATAGTAATGTTGTCCCATGCAAAAATTTGCAGAGGAAGCTTTAAGTAATTTATAGTCATAAAAAACCAAGCGTTAGTCCCTATAAACACTAGCTTTGGCAGTCTCATAGACAATAGATATATCGCCATTATAGAGCCTGCTGCATTGCCTATCATTGTGGAAAATCCTCCCAATATCCCAAATGTAGGGCTGTATAACTTCGATTTCGCAAGCTTTGCATTTGTGCTTTCTCCAAAAATCATAAAGAAGAGACCTATAAATATAGAAAATGCCATCAAGATTTTAAACATCTCGGCGTTGACGTACTTATCTATAGCAATTGCCACAAAAAAGCCTACAACAGTGTAGGGCAAGAGCTTTAGTATATATTTAAACTCACAACTCTTTCTATAGTAAATTATTGCAATTAAATCGGCAAAACAGAGCATAGGCAAAATTATCCCCGTAGACTCCTTTGCCCCAAAGGCTATAGCCATTAATGGTATTGCAATGGTGGCAATCCCTTGAATGCCCGTCTTTGACATACCTATTAATATAGCTGCAAATAAGAGCGAAAATAGCTCAAATCCACTAAGTGTTATTCCCCAAAATTCCATATGAAAGTTTATTATAAAGAAAAAGCCACAGTCTTTTGATAACTGTGGCTCTTTGTTTAAATTTATTAATTAAGCCTTGAAGTGGCGTTGTAACAAGCCATTGAATGCTGAACCGTGGCGAGCTTCGTCTTTGCACATTTCGTGTACAGTGTCGTGAATTGCGTCATAGCCAAGTTCCTTAGCTCTTTTTGCTATTGCTAATTTGCCCTCAGTTGCTCCGTGTTCTGCTGCTACTCTTGCTTCTAAGTTTTCCTTAGTTGATGTAGACAAGACTTCGCCTAGAAGTTCTGCGAACTTTGCAGCGTGTTCTGCTTCTTCAAAAGCTATACGCTTGTAAGCTTCAGCAACTTCAGGATAACCCTCTCTATCAGCTTGACGGCTCATAGCCAAGTACATACCAACTTCTGTACATTCGCCAGAAAAGTGAGCTCTTAAGCCTTCAACAACTTCTGCGTCTAAGCCCTTTGCTACACCAATTCTGTGCTCATCAGCCCATACTATAGTAGAACTTTCAACTTGTTCTACGAATTTAGACTTGCCAACCTTACATTGTGGGCAAGCATCAGGTAAGTTATTTGCGTCCATTACATAGCCGCATACTGAACATATCATTTTTGACATATTATATCTCTTTCTCTTCTAAGTTAAGTTGCCTATTATCCTCCCACATTTTTAACTTTGCAAGAAAATTTTCGCTCCTAACGAAAATAAAACAAATCATAAAACTATAGTCCATCTCAAAAAAATCTCAAGTTTCCCACCTCCCTTTGCACCCTCAAGTGCAAAGCCTAAAATCTTAAATAAAAAATCTAACTAACTCGAAAGAGATACTTCCCTTTCGATGTGAAGGGA
>JAWXTY010000042.1:0-8174 GCA_044433115.1 Opitutales bacterium
TTAATCTATCTTGTATTGTGGAAAATTAACTATATCTTTATCTCTCATAAAACTTCTATAATACGACTGGCAAAATTTAAATATATTTTCTTTTTCTGCCAATATATCTTTTAGGAATAATTTGGTGTATTTCTTTTGTTTTTCGTAGGTCAAAAGATAAGCCCCATTTCTCTCTATGAAATCTGCTTTGTCTATCTGCCCTAAATTATGAGCTTTACGTATTCGCCTATCTATGATGCATCTAAATGGCTCTATTATATCGCAGACTAAAGATTTCCTGTTGTAGAAGAATTTATGATGCACCCCACAGTATAAATCAAAGCCATATAAGCAAAGGTTCGCCTCTATAAAGTTAAACAAATAGGTGTAGCCTATATCTAAAAGAAGATTTATAATATCTCTTTTGCAACGAGGTTCTCTCCTATTCCAATTAAGCACCCTAAAGTAAGAATCAAAAAATATTCTGCTCGCATTGCCTTCTATGCCCATAAGTTCGGGGGTGTCATACGCAAGCCAAACATCTATTTGCTCAAGGCGTTTAATTGCCTCTTTATTACTAAGATTTTTTGCTCTCAATGCCTTTAATAGTGCAAGTTGGTTACTCACTTTTTGCTCTATAAGATATTTAGATATAAGTAGGTTGCGTTCGCTAGAATATTGCCTTTTTCGGAGCAAAGTATTGCCTTCTGCAATACAATTTATACGAGCCGATACCTTCATATTTGACGACATCAATATTATAGGAAATCCATATTTTAACGCCCGTCTAAGCACTACGCTAGTTACGCTTATGTCTCCAACTATAAATAGCGCAAATATTTTATGGCAAGAATGCTGTAAAATAGTATTTCCATCAAAGTCTTTTATTAGAATATTATCAGCAGAAAACTTCAATTTTTCTCCATTGCCAAAAGTTGAATGCACAATTACTTGCTTATATTTAAAATCTGGAAAAGATAACATATATCACCTTTCATAAAGATCGCAAAGTACATTGTATATACAATGATTGCACTTTTTAGGATTAGTATAAAATTCATCTTCTAGAGAAAAATTATTCATATTATTAATTATACTTTCAAATTCATCAATTTCCTTGTTTTCAGGTATAGAAATAGAATACGTTTTATTGTCTTTTAGTGAATAAAGTTTTAGTGCCTCAATTTCATAACCCATTTCAAGGAGAGCAAAATATTGTCCATAAAGCTGATAGCGAAAGCCATCATAAATTGCAGTTATACTATACTTACGCTCGATCAAAGTTTTACTTTTTAAGTCAAGGGTATCTATGCGTCCTAAAAGCTTATACTTTTGAGAATAAACATAGAGTCCACAAAGGATATCTCGCCTAGTGGAGTAGGTAGCTTCATCTATATTCTTATGTGCACCTTGCCCAATTCGTTGGGGAGATTGGTGATAAACTTCGTCGGAAGAATTGTCTCTGAATATATTGTGATAGTAAATTGAGCGTGGGCAAAAAATGAAATCGTTTATTTGTGTGATTTGTAAATATGATTCCATATTTTGCCCAGCTAATTGCTTATCTTATCTTTTTGCCTTGGGCAGACACAACTGCTTCGCTTTGGGCATAGGTAAACCAATCTTGATTTTTTATAATCAAAGGGTCTTTTTTTGCCTCTTTCACATTTTGAATCAACAATAAGCCTTTTCTTGCAATATTATAAGCTCCGTTTGCGTCTGCATCTTTAGGTAAAAGGTTGCCGTGTTTTCTTGAGTCAAAGACGATACCTTCGTCGTTAGCAACTGGAGACAAAATGAAGTCTTCATCGTCTTTAGAATATCTCATTGCTAAAACTATGCCTAGCATTCTTAGTAATGCTTTAAACAATATAACGCTTTCGCTATTTAAAATAAGTTCTTTTAAGTCGGTAGAAGTATAATCTATGCCTGCAGACTCCAATGCATCTACAATAGACTTTGTGACATCTATTTTTTCAGTAGCTCCCTTATTGTTATTTGCGTACTTATTGTAAACATATCTATACTCACCTGAGGTTTTAATAGCCCACTTTTTAGGATTTGCCTCAACTAAAGTTTCTGTATATGCAAAGTCGAAACACGCATCTGCTTTATTATAACTAATTGTCTCAAACTTAGAGAAAAATTCCTTAGCCTGTACTTTGTTTTCATACTTAGTTTTAAGTTTATTTACAAAGCCTGTAAGAGGGTCTATCTTACTTGTGTTTGCAGCAGCTAAGTAAAACAATATGCCGTTTTGCTTGGTCATCTTTTTAAAGCTTTCAAACTTTTCTGTAAGTTGGTAGGCTTTTAAAATGCCACCATCGTCGTAGATTTTTCTGTTCTTGAAGGCTAAATAGTTTAACTTAGTTATAAGAGCCTTCTCAAATTTTTGATAGACTTGCTTTTCTACCTTAAAACGTCCTCTCTTGAAGCCCAAATTTAAGTCTTCTAAGATGATAATTGCATTGTATTTTTCAACCAAGAGGCATAGTTCGTGTACAACATTAGACAAATAGCCCTCCTTTAAGTCTGCAATTTTTTCTACAGAAGACCATTCCTTTCTCGCCCTATCTCTAGCTTTCTCTTTTGCGTCAAGCTTTGAGTGATAGTCAACTTCTCTATCGCTGCCATCTTTGCGTCTTTCAGTGACTGTATTAAAGCTCTTTTGTTCTAAAATTTCACCTTTTTGATTTACAACTGTATAATACAACAAGTGCCTTTCACCCCTGTCTATACCTATAACATTAATGTCAGAATCAGACTTTATGCTCTCTAAAACATTATCGTTTAATTTCTTTTTTTCGTCTGCTTTAGCGTTTAATAATATAGGAACGTGGAAGAGAAATTTGTTTTGCGTGTATCGCTTGTCTTTAATAATTTCTCTGTCTGCCTTTTTTGTTATGATATTATCGTAAACTAGCTTTGCATCGGCACTAAGACTATTAGAATCCTTGTCGCCAGAAAGCACTTTGGATATCTCCATATAAATTTCGTCAGGTATAGCTTTGCCAAACTTATCTGTCTTATTTACAAGGACGTCTCCCTTTTTATGACTATATGTGTTTTTGCCAAAGATAGACATCTTTCTATAAAAAATTTCAGCACCTCCATTGAGCCTAAGTTTAGGGTCTGCCAAATTTTCTTCAGAGAACAATGCTTTCCAGTAAAGCGTATGCAAATTAGGTGTTCCCAATGCTCCCTCATTAAAGTCCTTATTGTGAATCTTGAACAATAACAAAGCCCCCTTGTCAACTAAATCATCTATATATGCCTTAGAGATTTTTTGAAATTTGATAGAGTACAAAAGCTTATCTAAGTCTGTATAAAATTCATTCAGAGAGTTATATTCTTGAGGCTTTTTCAAAGAGCTTAAGTCGTATATAGCTGTAGACTTATATTTAGCGCAAAAATCTAAACAAAAGCTTATCCACTTCGCCAATGCTGCTTTATAGCCAGCATTGTCGCCTGTGATTTTTAGGTATTCAGATTGGAACTTTTTTATGCCGCCATCTGCAGGGTTATTTAACTCGAATATCTCTTTTGAAAGGAGCAAAGTCCCTTCAAAATTCTTAGGGTTATTTATTATAAAATTCTCATTGCTCTCTTCAAAATGTTCTTTTACGCTGTTCAATTGAGTAGAACACTTAGGTATCATTTTTGATGCATCTGGAGTGTATTTATAAATCATTTTCTCATAATAATCTTCGATAGATACTTCTTCTTTGATAAATAAATTCTTAGCTTTGATAGATTTATCTTTGGATATGATGTCTCTGTTTATAATGCCTAAATATAGATAAGAATCTTTTTTGAATATAACACATTTATTTGCGTCTTCTTTGTTTAAATCCCAACCAGAAGCTAAGGTTGGCTCATTAAAGGTAAGCTTGTACTTTTCGGTGCTGTATGGTTTTTTTGATAGGTAATTTCTAATTTTGTCGTATAGCTTAATAAAGACAGATAAATCTTCGCATAGAGCGTCGTAAGCATTGTAAAATTCGCTATCTAAATTTAAGTTTTTCTTGTCTTTTTCTCTTATACTCAAAGATTTTAGGTAATGGACTAATTGCAATATTGTGTCTAAAAACAACTTTATGTCTTCTACTGTTTTTTTGCTTGGGTGATATGTAGACAAATATCCCTCTTTCTCGAGCTCGCCCTTAATTGTAGAATAAAGTTCCTTTAATCTACTTTCAAAAGAATGGGCTTTCCCATTGATAAGAAGCTTGAAATTATCTACAAAATATGCGACTAAAGAACCGTCAGAATTTTCCTTAAAATGTATATCTTCTATTTTAGCTAGGTAGGCAGAAATTGCCACATCTAGGCTCGCCAAACTATGGTATTCCTTATCGATAAAAGCATCTTTCTTTTTCTCGACCTTTTCTATTTTAGATAGATTACCTTTTGCCTTTAGAATATCCTTTTCGTATTCAAAATCAGGATTTGTTGTGTAGTATGAGTCTAATGCCTTTGTTATGAAATCATAGCTGCCAAATTTAGTGCTAGATATAGATCTTAGGTTGAACTTATCTACATAAATTTCTTCTGCATTAAATTCTGCATTCTTCAAAGATTCGAAAAGTTGCCTCGCATACTCTAAGACATTTACAGCATTTTCTCCTATATATTTAGTCTTAGATATAATTTTCTCATTATAAAAAAGTATAATTGAGTTATAAACTTCCTTAATACCTTCAAAGGCTTGAGGAAGAAAAGACAAAGATTCTCTGTCGCTCAAAATTTGCTTATATAGAAGCTTAAAGAGAGGATACTTCTTTTTCGACTTTTGGCTATAAAGATTTATAAGCTCATTTAGTCCACGTATTTTTGGAGAATTCTCTTTGCTTACAATACCTCCCAATAGAGTGTTGTATAAATCTATATCGTGCTGAGCTAATGTATTTGAATAAGCCTTAACTTGGAAGATTTCTGCTAAATTAAACTTAGAGTAAAATTCTTTCTCGTAATCCTCTAAGCCTCGCATCGCCTCTGCAAGAATATCTTTTGTCTTAGAATATACTTCGATGTTGTCTAAAAATCTTGGGAAATTTTCATCTACTAACCTATACGCAATAGAAGTAGACTTCTCTTCAGGTGAGTACATATTTCCTCTGTTCTCGTTAAACCCAGTAAAGTGAGTTGTAAAGCCTTTAAACCTTTCGCTGTAAAACAAATCTGGAGCATTTTCTTTTTCTTTTATATATTTAGGCAAAATACTTTCTATTAAATCTTTCTTAAATAGTTTTTCATAGGTAGTTTTTAAGTTGCTTGCTTTAAAGCCCCTGTCGATAATCTTCTTTCTTAAGCTTTCTGATGTTTTCTTGAAAGAGTTCTTTAACTTCTCGCTTTTCCTATCTTGCTTGAGTTCAAGGTATGCAGTCGCAAAGCTATCTAAATCACTCTTTTTAAAGGCTTTTGTATCAGAATTATCGCTTTCTAACTCACTTTTAAGTTCTTGCATTGCCTTAGATATAAAGTCTTTATGAAATTCATCTATACTCTTTTTCATAAGCTTATAGTCTTGTGCTTTTGCTTCGTCTTCAGGCAAGAAAGCGCCTTTTTCTATGTATTCTAAGCTTTTGCCTTGGGGAATTAGCTCAAATCGCAATGTTTTGCTAAGGGAGTATCTGTTTATGTTTGCTGTTAATAATTTTGATTTCATATTTTTTTCTTTTATTTTAATTCTGGCAATTCTACAACTAGATCAACTATGGACATAACTCTTATATCTAGCTGTTTAAAAAGTGCGATAGATTGTTCGCTAATTTCGTTCTTCATTGGTATAATTAGATATAAATGAGGAATTTTTAAGTTTTCCTTAATTATTTTCGAGATGGTTAAAGTCTTTTCGGCGTCTCTGCTTATATTGAATTTGCACTCAAGTGCTATATTATGTTTTGGTAAATAAAAATCCGTAACAAGGTTTGAGTGCATATAGTCTTTAATATATTCAACCTCTGCATTTTTTAATAAGCTTTCTATCTCATTGTTGAAGGCAATAGACCTAGACTTCATCTCCAAATACCTATAACAACGTTCACGATTTTCCTTATACACCCTCAAAGGCTCGACAGGCGAAGACGTATCTTCTGGCAAAGAATTGCTGTTTTCGAAAGCCTTTAAAAGCTCTTGCTCTTCGTCATCAGTGAGCGTCAAGACAGTCATAATCTTAGTCAAAGTTGCCTGCCTTGGCTTTGTTTTGCCAGTAATAATCTGACTCAAAGCAGTAGCCGACAAGTCTATCTTCTCCGAAAAGCTCCTTTGGTTCATTCCATTTGTTAAAATCAACCTCTTCAGCAAAACTCCAATTTCATTCTTCATTATAAATACCTTTTTTCTCAAAGCAAGCCCTAGAAATCCCAGCTATTATAAAGCCTTTTAAACCTTGATTTAGACAACTCGCCCTTTTGTCTTTACCTATATGAAAAATTAAAAATACTACACTGTCAAGAGATTTTTTCTTAAACAAAATTTAAGTTTCAATATAAATTTAACTGCAACCAAACTTAAAACTTAAACAAAACCCCACAAAAACGCCAAAATACTTAAATTTACCCTGCATTTTACTTAAATTGCAGGGTATCAAAGAAGATAAAAATATTAAGCGAATTAGAAGCTTTGTTGTATGGAGCTTTCAAGAAAAGAGTCGTTGCTTCTTAGTTCGGATAGCACGGACATATGGCTATTATACATTTCCTTGTCTGTATACCAACTCACACCTTTCATTATACCATAGCTTAAGCCTATTGCAATGATTGCAACGCCACCAGTCATAATAGCACTTCCTACAGCCACGCCACCTCCACCAGCAGCGACAGTGCCTCCTCCTATCCACGCAAGCGTTGCATTTGTTGCAGCTGCTCCGCTTAGTGTGGAAATTGCTGTTCCTGTGCCAGCTGTGCCAAAAGTAGCAACTAGCCCCATTGTTCCAGCTCCAGCTACAGTTGCAATCCCTGCACTTGCTACGCTAACAACAGCTAGAGTATTTGCTTGGGTTATATCTGCGTATCCCATAAAATAAGGGAGGTAAGCCAAAGGTGCTGTAAGTAAAGAAGACGTTACGCCAGCTGCCAGCGGTCTATTTAGAAAGCTCACATAGCCAGTTCTTTGCATTGCTAAGGTTGTGTATTGAGCACCTTGTATTGCAAGTCCACTAGCAAGACCAAAAGCCAAGCTTTTTGTGTCTACTTTACCTTCAAATATAAGTTGTTCAGAAGCTATCAATAAAGTTGTAATACCAGCTCCCTTTATGGAATTACCTAAGATTCTCGTATGAATATTCCCTTGAGGCGTTATCAGATTTCTTATATTTTTTGAAGTATCTTTTGCGATTAGCCTAGCTTCGCCATCGGAAATATGAGGCATTTTAGTCTTTATTTGACTAGCAACAGCAGTGCTTAAACTTTTAGAATTAGAAATTGTATTAGCGTTTATGTGTAATTTAGCACTTGGATGGCTTTTTGTAGATATATTTGCAGTGCTTGTTTGCTTTGCGTCTTTAATATTTATATCAAATCCATTCTTGCTTGGTTCTACATAATAGATTTTGCTTCTATACGCAATTTTATCATTTGCCGCTGCATTGATATAATTAGCTAAATCTTTTGAGGATTGCTTTGCTGCGTTTAGTTCAGCTTGGCTTCCTGAAAAGTATGTCTTATTGTTTGCTCTCCAAAAAGATACAGTTTTGCCATTCTTTAAAGGGATATCAGTAATGCCTTTTGTAGTTAGGGTTTTCTTCGCATTTAGTTCTATTGCAGTGTTTGCAGAAAAGTCATTATACCTACTTGCCACAGCCCTTAAACGTGTAGAGTACCACTTTGAACTCGCTTGCTTTCCATCTTTAGTCATACCCAATTTACTAGAGCCGAATTTAGTTTCGGCTACTAATAAATCGCAAGGTATATTGTTCTTGTTGTATTTTATATATAGATGGTCTATGCCTTGAGCCGCAGCTCTTGGTGTAATAGCTTTCCAGCCTCCCTTGCTTAAAAATTCTTTTTCTATAGAATTTGCAGCAAGGCTTTCGCCTACAATACCTTTTAGTTGGGTTTCGGCTAAGATACTTTTAGCGTAAGCTACATCTGCTTTTGCAAGAGCACTAGCTGTAAACGTCGACGCCTGTGTTGTGCCTGCATATACAAGATTTTCTAGTGTGCTTTCGCTTGCAAGGGCTGTAGAGGCGTATA
>JAWXTY010000043.1:0-8090 GCA_044433115.1 Opitutales bacterium
TATAATAGGGTTAAATCTCGTTGAATATAAATTCGAGTTTGCTAAATGTTTTGTAGTATTGTTCATTGAGGACAATATTATACAAAAATAAAATTTGTGCAACTTACGCTTTGAACCGTTGGCAAAATGGGCATCGTTTGTTATATGGGAGGTTTTTTTGGGGTAAAAATGCAAAAAAATCTAAAAAAACGCAAAAAAAGGCTTAGTATTTGTTATACTAAACCTTAAAAGAGGGCGATTTTTGCCTGTTTTTCTTTAAATATGAAAAATTATTTTATACTTTTTTTAATAAATTTACAAAATTTCGTCTAAAAATGCTTTAAAATCTTCTGTTTTGTAGAAAATCTTATAAGGATTTTGAGCTTTTAGCACTTCTATGTCATCTATAGGCGACCACGCAGCCGAAATTGAGAGCATATTTTTAGCTTTTGCGTCTATAATGTCGTTTTTTGCGTCCCCTATATAATAGAAGGTGTCATCTTCGCCACTTTTCAAAGCGTCGATGGCTTCTTGCATATGCTTTTGTTTAACATTTCCAGAAGGCTCGCCAGTTTTGATAAAATCGAAAATAGCCATATCTATACCAATGTGCTTAAAAGAGATTATAGCAGACTCCATTGCTTTGCCTGTAATTAGCCCAAGCTTTGCTCCTGAACTTTTAATTTTAAGTAGCGACTCTTTAATTAGAGGAAATGCACTTGGGCAATATTCTTGGTGATGCTTGTCGTAGTATTTTAGATACAGAGCAAAAAGCTCGTCTTTTTTTTCTGGATAAAATCTGGCGAGATAGCCATCTTCGCTAGGCCCAAAGTTTGCAAATATTTCTTCAGGAGATGGCACTTTTAGCCCAAGGGTTTTGATAGCATACTTAAAAGCGTCTATAGCCATAGGTATAGTGTTGGCGATAGTGCCATCGAAGTCGAATATGAATGATGTATTTTTGTTTGACATAATTTTTGTATATTTTTTGTAAGTTCTATAAATTGGTGTACCCAATGATAATTCCTCAAGCTGGCTAAGATTAGTATCTTGAGGGAGTTTAGGCAAAGCTGAGTTAAATTCTTGCATTTTTGGAAGAGGTGCATTCTTTGCGTGAGGGCAAACTTGCAGGCAAGTATCACAGCCAAAGATATATTTTTTGCCATTTATTTCAAAGTCTCGAGCTTCTTCTATAGTTATAGCATTTATGCACTTTGAGGCATCTAGCTTATATGGGCTAAGAGCTTCGACAGGGCAAGCCTTTATGCACTTATCGCAATTATCGCAACTAATCGTAGGCTGGGCGTGTATATATTCTTGAAAGTCGAGCGTTGTTAGAATTATACCTATAAAGCAAAAGGAGCCAAATTTCTCATTTACTAATAATGTATTTTTGCCTCTGTATCCAAGATTGCACTTTTGGGCAAAATATTTTTCGAAGATGGGGGAGGTATCGACGCAAATTTTTTGAGTGCCACCAAGACTTTCTAAGTGCTTTGCAATGACTTTGAGTTTTTTGGGGATTACTTTGTGGTAGTCCCTTGATTGGGCGTAAGTAGCTATACGCTTTTCTTGGGTATCTCTTTTAAAGTTTGCAATAAAACAAATCAGCGACTTAGCATTATCCAAGAGGAGCTTTGGCTTAATGCGTATATCTAAATATTTGTGCATATAGTCCAAATTGCCAGCTAGGGGAGAATTTAGCCACTCTTTAAATTGGGATAGAAAATCTTCATCGATGGGCTTATCTAAACCATATATAGCAAAATCGTCAAAGCCGAGAGAGTCGGATAAGCTAGAAATTTCTAATTTTGTGAATTTGTGCATATAATAAGCTTGCCTTTAAATATAAAATATTTGTATGTTAAGATAATGAAATTAATTAAAGCTATAATTAAGCCATTTAAATTGGAAGAAGTAAAGGAATCTTTATCTGAAATAGGTATAGAAGGTATGACTGTTACCGAAGCAAAAGGTTTTGGTAGGCAAAAGGGGCACTCTGAGATATACAGAGGTAGCGAATACAATGCGGAGCTTTTGCCAAAGATAGTTATAGATTTGTGCGTAACAGATGAATTGGTTGAAAAGACCGTGGACGCAATCTTAAAAGCATCGAGGACTGGTAAAGTTGGCGATGGCAAGATTTTTATAATGAACTTAGAGGAAGTCATACGTGTCAGCACAGGCGAATCTGGTGTGCTTGCACTAAGCTAGTTTTTTTTGAGGGGGCATATAAAAATTGGTTTTTTAATAGGCAAGCAAAAACTTTGTTTTTGCACTACAATAGGCTACAATTGCCCCAATAGCTAAATACAAAAAAATAAGCTTGATACGAAATGTACAAGCTTATTTTTTTGTATATTTATTTTGTGCCTTGAGATAAAGCACGCTCTAAACTATCTGCATTAAAGCCTTCAATAGAAATCATTTTGTGCTTCGAAGTCGAACCCGACTCTATAATTATCTTAGATTTAGATACGCCACTTTGCTTAGACAAGAATTTAATCAACTGAGCATTTGCCTTACCCTCAATGGGAGGTGCAGTGATTTTAATTTTCAAAGCACCATCTAAAATTCCCACAAATTGATTTTTTGAGGAATTTGGAATAATCTTAATAGCAATTAGCTGATTATTTTCTTGGCACATCAGGGTAACTGCCTAAATGCTTAATAGAAGGTAGGCTCAACTTTAGCTTTTCTATAGCTCTGCTAACATTTTCGTCGTCCCAATGCCCAATAAAGTCTATAAAGAAGTAGTAATTCCAAGCCTTTTGTTTGTTAGGGCGAGACTCAATTCTAGTCAAGTTGATATTTTCCTCATTGAAAGGAATTAGAATATCATATAAAGCTCCAGGTCTATCGTCTATAGAAATGACAATGCTCGTTTTATATACTATACCCTCAGTTTTAGGAGAGTGAGTTTTGCCTATAATTAAAAATCTTGTTATGTTATTTTTCTTATCTTGAATAGCACGTTGTAGCACAGGCACTCCATAAGCCTCAGAAGTCATACTCGAAGCGATTGCGGCAACAGTGTTATCTTGTGCAGCTAATTCAACAGCAGCTGAAGTGCTATTAGTGTGTAAAAATTCGACTTTAGGAAGGTATCTATGCAACCAATCTCTACACTGACCTATAGCTTGGTCTTTGGACGCAACTGTTTTAATATCGTGCATATCAGCTTGAGTCAAAAGGCAATGCTCGATTTCCATATACACTTGCCCGAGAATAGTCAAATCGCTTTCAACTAGCATATCCATAGAGTGCATTACAGCACCTTCAGTGGAATTTTCAATAGGGATTACGCCATAATTAACTTCGTCTAAGCCCACTGCAGTGAACACATCAGGTATAGATGGAATAGATTTATATTGTACGCTAGAGCCGAAAGCTTTCAATGCTGCTTGGTGAGTGAAAGTTGCTTTTGGTCCCAAAAAGCCTATCATCAATTCTTCTTCGAGTGAGATTGAAGCTGAGATAATTTCTCTATAAATAGCCTTAAGTGATTTATCTGCAAGCCTACCATTATTAATTTTTTCTAGTCTTTGAAAGATAAAAGCCTCACGACTAGGCACATAAGTATTCAAGCCTGCTTTTAGCTTAAAGCGTTTCATTTCTTTTGCACAATTTATACGTTCTTCAATGAGGTCTAAAATTTGTACATCAATCTTATCTATATTGTCTCTAATCTCTTGCTGATTCATCGTTTTCTTCACTTTGATTATCTATACTTGCAGAATTTTCATTTTTTTTCAATTATATTTTCTTCTAATGTAGCATTTTCATCTAATTCTATATTTTCTTGAGATATATCTTCTGCATTATTTTCTTCTATTTCTATTTCAGAAGGGCTTAGCCCCATTTCTTTATCTGTAAATAGCTCTGGGTTATTTGCATTTTTAATCCAAGTAGAAATTTGCTTAGGGCTTAATACGTCAGAAGAAGGCAACTCGTCTATGGAGCTTATGCCTATGTACTCTAAGAATTTTTCGTTTGTAGCATATTGTAGGGGTCTGCCTGGTAAGTCTGCTCTGCCTGATATATAAATTAGCTCTCTATCTAAGAGTCTATTTATAGCCCCATCTGCATTTACACCACGTATAGACTCAACTTCAGCACGAGTTACTGGTTGCCTATAAGCTACAATAGCCAAAGTTTCGAGAGCAGCCTGCGAGAGTTTTTGAGGCTTTGGGTCATTACGCAAGAGGCGTACCCACTGAGAATAGTCCTCACTTAGAGCAACTTTCCAGCCAGTTGGTCCTTGAATTAAAGTGTATACATCATTATCTTCAATTAGCTGAGCTTTAATCTCTTCTATAGCCTCTCTAATTTGAGTTGCAGTAAGAATAGTAGGCACTTGCTTGATTAAATCTTGCATAGTTGCTTGATTTTCGTAATTTGTTGCTGAATTTTCTTGAGAAAATTCTTTAGATAGCTCATTATTTTGTAATTTAGAAGTTTCCATCTCTTTGTTGTATCTTACAATGACATTTTGAATATCTTTAATAGATAGCCATTGACTACTTGAAAAGAGTAGAGCTTTTAATATTTTTTTAAGATTAAATTCCATAATAAATTAAGTAGTCTTTAAGCTACAAGATAGACTTTATAAAGTAAACAATAAAATAACTAGATATATGAGAGAATATAAATCAAAGAAGAGTTTTCAAGGCAGAAATATGGCAGGTGCAAGGGCTTTGTGGCGTGCTACAGGTCTTGAAGAAGAAGATTTTAAAAAGCCATTAATTGCAATAGTTAATTCTTATACGCAATTTGTCCCTGGACACGTTCACTTAAAGGAAGTTGGCGAATTTGTAGCCCAAGAGATAAAAAAGGCAGGGGGCATTTCTCGTGAATTTAACACAATTGCCATCGACGATGGTATCGCAATGGGACACGAAGGTATGCTATATTCATTGCCATCAAGAGAGTTGATAGCAGATAGCGTAGAATATATGTGTAAGGCACATTGCGTTGACGCTTTGATATGTATATCTAATTGCGACAAGATTACTCCTGGTATGCTAATGGCTTCAATGAGGTTAAATGTTCCTACAATATTTGTAAGTGGTGGACCTATGCAAGCAGGCGAAGTTGAGATAGACGGCAAAATGCGTCGTTTAGATTTAGTTGACGCAATGATAGCAGGTGCAGACCCTAAAGTTAGCGACGAAGACAGCCAAAAGATAGAAGAGAGTGCTTGTCCTACTTGTGGTTCTTGTTCAGGTATGTTCACAGCGAACTCTATGAACTGCCTATGCGAAGCTATAGGTATGTCATTGCCAGCAAATGGAACATTACTTGCAACTCACGCATTGAGAAAAGAAATGTTTGCTTTCGCCGCAAAGAAGATAGTCGAAATCACAAAACGCCACTACGACGAGGGCGACGACAGCGTACTACCTTTAAATATAGTAACAAGAGAAGCTTTCCTAAATGCAATGAAGCTCGACATAGCAATGGGAGGAAGCACAAATACAGTTCTTCACTTGTTGGCTATAGCTAGAGAAGCTAATGTAGAATTTTCTATGCAAGACATCGACGCACTATCTAGGACTACTCCTAATATATGCAAAATTGCTCCATCTGTTAATACAGTTCACATTCAAGACGTACACAACGCAGGTGGTATATATGGTATTCTAAACGAGCTTGATAAAGCTGGTATTATAGATAGCACAGTAGGCACAGTTCACTCTAAGACTTTAAAAGAAGCCTTGGAATATTATGATATTACTAAGGCTGAAGTTGCCCCTGAAATCAAAAAACTATTTTTAGCTACAGTAGGCAAAACTTCAAATATCAGAGCCTATAGCCAAGAAAACTATAAGGAAGAATTAGATACTAATAGAGATAGTGGCGTTATTAGAAGCGTAGAAAGTGCATTTTCTAAAGATGGAGGCTTAGCTATATTATTTGGCAATATCGCAAAAGATGGCTGTATAGTTAAGACTGCAGGCGTAGACGCAAGCATACTCAAATTTAGAGGAACTGCAAAAGTTTATAATTCAGAAAACGACGCAAGCGAAGCTATACGCAGTGGCAAAGTTGCCCCTGGCGACATAGTTATCATCACTTACGAAGGACCAAAGGGAGGACCGGGTATGCAAGAAATGTTATACCCAACTAGCCATTTGAAGTCTATGGGCTTAGGCAAGCTTTGTGCATTGCTAACAGATGGCAGGTTCTCAGGAGGCACAAGTGGCTTATCTATAGGACACGCCTCTCCAGAAGCAGCTGCAGGTGGCGACATTGCCTTAGTTGAAGATGGCGACTTTATCGATATTGACATCGCAAATAGAACTATATCTTTAGATATTACTACAGAAGCTCTCGACGCTAGACGCTCTGCTATGCTTGCACGAGGCTCAGACGCTTATAAACCAAAGAGAGATAGGCAAGTATCTAAGTCATTGCAATTCTATGCAAAGAGCGTTTCTTCTGCAGCAGATGGAGCAGTTCGTAAATTATAATTATTATACTTAATTAATGGAAAAACTTAGAGTTCACATAAGGACATACGGGTGTCAAATGAACGAGCGAGACAGTGAAAACGTTGCAGCTCAGTTCAAGGCACGTGGCTATATTGTTACAGACGACGAGTATAGTGCAGACGCAATATTTGTAAATACTTGCTCTGTGCGTGAGTCTGCTGAATTAAAGGCAGCTGGCAAACTTGGCTATATAGTAGCTCGCAAGAAAAAGAGCGACAAAGGCTACCCTATAACTGGTGTATTCGGCTGTATGGTTCAAAATCTTGGCAAGGGCTTAATTAAGAAAATACCTAAGCTAGACATAGTTGCAGGTACTTGGCACACTCCTTATTTAGTGGACTATCTCGAAGAGTTTTTAGCAAATGGTAAACGCATAGTTCGACTTGGCGAAGACGAAACTTCCCACGAGAAAATAAATATGCACCTACCCGAAAATAACAATACAGTAAAGTACGTATCCATAATGCAAGGTTGCTCTATGAAATGCTCTTACTGCATTGTTCCTTACACAAGGGGCAGGGAACGCTCTCGCCCTATGGACGATATTATACTCGAAATAGAAAATCTTGCAAAGGGAGGCACTAAGGAAATTTGTCTGCTTGGACAAGTTGTAAACGCCTATGGCAGGGGTATGCCTATCATTGATGGAATTAGCCCTTTTGTTCAACTTCTAAGACGCATAAACGCAATCGAAGGCATAGAACGCATACGCTTTACTTCACCTCACCCATCTTTCTTTAGAGACGATTTAATCAACTCATACGGCGAACTCGAAAAACTTTGTGAATACGTACACTTGCCTATGCAATCAGGTAGCCCAGAAGTTCTTAAGAGAATGAAACGCCCCTACCAAGCTGAACGCTTCAAAGAAATTGCAGACGCCCTAAGAGCTAGAGTTCCCAATATGTCAATTTCTACAGACATCATCGTAGGCTTCCCAAAAGAGACAGAAGAAGATTTTCAAAAAACTGTAGAATTATTCAAATATTGCAACTTTGATATGGCTTATATATTCAAATATAGCCCACGCAAAGGCACTCCTTCAGCAGAAGAATTAGACGATATTCCAGAAGCCGAAAAGGAAAGAAGAAATCAAATTCTACTCGACATACTCCAAACCCAATCTGTAGACTTTAACGAAAAACTACTTGGCACAACCCAAGAAGTCCTCTTTGAAGCCCCAGCCAAACGTGGCGATGGCGTATGCGTAGGCAGAACCAGAACGCATAGAAAAGTCTTTGCCAAACTCGACCCATCTCGCATTGGCACTCTAGTAAACATACGTATAGAAACAGCCAGCGTATCCGCAATGACAGGCATAGTAGGGGCTTGAAATTGCCCTTGATGCTCCGTTTTGCTTTTGTTTATGACTCTCACGTACCACAAGTACGCTTCGACCCCAAAACAAAAGCAAATACTCGCCTGAAGGGCAATTTGAAGCCCCTACAAAAAATTCTCACTCTTCGATGTGAGATTTTTTGGGAAAACCGAAAGTGCTTGATGCTCCGTTTTGCTTTTGTTTATGACTCTCACGTACCACAAGTACGCTTCGACCCCAAAACAAAAGCAAATACTCGCCTGAAGGGCAATTTGAAGCCCCTACAAAAAATTCTCACT
>JAWXTY010000044.1:0-7356 GCA_044433115.1 Opitutales bacterium
CACAAAGTCCTTATCTGCAATATGTCGCCCTCTAAAACTAGATTTCATCGAGCATATAATAATCGCCAAAGGCAAATATTTTTCCTTTAGAAATAACAACTACATAAACATACTCTACGACTCTAGCATAAACCCTGACAAAAACGCAAAAGTCTCCGAACTCAAGAAAACCCTTAAGCCTTAAAGTTTAAAGAGCGTGTAATATTTTCAAACCAAAAGCGAGAGAACTTCTATTGTCCTCTCGCTAGGGGGCAATGCAAATTATTCTTTCCATAAACACTTATGAAAAAGCAAGCGAGTCGGATTTTGTATTGATAGAAAAAGAAGTAAAAGATGGAATTAATAAAAAAATTCAATATGGATTAGTAAAAAAATGATCTTTGACAGAATCAATCATAATGTTTTTGATTATTATTTGCCGTTTTGACTTTACAACAAAATGATCTTTGACAGAATGAATAGAACAAACATAGTAATCACAAAATTGTTTTGACTTTACAACAAAATGATCTTTGACAGAATTCATAACGCTATCAGCTGGCTTAATTGGAGGTTTTGACTTTACAACAAAATGATCTTTGACAGAATATGTGGTTTTGCAAGGAGCAAATGATGCAAGTTTTGACTTTACAACAAAATGATCTTTGACAGAATAGTATTGACAGATACTTCTGAATCTGAGATTCTTAGATAAATTTTTAATAAAATTGTTGTAAAGTCTTAACTAATTTTATGCAATTAAATGCTCTACATAGTACCTTTTAATTGCATATATTTTTTTATTTATTACCAAAATTCTATTTGTTCTGGCACGTTTTCTACTTTCTTTTGCTTCTTATTTGGCATTGAGAGTAATTTTGTTTGTGCCCATTGTTTATCTGTAAAAAATAGCAATCGCACATTCCCTGTCTTTGGGGCAAAAAGGCTAACTCTTTTATAATGCTTTTCTAGTCGCTCTAAACTTACGCAAGGTCTCGCATAGACAGAAAATTGTATCATCATAAATCCATCATCTAAAAGTGATTTCCTAAAGCGAGTCGCCTCTCGACGTTCTTCGTCTAGGCCCACAGGTAAATCAAACATTGCCATTAGCCAACCCATTCTAAATGCACTCACTTTCTTTGCTTTACTAAAGTCATTTCTAAATTGTCGTTTAAGTTTGGTATCCATAATTCGCTCGCACTCCTTTTTCTATACGCATTTGCTAAGCTTCTTGCACTAAAATCTATACAATCCATTAGCTTTACACTGCCCTGCCCTTTCCTTAATCGAAATTCCCTAAGATGTATACCTACGAATTTCGCCCAAGCTCTAATATTACTAAAGCCATTTTCGCCTACATACTTATACAAAAGCAAGTCGACACAAGCCCTGTAAGGCTCTATTAAATCGTAAACTAAGGGCGTGTTTTTATAATAAGTTTTATGATTTACCCCTAAAAGAGGATTTAATCCTGCAATTATAATTGCCCTATGTACCAAAGCACCAAGAACTCCATATCCATAATTTAGCATTAGGTTAGTTGGACTTGAGTCTGCATCTCTTTCTCTAATTTGCCCATATTCGCCCATAGATGGAAAATATTCACTCCAATATTCCCTTGCAGCCCAAGCCTCGTTCAAAGCCCTTCGCTTATTCGAGAATATACCCTCTAATCGTTCGTATTTTGCCCCTATATATTTTAATACAGCAATATTATTTTCGACTTTCGCTCTCAATAATTTTGCCCACAAAAAATCGCTAAGCGACTTAATCTGCTTAGATTGATTTAGCACCACAAGGGCGTCATAAGTTCTACTTAAAGAGGCAGTAATACCTACTGGCTTGAAATTTTTGCAGTGCAAAATTATAGTATCATTATCGCACAATGTAGCTATCAAAGATGCACTAAGAGACACAGCCTCGCTAAGAAGCACCACTGCACGCAAATCTTCAATAGCAATACGCCCAAATTCCTTAAAATCCTTTTTGCAAACAAGAAAAGCTCTATCTTTAGAAAGCTTAACCCCTTGCTCAAATATATGCAATACATGGTAGCTCATACGCATAAGCTACTATATATTAGTGCATAATGTCAATACTATACTTTTTCTATTCCAGCTTTCATCAAATTATTAATCATAATTTTTCGCTCTTGACTACCATCTATAGACAATAAGACTATAGCATTATTCGAAGGGATAGCTGTCTTTAAATTACAAATACCTTTTTGCCAAAATACATTTTCACCCTTAGCATCGTAAACATCATTAAGGATATTCAAATTCATTCCAACCCTATAAGATTGAGGCTTAAAAGTGTCGTCGAAATCATCTCTAAGCTTCAAAGAATCTATAACCTTTTTGAAAGACTGATGGGCGTATACAGCAAGCATATTATATTTGCCCTTTTTGTTCCTCCAAACCAAAGCTGCCTTATTTGAGCTACCTTTTACGTACATACCAGAGCCATCTTTAGAAAGTTCAGCATACTCCTCTGTAGACCCAACATAAGAACGCACCTTAACAATCCTTGCCCCAAACTTGCCATTTTTAGCAGGCAAACGTAAATCTTTTACAAACTCCAGCCAATCTTCTTCATTCGGATATTGCTCCGAAAATTTTTCAAGGATTGCTCTGATTTGTGGGCTAAGTACCTTCTTTGTAGCCTTAATTAAAGACTCTAAAGAATATGCTTTTTTATTGATACCTACAGCCTTATAAGCAAGCTCCTTTAACTCTTTCTTAAGAACAATAGCTTCCTTTCCTTCAACATTCGCTTTGCCGTATATAGTTTGCTCTAGTTTAGGTTTCGCTTGACAAATTCTAGTAGGAACTACAGTCGCTAAATGTTGTCTAAAAAATTCTTTCGGATTAGTCCCTATAAATTCAGGCAAAGTTATATCGCCCTTCCTTTGCTTTATGAGAGGGCTAATAGCCAAAACCATAGCATCTAGGGCATGGTGTTTTTTATTTGCCCTATTCTTCTTTTCTAACTTTTCGTTTATATCCAAAAAGTCAGTGTAAGTACTATCTGCCTTTTGCTCAATATTCTCTGCAAGCAATTCAGTCAAATTAAACTTATTCCTAATCACTGCAGTTTGAGCTCCGTGAACTACCCTTACTTGCCTTTCGCCCTTTTGTCCTGATAGAGAAAAACCAAAATTCAAGCAAACTATAGTTTGTGCAAGCTTTGCAATCCAAGCAGTTTCGGCTAATGTTGTATATTTTTCTACAAGCTCTTTTGCATTTGAACTCGTCAATAATGCCACTCTCTTTTTACCTAAAGTATTATACATACCCTCAACTCTTTGCAAATAAGCATTCCATTTGTCAGTATTTTTAAGCCACTCATACGGAGTCAACTCGCCTTTTTCTAAGTTTGTAGATTTTTTACATATTACATAGTTGTAAATAGAGTCGGGACCTCCCTGAGTTCTCGGTACTATATGCTCAATCTCGTATTCTGCTATATTAGAAGGGATAAGAGCTTCGCCAGTATAAACGCAATATCCATTTTGATTTTTTAATAACTCATATTTAAGCAAAGCTCTACCACCTTTAATGCCACTTTCGTCGAGTTCTTTTGCACATTCTTTTCGCTTTTTCCTACGTAAATTTTGTGCCTCAATTAAAGCCTTTTTTGCCTTATCTCCCAAAAAATCGTCTCTAATAAATTCAAGAACTACAATATCTGGCTTTGAATATAAAGACTCTAATGCCATTAATCTTTCATAAAACAAATTAAGCCTATGACGTACAATAGGGTCTTTTTGTCTGCCTATAAGTTCTAGTATATGTAAGCGACGCTCAGCTTGAGATAAGCTAGATATATCCTCTGCTATATGCGTTTTAAGGTTAGGCAAATATATCTTTGCCCAAGGAATATCACCCATTCGCTTAATGAAGTCTAAATCGCTTTTTAATATGCCCTTTTTAGGGTCAGTATTATTAATACAAGCAATCTCTTTTGCATAAAAGTCCGATGGATTTTCGCCTGACATAATCAACTTTAAGAGCATACACATAGCTAACCTACAAAAAGAAGCCCTACCACTCATCCTAGGCTCTTGCACTTCTAATTGATTAGGCAAAGGAAGGGCATTTATCTTATCTAAAAACTTCTTCCATTGAGTTTTTGTAAATTTATACCTGTTTACCCTGCCCACTTGCATCGCATAGATAAATTCTTCATAATCAAGACTTTGACTTGAATTAAAATCCATTCGTTCAAAACGCATATTCAATAAATTCATAGCCAAAACAAGCTCGTAATGCAATAAATCATTTTCACCCAAAGGCTCTTTATTTTTACTTGGCAAGGCTTTTATCTTGCATACATTAAAGCGTGGCATTAAACAACATTTTTCAATAATCCTATTATCAAAACGAGGTATTTTTTGCCCCAATGCTCCATTCCAATCCGAAATAGCACCCCTCTTTAAATTAAACTCCTTTCGCTTAGCAGGATAAAAAGAAGCATAAGCAGACTCTGCAGGTCCATAGAGCAAATACATAGCCTTATTAGTCAATTCAGGATATTGAAGACTTGCCATTTCCACCAACTTTACAAATTCTTTTTCCACGTCCTCTCTTGGAACAGTATAACCACTTGCCCTACCTGCATTATGGTCTATACGTATAGCAACTTCTCTTGGGTTTTCTGGATTCCACAAACCCATTTTATAAGCTTTAAAGAAGCAAGGGTAAGCATAATTTTCATCTTGAATAAGATTGCTAAATTCCTTTTTAAATTCACTTAACTTTTCAAACTCTTCTTTTGAGTCGTCTTTAGAATTTGATTTTGCACTATCATCGCCTATCCCAGATTTCCAAACAACATTAGCATCATAACCTCTAAGTTGTATAGCAGAATTTAAAGCTTTATATACCTGCCAAGATTCTAATTTTTCACCCAAAATCAACTTTGCACGCAAAGCGATACTATTGTAACATATAGAACTAGACGAGTCGGAAAATTCTTGTTCAAGCCTTTTGTCAGCGAGTTGTACTATTTTCCACTCTCCAGCTTGTTTTTGGGTTATTTTTCGCTTCAATACCTCTATACCCAATTTTTCCAACTCTGAATCTAACCAAGATTCTCTAGCCTTGTGAGCTTGACGAGTTCGCATTTGCCTTCTTCTTTCACTAGCTTCATTTATTGCTGCAAATTTCTCATCTATAAGATTTGATTTTATGTGCAAAAATCTATCATTTTTCAAAACTGCTTCACCTATAGAAGAAGTACCCAAATCAAAAGCCCAAATATTAGAAAAAGTATTCATAATTCTCATTATCTACAAACTCACAATTTAGTCAATCAATATATTAAAAAATATACCAAAGCCCCTTTTCTAAAAATGCTAGAAAGAGACATATCCCTAGCAAAAAATCCATTCACCTTTGAAGGCTAAACATAATCGAAACAAACGCCTCCTGCTGAGCGAGTGCCTTCGCTAATCGACAATCTTTTCGACTGGCTCAAAAGCTCAGAAGATCGCCTTTTAATTCGCAGTTGCCCCACGTAGCCTCAGCCGCTACCTACAATCCCTAAGCGACTCGGTAGAATATATCGGCTCTCCACGCAAGGGTGGGTATTTCGTAAAGCGATAAAACAATAAGAGCAATAAGGCTTAGAGATTATCTGTCCAAAGTTCGCATTGGGTGAGGACTGTTTTGATGGCGTCGTCCATACCTTCTGGTGGGTATTTGTGTTTTTTGAGGAGGCGTTTTACAAGTTTACGCATACTCGCCCTTGCTGTCTCTTTCTTTTGCCAGTCAATGGTTCTGTTTTGCCTGAGCATATCTGTAAGTTCTTTTGTGATAGCGACAAGTTCGTCATTTTCGTAGAAATCTTTAATGGCTTGCGGCTTAGTGAGTGCGTCGTAAAAGGCAAGTTCTTCGAGGCTTAAGCCCAATTTTTCGCCATCGGCGTGAGCAAGGCTTAGTTCTTTAGCCAGTTGCAAGAGTTCTTGGATAACTTCTTCGTTAGTGAGCATACCATTTAGGTATCTATTCATAGCACTTTGTATGATTTCAGAAAACTTTTCGGACTTAACGACATTCGTCTTTTTATAGATAGAGACTTGTTCTTCAATGAGTTTTTTGAGGAGTTCTACAGCCAAGTTTTTCTCTTTCATATTGGCAATTTCTTCGAGAAATTTTGGGTCGAATAGAGAGAATTTGTTTTCTGTGTCGGCAAATAGATTTATGACGCCTTCGCTGCGAATACTATTTTTAAGTAGCTCGTTTATGCGTTCGTTGATATCGCTTAGGGTGAATTTTTTTGTAGAATTATTCAGGCTAAGGCGAATTAGCATTATGCGTATAGCTTCGAAATATGCAGCTTCCATACGGCTTTTGTCGTCTGCTAGAGATGAGCAAAGAGAGAGGGCTTGGCGTAGCAAAAGGGCTTCTTTTATGAAGATGTTTTGGGTACGCTTTTCTTCGAGTATTTTTTCTTCTAAGTGGGCTTTGCTCAATATGAAATTTACGCCACCTGTGATTAACTTTGCCTTTTCTAAGTCGCTGGCTTGAGTAAAACTAGAGAAGTCGTAGGCGTGGAATATATCTTTACAAACGGCAAGTTTTTCTAAGAATTTTGGGTAGGCGGCGTTTGCGATATTTGTGTCGCCATAATTTTCTTTGTCTCGGTTCGAGTACTCTTTCATCGCCTGCTTAAGAGCAGTTGCAATACCCACGTAATCGACAACTAAACCACCTTCTTTGTCTTTGAATACACGATTTACACGAGCTATAGCCTGCATTAAGTTATGCCCTGCCATTGGCTTGTAGACATACATAGTCGACAGCGAAGGCACGTCGAAACCAGTTAGCCACATATCTACAACTATTGCAATTTTTAGAGGCGAGCTTTCGTCTTTAAATTTTTTGGCTAGTTCTTCTTTGTGAGATTTGTTGCCTATGAGGTCTCGCCATTCTTCAGGGTCGTTGTTGCCCTGAGTCATAACGACTGCGACTTTTTCTGTCCACTCAGGGCGTTTTGCTAAGATTTCCTTGTAGATTTTCATCGCAATAGAGCGAGAGAATTGCCCGTATAGCTGGTTGTCTAAGTCGTTTCTGTCTGTGAGTAATACTATAGTTGGGCTTTCTAGGCTAGACTGTAGAGCCTTTGCGTAGAATACCATAGAAAAGGACTTACCACTGCCTTGAGTGTGCCAAAATACGCCCCCTTTGCCATCAGATTGCGTTGCTTTTGCAGTGGATTCTATAGCTTTTTTTACTGCGAAATATTGGTGGTAAGCATATAATGGGCGAAGTTCAACTTTAATTTTTTATGAAAAAAGAACTAAACATAGCTTTAGTGGGTAACCCAAATTGTGGTAAGACTACTATATTTAACCAACTAACTGGAACT
>JAWXTY010000045.1:0-7334 GCA_044433115.1 Opitutales bacterium
ATGACTCCAAATAATTTCTACTTATGTAGATGAGACTCTCAGGGGACATATAATATTGTCTAATGACTCCAAATAATTTCTACTTATGTAGATATTGAAAGGATAAACAATGCGTAACAAAGTCTAATGACTCCAAATAATTTCTACTTATGTAGATAGGGCTTGTTTGTACTTTAAAGCTAAAGTCTAATGACTCCAAATAATTTCTACTGTCTAAGGTTTGCGTCTCACCCCATCTTCTATTTAATATGCGTAGCGTGTGGTAGGGTAAGCTTGCCTCTTTATCCATCTTATTCCTAAGGCTAAGATAATCGAAAAACTTTAAGATTTCAAAATACTCATATACCTTTCCTTTTTTAGGATAGTCATTACATTTCCTAGCATAGCCTATCTTCCATGCAAAAGTCAAGACACTAAGCTCTTTGTTGCACATAGACTCTTGCGTCTTCTCGCTTTCTTTAAATCTATAAATTTTATCGTATTTATAGTATTTCTTTTCAAGTAAATTCATCGTTTATATAAAGGCTTAAATAATACTCTATTAAGGGTTTGCCTTCAAGCTTATTTTATCCCTTTAGCTTTTTAAAGCCCCAAGCAACTTCCATAGACCAAGAAAAAAGCCAAGGGGTTTATTCCTTGGCTTTGTGAGTTTGTAGTTGTTTAGCTTATTTTAGTAGAGCTTTTATAGATTTCAGGTGTAGCTGGGGTGGGGTTTTGGAGATGGACTCTAGTTTGTTGAAAGATATTTTGCTTGTATCTTTTTCGTAGATTAAGCCTATGATGAACTCAACAGCTGAGGGGCTTAGGCGTGTTAGCATTTGGAATCGTCTGCCAACTATCCCCCTTTTTAACTTCTTCTTTTCGGCGAAGTCTTGTAGGTAAAGATTACTCTTCAAAAACTCTTCGTGCATACGTAGAATTGCGGCTAAAAAGTGTCTCTTCTTTTTTTCTTTGCTAGATGAATTTGCCTTTAGCCCTTGGTTTTTGCTTTCTAGGGCGAATGGGGCTGTGATAGTCCAAGCACCTTTGCCTGCAGAATTGTCTACAAAGAATTCGATATTCCTTGCGGCAATTTTGTCTGCATAGAGCTGTGTGGGCTCTATTATGAGTCTGAAAAACTTTTTTGAACCGTCTTTCTTTAGAGGCTTCAAAGTCGCTTTTTTAATGACGAGTTGGGCTGCTTGGGCTTTCTCCTCTTCGGAGAGTTCATGTTGAAGCTCCTCGAAATGTGCAAGATCGGCTCGCAGCTGAAGAGTGTCCAATTTTACATCTTTGTCGAGCATAGTAATTTCTTTAGAGACGCTCTCTTTGCGAGTCTTAATGAGGTCTAATTCTTGGGATTTAGACTTCATATTAGAGATAACAATGCCATTGAGACTTGGGCTCAAGTCCTCCTTTGAAAGTCGGTCTAAAAGCTTGTTGATTTCAGCTTCCAAAGTCTTTGCCTCCTTGCTTAAGTCCTTAAGTTCTGTTTCGAGTTCGACCCTGTATTTGCCTTGCTGGGCAAGTATAGAGCTTTTCGAGATTTTATCTTTCGACAAATGGGCTTTGGGTGGTTCTGGAAATTTGTTTTTCAAATAAACAGCTGTTCTTTTTGTTTTGTTTTTGAGCAATTCCTCCTATTTTTTCGTCAGATAATTCATTATCCTCCTCAAAAATATAAAAAATTTCTCTAAAAACAAATTCAAAAATAATTAGCTGCAAATTTTCAGAACCACCCTAAACGAAAACACCACGCTTTCAAGTATTACAGTAGAGATAGTACTTTGACAGTTTATTTCCCTACTATTATACTTTTGTTGGTTGCAAACATAATAGAAATAAGAGCTGCCATCTTTGCGAAGCTTGCCACTTCCAAACGCAGACATTTGCCCTCCACATTCACAAAAGGTGCTTTCTGAAAATTGTGAATTAGCTATTTTTAAGCTTATTTTTAGTGCAATTTTCTTGTTTTTAAAGGATGATAGCAGAGCTATCTGACGTAAAAACAAGGAAATTTAAGCAAAAATAGGCTAAAAAGAGCAATTACACAATTTTGAGAAAGTGCCTAATTAAAAAATCCCTTTTAGAGGGTACGCATTGCGATGGCGAATATTGCAAGTATCTGCTTTGGCAGCCTGTACATCTGCTATCGTTTGCAACTTTGTTTGCAAGCTTTCCCACTCCTCTTTGCTTATGTAAGCCTCATGCCTGCCTTCGTAAAGCTCCCTTTCGCCGTCCTCGCCAGTTCGATAAACAAAACCTGCGTAAATCGGATTCCTAAGAATATTTCGCACTGCATGGTCGTTGTAAGGTCTATCGCCAACTTTTCTGTTGCCCTTCACATACTTTAAAGGCGTGCGTTTGCCAGTATCTGCGAGGCTATTAGCAATTTCCGAAACCTTTTTGTTATTATGCAAAAACTCGTTAAAGATAAACTCTATCTCCGAACTAGAATTTGGGTCTTTTGCGATACTTTTATCTTCCTTTCTGACGTATCCAGTTGGGGGTAAACCTGTTGCAAAAAACCCAGCCTTAGTTGCCTCTCGAATTTTATCTCGAGTCCTGTTGATGTTTTTTTGACGCTCATAAGTCGCCCCAATCATGTATATAGATTTCATTAACTGCCCATCTGCTGTGGAGTCGTCGAAATTAGTGTCGTCAGTAAAAAGTTCTTTTACGCCGTACTTTTTTAAGAGTTTTTCTATCTCTCGATAACCCTCGTCAGCACGAGAAATTCGATCTCTTTTTTTCTGGGCAGTTCTTAAAATTTGCAGTTGTTCTTTTCGCTTTCTTTTTGTTCAAATTCCCCTCTTTTTTCGTCAAATAACGCTGTTATTATCCTCAAAAAGATGAAAATTTGTCCTGAAAATAAATTCAAAAATAACTAACCGCAAATTTTCAGAACTACCCATAGCTAATAAGAAAATTTACATCCCCTTGTTTGATACGAGAAATGAGTTCTTGCAAGCCACGTCTATTGTTATCTTTAGCAGATTTTTGGTCGCTATAAATAGCAATTAAGTTTATGTTATTTTTTGCAGCGTAGCTTTCAATGCACTGTTGCTGAGCATCAAGGGACGTGAATTGCACCCCTTTAATTTGCCCAACCGTAGAAACTCTCGTATAGCCCACCGCAACCGCCTGTGTTGGTAATTTATTTTTCATAAAATCTTGTTTATCTGTGTTAAAATTATATGTCATAACCAAAGCCTCCTCTCTCTTGTTCTCGCTTCCTACGTTTTTCTTGTGTAATATCATAGCGTATATGTTGTATTGACAAATAAGATTTGCGCGAACTTAACCTCTCCAAAACCTCAGCAGTAGAAATTTTCTCTTTTTCAAAAAACTCAACGCCTGATTCTATCATAGAAATACAGTCTGGATTTGATAGGCTTTTTGCAAATTTTTGCATAAGAGCTTCCTTTAAAGATAGTTCAGGCTTGATAGTTTTTTGAGTAGGAATAGATTTTATCTGCGGAGAAGCATCTTGAGGTGCCATAGCTTGTTGTTGTGCAATTTTAGCTCTTTCAGCTGCCAAAATTGCTTTTGCCTTGGCTTCAGCAGCAAGTTTAGCCTCAAGCTTTCGCTCCTTTGTTGCCCTAAAATCAGACTGAATAACGTTATTCAACAAAGAAAGAAATTCATCAATAAATGGACTTTCTTCGCCTTTTTCTTCCTCGGCTACTTTAACTCCTCCTGAATCGCTGCTTTGATTTGAGGAATTAGAGTATATAGAGCTAATCTCGTGTCCGAATGGGTATTCTGCCTCAACCGTTTCAGAATTTCCGGCGTCTGACGGTTTATCTCCTTTTGAACTATGCTGCGAATCATCTCCTGTCCCTTTGGAGACTGCAGGAATGCTGATACCTCCTTCTTGACCATCTCGTTGATGTCCGAGTGGAGCTGCTTCTTGACCTCTTCCTTCGCCATCTCCAATATCAACCCCCTTAGGTTCAGAACCAAGGGCTCTATTGATTTTGCGTTTAAGTTCTCTGGTATTTCGTTCTTCATTTGTTTCCTGTTGTAGATGTTTGTATTTTTTTAATATTTGTTTACTGCGCGTATCGTTAGAAATTTCTAGCCTTTCACGCAGAGAAAGGCTTTCTGTAGATGTTTCTTCAGTGCCATAAAGAATTTTCTCTATATTAGGATTTTTCTTTAGCAAAGCATCTGAGAGTTTGATTTTTGCATTGTCATTTTTTACAAATAGACGAGATTCTGAGTCCTCATCTAGGGTAAAACCAGATGCTTGAAGGGAAGTTTTAAGCAAACTTTTACTGTAATTTTCAACAAAACTTTTATCCTCGCATAAGCCCAATGCTGTAGCATTAACCTCTTTAAAGAGTGCTAGTTGCTCCTTATTCCAATATGGGTTTTGAGATAAAGCTCTACGGTTTTCTACAGCATTTGGATTTACCAATTTTGGATTTTCAGCATGCGTTAGCTCGCTAAGAATTTTCCATGACGGGATATCCCTCGTTTCAAAATATGTGGTATATTGACGCTGATTTACGACATTTACGGCAAATAAATTTAGCTCCGTTGAACCATCGCAATTCACATGTAAAATAAAAACATAGGGGAATTGATCTTTTTTAAGCCTCGGATACATAGATTCCTCTACATCATCCATTAATTTTTCTAAAAATTCCCTGCCACCGAGTTCCTCTAAGGGCGTAGGGTCTCTGAATGTTGCTACAAAAACTGGATTCATATGCTCTTTTTCTTTCGCAAACTCAAGTGCAACTTGCACTGCATTTAAATCGCCACGTAATATTATAGCCTGACGTTGTCGCCCCTCTAAATCAACATCGCCTAACATATATTCTAGCAAGCCAGAAGGGATATAAATGCTTCTAATCATTGCAGTTTCCTCGCTGTTCTTTCTGAATCCCTAATTTCAGCTAATAACAGATGAAATAGCATGTAAATTTCAATTAGTGCCTCGTGAATTTCAACCCAATTCGCAGCCTCGCCATTGAAGTGGGCGGTGTTAACATTTCGGCTAAGCTGGTTCAGGTTGTTCCCTATTTGATTTAGCGTATTTACGCAATAAATTTTGGATTTATACTCTTCCTCAACTTGAGCACGCACTAGCTCAATAGCATCTAGTGATTTTGCCATACGGCGACAGCGGTTATATCGAGTAGCTCTACAGCCACCCAACTCCCCGCGAACATCGCCGCCGTTGGCAATTGCATCAACGCGTCGCACGTGGCGACGGATCAACGCTATCGTTAATATTGTAGTTAATGCGTCTGTATCATTGCCGACGCCCTTTGTAATCGCAAAACCAGACAAACCGGTAAAGAAAGATTCTGCCTTAGCTGCAAGAAAACGTAGTTCAAAGAAAAAATGTTGATATGGCAAAAGAAACAAAGATAAATGTATATAATTCTACATTAGTAGACGATTCTGGTGGCAACAAACGTTATTTGACCGTTGCTACTATTAAATATATCATTGACGACAATAAAGAAGTTATTGAATTTAAGTACACCAAAGAATGGTTAGCACACAAAGAGTGCTACCCCATAACTCCATTGCTACCGCTAAGCAATAAAAAATATATCGAAGATGCCTATCATGAAAATTTTTCTATTTTCAGAGATTATAACAAGAACTCTTGGGTAGAATTTTTATTAAAGACTCAAGAAGAGCAACGTGATTTTTTTGTACGCATTTTAATTTAGGCGTACCTAAGCCACAATACCGTGGAGTTGGGAACAAGAGCCTTTCGAAAATATGGTGCGTGTCTACTTGCTCAAGCTAAGCATTTGAGGACTTTGCTGAATTGCCTATGTATAATTGGCTTGTGAGCAAGGAGGTATCTATAGGTCTTCGGGTAGCCATTTTTAGCATATGTTCACTGTATTGCTTAGGTTTGTTGTTAGATTTTATGTTATTTGAGTTCATGATTACCTTTGGTTTAGGATTATAGTTGATGCGTTTAAGTAATCTGCAAAAAGTCTTTGTTGAGCTTTGCTGTTCATCAAAACTTGGATCATATATGCAGTTTTGTCGTACTTGTCTTTACTTAAAAACCTGCGTTTTTGCGAAGCTTTCATTGTGGGATATATTGCAATGAAAGCCTTTGCCGCAAAATAATGTTCAGGGCTAAAGAGTGCTTGTATGTCTGCTTGTTTGTGTCTGAGCTTGTGCGAGAGTATGCATTCAGGTGAGTTGTTAAAATTGACATCTAATTATTTTTAAGCTTATTTTTAGCGTAATTTTCTTGTTTTCAAAGGAGGATAATAAATTATCTGACACGAAAACAAGGGAATTCAAGCAGAAATAAGTTAAAAAGAATAGATGTAACTTGTATTGTTGCAAAAATGAATTTTTGCCTTGCTAATCAAAATCAATTTTAATAACTCACCTGCTCAGCAAGCCAAAAGGCTGTGCCACCAAAGTGTTTTTCGAGCCTTTTTTGACTCTCGCCGAATAACCTTTTGCACGCCTTTGCAATGCTGTTAGACTTATAATCCACTGGAACTAAAGACTCTAAGCTACACTTATATAAGTGAGCAATTCCATTCCAAGCCCTAGTATTGCTTTCGCTGAAATCTAGCCACTTTTCGACGTACAAAACAAGCTCGTTATTTAAGTAAGCATAAGAATTAAGGGGCAACTCTTGTCTGCTTAAAAAGACATTCCCGTCGAGGTCAAAGTTCTCGCAATGTTCCATATAGGAAGCCTCGCAGCATCTAAACATTCCGTATAAGCTGGCGATTGGGTAATCGTTTAAGAGTTTGTTTATTAACTCTTTGTAGTTAAAGAACGAGTGCCTTATACCGAGTGCAAGACAGCAAATTCTGTTAAATACAAAGCGTTCAGGTCTGCTAAGCCCAAGCCTTTCAGCGTTGGCGTCAAACTGAATTTGCATAAGCGTTTCTTCGGGTACAGAGATGATGTTATCCCTTGCATAATCGTAAGTTTTAAGCACCTCCCAAACTAAGGAAGCTTCGTCTTTTGCCATGACTTTGCTGCTAAAACTTTGCATAGCATTGACTGCATTTGTTATAGTTGTATTTATTGTACTTTCTGTGTTATTTTTCATTTTTATTCTTTCTGTTTATTTTAATTTTGTTTTTGAAAAATTCATAAATATCGTTACTGGGTCTTTAAATTTCCCCATCTAAAGTTTTCGCCAATTGCATCTAGGTATTTACGAGACAAGTCGTCTAAGCTTGCAGTTCGCATAAGCACTGCACAAAGATAATCCACTTGTTGAAAGCAACTTAACTCAAAGAATCCACCTTTAGAGGCAAGCTGTATTTGCCTAAATTTTGCTATAAAAGTCTTGGCTGCGAAAAATGCGTGATAAGTAAAATATCTCTTAATCTCCTCTT
>JAWXTY010000046.1:0-6945 GCA_044433115.1 Opitutales bacterium
CTAAACTTCGCTAAAGTCCTTGCCTCTTCTATAAAACGAGTCTTAGCCCACTCAAAATCCTCTACGCTAGCTTGAGTCTTTGCCCTAACTGTAGTGTTATCTGTACTACGTGACGCAAAATCACAAGGCAAACACTCCTTTAAAGCAACATACCTATCTAGCCCCATATCATAAGCCTTATAAACAGCCCCAAAACCACCTTCACCCAACAATTTATCAACCCTATACTTACCAACAAGTATAGTGCCTACCTTTAATGTACTTGAATATTCTTGCATAATCTTATTTTTCTAAAATCCCCTATAAATTTATTCGCTAAAACCGAAAAAATCTTCTTTGAAATATTTATTAATCTCAGAAAAATATATCGTGTTTACAATACAACTGTTAAACACTTTTCCTCTCAAATCCGTAAAATATTATTACACTTAAAGTTTTAAAACAAATAAAGGCAATCCTATCCTTAAAAAGAGTATTAAAAACAAAGAAACAAACAGTACACAAAACCCTTAGAAACCTAGCAAATAAGCCACTTAAATACCCTAAAAAACAAAGACTCGTATCATAAACACAGATAAAAAACAAACAATACCCACAAAAGCACTTTACCTAGAGGGAAAATCAAGCCTCTAGGTAGACTTTAGATTGCATACAAACAGACTTTATTTAATATCTGTGATTGAGGCATTTGTGTAGGATAGGACTTGGGTTGAGACTTGGGGGGCGTCTAATTTAAAGCTGCTTTGTATCGCTTTTTTGTAGAGAGATAGTTGCGTGTTTTGCTCAGGATTGTACCTGCCCTTGTAGTCGATTATCTTTGCAAAAATCACTTTGCCTGTAGCGTCTTTTTCAAGCATAAGTCTATCTATTTGTCCTGAAACTTTTTCGCCATCTATTTGAGATATAAAATCAAACTCATTGTGTATTTCGACATTATCGCTATAACTAAAAATACTTTTCACCTCTTCTTTTGCAAAGAGATTTTCGAGCATTTTCGCAATTTTACCCTCTAAATCTACGTCGATTTTTGCTTGAGAAATTGCCTTTGCTATACTTAAATTCACATCGCTTTCTATATACTTTATCTGCTCTAAAACTTTGTGCATTGCACTTCCAAAGGCAAGGGCTTGTGCGTCCAATTTTATATCAGAATTATTTACAGTAGAAGGAGATACACTTTCAACGTAGTCCTCAATATCATCAAAATTCAAGTCTGCAATTTTGTCTATAGAGCTTTTATGCTCAGGCTTTTTAGACTTCTTTCTTAAGGCTTCTTCTGCTTCTTTTTTTGCTTTTTCAGCTTGCTTAGCATCTTCTTTTGCCTTGAGATTTTTTATCCAATTTTCGCTTCCAATCGTATAGATTTCCAAATTACCCTTATCATTTTGTGCAACATCTTGAGTTTTTGCCCTAAAAAATGCGTCTATAAGCATAGTATTAAAGGCAGGCTTTGTTGTTTGAGTATTTTTTAGTATTACATACAAGGCATCTTCTGCACGAGTTAATGCAACGTATAGCTTGCAAATATTCTCAAACATCGCATTGTTTTCAGCACGAGTTTTTGCATTTTGCAAAGTTTTGTTTAAGGAAATTATTGAGCCGTTTGGCAAATAAGAAATTGTAGATTTAGCCTTATTTTTCAGAAGCTGTAAGCCCGAAATTTTTGTAGAAGTGAGACTCTCTAGATGAGGCAAAATAACTATAGAAAACTCTAAGCCCTTAGATTTATGTATAGTCATCACCTGCACAAAGTTAGAATTGGAAGAGAGCTTTATCTTCTTATTTTGCAAGAAATTTATAAGTTTATCTATACCACTTTTCTTAGAATTTTCAAACTCACTGCACGCTTCAATTAAGTCATCTATATCAAAATTATTCAAGACTTCTGATTTGTGAATTTTTTTCAAGAAATCTACATATTTACCTGTTGATAAAGAAATTAAAGAACTTTCCCTAAAGCCAACTTCGCTCACTACACTCGCAAAAGGCGTCATTTTTAAATACACAAAACTCGCAGTATCTTCTGGGTGTGCAATATATTTCAAGAGCTGAATAAAGCCTGATACAAAGATATTATTTTGTGCCAAATTCCTCTCGCCTTCAGGGGCAACGTTTATATTATTAGCAGTCAAATAATCTGTGATTTCCTGAATTTGCTTATTGTTTGAAACTAAAATCCCTATACTTTTGCCAGAGTCCTTCACTTGCGTAATGACATCTAAAATATGCTTATAAAAGTTCTCTCCATCAGCCATAGTATTTACAGTACGCAACTGTGCGATAGAGCTATCTGCAGTGTCGCTTTTATGAGCTATATGCTCTTCGAAAATTTCTAAAAATTCTTCGCTTGGCTCTTCTTTAAAAGTGTTTATAAAGTTCGCTTTAAAAAGTTCGCTTTTATTAAAAACTTCATTAACAGCCCTAATGATATTTATACTAGAACGATACGATTTACTAAGAGGCTCTGCCTCCGTAATTGGGTTGTTTTGGTGGTCTTTATATTTAGCAAAAATCTCCTTAAATAATTCCTTATCCCCTCCACGCCAAGAATATATGGATTGCTTAATGTCTCCAACATAATAGAAAGTTTTCTCAGATTTTTCGCCAGAAGCAGGGTTTATAATATTATCAATTATGCTAGAGAAAAACTCCCACTGCGTGCGTGATGTATCTTGAAATTCATCAAAAAGCCAGTGCTTAAACTTAGTATCCAAGCGAAATTCGAGCAACTCTTTAGCCTTCTCATTCGAGTTTAAAAGCTCAGGTACATCACCAAAAGTTAGCATACCCTTAGATACAACTTTTTCGAAATAAGCATTCTCGTATGCAAATAGAATTTCCTCCATTTTTGCCGCAGCAGAAAAAGATTTTGCAATATGTGCATCGTGCAATCTTGTTAAAATAGAGCTTAGTTTTGAAAATACTTCAGCTGGAACATCGTATTCTTTTCTACTATATTTTATAGTTGAAAGAACTTCATTATTTAAGATAACTTCTGCAATCCTATCATAAACTGTACCACCAAGAGAGAGTGCATTATCATTGCTAGCCTTTAAGTCTTTTATTAATTTATTAAAAGGCTTTTGCAAATCACTATACTTGGCAATCAAAACTTCAAGTTCTTCTACTTCAGTTTCATAAACACCTTGATCCCACTCTAAAAGTGAGCTTGATTTCACTATAGAAATATCGCCAAAGCTGTAATTTTTAGATAAATTTCGCTTGAAATTTAGAGCATTTGAAATCCCTTTTTGTAAATCCTCATTTAAAGAAGAAGGCTTTTCGCCAAAGCCATTTTTACTTTTAAGAACTTCGAGAAAATTCTTAAATTCATCATCTCTAAAATTCATTTTACTTAAAGCAAATTCTACTACGGATTTTTTATACTCATTTTCAGCTTGAAAGTCCACAATCTGTATAGGAGTAAAAATACCAACTTCATTTGCGAAAACTTTTAGAGCAGAACCAAAGAATGCGTCTATAGTACTTAGCTTTAATTTATCTATGTTTTTGACAGACTGCATAAGTATATTTTCTACTTCGCTTTGACTAAGTTCTTGCTTAGTTAAATCATAGATACTTTTTGCTAATTCCTTGAATTTTTCTGCCTTAGTTTCGTCTAAGCCATCTGCTAAACGTGTAAGTATTTTTCTTAAAAATTCGCCTGCCGATTTCCTTGTAAAAGTGAGGGCTATAATAGATGTTGCATCTGGCAAATTTTCGCTATTTCTCTCGTGCTTAGTCAATGCTATAAAGCGTGTTGTAAGCGAGTGCGTTTTGCCAGAACCTGCTGAAGCTGAGACTCTTTGGTTGTTAAATATTTTAGTGTTCTTCTTCATAACGACTCCTTTACTTTCGCCTTTAATATATCAAAATCCAAGTTGAAAACTGAGTTAAAGCTCTTATATTCATCTTCTTTTTTAAAATCAAAAAAGTCTTTGTTTCTCACTTTTTCTGCAATATCTAAAGCCTCTTTTTTAGCCTCATCTACATAATCTTTAGCATTCTCCCAATAATAAAAGCCAATAGAAGAAGCGTCTTTAGTTGCACAAAAATATGCACAATTTAAACTTGCATTTTTATCTGTTTTTATATCGAGATTTTCAAAGACTTCAAGGTAAATTGGAATTTGCAAGTTCTTCCACTTCACGCTTTTATCCTTTTTTATATGTCTGTGGCTTTTTTCCACAACATTAGCGTTATCAACCTTGCTTTTTGTCTTGTAGTCTATAATCAAATAACCTTCGCTTGGGTGATAATCCACCCTATCAAAAACGCCATTTAAGAGAACGCCGTCTCCTAAGTCATAGTTCTTAAACTTATGCTCAGCACAGATAATCTCCCAACCTTTCGCCCTATGCTCTGCCTGTCCAATTGCAGTGTGATAGAGACGAGATTTCAAATCTTCGAGTTGTATTTTAATTTGCACCCTTTCATTATTTGCAAAATCTTTCGTTAAAATTTCATCGAGTTGCCTTAAAAAATATCTATTTATTTCCTCTGAGTTTTCAGAATTTTTGAGTTTAGAATTTCCAAAATTTTCTAAAATTTTATGATACAAATTTCCAAAAGTTGCCTTATCCAACTCATCTTTTTCTATATCTACTATATCCATTTTCAAGACATTTTTTAGATAAAAAATCCAAGGCGAATTTAAATAATCGTTGAATTTAGAAACAGAATAATTGCCATCAAAAGCCTTCATCTCCACTTGTAATTTCCACTCTTTTTCAGCAGAACGTTTAGAAGCCTTAGGGCTAATTTCGTCAAAAAGATAGCTCACTCTTTGGGCAATTTCTGCCTTTGTAGTTTGGAATAAAATCCTTGAAGGAACAAGAGGGTCTCCCCCAATTTTATTTTGAGATAGCAACACTGAAGTTTTATAAGAGCTTGAAGCCCTTGATTTTAGCAAGCACTCAAGCATATACGCATCTCTGGCTTGACGCTTGACTTGGCTTGTCATCGAAAGCTTTTCACGCAGACTATCGTTAAGAAAAAGCCCATTATTGTCTCGAAGTGGCACTATCCCATCATTCATATCACAGAGCAAAAGGTGAGGGGCTTTAGACCAGAAAATTTCCATCCAGTCTTGTAACACAATACTATTTTTTTCCTTCTCAATTTTTTCGCTTGTCCCCTCAAGGGCTTCAAAGATTATACTAAAGACTTCGTCGATTTCAAAGGCTATATAAAAGTTTTCATTAACAGCAAAAATACGACTCAAACTAGTTTTAAAAATTTCCAAAGCATCAACTTCGCTTGCAGTTTTTACACCCTCGCAAAGTTTGAGTATTTTTTCTTCTAAATTGCCTAAATTAATGCTCTTAATAAAATCAAAAATCTTCACAATAAAATGATTAACATCTCTAAAATCCTTAAGGTAATCCAATTCACTTTCTAGCAACAAAGAAATCACGCTACTTATATCTTTACACGCTGTGTTCGCTTTAATTTTATCTAGCTGAATTTGCACGCTTTCGACGCTAAAGCCACCTACCTTTATATAGTTTATTAGGAAAAAATTGCGTGTTAAATTCACAAAGGGCTCAAAGCTTTTTGTATCTAAAAATGCCATTATATTCTTAAGCAAATCAAAGAAAGATGTTTGAGATAACTTATTGCCCTCTAATGATATAGCATTTACTTTCACAACTTCAAGAGCCTCCTTAAAGATACTTGCATTATCCCTTTGCTCGCAGGCAATACCCAGTGCCTTAGAGGCAAATTCCGTCCCATAAGATTTTGCCAAATCCTGCACTAAAAGAGCCTCGTCTTTAGGAGTTGCACATAGATAAATATCCTCCTCTTTTATCTCAAGAGCCTTACTAGAGTATTCTAAATCCTTAGGGGCTCCAAAATCGTCAAAAAGCTCTTTATCAGCTTCGCTAGCAAACACAGCTATATCAACATTGCCATTTTCGCCCACTTTATCTACAAAGAATTTCAAACTAAGCGAGATGTCGGGGTTGCCAATAATCAATAGATTTTCAATGCTCTTCGACGCACTCTCTATAGCGTCGAAAAGATTATCAAGCTGAGTTATTTTGCCAAGCTCCTCAACTTTGTAATTATAAATTTCCTCTAAAAACGCCAAGTTTTGCCAGCGTTTACAGTCTGGGCTATCTACAAATTTTTCGCTCGCCTGCTTTATAGAAATCAAATTTTCGTTGAGTTTTTGCTGCAAAAACATAATTTCCTTAGCGATGTGCATTACTTCTTTTCTGCTAATATTTTTCGTTTCAGGCAAGAGGGCATCTATTAAATCGAAGTTGCAATTTAGAATTATAGAGAACCAAATTGCAAAGTTTTCAAGCTTAGTCATAGCCTTTTTTGAGTCTAAAAAGTTGCCAAGGTAATCCTCGTATGTGCCTATATTTAGCCCCAAAACATTTGTGATGCCAGCCTTAAAGAGCCTTGAAACTATTGCATTTTTTAGCGTTCTAGCTGCCCCTCTCGTAGGCAAAAACACAGTAATATCCTTGTAATTAGCAGTGTTTTTATCAATTTTATCCTTAAATTTTTCAATAAAAACCCCAGCTCCCACATCAGGTAAAGGTGCATTTGCTTGTATAAATTCTAAAGTCCTATTGCTCATATATTAAAATAATTAAGTTCTTGAAAGTTGCCAGTAAAACCATTCTTTTCTCAAGAATAATTAAGACATTTTTACCAGCCCTTGTAAAGTTTTTTCAAAAAGCCCTCTATAATATATTCGCAAGCAAACGCAAAAATCTTTCAAAAAATATATAAATTAAGCCTTCTTAAAGAATGGCTATTAGAAATAGGCACAAAAAAAACGCCCCGAAAGGCGTAATTTAAACTGTGGAAAAAGTATCCCCACGGGGATTCGAACCCCGGTCGCTAGAATGAAAATCTAGTGTCCTAACCGGGCTAGACGATAGGGACATTAACCATTGTTTAAGTTATCTAATATGACTAATATTT
>JAWXTY010000047.1:0-6222 GCA_044433115.1 Opitutales bacterium
TTATCTTTAATTTTTTTAAAATTAATTTAAATCAACAAAAGGGCAGCTGGGCAAGCAACCAAGACCCTAAGGCAAGCGTACTAATATACAAACGCCAACAAAAACTATGGCTCAAAGCACTGCTTTGTTGCGGGTTTTTAGGGCTGCAAACAAGCCCTAAATGGGGTTTAAGGGGTAAAACCCCTTAGCCTAAATCTTTATTATTTATTATCCCTCAAGTAACTTTTGTCTTTCTTCTAAATAAGCCCAGCGTTCGAAAAGTTTTTCGTCTTCTGCCTCTAAAGCTTGTATTTCGGCTTGTACGGCTTCGATTTGTTCGGGGTGCTCTCTTAGGAAATTTGTGTCTTGTAGCTTTGAAGATAGCTCTTCGAGCTTGGCTTCAATTTCGTCTATTCTTGGTTGAATGGCTTCAAGTTCCCAGCGTTCTTTGTTTGTAAATTTTTCTTTTTTTTGTGGGGTGAACTTTTTCTTTTCGGGTTTTGGGGATAGTTGCTCAAGTGCAGGCTTTTTGCTGAGTTCTTTGTACCTGAAATATTCATCATAGCCTCCAACTAATTCCTTTATGGAGGAGTCATCTTCGAAGCAGAATACGCCAGTAACTATGTTGTTTAGGAAATATCTGTCGTGGGATACAAGTAGGATAGAGCCATCAAAGTTCATTAGACAATCTTGGAGGGTGTCCATAGTTTCCATATCCAAGTCGTTGGTAGGTTCGTCGAGTACAAGTAAATTAGCCTTTTTTGTAAACATTTTAGCAAGTAAAAGCCTATTTCTCTCGCCACCAGAAAGCATAGCAATCTCGCCATGGGCTTGCTCTGGACTAAATAGGAACTTTTGCAAATATGATACTACATTTTGCTTATTGCCATTTATTGTAACAAAGTCAGTGCCTTCTCCTACAAAGTTAAATAGGGTCATTCTTGGGTTTAGCTCTTCTCTAAGTTGGTCAAAATAAGATATTTGCAAATTAGTTCCATATTCGACACTCCCAGTTGTAGGCTTGAGCTTGCCCAAAATTGCATTTAATAGAGTAGTTTTTCCTACCCCATTTTTGCCAATAATCCCAATCTTGTCGCCCCTATATATAGTAGTTGAAAAATTCTTGAATATAGCTTTGTCGCCATAGCTAAAGGAAATATCCTCTAAGCTCATCATCTTCTGCCCACTAAGCATCGTGTCTTGCACTTGTATAGATACACTGCCAACCTTAGTTCGCCTCTGCTGTCTTATATTACGCAACTTCATCAGCTCCTTAACCCTGCCTTCGTTACGTGTCCTCCTTGCCTTTATCCCTTGCCTAATCCACGCTTCCTCTATAGCTAGCTTCTTGTCAAATATAGCGTCTTGTTGCTCCAATGCCCTAAGATAATCGTCTCTCTTGTCTATGAAATCACTAAAGCCACAATTAAAACTAATAAGTTTCGCCCTATCAATTTCTACAACCCTTGTCGCCAAATTTTCCAAAAATTTCCTATCGTGAGACACAAATACCAATGTAATCTTAGAGTTCTTTAAAAAATTTTCCAGCCAAATAACAGAGTCTATATCCAAGTGATTTGTAGGCTCGTCCAACATCAATATATCAGGTCTATCCACCAATTGCTTAGCCAACAATATACGTCTCTTCAAACCTGCAGATGCTGTCGACACCTCTAAATCTGCGTCCAACTCCAACTCCTCCAAAGTCTTACTCACCTTCTTCTCCAAGTTCCAAGCGTCCTCTATGTGGTTTATTCTATCCAAAAGCTCGTCAAACTCACCTTGCAACTCATCGCTATAATCACTATCCAATTTCTTCTGAAGCTCGTGATACCTAGCCAATAACTCGCCATCTGCCCCCAACGCCTTCGCCACAAAACTATATACACTACTCCTCTCAAAGACTGGCACGTCCTGAGGTAAATACGCCGCCTTTATCCCCCTCTTCTTCTCAACTAATCCAGCATCTGCCTCATTCACCCCTGCTATAATCTTCAACAACGAAGATTTACCAGACCCATTCCTGCCTACCAAGGCTATCATATCACCCTCTGCGATACTCAAATCCACCTCGTCCAACAACACGTTAGTATTATATCTAAAGGAAACTTTACTTAATGAAATTAATGACATATAAAAAAATTGAAAAAAGAAAAAGGAAAAGGAAAGATTTTAGGCAAGGGGCAGTCTTCCCCTTAGACCCCTGACTTAGGGCTGGTTTCGCCCTAAGAAATCAACGGTGGCACATATTAAAAAATTTAACATATCCTGATTAAAGTTGCTCTAATTGACTTTCAGTCAAAGTCGTCGCAAAAATCTATTGATTAAAGATGAGTTCTAAAAAATAGAATTATTTTGTTTGTTATTTATAGAAGAATTGTTCAAGAGTACAACCCCATTTTGCTCATTAAGAGCAAAACCTAAAATTTTAAATAAAAATGTAATTAACTCGAAAGAGATACTTCTCTTTCGATGGATGGGGCTTTTGTTGAATTATCTTTAATTTTTTCAAAATTAATTTAATTCAACAAAAGGAAGAGCGGGCAGCTGACTAGCACCCCTAAGAAAACACACTAATCAACAGATACCAACAAAGCTAAATAATGGTATCAAGTGCCTCACTTGTTCGGGGGTGCAGGGGGCTGAACAAGCCACCTGCCTCAGGTTTTTAGGACTGAGTAAGTCCTAAATGGGGTTATAGGGGCAAAGCCCCTAATTCTATCTATCTATCTATCCCTTTTATCTCTCTCTTATAATAATTCTGCGATTTGGACAGCATTTAGGGCTGCACCTTTCCAGAGTTGGTCGCCAGTAACCCAGAAAGATAGACCGTTATCTAGTGCTGAGTCTTTACGAATTCTGCCTACTGCACATTTTTCTTTTCTTTGAGCGAAGAGAGGCATAGGGTATACTTTGTTAGCAACGTCGTCAACTAATTCTGCACCAGAGAAGTTAGCGATAGCGTCTCTAGCGATTTGAATATCTACGTCTTTTTCGAATTCAGCATTTATGGCAACGCTATGGGCACGCATAACTGGAACTCTTACGCAAGTTGTAGAGCATTTTAGGGCAGGCATAGACATAATTTTACGAGATTCGTTAAGCATTTTCATCTCTTCTTTAGTGTAGCCATTATCTAAGAAAGCGTCTACGTGAGGGATAGCATTGAATGCTATTTGGTAAGGGTAGACTTCGTGAGTTAGTTCTTGGTTATTTGCGTATGCTTTAACTTGATTTTCGAGTTCTACCATAGCGGCTACTCCTGTGCCAGATACAGCTTGGTAAGTGGAAGCGAAGAAGCGTTTTAGTCCGAAAGCTTGGTTTAGCGGGCAAAGAGCCATTAGGGAGATTGCAGTAGTGCAATTTGGGTTAGCGATGATATTTTTGTGGTTGGCGATATCTTTAGCATTTACTTCTGGAACGATTAGTGGTACATTATCGTCCATTCTAAAAGCAGAAGAGTTGTCGATAGCTACGCAGTTTCTTTTAGCCGCTTCAGGGACTAGGGCTTGAGAGATTGAGCCACCAGCACTAAAGATAGCGATGTCTAGGTCTTCAAAAGACTCAGGTTTAGCTTCTTCGATAGTAAATTTTTGCCCATTAGTTTCGACGATTTTTCCAGCACTTCTAGCAGAAGCCAAGAGGCGTAATTCAGCCATTGGGAAGTTTCTTGCGAAAAGAAGATTTATTAGTTCCTGACCAACAGCACCTGTTGCACCAACAATACCTATTTTATAATTTTTGCTCATGAATTTTTTATATGAAGATTTTAATAATTATTGTAACTCATTAAATGTTAAAGTTAGTGAGTATTGCATATTTGTCTCAATTTACGAGCAAAAACTTTATCTTTTTAAAAATAATTTTTTGCTAGAAAGCTTTGTGGTATCTACATCTTTAGCCCCTGAGAGTTGTATAGAGAACTCATTTGGGACTCCATTGGGCTTGCATTGCGTGGCAGACAAGATAGGCGAGGGGGAGGATATTGACACTGTATTTGTGGCAAGGAAGGCAGTTGGGAGGATTTCTGATTATCCTGAAAACGCCCAAAATTTGATAACTACACGTATTATGCGACTTCGTGGATTAGAGCAGGGTAGGAACTTGGGGGGCAACTGCGATACCTATAATAGATACGTATATATACACGGCACGAACAAGGTGAGTGAGTTGGGAACTAGATTTTCTAAGGGTTGCGTTGTACTTTCGCCTAAAGATATGCTAAGACTTTACGATTTAGTAGCAGAAAATACACTAGTATATTTAAAAGGGGGGATTTCTAAAAATTGCTTTTGATTAGGAAACAAAAATTTTATTTTTGTATTAATATAAGTTGCAATTGCTCTTTTTAGCCTATTTTTGCTTAAATTTTCTTAAAAATAGCTAATTGCCAATTTTTAGAAGTCTCCCAAGACAATAAAAGCTTTACAGCATAAGTAATTTTTTCAAATATATATAAATAATGGCAAGCATACTAATAGTTGACGACGAGAAGAACACGAGGCAGGGGCTAAAGACGGCACTGTCTTTAGACTATGATGTTGCCTGCGTTGCCAATGTGGAGGAGGCTAAGCAACTTTTAGAAGTTGAGAGCTTTGATTTGATATTGACTGATTTGCGTATGGGTACGCAGTCTGGAATGGATTTGTTGGAATATATTAGAGTTAAGAATTTGCATACAGCCTCTATAATGATGACAGCTTATGGAAATATTGCGACAGCTGTGGAGGCTATGCGTAAGGGGGCAGATGATTTTATTACAAAGCCCATTGATTTAGATACGCTTTATATGCTCATCGAAAAGACCTTAAAGGCTAGAAAGAAGAATGTGCAAACTGATAGCTCAAATGCGACTATCTCTAATATACCTAGCTCTAAAAAAGTGGGTAGTCCCAATAAGAAGTTTAAGCTGATTTCTCAATCTAAGGCATTTTGTGATTTGCTTAAGCAGGCAGATAAGGTAGCTCAGTCGAAAGCTACAGTGCTTTTAACTGGCGAAACTGGGACAGGCAAGGAGTTGCTTGCTCACTATATACACGAGAAATCTAAGAGGGCGAGCGAGCCTTTTGTAGTGGTGCATTGCTCGGCTATACCTACTAATTTGCTAGAGTCGGAGCTGTTCGGACACGAAAAGGGGTCTTTCACTGGAGCTATACAAAAGAAAATAGGCAAGTTTGAAGCGGCAGATAAGGGTAGTGTATTCTTAGACGAAATAGGCGAAATTGACGCTCAAGCCCAAGTTAAGCTATTGAGATTTTTAGAAAATAAGACTTTCGAACGCATAGGTAACCACAATAGTATAAGCGTAGATACAAGATTAATCTGTGCGACAAATAGGGAGCTAAAGGAGATGGTTAAGGCTGATACTTTTAGGGAGGACTTGTTTTATAGATTAAATGTTGTGCAACTTCACATTCCACCTTTGAGGGAGCGTAGGGAAGATATTCAAGCCTTGTTGGAGTATTATATAGATTACTTTGCCAAGGAAAATTCTTTGCCAAGCTTAAAGATTTCTAAGGAGGCTTTGGCGATTTTGTTGAATTATAACTGGGCAGGCAATATAAGAGAATTGCGTAATTTTTGCGAAAATAAAGTTGTTATGCAAAGTTCAGATACTATAACTTGCGACGATTTAGATGGCAGGTTTTTGAATTGCAGTATAGCAGAATTAGATGGAGGCGACAAAAGTTTATCTAAAAAGGATAATGAGGCGGAGCTAATACAAAAGGCGTTGGAAATGTCAGCTGGCAATAAGACTAAGGCAGCACAAATCTTGGGTATATCACGTAGAACCTTGCATAGAAAGCTTGCAGGCGATAATCAGGAGTAGCTTTATTCCCTTGTATATTCGATGCTTAGTTGGATTTTTAATATATATTTTACTTTGGATATTCTCTAAAAACTGTCTTGTAGGCTCTTAGAAAAAGCTATTTGCGTTATTTTTTTATCTTATTGATGCGAAAACACTTGACATTGATATAGTTGAGATTTTATATTTAAAAGTAATTCATTTAAAGGGTTACTATGTTTTTTTTCTGAAGTTCAAGATGGTTAACAAACATAGAAGTAAAGTATTTTTTTATTTCTTCAAGGGAATACTTTCTACCCCTTTAAATGAACCATTTTTTTAAATTTTGTGCAAGAGGGCTAAGGCGTAAACTAAGGCAGTGTCAGTGCGTAAGACACGCTCTCGCATAAGGGCAAGGCTAAAGGAGTGTTCTCTTAGTAGATTTCGTTCTAAGT
>JAWXTY010000048.1:0-5422 GCA_044433115.1 Opitutales bacterium
AACTTTGAGCTTTGAACTTTGAACTTTGAGCTTTGAACTTTGAACTTTGAGTAAAAAACCAATCGCCAAGAACTAGCGACTCAAAAACTTTCTTGAGACTCGCTGTCCACTGTCCACTGTCCACTGTCCACTGAAAGACGCTGTCCACTGTCCACTGTCCACTGAAAAAGCTGTCCTTTCGAACAGCTTTTTTGTATTTATTTATATATTAAAGTACTAAGACATCATCTTTTTGTACTTTGCCCATCTTGCGTCGATGAAGGCTTGTGCTTCTAGTTCTAAAGTTGCTGCTCTTTCTGGAGCTGAACGCTTTAGCATCTTGAAACGATTTTCACCTGCCATATATTCTGCAACTGGAATCTTAGGGTCTGGACAATCCAACATAAATGGATTTTTGTCTTGAGCCGTTAAGCGTGGGTCGTATCTAAATATTGGCCAATAACCTGAATTTACAGCCTTTTGTTGTTGAGAAGGACCATCGTTCAAGTTGTAACCATGAGAGATACAGTGGCTATATGCAATAATCAAAGATGGACCATTGAATGAATTTGCTTCATTAAACGCCTTAACTACTTGAGCATCTTTAGCACCCATAGAAACTTGAGCTACATAGATATTACCATAGTCCATAGCCAATAAACCTAGGTTCTTCTTAGGCATTGCCTTACCTTCACTTGCGAACTTTGCAACAGCACCTATAGGAGTAGACTTACTCATTTGACCACCTGTGTTAGAGTAAACTTCAGTATCTAGTACCAAGATATTTACATTCTTACCACTAGCTAAAACGTGGTCTAAACCGCCGTAACCAATGTCATAAGACCAACCATCGCCGCCGATAATCCATACAGTCTTTTTAACTAAATCATCAGCTAAACCTCTTAGAATTGTAGCTTCCTTAGAGTCATTGCCTTCTAGCTTTGCCTTAAGGGCAGCAACATTTTCTCTTTGCTTATTAGTACCAGCTTCCTTAGATTGGTCTTGTTCTAAAAGTGCAGTTACCAAGTCGTCGCCTAAAGTAGCAGACATTCTAGTTAACAATTGCTTTGCAAAGTTTTCCTTAGCGTCTAAAGATTGTCTATAACCATAACCGAACTCAGCATTATCTTCGAATAGAGAATTAGCCCAAGCTGGACCTCTTCCATCTTCGTTTACGCAATAAGGAGTTGTAGGCAAGTTGCCACCATAGATTGAAGAACAACCTGTAGCATTTGCAATCAAGAGCCTATCGCCAAATAATTGAGTTAGCATTTTGATATAAGGAGTTTCGCCACAGCCACCACAAGCACCAGAAAATTCCATCAAAGGTTGGCGTAATTGTACGTCCTTTGGCAATTCTGTTAGCTTTGATCTATCTGCATTAGGCAAGCTCATAAAGTAATCATAATTAGCAACTTCTTGAGTTCTAATTGGCTCTTGAGCAACCATATTAATAGCCTTCTTAGTAGGGTCTGCCTTATTCTTAGAAGGGCAAACTGTTACACAAAGTCCGCAACTAGTACAGTCTTCAACAGCAACTTGAACAGTGAATTTATGCTCTGGCAAAGCCTTAGACTTAAAGTCAACAGACTTGAAACTTTCAGGAGCATTAGTCATAGAAGCTGTAGGGTAAGCCTTAGTTCTAATAGCAGCGTGCGGGCAAATTTCTGCACACTTACCACATTGAATACAAATAGAAGCGTCCCACTCAGGTACATCTAAAGCAATGTTACGCTTTTCCCACTGAGTTGTCGCACTTGGCCAAGTACCATCTATAGGCATTGCAGAAACAGGCAACTTATCGCCTTCGTTCTTAATCATTATAGCACTTACGTTCTTGATGAAATCAGGTGCTTTATCAGAAACTACTGGCAAATAACCTTCGCTTGCTGTAGCTTGAGAAGGAACTTCAACTTTTTGCAAGTTAGATACAGATGCGTCTACTGCAGCAAAGTTCTTTTCAACAACTTGTTGACCCTTCTTGCCATAAGTCTTTTCGATAGCAGCCTTAATCTTAGCTATAGCTTCGTCAGCTGGTAACACGCCAGAAATTGCGAAGTAACAAGTTTGCATAATAGTATTAATTCTGCCACCCATACCCATTTCTTTTGCAACTTTGTATGCGTCAATAGTGTAGAAATTCAACTTCTTATCGATGATAACTTGTTGTACTTCCTTATTTAGGTTATTCCAAATTGTGTCTTTGTCGTAAATAGAGTTCAATAGGAACACAGCACCTTCTGCTGCACAACTTAGAACGTCTAACTTATCCATAAATGAGAATTGGTGTACGCCAACAAACTGAGCTGAACCTACTAAATAAGGAGCTTTAATTTCGTCTGGACCAAAACGCAAGTGAGATACAGTAATACCACCACTCTTCTTTGAGTCATACACGAAGTAAGCTTGAGCATAGTTGTCAGTTTCGCTACCAATAATTTTAATAGTGTTCTTATTAGCCCCTACTGTACCATCTGAACCCAAACCATAGAAAACTGCTCCCAAAAGACCTTCTTGTCTAATATTGAAAGACTCATCATAAGCCAAAGATCTATTTGTTACGTCGTCATTAATACCAACAGTAAACTTCATCTTAGGACTTTCAAGCTTTGCGTTATCAAATACAGCCTTAGCCATTGCAGGAGTATATTCCTTAGAGCCTAAGCCATAAATACCACTTAGAACGATAGGGTCGAAAGACTTGTCGCAAATGCCAGTTGCTCTTGCTTGAGATATAGCAGAAACAGTATCTAAAAATAGAGGTTCGCCAGCAGAGCCGTGTTCACGAGTTCTGTCTAAAACAACAATCTTCTTAGCTGTCTTTGGAAGAGCCTTAACAAATAGTTCTACGTCGAAAGGTCTGTACATACGTACCTTTAATATACCCAACTTTTCGCCTTGAGCGTTTAGGTATTTCAAAGTTTCTTCAGTAGTTTCAGCCCCTGAGCACATTACAACTGCAACAGTTTCAGCGTCAGCTGCCCCTGCATATTCGTATACATTATATTGACGACCTGTCAACTTTGCAAACTTATCCATATTTGCTTGAACAGTAGCTACACAGTTGTCGTAGTACTTATTTCTAGCTTCAACTGATTGGAAAAATACGTCAGGATTTTGTGCTGTACCTCTAATAAAAGGACTATCTGGGTTTAATGCACGTTGACGATGCTCTAATACCTTTTCGTAAGGGATTAGCGTTTCAACGATTTCGTCAGAAATTGGCTCATATGTATTTACTTCGTGTGAAGTACGGAAACCATCGAAGAAATGGATAAATGGAACTCTTGACTCTAAAGTAGATGCGTGTGCAACTAATGCCAAGTCGTGTGCTTCTTGAACGCTATTAGACGCCAACATCGCAAAGCCAGTTTGACGACAAGCCATAACGTCGCCTTGGTCGCCAAAAATAGATAAACCGTGAGAAGCCAAAGCACGAGCAGATACGTGTAGTACAAAGCTAGTTAGCTCGCCTGCAATTTTGTACATATTAGGAATCATCAACAACAAACCTTGACTTGCAGTAAATGTAGTTGCCAAAGAGCCTGTAGTTAAAGCACCGTGAACAGCACCTGCAACGCCACCTTCACTTTGCAACTGAGAAATATCAGGAGTGAAGCCCCAAATGTTTTTCTTGCCCTTTACAGCCCATTCTTCACAAAACTCAGCCATAGGCGAAGAAGGTGTGATTGGGTAAATAGCAACAGTTTCACTCACTCTATATGCCACTGAAGCGACTGCCTCGTTTGCATCTGTAATAATACTATTTTTACTTTTCATAATCTAAATAAAGTTAATTGTTTATTGCCTAAAAAGAGTTACATTTTCTCCCTTTTCACTTAATACAATACATACAATTATTATAATCTAAATTTAAAGGTCAACTTCTTAAAGAATAAAAAATAATTTTTTTAGAGCCATTTAGGCAAAAAAGATACATTTTTGTAAGATTGCTAAAATTTGTTTAAAAAAATATAAAAATAAAGCTTGCAAAGGCAAAAAATGAGTATCTAATGACTAATACAAACTAAGGGGATGTTCCGGAATTCGACTGGAAATGCTAATATAGGTTTGCATACCTGAGAAGATGCTTGGCTCAGTAAAAATGTATCAAAACAATATATAAATGGCGAAGATTACGCTATTGCAGCCTAGTTAGGCAGCACGTTCGGTCTGCGACTCCCTATAGCAGAGTCCGAGCGTCGACATAGGGAATAGGGGGCAAGAGACTATCGTTATGGAGCTTGCTCGCCATCAACAATACGATAAGCGAAAAGAAGCTGTTTACGTTCAACTTTTCGACGAAAACCCAAAGTAAACTAAGTATGTAGACGGCTTATGTGAAAGTTTTTAGGACGTGGGTTCAAATCCCACCATCTCCACCAATTTAAATGACTTAAACTCAAGGGTTTAGGTCATTTTTTTATGCGTGTAAAAAAGGGTGTTGTCTGTGCCTTGCAAAGCGTGTTTTACTTTTTAGGACTTAAGGGTTTTCTTGAGTTCGGAGACTTTTGCATTTTTGTCAGGGTTTATGCTAGAATCGTAGAGTATGTTTATGTAGTTGTTATTTCTAAAGGAAAAATATTTGCCTTTGGCGATTATTATATGCTCGATGAAATCTAGTTTTAGAGGGCGACATATTGCAGATAAGGACTTTGTGAAATTTACGTCTTCTGGAGATGGCTTTGCTTCGCCTTGAGGGTGATTGTGGGCTAATACTATGCTAGACGCTGAATTTTCAAAGGCAATCTCGATGATTTTTCGCATATTTACATTTATGAAATTTACGCTACCTTCGCATATTCTAATTGCAGAACTACCCAAGAGCTTAAGCTGGCTATCCAAGCAAATTACCTCTAAAACTTCGTAGCTCAAATTTGCAATTCTGCTCTCAAAATATCTAGCAATTAAGTCGACACTATCAAGATTTAGCCTGCCATCTTTTATGCTTTCAAATATGTGAGAATTTACGCACATTCTTAGAATTTTTATATTGCAAATTACACTTTCGCCAACGCCATTAATCTCAGCTAAATCTTTGTCAGCAGCGTTGATTACGCCACTTATAGAGCCGAACCTAATCAAGAGATTTTTGGCAATAGCTTTAACATCTTTACGAGGTATACATAGGGTAAGGAATAGCTCAAGTCTTTCATAATCAAGCAAAATATCATAACCAAAATCAATAAAACGCTGCCTAATTCTTTGCCTATGCCCCAAATTCAATTTCTCTTTTTCCTGCGTTTTTAGCTTTTCTTTATCTCGCACTTTCAAATTTTTATCACCTTGCATTGGCTAAAGCCTTTCTAAAGAAAATGATTAAAAACCACTTCCACAAAACTAAAATCCCTATAATAAATTTTAACCTAAAATCCTTTATAATAACCCCTAAAATAACACTCCCCAATCACAAGGAAGCCCTTCATCAAAGCTCAATATATTG
>JAWXTY010000049.1:0-4519 GCA_044433115.1 Opitutales bacterium
GGACAGAGGGTTAAAGCCTCCAACAAAGAGAGATTTGCTTGTTGTTTTAGACGGCTCAAAAGCTTTAGATAAGGCAACAAAAACTATCTTTGGCACCAGCGTAATAATCCAAAGATGCTTGATACACAAAGAGCGAAATGTGCTTCATTATACCCCTAAAAAATTGCAAGCAAAAGTAATGTCTAAATTTAAATACTTACGAGAAGCCTGCGACGAAAAAGAAGCAAAAAAGTAATAAAAGAACTAAAATCATTGCTAAAAAAGCATCAAAACGCAATAAATAGCATCGAAGAGAGCGAAACAGAACTTACTGCGATACATAAACTTAGCCTTAATGAAACCTTGCAAATGACATTTAGAAGCACTAATAGTATAGAAAATGCTTTTAGGAATGTGCGACGACACATAGGCAGGGTTACGAATTGGAAAGAACGCACCTGCGGACTGTGGATAGGCAGTGGATTAATCTTAGCCCAAGAAACTTTTAAGCGAATAAAAGGCTACGAAAAAATACCCGCCCTAATTGAATCCCTGAAGGCGACTTCTCCTAGGAGAAGTAAGGAGGATAAAAATCCTTTCGAGCAACCCCAAAGCTTCAAGAAAAGTATTGACAATAACAAAAAAACAGAAAGACTTACAGCCTAGATATAACCTTACAGAGACACTCTCTCTTTAAGAATTTTAACAAAAAATCGAATTTCTCCCATATATCCCACCTGTCTGCTTTTTTCTTCATTTTATTTCTATTTAAATTAATTCTTAGCTTTTTCTTTTTTTAATTCTTTGCGTGGGTAAAACTTTATCCCTAAGAATATTACTGCTAAAATTGCTATACAATAAGTAAAGAGTGATGTTGGCTTTGTTATTGTTTCTTCTACAAAGCCACCTTCACGAAAGAGTTCATTTTTAGATGCTATAAAGGCTGTAAGAGCTGTGCCTGCAAGCAAGAAATTAGGATTGTCGTTTAGTAATTTTACAGTCTTTGCAGGAGCGTTCTTTAACTCAGTTAGAAACTTTGAATATGCACTTGGGTCGGCTTTTTTTGCAGCTTCTAGGCAAGGGCTATATCTAGCTAAAGTTGCGGCTTCTTTCTTAGATAAGTCGAAGGCAGCTTGGCTTGTTTCTGTGCCTAATTTAGATATACTGCTACCCATACTTGGGAATTTTGCTTCGAGTCTTAAGAAGTCTATACCCTCATTATCCAAGCGGTTTGCGATGGCACTTGGGTTTTTGTTGACTATAGAAATTAAGTTTCGCTTATATTCAGAAGGTATGCTATCTAGGGCTTGAGTTACTTTTTTGGGAGATGCCTTGATAGCATTTAGTGCCGAAGAGCCATAGATTTTAGAGTACATTAAAGTACGCTCTACGGCTGTTTCGCCACCCTCTTTAGCTATAACTTTCAAGCTTTGTTCTAAGCCTTCTTTGCCTCCGATTTCTGCAAGTTCCTTTGCTCCTTTTTTAGTAAAAACTTCTAAGATTTCTTCTCCTATATTTCGAAGTGCACTGCCAACTTGAGAATAGCCCAAATTTGCACTTAGAAAAAGCGATGTAAAGATTATAGCTAAATATTTTTTCATTTTAAGAGTATAGTTTTGTTTGATTTTTCAATTTCCACAACTTTTTCGTTTAGGAAGTCGACGTAATGAGTTATTACTTTATCGCGAGCTTCATTTATAGCATTTGTTAGCTCGATTTCAAGCTTTTCATTGTTTTTGCTATCCATATACATTTCTACAAAAAACCCTGTCGCTAAACCAACAGTAAAACCAACAGCAGTACCTACTGGTCCAGCTACTGAACCACCGCCAGTACTTGCAATAACAGTTGTCGCCGCAGCTCCTACAGGTACACCTATAAAGTATCTAGCAAGTTCTTCTGCGACAATACTTGTAGCCATCGTAATGCCTAAATTTTTAGAAATATCACCAGCAATATCGCCCATTTCAGAGTCCATCTTGGCTTTAAGCTCGCTCATAATGTCAACGTGTTTATCGTCTAGCCTGAATTGGGCGGTGTCTTTAGATATTTTAATTAACATTGTGTTTTCATTTTCTTCAAATGCAAAGTTTAGGTCTGCGACAATTTCAGCTAAAGTTTTGTCGCCCTCTTGGTTTTCGAAAACCATTGTATTGAAATGCTCAGTTAAAACTAAAGAAGCTTCCTCTGAATCAAAAGTAATGTGATTCCAAAGCACACGCCACTTAGGCTTGTCTTCAATAGCTGGTTTTAGCCTTTCTATATACAAGTCAAATCTAGCATTAACTTGATCCATAAAAGCCTTTACTGCCTTTGTATTTGCATCAGTGTTCTCGCCTATAATAACTTCTACTTTTTGATTATATTCTTTATTATTGCCCAAAGGATTATACCCTGCGATATAAGCTCCAAGTCCAATTATTATCAATATTAGAACTGATATGTATATTTTCTTCATTTTATTATTCCTTTATTTTTTCTTTTGTTTGTGTATATTTTAAATTTAGTGATAAATTGCCAGTGGCTTCTATGTCTTGCTCTCTAGCATTAAGTTCTTTTATATTAGCCTTATATTCAATATTATTTATTTTCAATTCTGCAAAGCTAAGTATTTCATTTTCTGTATCTATCCAAAATTCTAAGTTTGTATCGCCAGAGTCAATTGAAAAATAATTTATATCAAGGATAAATTCATTTTCATTTTCTTTCCAAAATACTTTTAGCTTTGAGTTTATAGGAAGTTCATTTTCGTAGAAGTTTAATTTTTTGTTAAAATTCTTAAAGAGAGAGTGTCTCTGTAAGGTTATATCTAGGCTGTAAGTCTTTCTGTTTTTTTGTTATTGTCAATACTTTTCTTGAAGCTTTGGGCTTCTTCAAAAGGGTTTTTATCTTCCTCACTTCTTTTAAGAGAAGTCGCCTTCAGGGGTTTCATTAGCTCCGACATTTTTTCGTAGCCTTTTATTCGCTTGAATGTTTCTTGAGCTAAGATTAATCCACTGCCTACCCACAGTACGCAGGTGCGTTCTTTCCAATTTGTAACCCTGCCTATGTGTCGTCGCACGTTCCTAAAAGCATTTTCTATACTATTAGTGCTTCTAAATGTCATTTGCAAGGTTTCATTAAGGCTAAGTTTATGTATCGCAGTAAGTTCCGTTTCGCTCTCTTCTATGCTATTTATTGCGTTTTGATGCTTTTTTAGCAATGATTTTAGTTCTTTTATTACTTTTTTTGCTTCTTTTTCGTCGCAGGCTTCTCGTAAGTATTTAAATTTAGACATTACTTTTGCTTGCAATTTTTTAGGGGTATAATGAAGCACATTTCGCTCTTTGTGCATCAAGCATCTTTGGATTATTACGCTGGTGCCAAAGATAGTTTTTGTTGCCTTATCCAAAGCTTTTGAGCCGTCCAAAACTACGAGCAAATCTCTCTTTGTTGGAGGCTTTAACCCTCTGTCCCTCAAGCTATTAAGCAAGTCAACGCAGACAGTTTCGTTCTCTGATGTACCTATCCTAAAGCCCAAAATTTTCTTGTGTCCATCTTTGTCAAAGCCAAGAGCTACCACCGCAGAAAGCTCTTTACTAAGCCAAACGCCATCTATCATCAGGGCGACTAAATCGTATTTTTCAAGAGACTCATTTTGCAGATTTTCGACTAAAACGCTTGCTTTTTCTTCCCATAATTTGCTTAAAGAAGCCTTGCTAATTTTTTTGTCCTTAGGGTTAAGTTTGTTCATATTGCCATAAGAAACGCCACAAAGTATATTACGCATAAGTTGCTCTTCCCAAATGATAGTATCTTTAATAGCAGCAAGTTGCGATAAATGAACTTCTTTAGATTTTCCATTTTTCAAACGTTCCCTGACTCTAGGACACTTAGCCTTATGCCAGTTATTGCCATCAAAAACCTGCGACAAAACCGAGCCAGCTCGATAGTATTTGCTGTTTGATTTAGGGGTTGTAAAATGCCCCGCAAAGCTCATCGACTTGAGCCTCAACAGCAGATAAAATCAACTTTAAAGATAATTGATTAAGGTGAGTTCTAAAAATTAGCAATTGATTATTTTTTGAAATATTTTTAGCGTAATTTTCTTGTTTTTAAGGATAATAATGCAATTATTTGACGTAAAAACAAGGAAATTCAAGCAAAAATAGGCAAAAAAGAATAATTGCCCTTTTTCTGAACTTTTCAAAAACTAATTTTTAGAACTCACCATTAACTGCAAAATGTAGCTCTTGAGGAGTAAAAATTGCTTGCATTTGTTCTAAATTTGTAGATTCTTTTTTCATAAGAGAGTAGCTTTCTGTTCCGATTATTTTTTTGGATTATAATAACCTTAGCAGAGACTCTCTCCCTTTTCAATTTTTAACAAAGAAAAAAACGCTTCCGACCATACCAACTATGTTGGTATGATTATCAATGCGATTCATCCCCACGTGTGTGGGTAGAGTTGCGTAGTCATATATATCCCCACCGATATAAGGCGATTCATCCCCACGTGTGTGGGTAGAGTATACTTGGAACTTCTTCAAATCAAAGAGCT
>JAWXTY010000050.1:0-4170 GCA_044433115.1 Opitutales bacterium
CCTCAAAAAATCCCAAATACTCGTCTAAGCCGCAATCTCTCAACCCTAAACAAAAACAACTCTCACTCTAGCGATGTGAGAGTTTTTTTGTGGGCATTGCGGGCGTTGCTTGGTGGCTTGTTTCGGGATTTTTCGAGACTCTCACGTATTAATATAACATTGACCCTGAGAAAATCCCAAATACTCGTCTAAGCCGCAATCTCTCAACCCTAAACAAAAACAACTCTCAACATACGATGTGAGAGTTTTTTGTGTACGTTGCGAAGCTTTGAGGGGTGTTTTTTTAACTTTGATATTTTAAGGATTTATCTAGGGGTGTGTTCCACTAATTTCGATGATGCTCGGAATTGGTAGCTACTATTTTCGAGTGATGTCGAAATTGGTACTTGACAAAAAGTAGGAGGTGTCGTATTTATATGGGCTATGAAAAGGATTTATTGCACTTTAATTGAAGATAGCTTAAGGGAAAATAGGCAAATGGTTTTATTGTCTGGAGCAAGGCAAGTTGGTAAAACGACCATTGCCAAAGATGTGTTAAAAGACGCTAGGTATTTCAATTATGACATTTCTGCTGACTCTATTCTAATCAATGCTGGCACTGAGAAGATTGCGAAAAATCTTGATTTAGCAAACCCTTTGAATTTCCAAAAGGGCGTTATTTTCGACGAGCTACACAAGTATCCCAAGTGGAAATCTTTGCTAAAAGGCTTCTTTGACCTCTATGGTAACAAGATGAATATTCTCGTTACTGGCAGTGCGAAAATGGATACTTATAAGCGAGGTGGCGACAGCCTGATGGGGCGTTATTTCTCTTATAGAGTACACCCACTTTCGCCAAGAGAGCTTAGTACAAGCGAAGTGTCTTTTGATGAGATTTTTCAAAAAAGCGTAGCTTTAGACGAGAATTGTATATCTAGCCTTTTGACTTTTGGGGGATTTCCTGAACCCTTGTTGAAAGGCTCTGCAAGGTTTTATAACAGGTGGAAATCTACAAGGCTTGAACAGGTTTTCAACGAGGACATAAGGGATTTAACTCGAGTTCAAGACATAAAGCAAATTAGGGCATTAGCGACTTTGCTTGAACATTGTGTTGGCTCTGGCGTAAATTATTCTTCACTTTCAAATGAGCTAAACGTTACTAGTGATACAATTAAAAGCTGGATAAACATACTAGAATCGCTCTACTATGTGTATAGTATCAAGCCTTACTTTAAGAATGTGGCGAATTCTATACGCAAACAGCCTAAAGTTTATCTATGGGATTGGTCTTTGCTAAAAGATGAGGGTGCAAAGAAAGAGAACTTTGTTGCGTCCTTGTTGCTAAAAAGCGTCGATTTCTGGACGGACTCTGGGCTTGGCAACTTTGAGTTGTTTTACTTGAGAGATAAAAGTCAAAGAGAAGTCGATTTTCTCGTAGTTAAAGACGATGAACCTTTTATGCTTATTGAGTGTAAATCTTCAAGTAAAGAGCCTATTAGCCCCCAACTAAAACATTATCAAGACCTGCTAAAATGCACCTACGCATTGCAAGTCTGCTTCGACTTGCCTCAAAGCTCCTTAGACCCTTTAGAATATAAAACTCCAATTAAGTTATCAGTCCTTGACCTTGCAAAAGTCTTAGCTTAAGGTAGTTCTTATGGGCGATTTCTAAAAATTAGTTTTTGAAAAGTATAGAAAAAATACACTTGCTTTTTTTGCCTATTTTGCTTTAATTTCCTCTGTTTTCTCGTTAAATAACTCTGTTATTGTCCCTGAAAACATAAAAAATTAACCTCAAAATAATCTAAAAATTAGCTAAGTGCTAATTTTTAGAATTCACCTATGAAAAAAAGCCTATTTATACTTATTGCACTTTTTAGTTTATCTTTGAGTGCAAAGCAGGAAAAGCCTAATATATTGTTTATTGTTAGCGAGGACAATGGTTATAACTACACTAGCTTTGCTGGCAATAAAAATGCACTGCACCCTACTTTGGATAAGTTGGCGAGCGAGGGGATAGTATTTGATAGGGCGTATTCTAATGGGGCTGTTTGTGCTGTGGCTCGTTCTACTATGATTACAGGTATGTATGCTTCTAGCCTTGGCACAACGCATATGCGAAGTCAGTATCCTATTCCTAAATTTATAGATACTTATGCAAAGCTTTTTAGAGACAATGGCTATTATGCTTCTAATCACTCTAAGACAGATTATAACACTTCTTCTATTAGTACAAAAATTTGGGACAAAAGTGCAGGCTCAAATTTCATTCAAGATAAACCTAAGGGAAAGCCTTTCATTGCTGTATTTAACATTATGCAGAGCCACGAGAGCAAGATTTTCCCCAACGCTCAAAAGGGTAGTAAAAAGCTAAGAGTAGATACTAATGATGTAGAATTAGCTCCATTTTATCCAGATACGCCTCAAATGCGAAAGGATATTGCATTTTATCACGAGTGCTTGACTAATATGGATAAGGAAGTCCAAAAAGTTTTAGACCAACTTGAAAAAGATGGAACCAAGGACGACACTTTTATCATATATGCCTCAGACCACGGGGGTATACTTCCTCGTTCAAAGCGATATTTAGAAGACACAGGCACGCACATTCCTCTAATTATAGTTACTCCTAAAAATTGGCAAGAATATGCACTAGCTGACGCTGGCACAAGGAGCAATCAGATTGTGTCTTTAGTCGATATTCCAGCTACTATGTTGAGTATAGCTGGGATTGAAGTACCTGAATATATGGAGGGCAGGGCTTTGATGGGTAAATATAAATCTGCAGAAAAGAGCAAGTATTCATATTTATATTCAGGTAGATACGATGGCGAGACTCATTTTTGCTTTAGACGAGCTATCACAGATGGCACATATAGATATATAAGAGACTTTTTGTCTTTTGTACCTTATGCTTTGAATTGCGAATATCCTTACAGACAGGCAGGGGCAGCCTCTTGGGTAGAAGAATATGAAAAGGGTAATCTAAACGAAATGCAATCTAAGTATTTCAAGAGTTTAGGGATTGCAGACCTTTTATATAACACACCTCAAGACAAGTGGGAAGTTGATAATCTTGCTCAAAAAGACCCTAAAAAGTTGGCAGAGATAAAGCAAGACTTATATAATATTATGCTTGAAACTAAGGACGCAGGGGTCTTGCCTGAAGCATTTTTCCATAATATGAATGTTGGCGAGTGCGTTTATGAATACGTGCGTAGAGACGATTTTGATTATGAAAATGTGCTAAAACTAGCTTGGAAAAGTGGAGATAGAGACCCTAAGGACATTCCTTTCTTTGAAGAAAATTTGAAAAGCCCTAATTCTACTAAGCGATTTTGGGCTATAATGGGCTTGGCTAATTTAGGCATCAAGGCAGAAAGTGCAGTAGCTGAACTTAAGGAGCTTTTGCAAGTAGATAGCGAAGTTGCAAATAGAATAGCAAGTGCATTAGCTATACACACTATAAGTGGCGACGAGAGAATGACGCTATTTTTAGACAATATAAAAGACGACTATATCAAGGAAGCAGAACCGAGTGCTACACTTACTAAGGGGGCATTTTTAAAGAGTTATGCAGAAGGAGCAAACTCTATAATCAAAAAGAAAATTCCTCTAATTGGGGCTATGATGTACTTGAATAGCTTTAGTTTATCGCCGAGTGCTGTGATAAAATATCCTTATCCTGAACCAAGAGTAACAGGTTCTGCAAAGAAGGTAGCTGAAAAAAAGGCTCAAGAAGAAGGTAGAAAAAAAGAAGAACAAGAAAAGGCAAAGAAAAAATAAAAAACACCTAAAAAGCTTTTTTAAATTGACTTTTAGCACATTGAGTGCGATTATTTGAATTAACTTTGAATGATGTAAAATGAAGCTAAAAAACATAGGTTTAATTTTAGCTGGCACATTTTCACCTTTAATACTATCTGCTTCAGAAAGCTTAAAGGGCGAAAAAGTCGGTTTCTTAGGTGTTGAGATAACAAACTCGATGCTCACTACTCTAGTTTTTGCTGTAGTTATTGTAATTTTACTAAGGCTGATGATTGGCAGAAAGGCAAGCGTTGTTCCTTCTAAGGGGCAAGTTGTTATCGAGACTATGATGGGGGCAGTTAAAGATGTCATAGCCCCTATAATGGGTAAGCGTGCTACAGAGGCGGCATTTCCTTTGATAATTTGTTTCTTCTTTTATATTTT
>JAWXTY010000051.1:0-4161 GCA_044433115.1 Opitutales bacterium
GCTAAAAGCTCAACCTTCTTTAGAAAAATACTTTAATAAATATAAAGAAAACTTCCCAGATATACTCTCACGTAACAAGTAAAACTTGGTTTCTTGCTTAAAATCAGAGCGATTTTTGTATTCAGGATTTTAGTGAACTCTAAACGGCATTCTTGGGTTATTTTTTAATGCCTACAGCGTAAAAATGCCAACCCTTGTGAAAAAATGGAGTTTCGGTATATTTGTAGATAATTTCGTCAACACCTAAATCTCCCATTAGTTCAAAATATCGAATAAAATATGTCAACATATCAGGGAAATCTTTCTCATTCATAAGGCTTTCGACTTCTTTTGCTTTTTCTAATATATCTTCTTTTGCTTTACCAAGGTTGTTAAAGTCCCAGCAGCCTTCGCAAGGTTTTGATAAGTCAACTTTTTTAAATCCATATATTGCGTTTATATCGCAGTCAAAACAGCCTTGAGCACGTTGAAAGAAAAACAAAGCATGGTCGCAAGGATTAAAAAGTTCGCTTTCTGAGTCCCAATAATACCATTCGTCGCATATAGGGCAATGAAAAGTATGCCCATCGCCACCTTCAACTGATTTCCTAAATTCTTCGTCTGTAATTTCTCTTATAATCATAGTGTTGTCTTTGTTTATGCTTTTTAATCTAATTAATTTTAGAACTATTTTCAAGTATTAACATAGTAATTTTTAGTAAGATAAGAACAGTGCTACTTGTTTTTAATCTTATACAATTAAAATTATGAAAAACAATAGAATATATACAAAATGCCTTCCATAGTAACACTGGATATAACCCAGGAACAAAGGAGGGACTTAGATATTAAATTTCTAAGTTTTTTTTGATAAAGTCAATAAAAAATGTAGTTGACGAGCAAATGCACAAGCCCTCCTCTCAACGTCCGAAACGTCTTCAACTTATAGGGTGAGTTGTCTCTAAGTGCAGACCGTCCTTCTGCAATCGGCTCTTCTTCTAGACGAAGTTGCTGGCAACGGAAATATTTCCAGTCCTCAAAGAAACAACTCTACAAACTCATCTAAGCCGATTATGGATACAAAGTCCCCATCGTCTACGTCCGAAACGCCACCTAAATCAAGCTTGAATTTATAAGCCGAAGAAATGCAGGCTAAAAAAGCGTCAGGGCTACCCCATTCCGTCTTATATTCTTCGACTATGCTTTATAGGATTAAGAAAACTTATTTAAAGTCAAGGATTTTTTTTAAATGCAAATATGAATGAGAACTTCAACTGTTTATGTTTTTCTTTTGAGGTGTGTTGTCAGGGGTGGATAGATGTAATTTCTTCTGTTTAGATATTTCCTTTTGCTGGTGTGTGTGGATATTCTTTCTTTTCCGCAGTCAACTAAGTTTCAGAATCCTCAAAGGGAAAATTTTAAGGCATATAAACAATGTTTTGAATAGCTCTTATTTTGAGAGTTATCGTAAACATTAAATATATAAAAATATGAAAAAAGTATTATTATCTATTGGGTGCAATGGCAAAGCTAAGCCGAGAAAACTAGTTCAGCCAAACCCCCAAAGAGCGTCCTTATTGAGACGCTCTTTTTTTTGCAGGCAATGCATTTATTTCTTTTTCAAGTTGGCTTAGTTCATTTATAATTTCAGACCAACTTGGATATTCCCCATAAATCATAGACTTCATTTGCTCGTAATCCTTTTGCAGTATCTCTATATTTCTTGGATTAGGCAGTAATGCAAAAGTGCTTGGCTTTGCGAGTTCGTATTTTGCCCAATTACAAGAGTAGAATGTTGATTTAAAATCTACCACTTCTTTTAACAATTCTAAATCATTCAAAGCATTGTCTTTTATCTTAGATTGGCTTAGTTTATATAAATCATAATAGTGCCTTGAATATCTTATAGGAGTTTTTGTAGCTTCTGGACGAAAATGTTCCCTATGCAAAATAGTCGCTTTCTCCCAAAATGTTCTTTCTGCCTTAATTACTGGTAGCTTTAAAGATTTTATATTTAAGCTAGGATTTATTTCTGCTAGATAAGAATTTAATTCAAATATATCATTTGGATTCCACGCAGCTAAAGGTCCTATCTCTAATTTGATATAAGGGCGAATGTATTTATCATCTATGCTTGTTGGAAACTTTATATTCAGAGAAGTTCTTTCATCTTCATCTATAGAAATATCGCATATACCCTCTAAAAGCTTTGCGAGTTTAGGTGAAATTTCGTTTTTTACAAATACTTCTGTTTGCCCCAATAAGCTTTCATTGAATTTAGATTGTTTATTTTTAGAAGGCTTATAGACATCTTCATCTGTCACTGTACGCCAATCTAAAATTAAATCAATATCTTCAGAAAAACGCTCTATAAGCTTGTAAACTTTAGATAGCGAAGTTCCTCCCTTAAAGCAAAATATCTTAGGTAGGTAGTCGTCTGTAAAAAGTTTTTTCAAGACATAGCTTACCCAAAAATCTTTTCCACAAAGGCAGGCACTATCTTCATTTTAGAAGCAGTATCTATAAACAATGCTTTTCTTTCGCTAACACTAGCCTTTACGATTCTATCCATTTTCTTCTTCCTTAAGTGATGTTGTTTTAGAGATTGTGTCAAATATCCAAGCAGTGGAGTTTTTTGCATCTCGTTTGAATTTATGCCATTGTTCTAAGTTAAATTTACTAGCTAAGCTCTTTAGGAAATCCTCAGATATTTGTGCTTTGCTTGTTGCTTTTATGGCTTGAACGATTAAGGCTGTTTCTTTGTGCTTAAACGCAAAATCTTTTAAGGGCGATGCTTTAAATTCAATTACATTGCCATCTATCTCGTATTTTTTAGATTTCCCGTTTGAGATAAATGTATATTTGCCCTCTATTTGAGTAGATAAGCCCAATAAGTTTAGAGCTAAATTTCCACTAGGCATAATAGTCCAAGAAAATTTACGAGCTATAGCATTTGCCGTTTTTATTAAATCTGGTGCAATTTCTTTCTTTAATATATTGCTATACATAGGGTAGTCGTAAATTCCACGCATAAGCTTTCTAATCTTGCCCTCTTTTTCCAAATTAAAGAGTGCGACATCTGCATTATTTCTTGTGTTATTTGCATAAAAATCCTTAGCAGAGAACGCCCAACCCCTGCCGTGTCCATATATAGATGATAATATGCTTGATTTAAATGACATACGAAATTTATTTCCTTAGTGATTTTTAAGAAAAAGATATGCTTTTTTCTTAATTTATAAGAGACAATATTTTCTCCTAAATGTCAAGCATTCTTTTTGTTGTTGACTGCTTATAAGCAAGGTTTTTTGTTTAAAAAGCATCGTGTACTTGCTGGTGGTTCTATTATGTCGGGCGTCAATAAGGCAATAAATAAGCCTGTGTTATGTATCCTGTATATCCCCTTGTTTTAAAGATGTAGTTCTTAGTTTTGTATCTCAATGAATAGAAGAAGATAGTTGGGCGTAATAGGGTATTGTTGGTACTTGAAAGATTGGTATATGAAAACCCTAAAAAAGGGATGAAAATAAGCTCTTAAAGTAGCAGTTTTTAGTTTTTTGTTTTTTTTGGTTTTTATTTTAGGTGTGTGAAAAATCGGCTACAAATCGGCTACGGCGAATTTTGGGAAAATACTTTTTTGAGTAATGCAGGCACTAAAAAACCCTATAAATCATTGATTTATAGGGTTTTATAAAAGTGCTCAGGGCGGGAGTTGAACCCGCACGCTCTTTCGGAGCAGGGGATTTTAAGTCCCCAGTGTCTACCATTCCACCACCTGAGCAGCCTTACTAAAGATTATAACTATTGCACATTTGCCTGTTTAGGTCAAGGCTTTTTTTGATATTTTTTTATTTATTATTCTATTGCTTTTTATTTTTGAACTTAAGTGTTTTATTGTTAGTATATTATGTTTGTTGGATCTTCTTTGAGTTGTTTGGATTTTGGGGATATTTATGTTCCTTTTTTTCTAAAAGTATCCAGAATTTGACGTCGTGGGATTTGTTTATCTTCTTTTTTGCTTTGTTTTTTTGCGATTTAAGCTTGTTTTTGCGTGTATTTGCGTTTGGGGTGAGTTGTTTTGCTTAGTTTAGTTTGAGTTGTTTTGCTTTGTTTAGTTTGTTTTGCTTTGTTTAGTTTGAGTTGAGGGTTTAGTTTGAGTTGAGGGTTTAGTTTGAGTTGAGG
>JAWXTY010000052.1:0-3311 GCA_044433115.1 Opitutales bacterium
TAAAACCTAATCTCACGCCCCAAAAAAAAATACACTAAGCCTCGTCTAAAACGCAATCTCACGCCCAAAAGAAAAGTGGGGTTATGCTTCGTTTCGCAAATTTTGGCTGGCAGGGGACTTAGTCCTTAAAGAACTTCTTTAAGTGGCGAGCTATATTTGCTTGAGGCTCGAATTGGTAGTTGTCGTTTAGGTATTTTGTAAATTCGCTTGCAAAGTAGGGGCTTAATGCGTAGCCCTTTGAGCCAAAGCCGTTGAATATGTGCAACTTAGCGTCTTTGGGGTGCGTTCCTAAAAATGGGCGTGTCGTTTTTGTGCAAGGTCTTACTCCTGCAGATTTTCCGCAAAGTTCGAGATATGTAGTATTTTGCAGTATATTCTTTAATGCCTTTTCAAGCTCTTCTACAGCTTCGTCTCTAACTTCTTGATTGAAATTTTCTCTATCCCAAGTCGAGCCACATCTAAAACTATTATCGTCTATACGCATTAGCCACTTCTCTTTGTGTATAATCTCTTTTGGCAACTTCGCATCTGACTTAAAGCAGAGTATCTCTCCCTTTGCAGGAGCAAAAGGCAACCAATTAAAATATGGATTTTCTATAGCCTTATATCCTTCACAAAAGATTATATTTTTTGCCTTTATCCCCTTATATTCAACAATGTCGCCTTCGGTGCAAAGTTTTTCATAATCAAAATTATCTGTCTCATACACACCTTTCCCCTTGAAATATTCCTTAGCTTTTGCACAGAAAATTTCAGTCTCAATGCGAGCTACCCCCTCTATATAAAAAGAGCCAAAGCTATCTTTTATACACTCAAGGCTATTCGCTTCTAGCTTGCCTTTTAGGAAAAAAGCGTAGTCTGGGTCTTGTTTTCTAAATAGCCAAAGTTCCTCTTCTTCCTTAGATTTGCAGACTTGTAGTATCTTGTTTTCGTGGAAAAATTCTGCATCTAAAGTCTTTTCTAGCTCTAAATAAAATTCCTTAGCATAAGGCAGTGCATTCTCGCTTTGCCAACTCTTGACTAAACGCTTGCCTGTAATTGGGTTTAATACGCCTGCTGCAACTATGCTAGAACAAGTGCTTTGCTCGTCGTCTATAATGACAAGTTTCTTGTCGCTTTGCATTAGGTGTATAGCTAAATTTGTGCCTGCTACCCCACAGCCTACTATGATATAATCTAAGATATTTTCTTGCATTTTAGAATAATGAGTTTTGAGGGTCTGGATTTTCTATGCCTATCAAACGCCAAGCCTTATCTGTAATTACACGTCCTTGAGGCGTACGCTTTATAAAGCCCTCTTGGATTAAAAATGGTTCGTGAACTTCTTCTACAGTTTCAGTCTCTTCGCCAACTGCAACTGCAACTGTAGTCAATCCAACAGGACCTCCTCTATAATTTTCGCCCATCACTTTGAGGATTTTAAAGTCCATCTCGTCTAAGCCATTTTCGTCTATTTCTAGCAACTCCAATGCAAGGCTTGCAGATTTCTTGTCTATGAGCGAATTATTATGCTCTTGGGCATAGTCTCTCACAAAGCGAACGAGATTGTTAGCTATACGGGGAGTTCCTCTCGAGCGTTTTGCAATTTCGCTTGCCCCACCTTTGTCTACACGCACGTGCAGAAGCTCGCAAGTTCGAGTTATAATATTTTCAAGGTCTTTCCTACTATAATATTCTAGCCTGCTTTGTAGCGTAAATCTACTTCTTAGAGGAGCTGTTAAAAGCCCTGTACGAGTTGTAGCTGCAACTAATGTAAATTTTGGTATATTCAAGCGTACACTTCTTGCATTAGGACCTTGGTCTATCATAATATCTATGCGAAAGTCCTCCATTGCTGAATATAGATACTCTTCTACAGTACGAGAAATTCTGTGTATTTCATCTATGAATAAAATATCGCCTTCTTCTAAATTTGTTAGCAAACCAGCAAGGTCTGATGCCTTTTCTATAACAGGTCCACTAGTAATCTTAACCTGCTTTTGCATTTCGTTTGCAAGTATTAAAGCAAGGGTAGTTTTACCTAGCCCAGGAGGGCCGTGTAGGAGAATGTGGCTGAGGACATCGCCTCTATTCTTTGCAGCATTTACCATAATTTTGAGCCTCTCAAGAGTCTTGGGTTGCCCCTTAAATGTATCAAAAGATGGCGGACGCAAATTGGAGTCTAAGTCAGTTGTCTCTGCATTTAATGTTGTGTTGATAAATTCTACGCCCTTTTTTTCCATATTTCCATAATTACATTATTGCTTTTGAAAAACAAGAAAATTAACGCTAAAAATAATTTTTAGAAATTACAATATACTTGTTTCTTTTTGGTGTTTTTGCTATTATTCAAAAATGAAATTATTAAAATGTATATATGTATTCTTTGTATTGTTGTGGGTAAATGCAAGTTTTGCTACAACACCTGAACTTGTGTTTAAGGAAAATTCTAAATGGAAGGGAGGCTTTGATAAGGCTGATTTTACTTATGGGGCTAGAAGTGGTTATGTTGCCTTTCCTAAAACGCCAAGAGATGATAAGGCGTGGGTCTTTGTGCCTGCCTTTTGTGGAATATTTCCCAATGCAGAAATAGCATTGTTGAAAAAGGGATTTTATGTAGTAAGTGGTAGCTTTGCTGGAGATTATGGAAATCCAGTGGCTGTAAAAACTGCAAATGAGCTAATAAATGAAATTATTAAAAAGTATAAGCTCAATCCAAAAATCACTTTAGAGGGCTTAAGTCGAGGTGGAGCTTTTTCTATATGCTATGCAAATACGTATCCTGAGACTGTGGCTTGCCTTTACTTAGATGGGGCTGTTTGCGACTTTGCTTCTTGGCCATCAAGGAAAGAAGCAAAGATGTGGAAAGATTTGTGTAGAATGTGGAACGTGCCTGAAGATGTAGATATGTCAATTTCGGCAGGCAACCCCATAAATATGACAGAGCCACTTGCAAAGGCTCAAATAGCTATAATTTCAGTAGCAGGCGACTCAGATAAAACAGTGCCTCATAATGAAAATATAGAAATTCTCTTAGAGAGATTTAAGGCAAAGGGAGGCACAAATTCCAAGCTAATCCTAGAGTCAGGCAAAGGACACCACCCTCACGGACTCAAAGACCCAACTCCAGTTGTAGAATTTATAGAAGATGTCTACAATTCTTTGAAATAGTCGAGAGCTATAAATCAAGACAAAAATCCCGAAACAAAATACCCCAAAGCTTTCGGTTTGCCCACAAAAAAATCTCACATCGCTAGAGTGAGACTTTTTTGTATTTGGGGCGTGAGATTGCGTTTTAGGCAAGGCTTTGGGCTTTTGATGAGGGTCGAAGC
>JAWXTY010000053.1:0-2830 GCA_044433115.1 Opitutales bacterium
TAGCGATGTGAGATTTTTTGCGTGCAAATCGAAAGTGTTTTTATGCTCCGCTTTGAGATTTTTTTGAGACTCTCACGTATTAATATACGCTGCGATCCCAAAAAATTTCCAAAGCCTCGTCTAAGGGGCAATCTTACGCCCAAACAAAAAATCGAAAGTGTGTTTATGTCTTGTTTCGGGCTTTGCTAAGTGCTAATCTACGCACTCTAATAAATAAATTTTTTATAACTAGGCACAAAAAAGAGAAGCATTTTTTTATGACTTCTCTTTTTTGCAATAATTTTGCGATAAAATTTAGGTGGGTGCTAATTTGATAAATTTGTAATTATTCGTCGAAGGCGTTTTGGAATAGGTTTTCTATTTCACTTAGCATATCTTCAGCTTGGTCGCCACTTGCTATGAAATTAATTTGTGAACCCTTGCCAGCTGCGAGCATCATAAGGCTCATTATGCTTTTGCCATTAATTCTTTCACCATCTTTTTCTATCCATACCTCAACAGCTGGGTAATTGTTCGATATGCGAACAATCATAGCAGCAGGACGAGCGTGTATGCCCATCTTGTTGACTACAGTCATTATCTTAGATATTTCTTTTAATTCGGAATTTCCCATTTTTATTTTCTGAAGTATGTAGGTGATTTCTAAAAATTGGGTTTTAATAGAAAGCAAAAATTTTATTTTTGCACTAAGATAAGCTACAATTGCTCTTTTTAGCCTATTTTTGCTTGAATTTTCTTGTTTTTACGTCATGCAACGCTGTTGCTATCCTTAAAAAACAAAAAAATTACGCTAAAAATAATCTTAAAAATAGCTAATTGCTAATTTTTGGAAGTCCCCTGTATAATAAACAGTAAACATAGTTTATATTTTTGGGTGTAGGTCAAGTATTATTTTCAAGAAAAGCGTATTTTTGCAACATTTTTGTATTTCAATGGAAATAAAACTACTTTTTTGTACTTTCTGTAGGGGCTTTAGAGGCTTCTGCAGATTTTTTAACAGCAGCAAATCTTGCAATAATTTCCTTTCCAGTCATACCATCTAGTTCTTTGAGGAACTTTTCTTCATCTACCTTATTAAGTTTTGCCAACATCATAACTTCTGCAATAATTTGAGAAAACTGCCTTTGATCTTCTATAGGCAAATTCATTAGCATAACAATAAAAGAGTCGCTAAATTCTGTTTTATCTTTAGCTTTGAGCTTATAAGTTGTATCTCGAGTAGCAGGGCAGTAGCTTTGGGCGATGTCTATGAGTTGTTGGGCAGTTTTTCTATCGTATATTTCTTGAAGCTTTTCCTTGGGAAATTGCATAGCAGAAGCGTAATACATAATCATAGCAGAGGCATTAGAGAGGTCTTGGCGAGTAGCAGGAGGCAACTTCATAGACATAGCAGAAAAGGAGCTAAGCAAGGATTTTTCGCTAGAGGCATCAAGACGTAATTCTTCTTTAGCAAAAAGAGATGTGCCAAAAGATACTAATAAGGCTATAAATACAGATTTTTTCATATAGATACATAATTAGATTATTATCTAAATAATGTCAATATATCTTGACAAAAGCTTAGAATTAAATTTGATAGTTGAGTTTATTATATTGAGTATGTCGAGTAAAGAGAGAAATGAAGAGTTTAAATTGACTAAATTCCAGAGCATTGGGGTTTATTTGATTGCAACTTTTGTCAACATTTTGCTCTATACTTTGCGTATTAGATATGATGAAGAGACGAAGAAAGCTGTATCTAAAGGTGGGGCTAGTTCTTTTATGATTTGGCATAATCGATTGTTAATTACAGCGAGGTTAAAGTCAAAATTTAGAAGGAATATCCCAATGTGTGGTTTAGTTAGTGCCAGTAAAGATGGTGCTTATCTAAGTGGCATATTCAAATACTTTAAGATAGATACAATTAGAGGTTCTAGTAGTAGGCGTGGTGCTTTAGCTATAATAAAGATATTGCAATTACTAAAGGAAGGCAAGTGTGTAACTGTAACTCCAGATGGTCCGAGAGGTCCTAAATATGAGTTTAAGGGAGCTACTCTAAGTGTGGCAAAAAAAACAAATTCGATGGTGGTGTTTATGAGGGCGTATCCCGAGCGATTTATAAAGTTTAGATCGTGGGACGATTTTATTATACCGATGCCATTTTCAAAGTTACATTTTCGAGCTGTCTGTTTTGACACTTACACTGACTTTGAAAATGAGACAAAAAGTTTGGGCTTAGAAGAAAATGAATACGCTCAAATTTTATTAGGTCGTGATGATTTAGAAAGCGACAACGAAAAGATAAAAATAAGGGCAGTTTTAAAAAAATAATTTTTAGAATTGTTTAAAAGAAATAAGATAAGAAATAAGGATTAAATAAGGTATATGGAAGTTTTCATAAACAAATTACCTCTAGCAATGACTGAGGAAGAATTGAGAGCAATGCTCGCAGAATATGGCGAGATTGTGCGTATTAAAATGCAAAAAGACAGATTTACTGGCGACTTTAGAGGTTCAGTATTCGTAGAATTAGCAGACGATGAGTTGGCTCAAAAGGCTATAGATGACTTAAATGAGAAGGTATTAGAAGAAGGAGCAGAACCTGTTTCTTTCAGTCAAGCTCTTTCAAGAGAAGGCAAACCTTTTGTATTTGATGGTAGACAACGCAGACCTAGAGGCGACTTTGGTGATAGACCACGTAGAGATTTCGGTGATAGACCTAGAGGTGAACGCTCATTTGGTGATAGACCAAGGCGTGATTTTGGCGACAAGCCTAGAGGTGGTTTTGGCGACAGACCACGTAGAGACTTTGGCGATAAGCCTAGAGGCGAACGGTCTTTTGGTGATAAGC
>JAWXTY010000054.1:0-2511 GCA_044433115.1 Opitutales bacterium
AAAGTCAATTAGAGCAACTTTAATCACAGATGATAAATTTTTTAATATGTGCCACAGTTGATTTCTTAAGCACAATTTATATATAAATTGTGCTTAAGAAATCAACACTGCTTTGCTTCTCATAGCAAAGCCCACACTGCAACAGCGACAAACAAACGCCAACAAAAAAGAATAAACAAAGAAGCAAAGACCTACGTATACAACAGCGAGCAACACAACAATGGTATCAAGTGCCTCACTTGCTCGGGGGTGCAGGGGGCTGAGCAAGCCACCTGCCTCAAGGTTTTAGGGCTGAGCAAGCCCTAAGAAAAAATAAAAAAAATATTGCATTTAGGAAATGAATATTTAGAGTTTTATATATGTCATTAGAAAAGATAGAAAATTTTGAAGCAAAGGCTGTGCATATTGTGGGTAACGATATTGATACAGATAGAATAATTCCAGCTCGTTTTATGGTTTGTGTAACCTTTGAGGGCTTAGGCAAGTATGCCTTTTATGATGAAAGAAAGAACGAAGATGGTTCTGACAAGGATTTCATTTTAAATAAACCAGAGTATAAAGATGCTAAGATTATCTTAAGTGGTGAGAATTTTGGTTGTGGTTCTTCAAGAGAACACGCTCCACAGGCTTTGTGGCACTATGGTATAAGGGCTATAATCGCTGAGAGTTTTGCTGAGATATTCTTTGGCAATTCTACTACATTGGGTATTCCTTGTGTATGTGTTGCAAAGGCTGATATTGCTAAGATTTCAGAGGCGTCAAAGAGTAATAATGTTAAGATAGATTTAGTTGCTATGACAGTGAGTTCTGGCGATGTTTCTGTTGAGTGTACTATGCCAGAAAATGCTAGAAGTGCGTTGATTTCTGGTACATGGGACCCTATTGCTGAGCTTTTAGAGAGCGATACTGACGCTACGTATTCTTCTTTAATATATACTAAGTAAGGATATATGGACTTTATACTCGAGGGTGTTGGCGTATTTATTTATCCTCTTGCGTTATGTTCGCTGGTGGCAGTGTATGTAATAATAGAGAGGATAATTAGCCTTAGGCAGTCTAAGATTGTGCCTAAGGAGATAGAGCAGGCACTACTCGAGGGGAAGGGGCTAGAGGATTTGGCTAGTTTAAATTCTGTAGCTGGTAGAATTTTGTATTTAGAGAAGAATACAAATTCAAACCCTGAGGCTTTAAAGGCATTTGCAGCCCAAGAGATGATTAAGTTAGAGCGTGCTATGTTTTTGTTAGACATAGTCGTTTCTGTAGCTCCATTGTTGGGCTTGTTGGGAACTGTAGCTGGTTTAGTTAAGGTGTTTTCGGGCGATGGATTGCCTGAACCTGACTTGATTGCAAAGGGGGTTGGCTTGGCTCTTTCTACTACTGTATTGGGTTTAGCTATTGCAATTCCTGCCTTGGCTGCAGACTCTTATATATATAGAAGAATAGAAACTCTTGCCGCAAAAATCAATTTATGTGTTGAGAGGCTAATTGACATAAAGACTTCTAAATAAAATGGATATAAGCAATTTCAAGAGAAAAAATAAGGCTACAGTAAATATAGTGCCTTTAGTTGATGTGCTTACTGTTCTTATATTTTTCTTTTTGTTGACTATGCAATTTAAGGAAGTTCACTCTATAGATATTACGCCTCCGACTATGCAAAGTGCAGAAGTTTTAGATACAAAAGAGCAGGCGAATGTCATATTGATAGATGAAAGTGGCAAGATTTTTTTAGATGACGAGGAGTTGAGTCTTGATGATTTAGATGCGAAGCTTGCAGAGATAGCAAAGAGCAAAGAGTCTATAGTTTTATTGAGTGATAAAGAGACTAAGTTCGACAATGTTGCCTTAGTTATAGATAAAGTAAGATTGGCAAAAATCAAAAAACTATCTTTACAGAGCAACAAGAATTAAGGGTGCTTTTTAAAATTGGTTTTAATTACTAAGCAAAAAATTCATTTTTGCACTCAGAACAGGTTACAATTGCTCTTTTTAGCCTATTTTTGCTTGAATTTTCCAGCTTATCTCCTTAGATAGCCTGCTATCTGCGTTGAACGCAAGAAAATTACGCTAAAAATAGTCTTAAAAATAGCTAATTGCCAATTTTTAAAATCACCCCTTTTTTTAAAGTTCAAAATAAGTTCATAAAAAAGTATATATAAAGATTTTTTTCGAAACTTTTTTATTTTATAGACGTTTTTAGCTATTGAAACTTAATGAGTTTTAGGTATAGGTCTCCTTAAAAACAAATGTTAGATTTTTTTTAGAAGTACCACACATAAAAAAATAACAGGAAAATAAAATGAAAAAATTCTCACTTGCAATGTTAATAGCAATGATAGCATCTTTTGCATTCGCTCAAGAAGCTGCACCTCAAAATGGCGACAAAAAAGGCCCTCCTCCAGCTGGTATGAATGGCGAAAAGCCTGCACGTCCAGAAGGTGCTAAGGGTGAAAGACCTGAAAGACCAGAAGGTGCTAAAGGCGAAAGACCTGAAAGACCAGAAGGTGCTAA